>JAFZQX010000034.1 GCA_017620205.1 Clostridia bacterium | reverse complement strand
TGTCGGCAGATAAACGCAATCAATTGTTGCACAAACTAAAAGAAGACGGCTTGTCGGTTCGGCAAATAGAGCGTTTGACAGGTATAAACAGAGGGGTTGTTCTAAAAGCGTAGTTGTCAAGAGAACCGTCCCCTTGACATAAAAGTGTTTCAAATGGTGGTAGTTTTACGAACTTCTATAAAAAATGAAGAGGTGTAATCAATGAGAAAACGCATTGTTTTTAGCTTCATTATCATTATTATATTTGTTGTAATATTTTTTGGTTATAAGGTATGGTTTGCGCCCGTGAAGTATGCTGTTTCTCAAGAAGATTTGTTAAATTCAAAAGAACAGTATTATTTGGTTCAATGGGTACAAGTAACCGGTTCTTCATGGATGATTGTCGGTGACCAAAACGGATACTACGAACATGGAAAGTATATTGTTGCCAAAGGAGAAGTTCCGTCTGTTGTAGAAAATTACAGCATTGCGACAGGACATAATACTTATATATGTTATGGTGAATATTGCGGAAAAACCGATATCGGCGGTGGTGATATTCTGGAAACTTATCAGTTTTCTGGATGGGATATTTTGTATCCTGTTAAGCGGAATGGATTAATACCGTTTTTGCCTAAAAAATTTCTCTGTAAAATGGATTTTAGGTAGACGCGTGACAAAGGGACGTCAAAACACAAGGGGACGGTTCTATTGAGTGTCAAGGGGACGGTTCTGTTGACAACACCTCGGGACAAAAGGGGACGTACACGAATTGTCAACGTTTCATTGTTTTTATCAGAATTGAGAATTGAGAATGGAAAATGGAAAGTGAATTTTTAATTATCAACTTCCAATTTCACATTTAAAAAGCTGCAGTAGTTTTCTGCGGCTTTCTTGTTTGTTGACACAGTTTAGCATGTATGATAAAATTAAAATAACAGGAATATGTTTATACAGCTTTTTGGAAGAACTGTAAAAACTACTGCAATTATTATTTTGAGGAGAAATGAAAATGAAAAGAATCAAGTATTTTATCGCTTTATTTGCAGCGCTTATGATGCTTACAAGTACGCTGCCCGCCTTCGCTGTCACACATGGGTCGGACAGCATTTCAAACTTCACTCCGCCTGCCGGCTGGGAGAATTCTGACGGTGTTTACCGTGCGTTCAGCAAAGGTGATGACACCGATATTTTTGCGGAAGAGTATTATTATTTGTATTATGATATTGATTCTGTTCGTGGTAAGTCCGCAGGCGAATGGGAATCATATTTTGTTTCAAAACATACATATAAGCGCGCTTATGACGATTATTCAAACGTACCTTC
Organism: Clostridia bacterium; assembly: GCA_017620205.1. GTDB lineage: Bacteria > Bacillota > Clostridia > UMGS1883 > UMGS1540 > UMGS1540. The sequence goes on along the minus strand of JAFZQX010000034.1, from coordinate 89,997 downwards.
CTGCTCTGCCTCGTTTGAGACAATAAACGGATATGAATATGTTAAAATCGTTTGGACTAACGAATGGTATTTCCGCGGTCTCGGCGAAACGCAAAATTATATAGAGTATATTTACATTGACGGCTCGCTGCCGAGAACATGTGATTACACTTACCGTACAAAAAGCAGCAGCATGCCCTATGTGCAGGATTTTTACAACATGATGGCAACGGTTACTTACGGTAACTCACCCGCGCAAAGCAGCAGCGCGCAGCAGCAAAGCGGCAATTTGGGGCAGCAAAACAGTTCGCAGGATATTTCAATTTACGTAAACGGATATCAGGTTTATCCCGACAGCGCCCCCGTAATTGAAAACGACAGAACATTAGTTCCTATCCGCGCGGTTGCCGAAGAGCTTGAATATAACGTTGGCTGGGACAATGCGTCAAAATGCGTTACGCTGTCAAGAGGCAATTTTGCCGTTCAGGTTATGATAGATTCAACATGGATTACGAAATATTCCGGCGGCCAGGTGTCGGAATACGGCACCATGGACGTTCCCGCGAAAATCATAAACAACCGCACATATATTCCTCTCCGTGCGGTAACTGAGGCTATGGGCTGCTCGGTCGACTGGGACGGCACAACGAGAAGTGTATATATTACAGAATAAAAAACGTTTTGTGACGCAGAAGGACTTAAACTTTCAATTTAATATTTAAAAAAGCCGCGGAAGTCTTCCGTGGCTTTTGTCATTGATAAACCGGTAAAGATATGTTAAAACGTAAGTATAGAAAGACAAAAACAGCCCCGTCCCCAAAGTGTGCATTAAAGGCAAAAGCAAAAACCGCGCCGAATTTGATTCCGGGGCGGTTTTTTTATGCTTTTTTGAAAAACAGGCGGCATTTGGCTATAGAAATAAGTAAAAAAACGGATTTTTTTCGAAAAATTACTTTACTACTTGAAAATTTGCTGTTATAATATACGATGTATACAAATAAGATAAAATTTAAAGAGGTGTGTTTTGTGTCAAACATAAAGCTTTCCAAAAAGGCAATTGCCGGTATAACGGCGGCGGCAATACTTCTCGTTTTTATACTGTCGTCGTGCATATACGTTTTTGCGGATTCAAAAATATACTCGCGTGTTACATGCGCCGGCGTTAAGCTTTCGGGCATGACCGAAAAACAGGCTGCAGAAGCGCTGAGAAAAAACTTTGGAGACGATCCCGCCGCGGGAAAAATAAATCTTTCGCTTGACGGCGAGAAAAAGTCTTTGTTTACGGATGATATAGACGTTGAATATTCTTATGAAAAATCCGCCGAAGAAGCTTATAAATTCGGACGAGAGGGAGGCGGCTTCCATCGCTACACAAGCGTGCTCGGCTCTCTTTTTAAGGGACACCAAATACCGCTTTATTTTAAATATGACGAAGAAAAGCTTGACAAAGCAATAGACAATTTGCTTGAAGGCATAGGCACGCCCGTTGAGGAATACAGCTATAAAATTGAGGACGGAAAGCTGCTTGTTACAAACGGCAAGCCCGGAGATATGCCGAACCGTGACGATATAAAAGCAAAAATCCTGGAGACAATAGGAAAACGCGAATTCGGCGAAGAGCTGAAATTTAAAAAAGAAAAACGTCTTCCCAAAGAATTTAACGAGGAAGATTTGTATAAGGAAGTTCACAAAGAAGCAAAAGACGCGGAATATGCAAAAGAAGACGGCGAGGTTGTTATAAAAGATCCCGTATACGGTGTTGATTTTGACAAAAAACGCGCAAAGAGCATAATAAAAGATAATAAGGATTACGGCAAAACATTTGAAATTCCCGCCGATATTACAGAGCCTGAGCTTACTAAGGAAAAGGCGGAAGAGCGCCTCTTTACAAAAACGCTCGGCAGCTACAAAACAAACTATAACAGCGGCGATGTTAGCCGTTCAAGCAACATAGCGCTTGCGGCGTCGCTCGTAAACAATACCGTTTTATTGCCCGGCGAAGAGTTTTCTTATAACGGCACAGTTGGCGAGAGAACGGCGGCAAACGGTTTTAAAATGGCACACGTTTATATGAACAACGAAGTTGCGGACGGTCTCGGCGGAGGTATATGCCAGGTTTCATCAACCCTTTACTGCGCCGTTTTATATGCGAATATTGAGGTTACGGAGCGCACATGCCATCAGCTTCCCGTAACTTATGTGCCTCTCGGTCAGGACGCGACGGTTGACTACGGAAATATAGATTTTAAATTTAAGAATAATACCGACTATCCCATAAAAATCGTTACATCCGCAGGCGGCGGTCTTGCGGAAGCATCAATCCTCGGATACAGAGAAGTTGACGAGAAGGTTGAGCTTTATCCCGTAAGAACGGGAACGGTTGCGGCAACGGTTAAGGAAGAACCTGACGATACTCTGCCGCTTGGCGAAAAGAAAGTTGAAAAACAAGGCTCGGACGGATGCACTGTTGAGCTTTACAAGACAGTTACGAAAAACGGCACTACAAGCGAACGTACTCTCGTTTCGAGAAGCACGTATTCCGGCGGCAAGACAATAGTTAAAGTCGGAACGAAGAAGCCAGATGAGAATCCCGAGAAAACTCCGGAGCCTTCGGCTACTCCGGCACAGCCCACACCGACGCCCGCGCTGCCTCCTGCAACACCCGCGCCTCAGCAGACGCTGCAGCCGGATCTCGTAGAACCGCAGACGCCTTCAACAGAGGGGTTAATGACACCGGATCAGCTCGCTCAGGCGGCGGCAAGCGTTGAGTAGATAAGCGGAAGTTTGAGGAGAGATACTTTTGGATAAGCATAAGATTATTATAATAGCGCTCGCTGTGCTTTTGGTGATTGTAACAACGCTTGTTCCTCCCTTTTTCGGCAGGAACGATGACGGCGGCGTTTCAGGACTCATTTCCGAAAACGGACTGAGTTATCCGGGAGAAATACAAGAAGACAGCTTAAATCACAGCTTCGCGGTTACCGATCAAAGCGAAGGCTCGTTTATGCCCGTGATCGCGGCAAAAAAAATGAGCGCCATGCTTCATTCGGGATTTGACACGCGAATGATGGCTTTGGTATATTTGGCTCTGTTTCTTATAGGACTTTGTCTTATTATTTCTTCAATAGATGTAATAAACAAAAAAGCGCAGATATTTGTTTGCATTTTCGCGGCAATAATTCTTTGTGACGTTGCCTATACCTCATATTTTAATTCTTTTTACTATGAGGCGCTCTATCTTTCTGCGCTGACGCTGCTTTTCGGAAGCCTTATGTTTATGTTCGGAAAAGAGAGCAATTCGATAACAGCCGTAGTGATTGCGCTGCTGGCGGTTACCGTAATCGCGTCTTCCGGCGCGTTCGGCGTTGCGGTTGCAATGCTTACTGCCGCGCTCTTTTTTACAATCGGGTTTTGGGACAAGTCCAAGATAAGAAAACCGTTTACGGTTGCAACCGCTTTGCTTATTGTTGCAATAGCCTTAAGCGTTTTAAGCGTTGCGCCTTCCATAAAGGGCGGCGACAGAGACAGATATAACGCGCTTTTTTGCGGCGTGCTTTACGGCAGCGAAGATGTAAACGCCGACCTTGCGTATTTCGGAATACCGGAAGAGTATGCGTCTTTCGCGGATAAAACATACGACGAAGCCGGAAAAGAGATAAATCTTGAAAACGGCATTGTTAAAGAAAATTTGTTTTCAAAAATAACAACCTCGAAAATTACGTCGTTTTACCTTTCACATCCCAAGAGGCTGTTTGGTGTTTTTAACAAGGCTGCAAAAGCCGCGCCCTCTCTGTCACAGGACTATGTAAGCACAAAAACGGACAAAAGCTTTTTAAAAACCGCGCCGGCTCTCTGGAGCACGGTTCACAGATTTTTGATGCCCGGCTCTCTCTTCGTACTGCTTGCGCTTTTTATCGTAATAACCGTTTTGGCCGCGATCAGTATGAAAAAAATGCCGTTTTTCTCAAAAACAGTTATTTTTTCAGTTCTCACAGCCTGCGTTTTATTGGCTGAACCCGTAATTTCGGGCGGCCTTGCAAACATAAGCCGCAGACTTATACTTTTTCAATTTGCGTATGATATGATTATACTCATGTGCGTTAATTGGATTATAAACGCGGTTACGTTACACAGGGCAAAATAAATTAAAGGAGATATTCGATGGCTAAATCATACGGCAATGACAGTATTTCATCACTTAAAGGCGCGGACAGGGTGCGTAAACGCCCGGGCGTTATATTCGGCTCAAACGGCCTTGACGGCTGTGAACACGCTGTCTTTGAAATCTTGTCAAACTCAATAGATGAAGCTAAAGAAGGCTACGGCACTACGATTACCGTTACAAGATTTAAGGATAAATCCGTAGAGGTTGTCGATCAGGGCCGCGGTATCCCGCTTGACTATAACCCGAAGGAAGAGCGCTACAACTGGGAGCTCGTTTTCTGCGAGTTGTACGCGGGCGGCAAATACAATAACGATTCCGGCAGCAACTATGAATACAGCCTGGGTTTAAACGGTCTCGGCTCATGTGCTACGCAGTACGCTTCGGAATACATGGACGTAACGGTTATCCGCGACGGATACAAATACTCTCTCTATTTTGAAAAGGGCGAAAATGTAGGCGGCCTTTACAAAGAGGAAATTAAAACAAAAAAGACGGGAACAACTATAAAATGGAAACCCGATCTTGAAGTTTTTACCGATATAGATATCCCTGCAGATTATTACCGTGATGTTTTAAAAAAACAGGCGGTTGTAAACGCGGGAATAACTTTTAAGTTCAGAAACGAAACAGAAGGCGGTTTTGAAACGGAAGAGTTTTTCTATCAAAACGGCATAGAGGACTATCTCGCGGAGCTCTGCGGCGACAAGTCTTTTACGGGCATTCAGACGGCAAGCGCGGAGCGCCGCGGACGTGACAGAGAAGACAAGCCCGAATATAAGCTCCTTATGAATTTCGCTTTTTGCTTTTCAAATTCCGTTAACGTTTTGGAATATTACCACAACTCAAGCTTTCTGGAACACGGCGGCTCGCCCGACAAAGCGGTTAAAAGCGCTTTCGTTTCGGCAATAGACGCTTATATAAAGCAAAACAACAAATATACTAAAAACGAATCAAAAATAACCTTTGCCGATGTAAGCGACTCTTTGGCGCTTATCTCAAACTCGTTCTCAACGCATACCGATTACGAAAACCAGACGAAAAAATCAATAAACAACAAGTTTATCGCGGACGCCATGACGGAGTTTCTGCGCCACACGCTTGAGGTTTATTTTATAGAAAACAAGGTTGAAGCGGAAAAGATTTCAAACCAGGTTTTACTTAATAAAAGAAGCCGCGAAACGGCGGAAAAGACAAGGTCTAATTTAAAGAAAAAGCTTGCGGGCAAGATGGACATAACAAACCGCGTTCAGAAGTTTGTCGACTGCAGAACGAGAGACGTTTCCCGCCGTGAGATCTATATAGTTGAGGGTGATTCGGCGCTCGGCAGCTGCAAACTCGGGCGCGACGCGGAGTTTCAGGCTATTATCCCCGTGCGCGGCAAGATTTTAAACTGTCTTAAATCGGATTTAAACAAAATCTTTAAAAATGATATCATAATGGATCTTATGCGCGTTCTCGGCTGCGGTGTTGAAGTTAAAAGCCGTGATTTAAGTATGTTTGACCTTGACAACCTCCGGTGGAACAAAATAATAATCTGTACCGATGCGGATGTTGACGGATTTCAGATAAGAACGCTGATTTTAACAATGCTTTTCAGATTAGTGCCTACGCTGATAAGAGAAGGCAAGGTGTTTATAGCGGAATCGCCGCTTTTTGAGATAACAACGAAAAACGACACATATTTCGCCTATAACGAGCGTGAAAAAACGGAGATTTTAGAAAAGCTTGAGGGTGAAAAGTATACGATTCAGCGCTCGAAAGGTCTCGGCGAAAACGATCCCGACATGATGTGGAAAACAACAATGAACCCCGAAACAAGAAGGCTTATAAGAGTTATGCCGGAAGACGAAGAGATAACGATGCAAAAGTTTGACCTTTTGCTCGGTGACAACCTTCAGGGCAGAAAAGACTATATCGCCGAAAACGGCGCAAAATATATAGAAATGACTGATGTAAGTTAATAATAACACCCCGCACGGAATATAATTCTGAGTGGGGTGATTTTTTTGAATATGCTATGTTTTACCGTGCCGCCGGACGGCGATCATAAAACGGGCGTATACGAGGATTTTGACACGGTGCGCGGCACGGTGCGGGTAATATACTTTGATGAAAATATAAGCGCTTTAAAGAGAATATATTATAACCGCAGAATATCAAAGCTTACAAAAGAGGGCGCGGTGTGCGGCGAAACCCTTTATAAAAACGGCAGAGAGCTTGCCGCTTTTTATATAAAAAGCATTTGTGACGCGGTTTTGGACGGCGGCAAAGACATTTTAATTTGCAGTAAAAATATTAAAGACTGTGACGCTTTAAGGGAGATAATACTTTCTTTTAATGTGAAATTTTTGACGGAAAAAGGCATGGTTTCCGCCTTTCGCGAATATCTCGCGGAAGAATTCGGCATAGCTGACGGCGCCTCGGCCGCGGCGCCGCCCGGCGGAAAATGCGTTATAGTTACGGACGGGTGCGAAAGCTTTAATTTAAAGGGCGCAAGGGAAATAATAAACATAAGCGGCGCTCCTTTGGAATTCCCCTGTATTTCGCCGGAAACGCTTTTCTTTAAGCTGCCGGCGGAGTTTTCAGGCGCGCCGCCTTTTTTAAAAAGATGCGATTATCTTCAGACGGCGCTCGACTTTTTCGGCTTTTCTTATGAAAACACGAAACTTTTATCGGTAAAAACGGGGATATAACGGCATATTCGCGATGTAATGCAATGTTAATATTATTTTTGTTGACATACAAATAATATAATGGTATAATGTAAAACAATATATTTAAACATCGGAATAATTCTTGTTTGTTTGAACATATTATTCAGTAATTGGAGGCAGAAAAATGACACAGGAAAATCAGGAAAAGCAGGTAGTACTTACAAGCGAAGGATTAAAACAGCTCGAAGATGAGCTTGAATATTTAAAAACCGAAAAGAGACAGGAAGTTAAAGAAAAAATAAAAGAAGCTTTGGCTTTCGGCGATCTTTCCGAAAACAGCGAATATGACGAAGCTAAAAACGAGCAGGGACAGGTTGAGGTCCGCATAATGCAGATTGAGAAGATGCTCAAAAACGTTAAGCTTATCGATAAAAAGGAAATAACCACAAAGGTAGTAAGCATCGGCTCAAAAGTTAAAATTCACGACGTTGAATTTGATGAGGATATCGAGTATGTTATCGTAGGCTCTACGGAAGCTGATCCGATGAAAAACAGAATTTCGGATGAGTCGCCCGTGGGAAAAGCCCTTATCGGTGCCAAAGTAGGTCAGACGGTTCAGGCAACCGTGCCGACAGGTGAAGTGCTCGAGTTTAAAGTTCTTAAGATTTCAAAGGGATAAGCTTTGTTTGATTGCCGGCTGTACTTATACAGCCGGTTTTTATTTAAAACACTTGAATTTATTAAAGAAAACATATATAATATAGTTTAATATATCAGTTTAAAACCGCTTAATAAGGAGAGATTTTTGTGAGCGAAAAGTTTTATATTACAACGGCTATCGCGTATGCGTCAAGAAAGCCGCATATAGGAAATACTTATGAAATTGTTTTGACGGACGCTATTGCCCGCTATAAAAAACAGAGAGGATATGACGTATATTTTCTGACGGGTACGGACGAGCACGGTCAGAAAATACAGCAGATAGCGGAAGAGCAGGGCATAACGCCCCAGAAATACGTTGATAAGGTTGCGGGCGAAATCCGCGATATATGGGACCTTATGGGATCCGACTATAATAAGTTTATCAGAACGACAGACGATTATCACGTTGAAGCAGTTCAGAAGATTTTTAAGAAGTTTTACGATCAGGGCGATATATATAAAAGCGAGTATGAGGGACTTTACTGCGTTCCCTGCGAATCGTTCTTTACCGAAACGCAGCTCGTTGACGGCTGCTGCCCCGACTGCGGCAGAAAGGTTGAAAAGACAAAAGAAGAAGCATACTTCTTTAAGATGAGCAAATATCAGGACAAACTGATGAAATACATCGAGGAAAATCCTGATTTTATCCAGCCCGAAAGCCGCAAAAAAGAGATGATAAATAACTTCTTAAAACCCGGTCTTCAGGATCTTTGCGTTTCGAGAACTTCGTTTACATGGGGCATACCCGTAACGTTTGACGATAAGCACGTAATCTATGTATGGATCGACGCGCTTTCAAACTACATCACGGCGCTCGGCTACTCTCCCGACCAAAAGGGCGAGCTATACAATAAATACTGGCCTGCCGATATCCACGTTATCGGCAAAGATATTTTAAGATTTCACACTATCTACTGGCCCATCATGCTTATGGCGCTCGGCGAGCCGCTTCCGAAAAAAGTTTTCGGTCATCCGTGGCTTTTGTCGGGAACAGACAAAATGAGCAAATCGAGAGGCAATGTGCTCTATGCGGATGAACTCGTAAAAAGATTCGGCGTTGACGCGATAAGATACTATCTCCTCTGCGAGATGCCTTATGCGCAGGACGGCACGATTTCATACGAAAATATCATAACGCGCTATAACACGGACCTTGCAAATATTTGGGGCAATTTAGTCAGCAGAACGGTTGCGATGGTCAATAAATATTTCGGCGGAACGCTTGAAGAACCGACGGACGCAGACGGGCTCGACGGTGAGCTTAAAGCTGCCGCAAAAGACGCCGTACGCGGATTTGAAAGAAATATGGACGGTCTCCGCATAGCGGACGCTATCGACTGCGCTATGTCGCTTGCAAAGCGTTCAAACAAATATATTGACGAGACAATGCCCTGGGTGCTCGCAAAAGACGAAGCGAAGCGCGGCAGACTCGCGACGGTACTTTATAACCTTGTTGAAAGTATAAGAATTACAGCCGTTATGCTCTCATCCGTAATGCCCGGCACTTCAAAGAGCATTTTTGAGCAGATAAGCGCAACCGAAACCGGTTGGGACAGTATTTTGGAATTCGGAAAAACGCAGGCCGGATCTAAAATGGGCGAAGCCGCACCGCTTTTCGGAAGAATAGACGAAAAGAAAATGATGGAAGAAATAGAAGCGGAGCTTGACGCTAAAGAAGACAAAAAAGTGCCGGAAGAAAACCTCGTTTCAATAGACGATTTTGCAAAGCTCGATATTAGAGCCGGCAAGGTTTTAGAGTCTAAATACGTTGAAGGCTCCGATAAGCTTCTCGTTTCAAAAATAGATGTAGGCGAAAAGGTATTGCAGGTTGTATCGGGAATAGCAAAAAGCTATAAGCCCGAAGAATTTGTAGGCAAAACGGTTGCCGTTATCTGCAACCTCAAGCCCGTTAAACTGCGCGGCGTTTTGTCGGAAGGCATGATACTTGCCGCGTCCGACAAGAAAACAATAAACGTTTTGGAAGCGGGAGACGCCGCACCCGGTACAAAAATAAGCTAAAGGACAGAAAAATGACAGATTCACACGCACATTATGACGATAAAGCGTTTGAAAGCGACCGCGACGCGCTGCTCTCGTCAATGAACGAAAACGGTGTTTCGCTTATCATAAACGTAGGCGACAACGCAGAGTCTTCCAAAAGAAGCATAGCTCTCGCGGAAAAGTATGACTTTATATACGCCTGCGTAGGTATCCACCCCGAGCACGCAAACGACATAACCGACAGGGATTATGACGAGATAAAAGAGCTTTCAAAGCACGAAAAGGTTGTGGCAATCGGCGAAATAGGGCTTGACTATCACTATGACGGATATAATAAAGACAACCAAAAAGAGCTTTTTCGCCGTCAGATAAAAATAGCGCATGAGGTAAATCTCCCCGTTGTTGTGCACGAGAGAGACGCCTGCGCAGATGTTTTAGAGATTTTAAAGGATGAAGATATTGGAAAAACAGGCGGACTTTTGCACTGCTTTTCGGGAAGCGTTGAAACGCTCAAAATAGTTATGGACATGGGAATGTACATATCTCTCGGCGGAATAGTTACGTTTAAAAACGCGAAGACCGCGCCCGAGGCCGCAAAGCATGTGCCGATCGACAGGCTCCTGCTTGAAACGGACTGCCCGTATCTCGCGCCCGCGCCTTTCCGCGGCAAAAGAAACAATTCAATTTATATGTACTATACGGCAGAAAAAATAGCAAACCTTCGCGGCATATCTTTTGAAGAACTCGAAGCGGCAACGGACGAAAACGCAAAAAGATTTTACCGCATTTAACTCCTGCGCGAAAAAAGCTTTGCGGATAAAACGCCGAGAGACAACGAGATAAAAGATGTTATCCAGACAGGCGTTATTATTTCCGTTGGCGACGCTGAGCCGCACACGGCGCGCAGCGCAATAAGCGTTGAAGGAATAAGCTGAAACGAAGCTGTGTTTATTATTACAAACATACACATATCATCGCCCGCAGTATCATGCGGGCGGTTTTCTTTTTGCAGTTCGCGCATTGCGGCAAGGCCCAGTGGCGTTGCGGCGTTGCTCATGCCGAGCAGATTTGCGACCATGCTCAGCGTTACGGCACGCTCCGCGCGGCTGTGCTTTTTTATACCCGGAAAAAGAAGTTTTATTACGGGCGAAAATATTTGTGAGAATATTTTTGTTAAACCGCCGTTTTCGGCAACCTCCATAAGCCCCGACCAAAAGCACATTGCGCCGCAAAGCTCAAACGTAAGTTTTACGCCGTCCGCCGCGCCGCTTAAAGCGGCAGAGGAAACTTCTTCGCCTTTTCCCGTGAAAAAAGATATGATTACCGATACTATTATCATGCCCGTCCAAATATAATTAAGCATAAAGAATACTCCTTATCTTTATAAATTATATTAATATAAACAGCATGGATATAACTTAAAGGGCATATTTTTATTTTTATCTTGAAAACAGCGGCATTATATGTTAGAATATATCCATAATTATTTGAAAGGTTGGGCGAGGAATGAGAAAAAAGCTAACAATGTGTACGGCTGCGGCCTTGGTTGCAATTATGCTTTCCATGTCTTTCGGCGCTGAAGCTGCAACTGTCTATAAACAAGGAACCACGCTTAAATTTTTTAACGGATCACCTTGGTATATTTTAAATGACAATTGGGTTGAGGGAGAATATCCCGCACAGTATATAAACGGCACGCTTTATGTTTCGCTTTCCGATTTCGGAAAAGCTTTGGGCTGTTACACAGAGCACAACACAAACGACAATTCTGTTTACGTTAAATTCTTAAAAAGTTCAATTTGGCAGGGCGTAGGCTATAATGACCTTTATATAGGCGATGAGGTTTTTGTAAACCCCGCACCCTTCGTTGCGGAAAACGGCGCCGTTATGATACCTGCCGAGCCGTATGCGTCCGTTATAGGCTTTACGGGTTACTTTGCGGATGACCCCGATTGGGTCGCAGGCAGCATGACGCTCACAACCCCCACTACGGAATACAGAGTTTCAAGTGTCGGTGTAAATCAGGCGGCGCAGATTATAACGGTTTACGGCAAAGACCCCGCCGGAAACACAGCCGAAATCAGGCACATGCTTTGCAGCACGGGCGTAGGAAGCGCAACGCCGAACGGCACTTTTTACATTCATCCCCTCGGAAGATGGTATCTGTTCTCTAAATATAACTGCTATGTTATGTACGCAAGTCAGATAGTGGGCGATGTTTGCTTCCACTCTATTCCCTTAAACGGAAGATACTACGGCGCGCTCAGCCGCGCGGGATACAATGCTCTCGGCAGCAAGGCTTCGCACGGATGTATAAGACTTATGTGCGAGGACGCGAAGTTTATTTATTATAACTGCACGGGCGTGCCTGTTGTAATCAGCAACGGCTATATAAACGACTATACAAAGGCAGTTAAAAATCAGCTTATAAACGCAAGACCTTCTTATTCCGACTATATAAGCTGGCTCAACGCAAACGGAATATAATATTTAAAAAAGTATTGTAATTTGTTTTAATATGTTGTATAATACTGAAGTGCCCGCTTGCGGGCACTTCAGACATTTATATTTGCACCCGTGGCGGAATTGGCAGACGCGCACGGTTCAGGTCCGTGTGAAAGCAATTTCATAGGAGTTCAAGTCTCCTCGGGTGCACCACGTCGGAGCAAAGTATACTTTGCTCCGTTTTTCTTTGCAGAAAATATCCGCCCGTTACCTTGCTTTTCCTTTTCGGTTTTGCGCCTTCTGCGCTTTTGCGGACGGGTATTTCATTTTAAAAAAAGGCGATTCGTAATAATTTATATTATGATATTGAAATTCCGGTTATTTTATGGTAGCATATTAATAATGTGTGGTAAGGTATTAGCTTAGGAGGCAGAGATTATGATAATTAAACCTTTTTCAAAGGTAAAAACCGAGAGACAGGACGGCGCGATATATAACGGTTATTTTTTCAGTTTAAATCATGCGGGAGTATGTACGGTTTACGAAATGGAGAGTCTTAAAAATTATAAAGACAAAGAAGCCGCTTGTTTTACTGAGTTTACATTGGATAAAATTGATTTAATAGCGCCGCACAGCAATTCGGTTGTATTCGGAAATAAATTTTATGATGAGAAAGATGAATTTCCGCTGTTGTATACAAACATATATAACAACTACAGCGAGTCCGAGAATAAACTCGTTGGAGTGTGCCTTGTTTACCGTTTGCAAAAAACAGAAAAAAGCTTTAAATCTACGCTCTTGCAAATTATTGAGATAGGATTTACCGAAGATAAAAAGCTTTGGAAATCCGAAGGAGAAAAGGAAGATGTAAGACCGTACGGAAACTTTGCGGTTGATACGGAAAATGATAAGTTTTATGCATTTACTATGCGCGACAACACACAGACAACAAGGTTTTTTTCCTTTGAAGTGCCGAAGATAGGCGACGGAGAAATGTCACCGGAATACGGCGCCGAAAAAGTAGTGCTCAAAACAAGCGATATTTGTGATTATTTTGACTGCGGCTATCAAAATTACATGCAGGGCGCATGCTGCCATAATGGAAAGATATACTCGCTCGAAGGATTCGACAGCACCTCCGGTATTCCGCCAATCCTCCGTATTATTGATACGCGGGAGAAAAAAGAAGAGAGCGTTGTAAAATTCGAAGATTTCGGCTTAGATAAAGAGCCTGAAATGATAAGCTTTGATAAGGATATTTGTTATTTTACAAACCATTACGGAAATATGTACAGAATAGATTTTTAATCACACTTGCGCATCGACAGCCTTATGGGACTTTATGTTCTGTAAGGCTTTTTCTTTTAACTGAATTCCATAACACCACCCGCACCGCGTCGCAGCGAGGCTTTTCCGAAAAATGCACGTTTCTTTTATAAAGCAAAGCTTGTTTAGCGATATGGGAATAAACACTTATAATAAAAGTGAAAAAAGTCCGTGTTGATCATAATCCGTTGATTTATAATCCCGGTTCTGATATAATAATTATGTGTGATATTGTAAGAAACGAAAAAAGCTTTATTGATATGAAAGATAAAACGTGAAAAAACCGGAAACGCTGATATACGGATGAAACGGGGAGAAGGACGACAGATATGAAAGAAAAAATACAAAAGTATACAGATGAGCATGCCGATTACGAACAAGACGGGTTCACGCTGGGCATTCAAGAAAACATTTCATCGGGAAGAATAGCTGAAATATATGATTTTGCAGAGAAGCACTTCCAAAAAGCTCCGGCGGATTTGCCTACGGATTTAAAGCTGGGATTATTATGTGCGGTGATGAGAATCAGTGCGCAGGATATTGATGAAATTATTGCCGATCATTCTGAGGTTAGCAGAACAATAAAGGGACATGCGTTTGAAGTGGTTTTCGACACTATGATGCATACAAACGGCATCGTTTGTACTGAAGTTGGCGGCGACTCGGATGTTGACAGAGTGATAAACGGCTTTACGCTTCAACTTAAAACGCCATACGAGGCAGGGTGTTCAACGGGCATTGTTTCGTATAAAACACATAAAACACACGGAGCAAAATCACAAAATGAATCTTTCAATTATTATCATAAGGCAGAAGAATTTGCGGACTTTTTGGTGGGGTTGGTTTCTTACCACCCGTTCAGGGTGGTCATAATAGACAAGCAAAAATTGCCGAGAGTACAAGGCCACACAGAATACATATTGAGTCCGATGTTTATTCCAAACAACGACCCGGCAACTATAAATGCATATGGGAATCTTGGGATTACCGGCACGTTGTCTTTTCCGGAAAATTTATTAAATTTGGAGGACAACGAATGCCTTCCGAAAAGTTCCGGGTTGTTGGATATGCGAAGCGACTATATTCTTCGTGCAATTTTCATAAAAGACAATTTCAGAATATGGGACATGAATATGCGTGGTTTTATACGCGAACACGTTTTGACCAAAACGCTGAAAAGTCACCGTATTCATGTTTATCCGGCGAAGGCAACAGGGTTAGACAGATCGGATAAATGTGATATTGTCTTGAAAAAGACAGACAACTCATTTGTTCGGTTTCAAGTTAAGGGTCTCACATGGAGAGGCTGCCGCTTAAAAGGAGCTGACACTACTGTTGACTGTGAAACGCAGCTCTCACGAGGACGTGTTAATGACCATCCGACACAGAGCAGATTATATATGGACTCGGATTTTGAAGCGGTTATTATTGCTGTAGATCCACCGTATTCAAATCAATTGTCACTGGCGGCAACGGGAAAGCCCGATTATAATTGGAGATTTTACTGTGTTCCGCAGAGGGCTTTAACCAAGCACAAGGTTTACACGCGGAGAGTGGCCTCGCATCAACACATAAAATATATTGAATTGCAGCAGTACTTGATAGACCGGGCGTGGCTCGATACAATGAAAAAGGAGGACTGACAAACCCGGTCTGAAGCAAGGAAAACGTGTTTTAAAAATTTAAAAAGCAGCCTCAAGAGATTATTGAAATCCCTTGGGGCTACTTGCTTTCCGCGAATTCAAACTAAACTTTCATTTGTGTACAACAGAATAATTCGTAATAATCAATTCATTGCCATGTTTCCGGCTCTGCCCGGGCTTGTTGTCGGTATTATATAACCAGCTGACATCATACAGATTTGCCCAATTATATAGTTCGCGAACCTCCGGGCAGTTATCGTATGAAAGACAAAACAAGAAGTCCGTCTGCTTTAACGCTTCTGAGAGACGAATATGATCGGAAACGGTAAATGGCTTTGTATATGCCCGCTTTTGATCTGTATGATAATAAGGGGGGTCCAAGTACATAAGAACCGTCTTACCGCGAGCAGGCATTTTAATTATTTCCATGAAATCGAGAGAAAACAGATCAACGCCCTCAAGCTTTGGGGCCGCATCAAACAGAAACTTTCCCCAACTTGAGGGAGGCGCGCTTTTGCCGTCTGCATATCCCCAAGCGGGCATATTAATGATTCCGCTGTAGGATGTGCGGTTTAGATAATATGTCTTAAATACTTCCTGAAGCGGTGTTTTTGGAACCATCGCTTTTACTTCGGCATGACGGCTGCGGGTTGCGACCTCGTTATTCATAAGAGCAGCAAGCGCAATTCTGGTATCGGAATTCTTTATTGCATTAAAAAAGCGTATTATATCGGTTTCCAAGTCGTTAAGAATATTATACTGCGCTTTTTCTTTTGCAAAAAACACAGAACCGCCCCCTAAAAAAGGCTCCCTATATTCGTCATGCGGCACACAATCAATATAAGGCATAATATGCTTCAAGGCGTAGAATTTACCTCCCGGATAGCGTAAAGGCGATTTGACTTTCTGCTTTGACGGAATATATGTCGTAGCAATGTAATCCATTTTATTTTTCTCCCATCAAATCAAACATAGATATTTGCGAACTCTCCGCAGCTGCCTTTGACATCGACGAAAAGCCCCCTGTTGGCTCATAATTTGATATGATCAACTCAAAGCCCATTTTCCTTTCGCCGCCGCGGACAGCAGAATTGTCAACGCGATAGAAGAAGTTGACATCATAAATATTAGCCCAACTATACAACGCACGTATTTCGGGACAGTCTTCATAAGTCAGGAAAAACTTGTGCCTTGTTTTTTTCAGCTCTTCTGCAAGCCTTAAGTGGTCTTCTTTGTCAAAGCCAAATCGGTAATGCTTATGCTTGGGCGGAAGATAGTATGGAGGGTCGATGTACATTAAAACGTTGTCTCCGGGAACGTTTACCACATCTGCAAAATCGAGGCTTGTAAGTTTAACGCCTTCAAGGTATTTGCCGCAAGGGAGAATCCGTTCTTTCCAACGTTCCGGGGGTAAACTTCTTTTAGGACGATATCCCCAGGCGGCGGAGACAAGCTTTCCGCTGAAAGAGGTTCTGTTGAGATAATAATACTTTTTACCGGTTTCGTAGTCATTTGACGGAGTGGTGTCGAAGTACTCTTTCCAACGTTTTCTGGAGGCGACTTCCGTTTCAAATTCGGATGCAAGCCGGACGCGCATTTCCGGATCTTGCAAAACACGATAGCAACACATGAGTTCGTCATCGAGATCATTTAGCCACGTGTTTTGAGATTTTGGTTTATTGAAAAACACAGTTGCACCGCCTGCGAAAGGCTCTCTGTATTCGTCGTGCTCAATTCCGTACCAAAAGGGTTTTAGAATATTAAGCGCATAGAACTTACCGCCGGGATATCGAAAAGGCAGTGGCATTTTTCTTATTGAACTCATTTCGATACCTCCGGAAAGTTATCGTTTTTACACGTTTTCGCTGAAAACACCCGGAGAATGATACCGGGCAAAGCAGGATTATAGTTTATGTTAAAAACAGTACCGACGTGGACAGGCGTATTTGAAAAGATTTGTTTCGACAGCCGCATACGCAGGTTTTTTTGAAGCTGATGGCTGTCAAGTAAAACTTCGGTTTTGCTGCCCATGGCTACCTCCTCTAAGGGCGGTTTCGCCCCGGTTTTGGGTTAATTATAGCACAAAAACAGGCCGTTTTCAAGTTATTGATATAAAGTTTGTTATTCTTTAATGACCGTTATATAAGTGAATTTTCGACGGTTGCTTTTGTTTTATATATATAAAAAAACAGAGAAAAAATACACAAAATTCACAAAAATATGCCTATATGTCATAAAAGTGTTGTCCTTATCACACAAATGTGATAGAATACCAATATAGTTTATAATCAAAATAAAGGATGATGATTTATGAAAAAGATTGTTGCCTTATTTGTAAGTTTAATCGTATTACTGTCATCAACGACATGTTTTGCTATTAAAATTGAAAGCAAAGGCCAGGGAATTTCTTTTGAGTTTTCCGATGAATGGCAGCTGGAACAGTCGGTTCATGACTATTCCTTTAGAAACAAGCAAAACAAAAACGAAAGAGTAAGCATTGACTGTTATAAAGATGGCGGAGCCTATATAATGACAGAGGGAATTGCCGATATAGAAAATATGAGAAAGAACTGCGAAGAAAGCTTTTCCAATGATAAGAAGGCGAAGGATTTATCAGATGCCAACGGTATAAGCATCAGCGTAAGCACAGATTATGTCAATGACGGTTTTGAGGAATATAACGGAGTTAAATATTATAAATACGAAAAGTATTATACTGCAAGTGCGCGCGGAGTACAACCCGTAAAATTTTACGCCGTTAAGTTTATCACATCTAAAAACGGCAATTCATACGAGTTTTGTTATGAAGGAAATTCCAAAACAGAGCATTATGATGATTTTTTAAAGCTGCTCGCGTGCATGTCATATTACATCGGTGAAATTAAAATAAAAATAAATAATGAAATTATCAACTCTGACAGCGCGCCTGTTATTATAGAGGGAAGAACGCTTGTGCCTATCAGAGCAGTTGCGGAGAAGATGGGCTACTATGTTGAATGGGACGGAAACACACAGATGATAAAAATAACAAATGCATTTATCGGATCCGTTCTTGAGTTCCAGATAAAGCGCGAATATGCGGTTAAAGACGGTTCTCAGAAAATTCAGCTTGATGTTCCTCCCGTTGTCATAGGAGGCAGAACATACCTTCCGGTCCGTGCCGTTGCTGAAGCTATGAGCGCAAAAGTTAATTGGAACAACGAAACGCGAACGGTTGAAATATACAGTTAAATATAACAAAGTTTTGGAGCGCCCGGCTTTTTAAAGCAGGGCGCAATGTTTTCCTATCTTCCGCAAAGTGATTAAAAAATATAATAGGTTTAATCCGGAAAAGACAAAGGAGAATTTTTATGAAAAAAGTTTTATCAGTATTTGTAGTTGTTTTGGTTTTGGCATCATCCGTTACATGCTTTGCGCAGGTGGTTAATGATAAGGATCTCGGAGTGTCATTTGCTTTGTCCGATAATTGGGTACAGCAAAACTCGGGTGCGAGGTACGTTTTTATTAATCCAAATAATAAAGACGAAAATGAAGGAATCATTTTATCATACGCGGAAGCACCGTTATTTGTATCAATTGATCAAATTCCCGAAGAAGACATAAAATCAATTTGTGAAAGCGGTTCGTCAGATTCAGAACTTGCAGATTCATTTACGGAATATTATGGTGCAAAACGAACAGTAAAAGCAGATTATATAAATACTTCGTATGAAACGTATAACGGAGTTAAATATTATAAATATGAAAAAGTGTATACAGTAAGCGGCGGCGGTATTCCTGACCTTCAGGGTCACTACGTATTAATGGTTACGGCAAAAAACGGCAAGGTTTATTTGATTTCTCATGCCAGAGACAACCAAACAAACAGCTATTCTGACTTCATAGACATGTTAAACAGTATTTCCTATGAACCGGGTGAGATTAAAATTAATATAAACGGAGAAAGAATATATCCCGACAATTCTCCCGTTATAATTGAGGGAAGAACGCTTGTTCCCATAAGAGCCGTTGCGGAGAAGATGGGCTATAATGTAAGTTGGGACGGGAATACACAAATAGTTTCAATGACAAATCCTTATAACGGCACAAACATTCTGGTTCAGATAGGTTTAGGATATGCGCTTAAAGACTATTCACAGGAAATCACGCTTGACGTACCTGCCTTGATACTCGCCGACAGAACATATCTGCCGCTGCGTGCAGTTGCGGAAGCTATGGACGCAACCGTAAATTGGGACGGCAGCACCCGCACGGTTATAATATCCAAATAGAGTTTTAAAAGCGCCCGGCTTTTTAAAGCCGGACGCTTTTGTTTTTTTACATAAAAAAACGGCGTAAAAATACGCAAAATAAACAAAAAAAATTTTTTATTTTATAAAATTATTGTCCTGCGCCTTCTAAAGTGATAAAATATAATATTGTAAGAATACTCCGTAAAGAACAAAGGAGGGTTTAAAATGAAAATGAAAGGCAAAGCAGTATACGCCGGTCCGACGAATAAAGATCCGCTTTTCAGGCTGATTGTTTTTGAGGACAGGGGTGTTTATGCTGCAGAGGTAGTATCACTTTCAAACAGATATTTTGAAAGCCCCGACTGGATGCCGGGAGACAGCGGACATGCACTCTTTTTAATCACTGAAGATGAGTTCAATTTAAAAGACACGGACGAAAAAAAGCTGGAAGAATTCATATTTGAGCTGTATACAAAGATTCCGGAAGACAGGCTTATGGAAAGCTTTTTTATATCGATAGACAACGACAGCCGCCGCGATATGAATCTTAAACCGAAATGCAAAACGGTTGACGACAACAAAATTGAAAGACAGTCAAGACGTCAGTATGCTCAAAATCACGGTATACCGTACCTCAATTCGGTTGAAAAGGTATATATGATTTATGATACCGTTACGGGTGATTCTTGTCCTTCCATTACATGGAACGGATACGCAAACGTTTTTACAAAATTTGAGTATGCCGAAGACTTTTTAAAACAAAGCGAAATAAAAACGCTTGGAATAAAAGAATACGCCAAGACGGATTTTGAGGCGCAGGTTAAATCCTGGTACGCACTCGGAATACAAAGCTTTTATTTAAACGCGGGAACAAACGAGCATCCGAGCGCGATTCTGCGTGACGATTATCTGCCCGATCCCAAGGCAAAAGAATGGGAATACAGCGGCAGCGCGCTTTATATGTGTATTATAAGATATTTGCAGTATTCGGCGCAGAAAAGCGAGAATATGCGTTCGCTTTCAAAAACGCTGTACAGCGCTTTTTGCCACGAACTTAAAGAAACATTTTTGCTTTGCCCGTTTTTATATGAAAGCGATAACGCGCCGCTTGATGAAGAGGATTATGTTTTGCATACCTCTGCAGAAGCCGGCGAAAAGGCTTTAGTGAAAAAGGACAGTCTGAAGTTTTACGGCGGAGAAAAATACGGATTTTCATCGCTTGCAAATCTCAGCGAGACAGGTGAAATGCACATAATCATGTCGGAAAACGGAAATGAAAAATGCATTCCCGCGTTTACTGATTTTGCGTCGCTTAAAGCGGCTTACGGTGAAAACGTGCGGATCGGCCTGTATACGTATGACGAGCTGCGCGCGATTGCGGAAAAAGATGAGGGCGTTTCGGGCATAATAATAAACCCCGGTCCTGCGTCTATGCCTGTGCCTAAAGAAGATATGCAGCGCATAGAAAAAATATCAAAAGAAGAACAGAAGATATATGTTCCGGAGAGAGTAAAAGAAGATGCCGTAACAACGGAAGATGACGTGCCGCAGGAAATCACAAGAGAAATAAAAGATACTGAAAAGCCCGAAAAGAAAGGCGTAAGGAAATCTGCGGTTATAGCTGCTGCTGTTGCCGCGCTCCTGCTGCTCGGAGTTTTGTCCGGAATACTTTATTATAACAAAAATAAGGACAAATCAAACGGGGACGGAACGGAAAATGCCGTAAAGAGTATTGAAGCACCTGAAACGCAAACACCCGCGCCTCTTACGGAAGATGAGAAAAAAGAAATAGAAGAGAACAGACAGCAGATGCAGGACGCGCTTGCAGATGAAGACGCGAAGGCCGTTGCCGAGATAAAAAATCTTGATGTTGTTTATGTTGTTTATGACGGAAACGCAGGCGTATCCACGCCGTATTTAAGAGACGGAAAAACGCTTGAGATAACGGGCGAGGGTGATTATCCTCCGGATTATAACGAAGAGCAGCAAACGTGGACAATAGCTACATACGGATATACGCAGGAGGAGTTTGCGGAGTATCTGAAAACGGCAAAAGCGAACGGAGCCGAAAGAGTAAAATATATGACTTTTGACGCTAAAAAAACCGAAAACACCGGAGTTTATTCATACAACGGAAGCACGGTTTCAATTGACAGTTTATTAAAAGAATAACAACACCGAAAAAGCGCGCCGCTTTGGCGCGCTTTTTTGACCGGACGTTTAGAAAGCACTCAATCTTTTATTGCAAAAAACCTGCTTTTATGATATAATAATTATATAAAAAAGGGGGAGAATAAAATGAAAGCTTTAAAGAAAACCGCGGCAGTACTTACTGCTCTAATGATCATAACGGCAATTTGCGCTATTCCTGCGATGGCGGAAATTGCAGGCGATGTTACGTATTATCCGCTTGCCGGTTATACACCGGGAACAGAGGACGGCGGAACGCTGTATTCCTATGGGGGTTATGATATCATTGTTTACGCAAACAATACATCATACGAGACCGTAAGAGATATAGACGCGTCCGATTGGGCAGATAGGCACCGTTCTTATTATGAAGGTCTGGGATATTCCATAGTAACAATTTCCTCGTCATATACATATATGGGCGGCATTGAGTATATAGAGCTGTCATGTGTTTTGCAGGACGAAAGCACAAATGCATCGTGGAATATATTAAAATACACAACCGTATATAACGGAAAAAACTATGAATTCTTCTACAGAAGCAGCAGCTTTGATTCCGCAGGTCTGCAGGGCTTTTATAATATGGTAACGGGAGCGTCTTACGCGGGAGCCGAAAGGATAAGCATATATGTAAACGGCTCGCAGGTTTGGCCCGACAGCGACCCCATAATAGAAAACAGCAGAACATTAGTTCCTATCCGCGCGGTTGCCGAAGCGCTCGGCTACAGCGTAGACTGGGACGGCGATGCAAAATGTGTTACTATGTCAAGAGATGATTTTGCCGTTCAGGTTATGATAGATTCAACGTGGATAACGAAATATGTTGATGGTGAGGTTTTGGATTACGGCACGATGGACGTTCCCGCAAAAATCATAAACAGCCGCACATATATTCCACTCCGCGCGGTAACCGAGGCCATGGGCTGCTCGGTTGACTGGGACGGCGGCACGAGAAGCGTGTTTATAACGGGCGGCGGCGAAGGCTGAGACGCCGGGTGGACCGATAAACCCGGTTTGACGCAATAAGAATCAATTTAGTTTTTTGATATTAATGTAATAATGTTTTTTAAACCACAAGGGATTCAGAAATCCCTTGTGGTTTTCTTGGTTTTCGCAAACCGAAACTCTGCCGTACATATGTACGCCTTCGGGTTCCGTTTGCCGGGTCTGTACTATATTCAGGCAGTCTCTTTTTGGGGGATTGCTTTTTTTATCTGTTTGCGGTAAAATACTAAAGTAAATTTTTCAAAAGGAGCTTTATCCTTTATGGTTTTAAAGTCGGGAAAGAGAATAGGATTCAATAAAATAACGCTTCGGACTTTTTTCGCGATAACGCTGCCGCTTGCCGCGCAAAATCTTATTACGGTTCTTGTAAACCTTGTAGATAATATTATGGTAGGCAGGCTCGGCGATACGGCAATAGCCACCGTAAACAGCGCCAATCAGTTCTTTTTTATATATACGCTTTTTGTGTTCGGGGCCGTAAGCGGCTCGGGCGTTTTGATGGCGCAGTTCTGGGGCAAAAAGGATATGGGCGGCATACGCCGCACAACAGGCCTTTGCGTTTGGGCAACGCTTACGGCGGGACTTATTTTGGGCGTTTTCCTTTTCGCTTTTCCCGAAACAATCATGCGCATTTTTTCAAAAGACGCATCTGTTATAGAAGGCGGCGCGCGGTACATAAAAATCACGGCGGCAACGTATCCTTTAACTGCTTTGTCGCTTTCTGTTTCGGCGACGGTAAAAAACGTAGAGCGTGTCCGCTTGCCGCTTATATCGTCAACCGCGGCAATAATCATAAACGTTTTATTTAACTATCTTTTGATTTTCGGAAAATTCGGCTTCCCCGCTTTGGGCGTTTCGGGCGCGGCTTATGCTACGCTTTTGGCGCGCGCTGCGGAATGCGTTTTGATAATCTTCCTTGCCGTAACGCAGGTTGATTTTATAACTAAAAATATAAAAGACTATTTTGATATACCGAAGGATTTTATAAAAAAATATTTTAAGATTTCGTTTCCCGTTATGTTTAACGAAACGCTTTGGTCGATAGGCATCTCGCTTTATGTTGCCGTTTACGCGCGGACAGGTTTAACTCCGGAGGACGGTACTGCGGCGGTCGCGGCTGCCAATATATCAAATATTATGGAACGGCTGTGCAACGTTTTTGCGTTTGGAATGGCGTATGCCGTAAGCATTATTATCGGTAAGGAGATAGGCTCGGGCAGAGTAAAACGCGCCGTATACGACGCGTCTCAGTTTTCTGTTATAAGCTTTCTTTCCGGCATAATATTCGGTGCGGTTATGGCTTTCGCCGCCCCGTTTTATCTGCGCCTTTTCGCGCTCTCGGATGCGGCGTATATCTATGCGAGAAATATAATTTTCATGCTGTCTTTTTCGCTTGCGTTTCGAAACTTTACGCTTATCGCCATAGTCGGCATTATGCGCGGCGGAGGCGACACGCTTTACGCCTGCATTCTGGATCTCGGCGGCGTATGGCTTTTGGGCGTGCCGTGCGTATTTATCGCGGGAATTCTACTTAAGCTTCCGCTTGAATTTGTTTTCGCAAGCTCGCTTATTGAGGAGATAGTCAAGTTTTTCTTATCAATAAGACGTGTTAAAAGCCGCAAATGGATTCACGATTTGGTAAACTGACAAAAACCTACCGCGGGGCATTCTGCGCATTTTGGATTTCGCGCCGTGCAGAGCGCTCTGCCGTGGTGAACGAGTTGATGGCAAAACCGCGTTTGGTTTTCAAGCGGTATTATTTTTGCGAGGTCATACTCTACCTTTTCGGGATCGGTATTCTTTGTAAAACCCATACGTCTGGCAATTCTGCCCGCGTGCGTATCAACTACAACGCCGCCCTTGCCGAAAACATCGCCGAGTATGAGATTTGCGGTCTTTCTCCCTACGCCGGGAAGCTTTAAAAGCGCATCCATCGTATCGGGCACTTCGCCGCCGTGCTTTTCCAAAAGCATTTGGGCGCAGCCCTTTAAATTCTTTGCTTTGTTTCTGAAAAAGCCCGTTGAGCGTATGGCGTCTTCAAGTTCGGGTAAATCCGCCTCGGCAAATGATTCAACGGTTGGAAACTTCTTAAAAAGCGATGGTGTTACAAGGTTTACGCGCGCGTCCGTGCACTGCGCCGAAAGCTGAACGGCAACAAGCAGACGGAAAGGCGACCGGAAATCAAGAGAGCATTCGGCATCCTTGTACAATTCGTCAAAAACCGCCTGTAATTTATTATATTTTTCCTTGTTTGTCATAAAAAACACCTCACTTTGTCTATTTTAGCATAAAAGACTTGAAAATGCAAAGAAAAACAGATATAATATATCTGTTAGTTTGACATAAAATAATATACTCTAAATAATTTTGAGAGGATTGATTTTAATGTACTGTATCGATGAAATCAGAAAATGCGACCCCGAGATAGCGGAGGCAATGGATAACGAGCTTTCCCGTCAGCGCAGCAAAATTGAGCTTATCGCTTCCGAAAACTTTGTAAGCCCTGCCGTTATGCAGGCTATGGGCACGGTTTTAACAAACAAATACGCGGAAGGTTATCCCGGCAAGCGCTACTACGGCGGATGCGAATATGTTGACGTTGTTGAGAATTTAGCGCGCGACAGAGCCAAAAAGATTTTCGGCGCTGAGCACGCAAACGTTCAGCCGCACTCCGGCGCGCAGGCAAACCTCGCTGTTTTCTTTGCGGCACTCCAGCCCGGCGATACGGTACTTTCAATGAGCCTTGCACACGGCGGTCACTTAAGTCACGGCAGCCCCGTTAATATTTCCGGTAAGTATTTTAACATCGTGCCCTACGGCGTATCGGAAGAAACACAGACGGTTGACTATGACGAGGTAAGAAGACTTGCACTCGAGTGCAAACCGAAAATGATACTTGCGGGCGCTTCGGCATACCCCAGAGCGCTTGACTTTGCAAAGTTTGCCGAGATCGCAAAAGAAGTTGGCGCGTACCTTATGGTTGACATGGCGCACATCGCAGGTCTTGTTGCAGCGGGACTTCACCAGAGTCCGGTACCGTATGCAGACTTTGTTACAACAACAACGCATAAAACGCTTCGCGGTCCCCGCGGCGGTCTTATCCTTTGCCGCGAAGAATACGCGAAGATGATAGATAAAGCAATATTCCCCGGAATTCAGGGCGGACCTTTGATGCACGTAATAGCTTCCAAAGCAGTTTGCTTCGGCGAAGCATTAAAGCCCGAATTTAAAGAATATCAAGGACAGATCGTTAAAAACGCCGCAGCTCTCGCGAAGGGCTTCATAGAAGAAGGCTTTAACCTCGTTTCGGGCGGCACGGACAATCACTTAATGCTTCTTGATTTGACAAACACGGGCAAAACGGGCAAAGAAGTTGAGCACCTTCTTGACGAAGTTAATATCACGGCCAACAAAAACGCAATCCCGTTTGATAAGCAGAGCCCGTTTATCACAAGCGGTCTGCGCGTAGGTACACCGGCGGTTACATCGCGCGGCATGAAAGAAGAAGACATGCGCGAAATCGCTGCCTGCATTTCGCTCGCAGTTAAAGACTTTGACAAAAACGCGGAAGAAGTTAAAAACAGAGTTGCGGCTCTTTGCAAAAAATATCCGCTTTACGAATAAGAAAGATCATGGGCTGTAAATTAATTTTTACAGCCCTTTGTGTCTTTTGTTGGGAGAATAATCATGGACAAACCTTTAGCTGACAGGCTCAGACCTTCTGAGCTTTCCTCCGTTTTCGGTCAGGAGCATCTTTTGGGCGAAAACGGCGTTTTAAAAAGAATAATAGAGGGCGGCAATATCCCAAATATGATTTTTTACGGCCCTTCGGGAACGGGAAAAACAACTGTCGCAAACATAGCGGCGCTATCGTGCGGCAGAAAGCTTTATAAGCTGAACGCAACAAACGCGTCCGTTTCGGATATAAAAGCCATAACCGGCGATTTAGGCGGCTTTGATACGCAAAACGGCATTTTACTGTATCTTGACGAGATACAGAATTTCAATAAAAAACAGCAGCAGTCGCTTTTGGAGTTTATAGAAAACGGGAACATAACGCTTATAGCGAGTACGACGGAGAATCCGTATTTTTATATTTACAACGCAATACTTTCGCGTTGTACGGTGTTTGAGTTTCGCGAAGTTGAGCCCGCAGGAATAGAAAAGGCGCTTTTACGCGCGCTGGATTTTTATAAAGAGGACGGCATAAAAGTTAAAATCGCGGACGACGCCATAAAGCATATCGCGCTTTCATCGGGCGGCGATGTAAGAAAAGCAATAAACACGCTTGAAGTTTCGGTACTAAGCACGCCCGCCGATAAAAAGGGCGTTATAAAAGTTACGGAAGAGACGGTGCTCTCCTGCAGCGGCAAGCGCGCTATGCGCTATGACCGCGACGGCGACAGCCATTATGACGTTTTGAGCGCTTTTCAAAAGTCAATAAGAGGGAGCGATCCGCAGGCGGCAGTTCATTACCTTGCAAGGCTTTGCGAGGGCGGAGACTTGCAGTCTGTTTGCCGCAGACTTGTCGTTATGGCGGCGGAGGATATAGGCCTTGCGTATCCGCAGGCGATAGCAATAGTTAAAGCTTGCGTTGACAGCGCGTTTCAGGTGGGTTTGCCGGAAGCTGCTCTGCCGCTTTCGGAAGCTGTTATTTTGCTTGCCACAGCGCCCAAGTCAAACTCCGCGGCAATGGCAATATGGTCGGCACTCTCGGATGTTCAAAGCGGCAACACGGGCGACGTTCCCGAGCACCTTAAAGATTCGCACTATAGCGGCGCTGAAAAGCTCGGTCACGGCGAAGGCTATAAATACGCGCACAGCTATAAAAATCATTATGTAAAACAGCAGTATCTGCCCGATGCTATTAAAGATAAAATATACTACGAATCCGGCGATAACAAATTCGAAAAGGCGACGGAAGATTATTGGAAAAAGATTAAAAAGGACGTGGATTAAATGAAACAGACAGACGGCGGCGTTACGGCGGCGCAGGGTTTTAAAGCCTTCGGGCTTCGCGCGGGGATTAAGCCCGGCAAAACAAATAAAGATATGGCGATGGTATGGAGCGATACTCCCGCTGCTTACGCGGCTGTGTTTACCACAAATAAAGTTAAAGCCGCGCCGGTACTTTGGGACAAGGAAATTGCGGATAAAGGAAACACCGTCCGCGCTATAGTTATAAACAGCGGAATAGCAAACGCCTGCACGGGCGAGCAAGGCAAAAAAGACACGGAGACAACCGCGCTTTTGGCGGCTGATGCTCTTTCCGTTTCAAAAGAAGAAGTGCTTGTAGCTTCAACCGGCGTTATTGGCGCGCCGCTTCCGATGGACGTTATAGAAAAGGGAATTAAAGAGCTTTCGGGAAAGCTTCAAAGCGACATAGAAAGCGGCACGCTGGCGGCTGAGGCTATAATGACAACGGACACAAAGAAAAAAGAAATTGCGGTTGAATTTGAGCTCGGCGGCAAGCGCGTTACCATGGGCGGCATGTGCAAGGGCAGCGGAATGATTCATCCCAACATGGGCACGATGCTCGCGTTTGTCACAACGGACGCGGCGATATCCGCAGACCTTCTTAAAAAAGCTTTAAAAGAAGATGTCAAGGATACGTTTAACATGGTTTCCGTTGACGGCGATACCTCTACAAACGATACTTTGATGGTGCTTGCAAACGGATGCGCAAAAAACGCTCCCGTAACCGCGGAGGGTGAAGACTTTGAAACGTTTAAAAAAGCGCTTCACTTTATAAACGAATACCTCGCAAAGCGTATAGCCGAGGACGGCGAAGGCGCGACAAGGCTTTTTGAAACAACCGTTTTAAATGCAAAAACGAAAGAGGACGCAAGGATTCTGGCAAGAAGCGTAATATCCTCAAATCTTACAAAAGCGGCAATTTTCGGCAAGGACGCAAACTGGGGCAGAATACTTTGCGCTTTGGGTTACTCGGGCGGTGACTTTGTGCCCGATAAAACGGACGTTACGATAAAAAGCGATAAAGGCGAAATTCAGCTGGTTGCGGGCGGCATGGCAGCTTCGTACAGCGAGGACGTGGCTTCCGAAATACTCGGCGCGGACGCTGTTACTGCAGTTATAGACGTTCACGACGGAGATTTTTCCGCTACAGCATGGGGTTGTGATTTGACATTTGATTATGTTACTATAAACGCTGACTATAGATCTTAAAAAGTGCAGATTAATTTTTTGCAAAAACGGCAGGGCTTCACAAGATCCCTGCCGTTTTTTGTAAAGTTTTGGAAGGAGAGGAAACGACTGATAAATTAAGCGAAAAAATATCGAATATTATTAGATTTATTTCGACAAAACACTTGATTTTTTATGATATACTTGATATAATATTGAATGGTGAAATTGGCGATTGATTGTTAAAATATTATCAATCCATTATAAATAGGAGGTTAAAGCTATGGAACACAAATCGACTTTACCGTTTAAAGGTACACCCGAACAGGCGGAAAAGCTTGCAAAAGTAATTGAAGAGCACAAAGGACAGGACGGTGCCGCTATTCCCGTGCTTCATGAAGCTCAGGAAATTTACGGTTATCTTCCGATTGAAGTTCAGAAGATGATTGCAGAAGGTCTTGATATTCCGCTTTCGGAAATCTACGGAATTGCAACTTTCTACGCAAGATTTACGTTGAATCCGAAGGGCGAATATCAGATTGCCGTTTGTCTCGGTACTGCTTGCTATGTTAAAGGATCCAACAAGGTTTTGGAAAAAGTAAAAGAAATTCTCGGTATTGATGTTGGAGAATGCACACCCGACGGCAAATTCTCAATCGACGCAACACGCTGCATCGGCGCATGCGGTCTCGCACCGGTTATGACAGTAAACGATGATGTTTACGGCCGTCTCGTTGTTGACGATGTTGAAGGCATTCTCAAGAAATACGCCTAAGAATTAAAGAGGTATTAATATGCTTTTATCAGATATTCGGAATATCTTAGATGCAAAGGTCCTCACAGGTGAAGATGAAGCTGCGCTCTCTGCCATTGATATACATATGGCTTGCGGCTGTGATCTTATGAGCGATGTTTTGGCTTTTGTTAAAGACCAGGCGCTCCTTTTATCGGGCCTTATAAATCAACAGGTAATTCGCACCGCCGAAATGATGGACATCAGGGCCGTGTGCTTTGTGCGCGGCAAAGTGCCCGCAGACGATGTTATAGAGCTTGCAAAAGACCGCGGCATTGCGCTTATCGCAACCGAAATGCCGCTGTATAATGCTTGCGGTATTCTCTATGACAAGGGACTCAGAGGTAAAGACAAGTGATTAAGCATTATGAAATTTCCGGTACGGATTTTGCAAACGGCGGCGAAGCGTCAAGTGATTTTAAAACTGTTTTAAAAAAGCTCGGCGTGCCGATGGACGTTATCCGCAAGGTTTCAATTGCCATGTATGAAGCCGAAATAAACACAATTATTCACGGCCATGGCGGAACGTGCGATGCGGAGATTATGCCCGACAGGGTAGTAATCACTTTTAAAGACAGCGGACCGGGAATCAAAGATATCGATCTTGCTATGCAGGAAGGTTATTCAACTGCAACGGATCAGATAAGGGAGCTTGGCTTTGGTGCAGGCATGGGGCTTCCGAATATAAAGAAGTACACAGACGATATGCAGATAGAAACATCAGAGGGGAAAGGCACAACTGTAATTCTTACAATTAAGTTATAAGAATCATCAGCACCGCCATATTTTGCGCGGCAGAGGAGAGCAGGTTATGTATTTTCATTCAGTAGCGCTCGATTCAGATAAATGTCACGGCTGTACAAACTGTGTTAAGGGCTGTCCCACAGAGGCAATCCGTGTGCGTGACGGGAAGGCGAGAATTATTAAAGAACGCTGTATTGACTGCGGCGAGTGCATCAGAGTATGCCCTTACCATGCAAAGATAAGCGTTACGGATCCCAGAACGCTTACACAGGTTTGCAAACACAACGTAATATTGGTTCCGCCCTCTTTTTACGGACAGTTTGAAGGCGTTTCGGATGTAAACGTTATTCTGACGGCTCTTAAAAAAATAGGCTTTGACGATGTTTACGAGGTCGCGAGAGGCGCGGAATATATAACCGCGGCAACAGCACGGCTTATGGAGGAGGGTAAACTGCCCCACCCCGCGATAAGTTCTGCCTGCCCCGTTATGAACAGGCTTATAAGCGTCAGGTTCCCTGACCTTATAGATAATATAGTAAATCTTATATCGCCGATGGAGATAGCGGCAAAGATGGCAAGGCGCGAGGCTGCGGAAAAAACAGGCCTTCCCGACAGGGATATAGGCGTGTTCTTTGTAACGCCGTGCCCGGCCAAGATGACGAGCATCAGAACATATATGTTTCTGACAGAGCCCGTTATAAACGGCGCGTTCTCGGTAAACGAGCTTTACGCGGAAATAAGAGCCGCGATAAAAAAGATTGATAAGCCCGAAAAGCTTGCAAGAGCAAGTATTCACGGTA
The DNA here is from genome assembly GCA_017620205.1 of Clostridia bacterium. Lineage (GTDB taxonomy): Bacteria > Bacillota > Clostridia > UMGS1883 > UMGS1540 > UMGS1540. Next base: position 59,174 of record JAFZQX010000034.1, on the reverse strand, counting down.
TTTCATGGGGCCGCGAAGGCGGCGAGTGCGCAGGCGTTCCTTCGCCGCGTGTTATCCACGCGGACGGCGTAAACAATGCCGTTAAGGTTTTGGAACAGCTTGAGAGCAAGGATATTGACGCTGATTTTATTGAGCTCAGCTCCTGCCCCGGCGGATGCGTTGGCGGGCCGTTAAACGTTGAAAATCCGTTTGTTGCGGCTGCGCGTATGGAAAACATGATTGTGGCGCATGAAGACGTTGACCCCTTGGGCGAGTTTGATATAGACGACATGATGTGGAAAAAGGATTTAGAGCCCGTTTACATCATGAGGCTTGACGATGATTTCACCGTTGCCATGGGCAAGATGGAAGAAATAGAAAAGATTTACGAACACATGCCGCGCCTTGACTGCGGCGCTTGCGGCGCCCCCTCCTGCAGAGCGAAGGCGGAGGATATAGTAAGAGGCTACGGCAGAGAAGAAGACTGTATCGTTAAAATGCGTGAGCGCCTTTTGGAGCTTTTGAAAGAAAAAGCGAAAAAAGATTATATAGGAGATTAATATGAAAGTTTCCGATTTACAGAAAGATCTCGGACTTGAAGTTTTGACATCTAAAGACTATGAGGACAGAGAAATTACCGGCTGTTATATAGGTGATTTGCTAAGCTGGGTCATGGGCAGAGCAAAGGCGGGCGACGCGTGGATTACAATTATGAGCAATGTAAACATTGCCGCAGTTGCGTCTCTTGCGGATGTCGCATGCGTAATCCTTGCGGAAGGCGTAAAGCCCGACGCGGGCGTTGCGGAGAAGGCCGACAGCCAGGGCATTATAATTTTCTCAAGCGGCAAAACAAGCTATGAACTCGCTTCCCTGATTTCAAAGGCGCTATGATTTATTACGATTTTCACATTCATTCGGCGTTGTCACCCTGCGGCGACAATGATATGACGCCCAATAATATAGTAGGCATGGCGAAGGTTACGGGTCTTGACGCCGTAGCGGTTACCGACCACAATACGGTAGGAAACGTGCGCGCGGCAATGAAGGTAGGCGAAGAGTATGACGTAACCGTTATCCCGGGCATGGAAGTTGAAACGGAAGAAGAAGTTCATATCTTAACTCTTTATCCTACAATAGAAGCTGCCGAATATGCCGCGGCGGAGGTTTATAAAAAGCTTCCCGATATAAAAAACAAACCCGAAATTTTCGGCGAGCAGCGTATAATGGACGAGGAAGATAACATAATAGGATATGAGGATAAGCTGCTGCTTTCGGCAACGTCACTTTCAATAGAATCGCTTTTTGACCTTGTAAAAACTGCGGGCGGGCTGTTTGCTCCCGCGCATGTTGACAGGCACAGCTACAGCATTTTAACAAACCTCGGCTTTATGCCCGATAATATTGATATAAGATATATTGAAATATCAAAGCTTGTTGAGGATACCGGCGCGTATATGGAAAGCCGTCCGGAGCTGAAAAAGTATAAAATCCTCCGTGACAGCGACGCACACTATCTTCCCGATATTTCACCCAAAGAAGCATGCCTTGATTTTGACGATATTAGAGATCTGTTTAAAGGGTAAAAAACATGAAAGAATTATCTCTGCATATTCTTGATATAGTACAAAACTCAATAAAGGCGGAAGCCAAAAATATTGAGGTTTTAATAAATGAAAGCGAAAAAGAAAACGCGCTCAGGATCGTTATAAAAGACGACGGGTGCGGAATGGACCCCGAGTTTTTAGCACGTGTGCGCGACCCGTTTACAACTACAAGGACAACAAGGAAAACGGGCATGGGCATTTCGCTTTTTGAAGCCGCCGCAGTTCAGACGGGCGGAGGGCTTTCGATAGAATCCGAAAAGGGCGTAGGTACAACGCTTAAAGTGAATTTCGTACTTGACAGCATAGACCGCGCGCCACTCGGAGACATGGCGTCCACCATGACAACTGCCATAGGCGGAGCGCCCCGGATAGACTTTTTATACCGCCATACGACGGATAAAGGAGAATTAGTCTTAGACACGAAAGAAATAAGGGAGACTTTAGGCGGCGTGCCGCTTGATATTCCCGAAGTTCTGCAGTGGATAAGTGAATATATAAAAGACGGTTTGTCTGAAATTTAAAAAAGTGTCAGGAACACATAAACCCACTTACCCCCAATCTTGGGGGGCAAAGCGGAACGCTTTTTTGAAACAAGCTAATTGCGGACGTATGCGCGCAATTACCTATGTTATAAAAAAATAAATTTTATTTATATTTTGGAAAGGAATGGTTGTTTTATGAAAAAGAGCTTTGAAGAATTGCTTGAAATTCGCAACAAAACATTAAACCAGGTTAATCTTCGCAAAGACCGCGAAGAAGGTATCAGAGTTGTTGTCGGCATGGCAACATGCGGTATTGCCGCAGGCGCAAGACCCGTTTTAAACGCTTTCACGGAAGAGATCGCTAAGAGAGGTCTTTCAAACGTAACTGTTACACAGACAGGCTGTATCGGCATGTGCCGCCTCGAGCCCATCGTTGAAGTTACGGTACCGGGACAGGACAAGGTTACATATGTTCATATGTCTCCGGAAAAAGCAGCACGCGTTGTTGCAGAACACATTGTAAACAATAATCCGGTTGTCGAATATACAGTAGGCGCCGCAGAATGATTAAATAAATTTCGGTGCCGTAAGGCACGGAATGGGAGGAGTTAGTTATGAACATATACAGATCGCACGTTTTGGTCTGCGGCGGTACAGGCTGTACATCATCCGGTTCCAAGCAGATTCAAAAAGAATTTGAAGAACAGCTCAAAGCAAACGGACTTGAAAACGAAGTAAAGCTTGTTCAGACAGGCTGTTTTGGTCTCTGCGCTTTGGGTCCGGTAGTAGTTGTGTACCCCGAGGGTGCATTCTACAGCAGAGTTAAACCCGAAGATGTAGCGGAAATCGTTTCCGAACATCTCTTAAAGGGACGTATCGTTACACGTCTTCTCTATGATGAGACTGTAGCAGATAAGGAAGTTAAACCTCTTGACGAAGTTAACTTCTACAAAAAGCAGATGCGTATAGCGCTTCGCAACTGCGGTGTTATCAACCCCGAAAACATTGACGAGTACATAGCTGTTGACGGTTATAAGGCTCTCCACAAGGTTTTAACGGAAATGACACCTGAAGGCGTTATTGATGAAATCTTAAAATCAGGTCTCCGCGGCCGTGGCGGCGCAGGCTTCCCGACAGGCAGAAAATGGAGCTTCGCGCGTGCTTCCGTAGGCGACAAAAAGTATGTTTGCTGTAACGCCGACGAAGGTGACCCGGGTGCATTCATGGACCGTTCCGTTCTTGAAGGCGATCCGCACTCCGTAATAGAAGCTATGGCAATCGCAGCTTACGCTATCGGTTCGGACGAAGGCTTTATCTACATCAGAGCTGAGTATCCTATTGCCGTTCAGCGTTTGCAGATAGCTATTGACCAGGCAAGAGATTACGGTTTACTCGGCAAAAACATTTTCGGTACGGACTTTAGCTTTGACCTTCACCTCCGCCTCGGCGCAGGTGCGTTCGTTTGCGGTGAAGAAACAGCGCTCATGACTTCTATCGAAGGCAAGCGCGGCGAGCCCAGACCGCGTCCGCCGTTCCCGGCTATCAAAGGTCTTTTCGGCAAGCCCACAATCTTAAATAACGTTGAAACATACGCTAACATCACAGCTATTATAAATAACGGCGCTGATTGGTTCAACACAATCGGTACTGAAAAATCAAGAGGTACAAAAGTATTTGCACTCGGCGGCAAGATCAACAACACCGGTCTTGTTGAAGTTCCGATGGGAACAACGCTCCGCGAGATCATCGAAGAAATCGGCGGCGGCATCCCGAACGGCAAAAAGTTCAAAGCTGCTCAGACAGGCGGACCGTCCGGCGGATGTATTCCTGCTTCTCTTATCGATACGCCTATCGATTATGACTCACTCATGGCTATAGGCTCCATGATGGGCAGCGGCGGTCTTATCGTTATGGACGAAGACACATGTATGGTTGATATCGCTAAATTCTTCCTCGAATTTACGGTTGACGAGTCCTGCGGTAAGTGCGCACCCTGCCGTGTAGGTACAAGAAGACTTCTTGATATCCTCACAAAGATTACGGAAGGCAACGGAACAATGGAAGACCTTGACAAGCTCGAAGAGCTCTGCATGGCTATTAAGTCTTCAGCTCTCTGCGGTCTCGGTCAGACAGCTCCGAACCCTGTTTTAAGTACTCTCCGTTATTTCAGAGACGAATATGAAGCGCACGTTCGCGACAAGAAATGTCCCGCAGGCGTATGTAAGAAGCTCCTTGAATACTATATCCAGCCCGATAAGTGTAAAGGATGCTCGCTCTGCTCAAGACAGTGTCCCGTCGGCGCTATCTCCGGTGAAATCAAATCACCGTTTACAATTGACAGCAGCAAATGTATTAAGTGCGGTGCTTGTATGGAAACATGTAAGTTCGGCGCGATCATTAAAAGATAAGGAAAGGAGAGAAATAAAATGGAAAATGTTAATATTAAAATAAACGGCCAAAGCTACAGCGTTCCCGCAAACTACACTGTTTTGGAAGCTGCTCATTCGGTAAACATTGATATCCCGACTCTTTGCTATCTCAAAGATGCAAGCCAGACCGGCGCGTGCAGAATGTGCGTTGTAGAAGTTTCAAACGCAAGAGCTCTTCAGGCAGCCTGCGTATATCCCGTATCTGAAGGCCTTGAAATTACAACAAACAGCAAAAGAGTTCGCGACGCAAGAAAAGTTACACTCGAACTTATCCTGTCCGAACATGACCGCAAGTGTCTTACATGTATCAGAAACCAGAACTGCGAACTTCAGAAACTCGCTGAAGAATTCGGTATCCGCGATATCCCCTTTGAGGGCACAAGAGTTGAACACGAGATTGACGACCTTTCGCCTTCAATCGTTCGTGACAACAACAAGTGCGTTCTCTGCCGCCGCTGCGTAAACGTATGTAAAAACGTTCAGACGGTTGCAGTTATCGACACAATGAACAGAGGTATCAAAACAGAAGTTGGTACTGCTTTCGGTAAATCACTTTCCGAAGTTGACTGCGTAAACTGCGGTCAGTGTATCACAGCTTGTCCTGTTGGCGCTCTTCATGAAAAAGATAATACAGAGGACGTTTGGAACGCTATAAACGATCCCGATAAATATGTTATCGTTCAGACAGCTCCCGCTGTTCGTGCAGGTCTCGGCGAAGAATTCGGTTACCCGATAGGCACTCCCGTTACAGGCAAAATGGCAGCTGCTCTGCACCGCATGGGATTTGACAAGGTATTTGATACAGATACAAGTGCCGACCTTACAATTATGGAAGAAGGCACAGAATTACTCGAAAGAATTCAATCAGGCGGCGTGCTCCCGATGATCACATCATGCAGCCCCGGCTGGATCAAATTCTGCGAACACAACTTCCCGGATTTCATTCCGAACCTTTCAAGCTGCAAATCACCTCACGAAATGTTCGGTGCAATCCTTAAATCCTACTACGCTGAGAAAAACGGCATAGACCCCTCAAAGATGGTTGTTGTATCCGTTATGCCCTGCGTAGCTAAGAAATTCGAAGCTCAGAGAGAAGAACTCGGCGGCAAGTACCCCGATGTTGATATTGTTATCTCAACACGCGAGCTCGCAAGAATGATTAAACAGCACGGCATAAACTTCACGGCTCTTCCCGATGAGAAGTTTGACAATCCCTTCGGTGTTGACACAGGTGCCGGCGTTATCTTCGGCGCAACGGGCGGCGTTATGGAAGCTGCTCTTCGTACGGTAGTTGAAATCCTTGACGGCAAGCCCCTCGAAAAGCTCGACTTTGAAGCTGTCCGCGGTACGGAAGGCATCAAAGAAGCAGCGCTTACGGTTGGCGGCAAAGAAGTTAAAGTTGCAATAGCTCACGGCCTCGGCAACGCAAGAAAGCTCTTAAACAATATCCGCGAAGGCAAAGCAAACTATACGTTTATTGAAATCATGGCATGCCCCGGCGGCTGTGTAACAGGCGGCGGTCAGCCCATTGTTCCTTCAAAATGCCGTATGGACATTGACCTCAGAGCAGAACGTGCTAAAGCTCTTTATGAAGAAGACAAAACTTCAACAGTCCGTCAGAGTCACCTTAATCCCGATATTGATATGCTCTACAAGGAATTCCTTGAAAAGCCGGGTTCACACAAGGCTCACGAACTCCTGCATACGCACTATATCGAAAGACCTAAATATTAATTAAGGGCTGTCTCACTATGCACAGAGCGCAAAAAAGCAAATATGTGTTGTGAGAGATTAGTCGAAAGACTTTAAGAGAAAAATCAAAGTTGGGATACACAAAAATTACTTTTTGTGTATCCCTTTTGAATTTAAGCTTTTTTGCTATGAACAAACGTCACCTCTCGACGTACCTTTGTACGCCTTCGGGTAACCCAAAGCTCCGCTTTGGTTCCGTTTGTCCATTCTGCACTATATTGAGCCACCCCGGCCATGGCGACTTTTTTCTGTTAGCGCTTGACAACAGGCGCAAATATCCTTATAATACAGTGAGAAGGGAATGATGATAGGCTTGGAAACATACAGACGTGTTTATGCAAAAATAAATAAAGACGCGCTTTTTCATAATATTTCGGAGATACGCAAAAAGGTAGGAGATACGAAAATCACCGCCGTTATAAAAGCGGACGGATACGGTCACGGCGCGGCGGAAACTGCGCGCGTTATAGACCCCATAGCGGATTACTATGCCGTTGCGGTTATGGAAGAAGCAATATCGCTGCGCGAAAACGCAATAGTGAAGCCTATTATGATTTTGGGGCATACCTCGCCCTTGTTTTATAAGGACGCTTTAAAATACGACATAGCGCTGACGGTTTATAGCCAAGACGCTGCCGAAAAGCTGTCTGAGGAAGCAAAAGACAGCGGCAAAACGGGCAAAATACATATAGCGCTTGATACGGGCATGTCGCGCATAGGCTTCCAAATAAACGACGAAAGCGTTTCAAAGATCAAATATATAAGCGGACTGCCAAATACTGAAATAGTCGGCATTTTTTCACACTTTGCGACGGCGGACGAGAAAAATAAGGACTTTTCCGCACTGCAGCTTAAACGCTTTGACACGATGTGCGAAAAGCTTAAAGACGCGGGCGTTTATATCCCTCTTCGCCATATCTGCAACAGCGCGGGCATAATGGAATTTCCGCACTGCTACTATGAAATGGTAAGAGCCGGCATTATCCTTTACGGACTTTATCCGTCGGACGAGGTGGATAAAAGCCTTATATCTTTAAAACCTGCCTTAGAGCTTAAGTCTCACGTTGTAAATCTTAAGTCCGTTCCCGCAGGCACGGGCATAAGCTACGGTCAGACGTATGTGACGGATGGCGAAAGAAAGATAGCAACAATCCCCGTAGGCTATGCGGACGGATATCCGAGGCATTTGTCAAATAAGGGCAGAGTGCTGATAAGAGGGAAGGCGGCGCCTATAACCGGCAGAGTTTGCATGGACCAGTTTATGGTTGACGTTACGGATATCCCGGGCGTTTCCGAGATGGACGAGGTTACGCTTATCGGACGCGATAATGAAAACGAAATTACGGCTGACGAAATAGCAAAGCTTTGCGATACAATAAACTATGAAGTTGTCTGCGGAATAGGCAAAAGAGTGCCGAGAATTTTTGTTTGATTTTTTCAAAGAAAATGCTTGAAATATTTGCATTTTGCTGATATAATATTATGTACTGTCAAAAATACTGTAGTTACACTATGTTTGGAGGAAAAGGTTTATGAAGTCAGAAATTAAGAGTAAGGAAAAGAATATAGCAACGCTTGAAATCACGATAGACAAAGCAGATTTTGAAAAAGCCGTTGAAAAGGCATACAAAAAACGCGTTAAAAGCATCGCGATTCCGGGTTTCAGAAAGGGAAAAGCTCCCCGTAAGTTTATTGAGAAATATTACGGCGAAGGCGTTTTCTATGAGGACGCTATAAACATCGCGTTCCCCGATGCGTATGAAAAAGCTATTGAAGAACATAAACTTGAGCCTGTTGACAGCCCGAAGGTAGACATCCAAAAAATAGGCGGCGATGAGGATTCTGTTTTCACTGCGGAAGTTCCTTTAAAACCCGAATTTGAGCTGCCCGAATACAAAGGAATAAAAATAGAAAAAGTTGAACATAATGTTCTTGTTAAAGACGTTGACGCTGAAATAGAGCGTATGCGCGAGCAGAATGCACGTCTTGTAACCGTTGAAAAAAGAGCAATTAAGAAAGGCGATATCGCCGTTATCGACTACGAAGGCTTTACGGACGGCGTGGCATTTGCAGGCGGCAAAGGCGAAGACCATGAGCTTGAGATCGGCAGCGGTCAGTTTATCCCCGGCTTTGAAGATCAGCTTATCGGCGCTAAAACGGGCGACGACGTAACCGTAGCGCTTAAGTTCCCCGAAGAGTATCACGCTGAAGACCTTAAAGGCAAGGACGCCGAATTCAAAGTAAAGATTAAAGCAATAAAGAAAAAAGAGCTCCCCGCGAAAGACGATGAATTTGCAAAAGACGTAAGCGAATTTGACACGTTTGACGAGCTTAAAGCAGACGTTCGCAAGAAACTTGAAGAGAGCGCAAAAATAAGAACGCTCCGCGAAAAAGAAGATAAGGTTTTAGCCGCAATTGCGGAAAAAACAGAAATAGATATACCCGAGTGCATGATTGAACAGCAGACGGACAGAATGCTTCAGGACTTCGCGTATAACCTCCAGTCACAGGGATTATCCGTTGACGCATATCTTAAATATACAGGCGCTACAGCAGACAGTATCAGAGCACAGTTTAAAGAAAACGCGGCAAAAGCGGTTAAAGATAACTTGATTCTTGAAAAAATTGCCGAAGCAGAAAAAATTGAAGCTACGGATGAAGACGTTGAAAAAGAACTTCAGAAGACGGCTGAAATGTACAATATGGACATTGAAAAAGTGCGCTCACTTATGAAGAGCGCAATGGACGGCATGAAGAAAGATATAGTTACCAACAAAACTCTTGAATTCTTAGCCGAAAACTCGGCAGTTAAGAGAGCTGCTAAAAAGAAAGAGGTGGAAAAAGATGAGTCTGGTACCGGTAGTAGTAGAGCAGACAAATAGAGGCGAACGCTCTTATGATATTTTTTCCCGTCTTTTAAAAGACAGAATCATTTTCCTCGGCGATGAGGTAAATGACGTTACGGCAAGTCTTGTTGTAGCGCAGATGCTGTTTTTGGAAAGCGAAGATCCCGACAGAGACATAAGCCTTTATATAAACAGCCCCGGCGGTTCAATCACCGCAGGTATGGCTATATACGACACGATGAACTATATAAAATGCGATGTTTCGACAATTTGTATAGGCATGGCGGCAAGCATGGGTGCGTTTCTCTTATCATGCGGCGCAAAGGGAAAGAGATTTGCCCTTCCCAACAGCGAGATTATGATTCACCAGCCGCTTGGCGGCACGCAGGGCCAGGCAACGGATATTAAAATCCATGCCGACAGAATTATAAGGATCCGCCAAAACTTAAATGAAATACTCAGCAAAAACACGGGTCAGCCGCTTGAGACAATAGAGCGCGACACCGAAAGAGATAACTTTATGTCGGCTGAAGAAGCGATGAAGTATGGTTTGATAGACAAAGTGATAACATCCAGATAAACAATTAGAATTATACGCTTTTCCCTCGTGTTAAGCGTATAATTTTTTCAATGTATTTGAAAGAAAGGCAAAGGTTTTCTAATTTGAGTAATAAAAATGATAACGAAAAGACGGTAAAATGTTCTTTTTGCGGCAGAAGTCAGGACCAGGTAAAAAGACTTGTCGCAGGCCCCGGCGTTTATATCTGCGACGAGTGTATAGAGCTTTGCTATGACATCATAGACGAAGGCGCGGACGTTGTAAGCGGCGGCAAAGAACCCGTAACGGGTGATGTGCCGAAGCCTGCGGATATCAAAGCCGCGCTTGACGATTACGTAATCGGTCAGGACAGAGCGAAAAAGAGCCTTGCCGTTGCGGTTTATAACCACTATAAAAGAATAGCGTCACTGAAAAAAACGGACGTTGAGCTTCAAAAGAGCAATATTCTGCTGCTGGGCCCCACGGGCTCGGGCAAAACGCTTTTGGCGCAGACGCTTGCAAAAATTCTTGACGTTCCGTTTGCGATAGCGGACGCTACAACGCTTACGGAAGCGGGATATGTGGGCGAGGACGTTGAAAACATACTGCTCCGTCTTATCCAGGCGGCTGATTTTGATATCGACCGCGCATCAAGAGGTATTATTTATATAGACGAGATAGATAAGATATCAAAGAAAAGCGAAAACCCGTCTATAACAAGAGACGTAAGCGGCGAGGGCGTTCAGCAGGCGCTTTTAAAAATACTTGAGGGTACCGTAGCTTCCGTGCCTCCCCAGGGCGGCAGAAAGCACCCGCATCAGGAGTTTATTCAGATAGACACGTCAAACATCCTCTTTATCGCGGGCGGTGCTTTTGACGGACTTGATAAAGTTATTTTAAACAGAATCGGCAAGAAGCAGATGGGCTTCGGAGCTGACGTTATAGGCACAAGGAATAAAGAAACGGGCGAGATACTCCGTGAGATTGAGCCCGAGGATCTTTTAAAATACGGTCTTATCCCCGAATTTGTCGGCAGACTTCCCGTGACAGTTACGCTTGACGCGCTCGATATCGAAGCGCTGAAGGTTATTTTAACACAGCCGAAAAACGCGCTTGTTAAGCAGTATACGGAGCTTCTCTCTTATGATAACGTAGAGTTTGAGGCGGAAGATGACGCACTTGAAGCCATAGCTCAAAAAGCTTATGACAGAAAGACAGGCGCAAGAGGGCTTCGCGCCATAATGGAAGAAACACTGACGGATATCATGTTTGAGATCCCGTCGGACGATTCCGTAGAAAAAGTAATTCTGACGAAAAAGGCGATAGAGAAAAAAGAAAAGCCCAAAATCATTTATAAGAAAAAAGAAGATAGCGAAACAGCATAATTTAAAGCCGCGGCCAAAGGGCTGCGGCTTTTTTGTATAAAACTATTTAATTTTGTCAAAACTTCATTTAGAACTAAAAAATGAAGGTGAGACCATGAAAAAGAAAATAATAGCCATATCGGCGCTTTCGGCATTTATTATTTCGCTTTCCGTTATTTCCTATTCGCTCGGCGTGCAGGAGGATTTGTCGTCAAAAGTTTTAAGGCTTCATATTCTCGCAAACAGCGACAGCGATGAAGACCAGAACTTAAAGCTCTGCGTGCGCGACAGACTTTTAAAAGAAGGGCATAAGCTTTTTGAAAACTGCAAAACAAAAGAAGAAACCATGAAGGTCTTAAACGAGAACAAAGAATTTCTGGAAGCGGCGGCAAAGGACGAAATAGAAAAGCGCGGATATGATTATTCCGTATCGCTGCGGACGGGCAAATACGACTTTCCTATGAAAAATTACGGCGATATTGCGTTTCCCTCCGGCGAATATGACGCCGTAAGAGTCAAAATCGGCGCAGGAGAGGGACAAAACTGGTGGTGCGTCATGTTTCCCCCTCTGTGCTTTGTGGATGCTTCTGTGGGCAATAAAAGCGCCGCAGAGACGTTTTCGGGTATGCTGACGGATGATGAGATAGCTCTTATTACCGCTGCGGACGGAATTGATGTCAGATTTAAAGTTGTTGATATGATAGAATCGTCTTACAAAACGATAAAAACTGCTTTTGCGAAATAGGGAGTGTCAAAATTTTGTTTGCACCGCAAACAAAATATAACTCTCTGAATATCACTTAAACCGGAGGGTTAAATATCACTGCACGCGGAATAACACTGTTAGTTATATTGCCTTGGCAGTGTTATTCGCCTGCGTTGAGTTTTATTACTCCGCAGTTGTATTTGTCTTCGGCAAGTTATAAAACATAAAAAGGATTGCGGCTTTGCCGCAATCCTTTTTGTATTTCTAAATTATTGTATTATTTCCGAAGCGCAGATTGTAACATTTAAATTGTTTTCAACGCGGAGCTTATAGATAAGCGTCTTTAAAGCGTCTGTTTCATACGGTCTTCTGTAGCGGAGTTTAAGCTCCGTAAAGCCGGGCTTTTTGCCTTTGATGTTAAACTTGAACACGCCGGGTGCGCCTAAAAGATCCGTATTCTGCTCTTCGTATTCTCTTATAACGGTCAATTTGTCGTTTTCGCTTGCCTGAATCCATTCATAAGCCGTTGTGATATTGCCATCGAGGTTTAAGTTAAGCTCAGGAAGGTTATAGCCGGATAAGTCAAATTTGAAAGCGGCGGGTGAGAACGGAACTTCAAACGTGGGATAGCCTGCCGCGTAGGAAGCTATCTGATAAGGAACGTAGAATATAACGAGAGAATCGTCCGTTAAATAGTAGCCCGCGTTTTCTTTTTCTTCAACAGCGAGTGACGCATATGTCGTGTCGCCGTCAAAATATTTTGTAATACCTTCCGCTATTATCGCGTCAAGGTCTACAGCTTCTGTATTTAATATGTCAGTTAAAGCTATTTTGCTGCCGTCGTTAAGGTTATATACCTTGCCTACCATATGGGAATTCGGATGAGCGCCGCCTGTATACATGTAGTAGTATTCTACAATGGAGAGGAGGTTGTTTCTGTCAAGAGTTATGTCATAATCCATCTCGTATGTTATTTGTCTTGCATCTTCGGGAATAATATCGGCATCTGCAGCGTCTATTTCTGCATAGAGACTTGTTGCTTCCTCTATAAAGTCTTCGGCGTCTTTTTTGATTTCCGCATTAATAGCGGCAAGAATCGGGCATTCCGTATCGGCGTATAAGATAGGATATTTTGCGGAAGCTTCAAGAGTATAAGCACCGGTCTGGTTTTCTGTTATTTTTTGAGTAACAAATCTGTGAGCGCCGCGTTTGCTTTCAACGGTAACGGTTTTTGTGTTTCCGTTCCAGTCAACAGCAGCTTCAAGAGCCTCTGATATCGCGCGAACGGGAACGAGCGTTCTGTCGCCCACAATCTTTGCGGGAACGTCGAGCGTTACCGTGTCGCCGTTTGTATACATATCGGCAGAGCCTATCTGCAGGGATATGTTTTTGCCGCCTTTATTTGCAAAAACATTCTGACTGCCGTCTTCGCCTTCATAATAGTCAACATCGCAGCCGAGCGCTTCAAAGATCGCTCTCATGGGAACGAGTGTTCTGCCGTTTTCTATTATAGGCGGCTGGTCAAATGAAACCGTTTGACCGTCAACTACAACCGTTACGTCGTTTTCCGCGAAAACGGATATGCATGACATAATCAGAAGAGCTGCTGTTAAAATGCTTAAAACTTTTTTCATTGTCTTTTTTCTCCTTTCAAAAAGAAAAGCGGCTGTGACCAAGGTTTTGGCACAGCCACTTTGAATACAAAACTGAAATTACTTAAGTTCTGCGAAGTATTTGATAGTTCTTACCATCTGGCTTGTGTAAGAGTTCTCATTGTCATACCAGGAAACAACCTGAACCTGTGTGCAGTCGAGTTCGGGCATGTATGTTACCATTGTCTGTGTAGCATCGAAGAGAGAACCGAATCTCATGCCGATGATGTCGCTTGAAACGAGTTCTTCTTCTGTGTAGCCGAAGGATTCGTTTGCTGAAGCTTTCATTTTAGCGTTGATATCTTCTTTTGTAACGTTGCCGCGAACTACTGCAACGAGGATTGTTGTAGAACCTGTCGGTGTGGGAACACGCTGAGCAGAACCGATAAGTTTGCCGTTGAGTTCAGGAATAACAAGACCGATAGCTTTAGCTGCACCTGTGCTGTTGGGAACGATGTTTACGGCAGCTGCACGTGAACGTCTGAGGTCGCCTTTTCTCTGGGGACCGTCAAGAGTCATCTGGTCGCCTGTGTAAGCATGAATTGTGCTCATGATACCACTCTGGATGGGAGCAAGTTCATTTAAAGCCTTTGTCATGGGAGCGAGACAGTTTGTTGTGCAGGAAGCAGCGGAAATAACTGTATCCGTTGCTTTGAGTGTGTCATGGTTTACATTGTAAACTATTGTGGGAAGGTCATTGCCTGCGGGAGCAGAGATGATAACCTTTTTAGCACCTGCATCGATATGAGCCTGTGCTTTGTCCTTTGATGTGTAGAAACCTGTGCATTCTAAAACAACGTCTACACCGATTTTGCCCCAGGGAAGATTTTTAGCATCCGCTTCGGCATAAATTTTGATTTCTTTGCCGTCAACCGTGATGGAATCTTCGCCTGCTGTTACTTTGTCGCAGAGAGCGTATCTGCCCTGAGAAGAGTCATACTTTAAAAGATGAGCAAGCATCTTCGGGCTTGTAAGATCGTTTATAGCAACAACCTCATAACCTTCTGCACCGAACATCTGGCGGAAAGCCAAACGGCCGATACGGCCAAAACCATTAATAGCAACTTTTACTGACATGTGTAAAACCTCCAATATATTTATTACGAGACAGGCAAATTAATTAAGTAATATAAGTGTCTCGCGATAGCCATAAATTACTTTATTTTTATTGATTTTATTTTGGGCTGATTTTCCGGAGCAACAGTTCCGTTTGAATCTAAAACGGGAGTTTCCGCAAGAGAGTCCAAAACTTCAAAGCCCGATGTCATCTTACCGAAAGCGGCATACTGACCGTCAAGGAAGAGGGAATCTTCATGAACGATGAAAAACTGTGAGCTTGCGCTGTTGGGGTCTTGCGCGCGCGCCATTGAGATAACGCCTCTCTCGTGCTTTAAGTCGTTTTTAACGCCGTTTGATGTGAATTCGCCTTTGATGTTAGTATCAGAGCCGCCCATACCCGTACCTTCCGGGTCGCCGCCCTGGATCATAAAGCCTTTTATAATTCTGTGGAACGTAAGGCCGTCATAAAAGCCTTCGTTTGCGAGTTTAACAAAGTTTTCAACTGTTATGGGTGCAATGTCCGGATAAAGTTCCAGTTCCATTACGCCGCCGTTTTCCATTGTTATTTCAACCATTACTTTTTCAGTCTCCTTATCTGTGGTTTCTTCGGGCGCGGCTGTTTCGGCCGGTGCCTCTGTTGCTTCGGGAACAGCTGTAGCTTCGGGAGTTTCCGTAGTGTTGCCGCAGGCTGCAATCATAAAAAGAAGCGATGCACAAAGAAGGAAAATAATACTTTTTTTCATAATTAAACATTCTCCTTAAACGGTACGAAAATACATCGAACCAAATAATATTATATGCCATTGATATTTTATTGTCAAGCTTTTTTTAAGGGTTTAAAAAATTTTGGCAAAATTATTCAAAATATTTACGAACCATCTCTTTTGTTTCCTCTTCATATATAATAAAGTAGGAAGCGCCGTTTATCATACGCGCCTCTCCGGGGATCGTAAACGTATGAATTGTATCGTCGGAAATATCCTTCAGTTTTCTTGCGTATTCCATAAGCTCATTAACGGTGAAATTACTTGTTATATTTTCCTGTGCCGAACGATATACCTTGGGAGCTTTTGTTATATATTTTGCTTTTAATTTCTGCTTGATAAGCTCTTTTATAAACGACTGCTGAACTTCAACACGTTCGAGGTCGGCTCTGGCATAGTCATGTCTGTATCTGACAAGACCCTCCGCGTCTTCGCCATAGAGCGTCTGAAAACCTTTCTTGATATGAATATGAAGATCCTGATACGGATCGTCATAGTTATAGTCACGCGGAACGTCATACTCAACGCCGTCCAAAGCGTCAACAATTTCGCGGAACGCTTTTGTATCGATTATTGCGTAATTATTTATTTTAATACCCGTAACTTCTTTTACCGTATCAATAAGAAGCTCTTCGGGCGCTTCACCTGAGTATTTTGCGTAGCTGTAAACAGCGTTTATCTTCATCGTTCTTCCGTTTACGGAAACCTTTGTATCACGCGGTATGGAAACGATATAAATATTGGAATCGCTTGTATCGGCAGACATAACCAAAATAGTGTCGGTATTATCGGCAACTCTGTCTTTGCCGACAACAAGTGTATTTATCCTGCTGCCTTCTATTTCATCGAGAGCGTCGCCGTGCTGACCTGATTTAAAAGCATAGGCGCCCCAAACGTTGGTTGTCCAGATATAGTATGCAATAAAGCCAAGAGCCATAACAGATACAATAAGTAAGGTGATAAGCAGAACTTTTAAATATGTTCGAACGTTCATAAGCTTGTCCTTTCTTAATTTGCTTTTGTAAAAACCATTATAGAATAGCAAAACCCGAAATAAAATATTTCGGGTTTTGGATGGTGGAGGGGGGTGGATTCGAACCACCGAAGTCACTGACAACAGATTTACAGTCTGCCCCCTTTGGCCACTCGGGAACCCCTCCGCTTAATGGAGCTGGTGATGGGACTCGAACCCGCGACCTGCTGATTACAAATCAGCTGCTCTACCAATTGAGCTACACCAGCATTTTACTTGACATGCAAAATGTATTATAGCACGGTTTAATGTTATTGTCAATAGTTTTTTTTCTTTTTTTGAAACATCATGCCAAAAACGCTCATAAGGGGCGCTTTTGGCATGGTTTAAGCTGTTTATCTCCTGCGCTTTAAAACTTTAACTAAAATCATAGCTGCAAGCATTAAAGCAAAGTAAATGCCGTATGTTTTAAGGTTTTTGCTTCTTTTTGCGGCTGTATCTTCCGCGGACTCGCCCATAAACGGAGGGGGATTGCCGAAGGCGCGGTCGCGTTTGTTGCTTTTTACATTTGTTTCCGCTATAACGCCGTCTTCCGTGTCTTCGCCGTCAGAGGCTTCCGCGCCGTCCTCTTTTTTGCCGCCGAAGCCTTATCGTCGCTGTTGTCAAAATAAATACTGCGTATTTTGTATTTGCCGTCCGTAACCGTATGCGGATCGGGCGTCATAATCATTTTAAGACGCGCGCGCATAGCGAGATAGTCTCCGTAGGGTATGGCGTATTTAAGCTCGTGGCGGAAGTGTTTTTCCCCATGCATACTGTCGCCCCCCTTCCTGATGTTTGAATTGGTTTTATTATAACAGTCTAAAATTAAAATAAAATTAGAAACACAAAAAAACCGCCCCGCAGGGCGGCTTTGTTTATAAAAAATCAGAGTCTCGGCACATACAGCTCGAAAAGGAACTGAACAACGCACCAGCGCGGACAGTCGGTTTTGTTGTTTACCGCTATCTGTACGCCGAACGGCTTGCCGCCGTAGTTTTTGCCTGCCCACTCTGCCGCTTCGCCGTCCCAGCCGTCAAGTCCGGGGTTTTGGCAGCGGTACATAAACGTAATAATATGCTGTGTTGTCAAGGTGGCATTAGGTGAGAAGGTGGTGTCCGTTGTGCCGTATGTAATGCCGTTTTCAACTGCCCATAATATAGCGTCATAGTAATAGTCGCTCTTTTTGACGTCCGTAAAGGGGTTATCCTTTGATTTAGGTTCGGGGCAGCCCTCTGCGCGCCATAAGAAAGTAACGCACTGGCCGCGCGTAACCGTGGAATCGGGTCCGAAGCGCGTTTCATCAACGCCTTTTGTAACCTGCGGGTCCGAATAGTATGCCCACATAACCGCGTCATAATAGTAGTCGCCTTCATCTACATCGACAAACGGGTTGTCATATTTCGGCGTTTTGGCTTCAGTATCTTGCTTTTCTTCTTCGGGGAGTTTATACTCTTTGTATATTTTAAGAGCGTCGCCCGATGCGGAGAGAATTTTATCTTTGGGCAGCAGAGAACCGTCTAAGTGAATCGTCAAGTTGTCCTTTGAATCATATACATAGCTGTCGTCTTCCGTTTCAATGTCAATAACTACTCCATATTCTTTGCCCGCCTGAAATTTAGCGGTTTTGGGCATTTCTTCCCAGTCTTCAATATTCTTTTCATTTAATACCTTGCGGTACCATGTTATGTTTACAACCACACCGTCGGAGCAAGTTGTAAGATAGCCCGGCGTATTTCCGACTACAGGCACAGAAACCGTCATATAGAGTTCGCTGACGGTATTTGCTGTTTTTTCGCCTTTAATTGGTGTTAAATATTTGCTCATAACCCAGCCGTAGCCGGTGCCGTATTCTATTTTTGACCATTCTCCGTCTTCCGCTACAACCTTTACCTCATCGCCTTCCTTAAGACCGCCTATGCGCGCGCCGTCGGCGCTCGGTTCATCGCGGACGGAAAGCGCGCCTACGTTTACCGTGTGCGTGTTTTTGCGGGGCGATATTCCGACATATATGTAATTCTCGTCATTTAAAGCGTCTGCTCCGCTCCATGCTACGGCGCTGAGCGCCGATGATGAAGTTGTTGAAACTTTTACAAACGGGTCGGGATATTCCGATATATCAATTTCGCCGCCTATACCGCCCTCAATTGAAACCGTGCCGCCTGTTATGATTGCAGAGCCGTTTGACGCGGTATAAACGCCGTGTATGCCGCCGATGGCCATAATATCGCCGCCCGATATGCGTATATCGCCTATGCTTTCTTTGCCGTCATACGCGGCAATGCCGTAGGAGCTGCCCTGCGATTCTATTTTTCCGCTCTCTATCTGAACGCAGCCGTTTGAAGCCGTCATGCCGCTCCTGCCGCCGAGTGTGTTTATGTTTGAGTTTTTAACGCTGAGCAAGCTTCCTTTGCCGTCGCCGCCCAAAGCATAAATACCGTCGCCGCCCGATTTTGCGGAAACGGTGCTGTTTTCTATGTAAATACTGCCCTTATTTGTTGATATTGCGCTTGCGTGGGTGTCATAGCCGCCCGCTGACGAAACGGTACTGTTTTTTATCGTAATGTTTGCATTTAGTGAGAAGATGCCTTCGTATGAGCCCAAAACGGTAACGTCAGCACCATCTATAACGATTTCGTTCTGCGCATGTATGCCGAAGCAGTAACCGGCGTTGCCCTGAAGATCGTATGTACCGCCTTCAAGCGTTAAACTGTCGACTGCAATTGCGTTGCCGTCATCGTTTATAACGGAAAGCTTGTGTCCGCCCTGATCCTTTACCGTAAGAGAATGTGAATCGCTTGCAATGGCGCACAAAGAAGCGTCCGTGTCGAGAATAATCGTTGTGTCGTGCTCAAGTGCCAGGCACATGCCTTCCTTGAATTCGCTTGCGTATATGGTTGTCTCTGCGTAAGCCGTCCAGCCCGCAAATTTATACGCGCCTGCAGAAAGCGGAACAAGCGTAAGTATAAGTAATGCCGAAAGCATAACCGTAAGAATTCTCTTTTTCATAAAACGCACCTTCCTTATAAAAAATAGGTTAATATAATTTTATCACAAAAGCCGTATAAGTTCAAGGAAATTGTTTTTTCGCCTTGCTATTTACAAAAATGTTAAAATATGTTATTATTATGAAGTTGCAAAACAACTTTAAGGAGGAAATATGAAGAAGAAAGTACTATCATTATTTTTGGCTCTTGCAATGGCTTTTATCCTGCCTGCAGGCGCTGTGGCTGAGGAAGATAAGGGCGAAAAGATAACAGTTATAGTAGAGCTTTGCGGCGGCGCCGTGCTGGATGCTCAAAAAGCGCAGGAAATGGGATTTAAGCTGTTTTCCGCAACGGAAGAAGCGGCGGATATAGAAAGCGAAATAAGGCAGGAGCAGAAAGACGTTTGCGAAGCGATAAACAGCGGCATTGATAAAGACGCAGCACCGGCCTTTACATATACGCACGTTTTAAACGGTTTTTCCATGGACGTTTATGAAAGCGAAATAGAGCGCATAAAGGCGCTGCCCGAAGTTTTAAACGTTTATATTTCGGGCACGCATGAGATAACAGAAGGCGAAAACACGGGCGGAACAAGCGAAAGCCCGGGGGTAGACACCTGCTGTGAGATGATACATGCGGATTATATGCACAGCATGGGCTATACGGGCAAGGGTATGGTTATTGCCATAGTTGACTGCGGCTTTGACGTAAATCATGAGATTTTCAAAGGCAAAACAGAAAACCCGAAGCTTTCAAAGGACGATATTGCGGATATCATAGAAAATGTCGGCCTTTCAACGATTGCGGCAAACGGGAACGTAACAGCGGACAGTGTTTACCGCAGCGAGAAAATTCCCTATGCTTTTAACTATTACGAAAACAGCACCAATATGTATGACAGTGGGACGAATCACGGTCAGCATGTTGCGGGCATTGCCGCGGGCAACTTCGGTACAAACCCCGCGGGCGAAAAATACCTCTCGATGGCGTCGGACGCGCAGCTGCTTTTAATGGGCACCGGCAGGGGCGACGGTATTTCCGACGACGCGGTGCTTGCGGCTATTGACGATGCGGTAAAGCTCGGCGCGGACGTTATAAACGCAAGCTTTGGTTATGACTATTTTGAAATCTGCAAGGCGGAGGAAAAAGCCGTAAATGCTGCCGTAAAAGCCGGTGTGCTTTTTTCTGCCTCCGCAGGAAACGCAGCGAGAGGCTTTGAACGGAATACCCCGCCTCCGCAGCTTATAGATTATTCCGCGAGCGGCGCTCCAAAGGTACATAATGCGGCAACGGCGGTTGCAAATGTGGATAATCAAATGGTTTGGGAAAAAACTGATACAATGACGGCAGACGGCAAAAAGGTAAAGTTTTATGACGCAAATGAAAAAGCGTCCTTTAAAGAAAAATACAGTGACAGGGAATATGAGTTTGTTTTTGTCGGATACGGCAGCGGGAAAGATTTTGCAGATGTTGATGTTCGGGGCAAAATAGCAGTTATGGGCGGCTCGGGAAAGCTTTCATATCAAACAAGAATTTCAAACGCTGCTGCCGCAGGTGCCGAGAGCATGGTATTTATCAGTCCTACTTCGAATTACAAAATACCGATATCCGGAACTATGATGGGCAGCTACAGTATCGCAACCGTATCCATGGACGACGGGTATATTTTTAAAAACGCAAATAATTGTGTGCTTAAAACAAATGCGAAAATAGGACTTAATGACAGAGGCGGCGCGATAATGAGCAAGAGCAGTTCATGGTGCACAGACAGCTCGCTTGTATTAAAGCCCGAAATCACGGCGCCCGGCGGAGATATTTATTCGTCCGTTTGTGACGGTGAATATGAATTTATGACCGGCACATCCATGGCGGCGCCGCATATGACGGGCGCGGCTGCTATGGTTAAGCAGTATATAACCGGAAACCCAAGAAAATTCAAAGATGTGCAAAACCCCGTACCGCTTATAGAAAACATTATAATGACATCTGCGGATGTTTTGATGCAGGACACAGAAAATGAAATTCCGTATTCGCCGCGTCTTCAGGGAGCAGGTCTTATAAATCTTGAAAAAGCGGTGAAAACGCCCGTAACGCTTATAGGCGACAAATATGATATAGAAGGCTTTGAATTTGAAAAGTCAAAGATAAGCCTTAAGGAAATAGGCGATAGCTTTACTCTCAGATTTAAAGCGCGCAGCTTTTCAACTGAGCCCGTGGTTTATGACAAAATAAGCATAACGCTTATGACGGACAATGTTGATGAAAACGGATTAATAAGCGATATGAGAAAGCTCTCCTTTGAAGCGGAACTGCCCGAAAGCGTAACTGTGCCTGCGGGAGGCGAAGCGGAAATAGAAATACCCGTAGCGCTCTGCAAAGATGAGCTTGACGCCAATATGGAAACGTTTACAAACGGATTTTACGTTGACGGATTTGTATTTCTGGGAAGCTCCGATGATGCGGAAATTCCGGAAATAAGCATACCGTTTATGGGCTTTTACGGCGGATGGGGAAAGCAACCCATGATTGATAAGCCGTATTTCAGCGGCGGAAATTTATCCGGCAAAACGTATTTATGTACAGAAACAAGGTTTGATTTCGACGGCACATTCGGCGCTTACGAGGCCGCTTTCAGAATGGGCGCAAATTCGTTTATTTATGAAAGGTACGATAATTATAACGAATACTGCAGTGAGGATTACGCCGGCTATTCGCCAAACGGAGATAATGAGGCGGATTATCTGGGTATAACTTTTTTTCCGATGAGGACTATGGGAAAAACGGATTGCGTGGTATTTGACGCAAACGGTGAAGAGGTTGCCAGACAGACCCTTGATGAAGAGCTGGAAGGTAGAAAATTTGCGCAAACAGTGCATTCTTTCAAGGGGGATGATTTTGAAAATTTACCGGACGGCGATTACACTTTAGAGCTGCATACGGGCTTTGCCGGGAATGACCCGTATGAGCAAAACGTGTGCGAAACATTTAAGTTTTATATTGATACAGAGCCGCCCGAAATCACAAAGTTTGAAATAAATAAAGAAGAAAAAACCTTAACCGTTGCGGCAAAGGATAACAGGTATATGATGGGCTTTATACTGCACGGCATAAAGGAGAATGGGCATGAATACATGCAAGTCGTTCGCGTAAAAGGTATTTCCGAAACGGAGTGTACGGTTGACATAAGTGATTTTCCGGATGAAGAAACAATAACAGTTGAAGCTTTAGATTACGCGCACAACATCGAATACAGAAGCGTGCGCGGCATAAGCTTTGAACTGAATTCAGCCGATCAACCAACCTTTTTGTTCGCTGTCGATAACAAAACGGGCGGGGATATAAAACCCACCGTTATTCTGGCGCTTTATTCGGGCGATAAGCTTGTGGGAATCAGCAGCAAAAACGATGTGATTCCCGAAGGTGAATCGTATTATACATTCAATTTACAATCCGGTGTATATGACACTGTAAAAATATTTACCTGGGACGCCATGGACGGCATGAAACCTTTATACAAAAGCTTTGTTTTTAACTAAAGATGATAAAAAAGCAGACGGATTTTTAATCCGTCTGCTTTTTTTGTGTTTTTAATATTATTTGTAAAGCGTCGTAATCTTTTGCAGCGGTGAGAGACCTGCAAGGCTCCATGTATAAACGTTTACGGAGCTACCATCTTCGGGTACGGTCAGCGAAAGCGTGCCGCTGCCGTCTGCCAAAGACGCGCTTGTAGAAAGGATTTTTCCGCTTTCATCGCGGCAAACTGCAAATACCAATGTGCTGTCAGCTATATTTTCGCTGTATGAAACAGTTACCATGCTGCCTGCCGAAAGATCTGTAAGTTTATTTATTTCAGCACCCGAGGCGTTTTTAACGGTGATGCTGTTTAAAGCCATGTTGTTATAAAAATCCTTTTCGCTGTCATAAAGATTTGAAACGCCGTCAGGTGACATAGCCCCGGCGAAAATCTTAACGTCCGCATAGCTTATGTCGCCCGGTATATATCTGCCTGCTTCGCTGCAGCCGAGGCCTATCCATGATTCAGCCAAAGCGTGGCCGCCGAGGTTTACGTTCTCCGTCAGCTTTTCTTCGCCGTCTATATAAACCTTAACAGCTTTCGCGCCGCCCGAGAATTTCGGAATTGTCATTACAACGTGATGCCACTGCTTCGATTTGTCCATGGTGATTTCATATTTCCAGGCAGTGCCCCAATATACATAATCGTTTGTGTCCATGCTGTACTGCCAGAGTGTAGCTCTGGAGTCTGTATTATCGTCCTTAAACGTTCCGTTGTCGCGCTTTGCGTTATACTGCGCAATTGCGAGGAAAGACTTACCTGCTGTCTGTTTTGAAATCGGGTCAATATTTGTCCAGAACGAAAGCGTTATATCCTGATTTTCCAAAGCAGGATCGGAAATCTTAAACTGTTTTGCGTTTTCCGTAGTTACGCCGTCATAATAATTATGGCTTATTCTCATAACCTTCTTTATCTTTGACAAATCGTCTTTATCATAGAGAAAGTCCGTTGTAACGCTTATGCCGTTTGAAGAATAGAAGTCAAGCTGTGCAGAGGTAAGCGTTCCTCTATTTACTATGCCCGAAGCGCCTGCTTCTTCTGTAGGAGCTAAATCCGTAAAGTCAAGGTCAACTAAAACTTCGCCGTCGTCAACGGGCGGTGCCTGTGCGGGGTCAATGGTAAGCGTTGCGGTGAGTTCAAGGTTATTGTAGCCTTCTTTTGTCAAGGTTGCTTTTATATTGTATGTGCCGACTTCCGTTGCTCCCGTAAACGGTGCGCCGTTTACTGTATATGAGATGTTTACGCCTTCCGTAGCGTCTGATGCCGCCGTTACGGCTATACTGTGGCTTTCGCCGTCATATTCCGCCGTTGCGTCCTCAAACGTATAGCCTGTTATGTCTGAAAGCGGAGTGCCTTCTGAAAACTCGGGCAGCTGTTCGTTATAAAGGTCAATAATATCCGCGGCGCTTAAAACGCCCTGATAAACCTTGAAGCCGCCGAGCGTACCGTGCGGAGCTACCGCGTCACGCGTTCTCCACCAACCGTCCGAGGAATTGGCTTTTGAGAAGAACGAGCACGATACCGTGTTTATTGCGGCGTTGTCGGGAATATCAAGCGTTACGCTCTTTACATACGCGCCGTTTATATAAACGTCCATCGTCTTTTTGTTGCCGGAGCAGACGGGGTTTGTAATAACTATATGCTTCCAGCCTTTCGGAACAGTAAATTCGCCGCTTGCGTCCGCGGGGAGGCAGAAAGCCTGCGTTGAAGAAATAGTTTTTGCCGAGGTCGGAACGCTTAAGGCATTCCATGTGCCGTCGGCGTTTATACCGAGGTCGAACGATTCAACGGAACTGCCGCCGAAGTCTACTCTGTAAGCAAAGATTTCTTTCCATACATTACTTGCCGTGACGTCTGCCCAGAATGAAATTGTATTGGCGGTATCTTCAAATTCTTCATTGCGCAGTTTCATATTTATTAAGTGCTGGTTGTAAGAATTTGGTGCGGTAACGTTAGGATACGTCTTTTCGTCAACATAATCAACATAGTATGTAATGCCGTCATTTGCATTATGGATTGTTTCTTTTGTTATTGCGTTTTCTGAAGGCCTTTTTGAAAAGCCCAAGGTCGTGCCGCTTGCCCACATACCGCTTGCTGTAACGCCCGAAGGGCCGCCGCCCGGAACTACGGAGGCTTCGGTAGGCGTGTAACCTACTGCCGAGAAGTTTGAAAAATCAAGGTCAAGGAGCACTTCTTTGCCTGCCTCTGCGGGATCTTTTATTCTGAGCGTTGCCGATAAAACAAGATCGTTATATCCCGCTTTTGTAATAGTTGCCGTTACGGGGTATGTGCCGATTTCCGTTGCGCCCGAAAACGGTGCGCCGCCTACTGTATAGGTTACGGTTACGCCGTCTGTCGCGCCCGTGCCCGCAGTTACATTTATCATATGGCTCTGGCCGTCATACGTCACGGAGCTGCCTCTGAATGTGTATCCCGTTATGGTGTCGCTGCCTATAAGTATTTCTTTTGAAACCTCGTTTCCTACTTTGTTAAATGCCGATACGGGCGCTACCGAAACGCGGTACCGTGTGCCGGCGGTAAGATCTGAAAACGATGTCTGTTTTACCGAGGGCTGGTCTTTGAAGAAGTCACCGTAAATCTTTTTCGTGCTGATCACGGCATTGGTTGAAGCGTTGCGGAGCGTTATCTGATAACCCATAACAAAATTATCAGCCATTCCCGGCGCGGATTCTTCCGTCTTTGTCGCCGTGTTTGCAAATACCACTTTGAGTTTGCCCGCTTCGGGCTCGGAGAGCGTTATTGCGGCGTCTTCGGGATATGTTGGCGCGGTAGCTATATCGTATCTCGCGTCAGTATAGTTATAGCCGCCCGTGCCCGCAACCATTTTGGGAACATCAATAACATACGGCTCGCCGACATAGCGGTTATTCAAAACATCAAGCTTGTGGATATAAACGACGTTGTCTTTAACTTCCATAAGGTAAGTGCCGGAAACATAGTCCCAAACGACTCTGTCGCTCCATAGCTCATCCTGTTCGTAGCCCGTGTAGCGGAACACGGTAAGGCCGGACATGGGCATGTCAAGACATGTATAACCGCCCTGATACTGATGAATACATTTCGGGTCCTGAATAGGCGGATGGCTGTGACCGCAAATGAAAACTATCTGCGGAGTTGTATGTAAGAAGTTATAGAATGTTGATGAATAGAAAGCGGGAACGTTAGTATACATTGTTCCGTAGAAAATATCCTTCGGCGGATGGTGAATAAGAAGGAAAACAGGTTTATTCGGGTCTTCCGCTATAGCCGCCTGTGCGTTTGTCATGATAAAGCTTTCGGTATCCGATGAAAGCGCGCCGAGATAGTTTTTCGGAGCCGCTGTAATAAACGTAAAGCCGTTTACTTTGCGTACAGAATCATAATCGCCTATCTTGTTTTTAAACGCCTGTTTCGCGGTTGCCGCCTGCGTTGCGTCCGATGAGTTTAAAGTAAATTCATGGTTGCCCATGGTATAAATCATCTCGGGCGCGTTTGACGTAAACACGCTGTTCCAGCCGTTTAAAGCGTTTGTATAAAGAGCCTCTCTCTGTTCGAGCGATTCAACGCCCGCGGCTGTGTATACAAGGTCGCCCACGATGCCTATGGCTTCAACGCCGCCCATTTCTTTAAAAGGTCTCAGCGCTCTTGTAAACACAGAGTTGTCCGTGCCTCTGATGTGACAGTCCGACAAAAGGCCCATACGCAGATCGGGTGTGCTTACCGCCTGCGAAGGAACCGACCATGCGGCAGATACCGTGGCGGGAATCATCGTCAACACAAAGGCAAGAGCCATAAACGCTGCAATTAGTTTGCTGAACTTGTTTTTCATTTTTCATACTCTCCTTATTTTAATATAACGGTTTCCGGAATAAAACGTTACTTTACTTTTTTACATGATATATTATACAACATAACGGCTTATTTTACAAGTGGTTTTGTAAAATAAGCAAAAAAGCAGCCGCTTTTGATAACGGGTGCGGCGTCAGGGAAAACCTGCGCTCCGTTTACATATATTTTTGCAGCCAGATGCTCCGCCGCCCGCGCCATGTGTGCTTGACAAACAAAACCCCATATGTTACAATTGCAAACGGAGATGAATTTATGAGAAAAAGATCATTTGTGTTTATAATTCTGGCAAGCGTTTTATGGGGTACGTCCGGCATTTTCGTGCATTATCTCGCGCCGCTGGGTTTTTCATCGCTTCAGATGTCGTCGGTGCGCGGCACGGTTGCCGCAGTTTGCTTTGCAATTTACATATTAATAAAAGACAGAAAACTGTTTTCCGTTTCGTTTAAGGATCTTGCCGTAATAGCTTTAAGCGGTATTGCCATGTACGGATGCGGAACGTGTTATTACGCTTCTATGCAGATGACGTCTGTTTCGACCGCCGTTATGCTTATGTATACGGCGCCCGTTATTGTTATGACGTTTTCTGTTATATTTCTGGGCGAAAAGCTTACAAAAATAAAGCTTATATCCCTAATCGCCATGATATTCGGCTGCGGATTTATAACGGGCGTTATAGGCGGACTGAAGTTTAACCCCGCGGGTATTTTAGTAGGGCTTTTGTCGGGCGTATCCTACAGCACGTATATTATCATAACGAGAATAGAAATGCAGAAAAAAATAAACGCCGTGACGGCGGTGTTTTACTGCTTTTTGTTTATGACAATACTGGCGCTTATCGCGGCGCCGCCCGCGCCTATATTTGAAACGGCATTAAAAGAGCCTTTAAAAGCGTTTCCGCTTATGATAGGCGTAGGTATTTGCACATCAATATTGCCGTATCTTTTTTACACGCTGTCGCTTAAACACATACCTGCCGGCACGGCGGCTTCGCTTGCTGTTTTGGAGCCCATGGCGGCAACTCTTTTCAGCGTTATGCTGCTTGGAGAGAAATTATCCTTATCGTCTGTCTGCGGGATAATTCTTATACTCGGCGCCGTATTGCTTTTAAGCAAAACAAACGATTAAAAAGCGTATGAAGAAAAAATCTTCATACGCTTTTTTTATTGCACAGAATTTTAATAACTATGGGATACAGCGCGGCACAGTAAAATACGAGAATAAACATACTGCAAAAATGCCCGAAGTGACTGCCTAAAAGTAAGTCCAGAGCGTCGCCCATATATTTCATCATAAAATACAAAGGCACAATGCCCGCCATACATATTAAAATGCCTTTGGCGTTTAAGCCCGCGGGCTCAAACTTTATAAATGTTTTTTCGATAAACCGCGAGACGGGAAACGCAATAAAAAGACAAATGTCGGCGTAGCCGTCATTCATCATTTTTTGCGGGTCGACAAGCAGTTTGCCGTCCGAAAAATCCGTGGGATACGGTTTAAATGTTATATAAATAATGCCGAGCCAGCCTATTATAAAGCTTACTAAAAGAAAAATGTTTTCCTTTTCGGGGTGGGCTTTTATATACGCAAAAAGCTTTGAAACTATATAAAGCGCCAAAGCCGTTTCCGCAAATGCCGCCAAAACGTCCTGCGGCGTGTGAACGCCGAGATAGCATCGCGAAAAACCCGTGAGCAAAGCGGCAAAAATACAGAGCGCCGTGACGGCGCGCCGCTTATTAAAAGATACGGCAAGTCCGCCGTATAAAGAGCCTGCTATGGCTGTGTGCCCGCTTGGAAATGAATATCCCGTTGCCGATTTAACTGCGCCGCCCGCAGGCACTATACGCGGATCTTTGATCCAGGGGCGGTAAACGCAGGCTGAAAGCTTTATTATATCGTTTATGCCGCAGCTGAGACTGTAAGACGCAAGGATATAAAGACCTTTTTCCTTGTTTAAAAGCCAATATATCAAAACGGGGATTATTATAAGGTAATGCACCGAAAAATGGGAAACATGCTCCATAAACGGAGTAAACACATTGTTTGTGGCTTCTCTGAAATGCTGAAGCAAAAGAAGAAATTCTATATCCATAAAATGCCCTCCGGCTTATTTTTACATAAGAGGCGCTATAAACTTCATCAAAGTGCCCGTAAGCTTGTATAAGAGCTTTTCGTTTTTTATGGTGTCGTATGTAACCTCGCGGCACTTTGAAAGCGTCTCTTTGAAATCGTTTTCAATATCCGGAATACATTTCGTGCGGTACATGTATGTTGCGCATTCAAAGTGATGGTATAGACTGCGGTAGTCAAGATTAATTGTGCCCACAACAGCTTTTTTGTCATCGCTTACAAAGACCTTTGCGTGCACAAAACCGGGAGTGTATTCGTATATTTTGATGCCGGACGCTATAAGGCGTTTATAGTGTGATTTAGCAAGAGCGAACGCCGCTTTTTTATCCGGTATGCCGGGAAGTATGAGCTTTACGTCAACGCCGCGCTCGGCGGCAAATTTTAAAGTGTTTTCAAGCTCGCCGTCAAGTATAAGATACGGCGTCATGATATGCACATATTCCGTCGCCCGGTTTATTATATCCATATATACGGTTTCGCCTACAAGCATATCGTCAAGAGGGCTGTCGCCGTAGGGGATAACGTATCCTTCCGTGCCTTTGTGAACGGACCCGCCGTCTTTAAGCCACGGAGTATAGAGAGGTATCTTTTCGTCTATGTTCCACATCTGCAGAAACATAAGCGTAAAGCTTTTAACCGCGTCGCCTTTAAGCATAACCGCGGCGTCCTTCCAGTGACCGAATCTCTCAATTTGATTTATATATTCATCGGCAAGGTTTACGCCGCCGTTTATGGCAACTTTGCCGTCTATAACTAAAATCTTTCTGTGGTCGCGGTAGTTATAGTGCGTTGACACAATCGGTTTTATCGGCGAAAATGCCTTTGCCTTTATACCCTTTTCCCTAAGAAGCTTAAAATAGCTCGGGGGCAGAGTTGATATTTCGCACATGCCGTCATAAAGTACGCGCACATCAACGCCTGCAGCCGCTTTTTCTATAAGCACCTCCAAAATTTTCCCCCACATATATCCTTCCGCTATAATGAAATACTCTAAAAAAATAAACTTCTCGGCCTTTTTCAGTTCTTCAAGCAGGGCGGCGAATTTCGCTTCGCCGGATGGGAAAAAGGTTACGTCGGTGTTGTTATATATAGGAAAACAGTTGCTGCGGTTTAAATATTTAACCAAATCAGCCGTGCCGGAGCTGTCACCGCTAAGCGACTCCAAAACTCCTACGGGCTGCAAAATGGCATTTCTCGTTCTGTTTATCGTATTATCAACAAGACGTGTTATCTTGCGGTGCCCGAGATTCATTCTCGTAAAAAAATAAAACATAGCGCCTGTCACCGGCAGTATTGCGATTATAAACATCCATGTAAGCTTACCGCTGAAGTCCATACTGCTGTTAAAAAGATAAATAACAACTATGACGGTGAAAATAACTTTAAGCACGGAGAAAAAGGGGATCCATGTATTAAGCCAGCCGTATAAGAAAACATACAAAGCGACCTGCAGTAAAATCAAAAGCACTATTACGAAAAAACGGCTGAAAAGCAGATGCAAAAGTCCCTTTTTCCGCGGCTCTGCCAATCTCAGTATTTCGCTCACAGACCTCAACTCCCATAATGGTTTATTATTTACAGTATTACTATAACATATCATACCGGTTATTTCAATCGGTTTTTTTGCACCGTTTTTATGCAATAACAACAAAAATCTCTCCGCCTTGCTATAAATATTTACGGAATTTGTCATATAGTATTGTAAAGCAGACGGTTTTGTGATAAAATAATTCTATCTAAAATAAAGGAGGAAAAAATGAAAACTGCTTTTAAAAACTTTACAAACTCTGTTATTTGGCTGTCGATTCTTGCGATTATACTCGGCCTGATTATGCTTTTTTACCCCGGTATATCGCTTGTATCTCTCGGCATTGTTGCCGGCGTGTATCTTATTATTCACGGCATAACGCTTATAATAATGGATATCAAGGCATGGCGCTTATATATACCGTTTGAAGGAATGCTTCTCGGTATTTTATGCGTGCTCCTCGGCATACTGCTCGTAATGTATCCCGCAGGTATCGCTATTTACATCGGAACGGTTATAGGCCTTTGGATTATCATATCCTCCTTTAACTATATTAAACTTGCTGCTTCGCTAAAAGGCACAGACGCACCTTGGGTGCTTATAATAATACTTAGTATTATTGATATTATCATAGGTGTTATAGCTCTGTTCTTCCCGGGCGAAGCCTCCGTAACGGTTACAATGTGGATCGGAATTTTCATTATTGTTCATGCAATAATCAGCATTGTTAATATGATTACGGCAAAGAAAGACGCAAAAGCGTTAAATAAAATTATAATGGAGAAAATAGATCCGGCAAAATAATTAGCCGCTTAATGCAATATTAAAGAGTTACGCAATTATGCGTAACTCTTTTTTTGCCCCAAAGCCTTCCCCTAAAAAGGAGAAGGTGTCCCGGAGGGACGGATGAGGTGTATATATTGAAATTACATGAATTTTAGAAAACATTTCACCGATCCTTCTTTGCTCTTGGGCTTGCCGGAAAGAATGCGTAAAAATACCACCCGTGCGGGTGGTATTTTTATTTGTTTATTTTGTGATTATTACCTGTTTCAGATCGTCTTTCCAGTTTACCTTCGCGCCGAGCGCTTCGGCTATAAAGCGCAGAGGCGTATACGTTCTGTCGTTTTCGATAAACGCGGGACTGTCAAGAGTTACCTCTTCGCCGTTTAAATAAGCCGCAGAGGAATCAATAATAATCTCTATTTTTGTTTTGTCTTTTGTAATAATAACTTTTCTCGCTTCGTTATCCCATGAAACTTCTGCGCCGAGGTTTTCGGCAATAAATCTCGCGGGGAGCATCGTTCTGTCATTTCTTATCATGGGCGCAACGTCGTTTACTTTTTCTTCGCCCCAGACAATAGCTTCTTTTTTGCCTATTGTGAGAATAAACTGAAGCTTATCAACTTCTTTGTCTTCTGTCTTTGCGGCAAGGTTTGCGCCGCCGAGGCCTCCGCCGCCTGATTTTTTGCTCCACTGCGCGAAGATTTCCGTATCTTTGGTAAATACGGTATCCTCGGTAACCGATTCGCCGCCTTCGCTTTCCGTATACCAGCCTTTAAATTTATATTTAGAGCGTTCGGGAGTGGGTAAATCCGAAAGTTTGCCGTCCTCGTCTGCTACAGCATCCGCGGGCGTAACGCTGCCGCCGTTTGCGTTAAAGGTAACGCTTGCTTTAAAAGCTTCAATTTCAATTTCCTGCGCGTCCGATGCGAGCACCGTATCCGTAGCTTTCACGCGGACAAGATAATTGCCCGGCTGAAGAGACATGTTTTCTTCGCAGTCTTGCCAGCTTGCGCCGTTATCCGCGCTTATCTCACAGTCTGCGCCGGCGTTTATTGTGCCCGCGCCGCCTTTTTCCGTGGGTTGTGTTACGGAAAGCGCAGGCGTTCCGGCTTTCTCCTTCGCTGTTGCCGCGGGGAGCGTAATACCGGCGTTTCCTTCGGGCGTGCCCGATACCGTTATCTGCGAGAAGCTGTCGCGCGTTACCGTTATGCCGTTTTCGCCTGAAACGGCATAGTCTTCAGGGAAATAACAGTCTTTGACTGCCATATATATAACGTCATCCATAGCGCCGCCTTCTTCAACCTGCTGGCTTTCAGCGCCTGTGCCGTCTGCCGTCAACATGCCATCGCCCGGTGTCACGGTTACGTTATAAATATAGAGGTTTCTGAAGTTTACGTATTTATAAGCACCTTGGTTAGAAAGAAACGATGCAAAATCCGTTATTTCTGCGTCTTCTTCGCTGCTGCCGCAAAATGCGGGAAGATCTATAGCGTGTTCTTCCCATTTAGTTATATTTGTTGCCGACAGTTTACCGGAGCATACGATATTGCTGTTTTGGAAGCTTACCGTACTGTTTGAAATGAAACCCCATGAAATGG
This sequence comes from Clostridia bacterium, assembly GCA_017620205.1. Taxonomy (GTDB): domain Bacteria; phylum Bacillota; class Clostridia; order UMGS1883; family UMGS1540; genus UMGS1540. The sequence goes on along the minus strand of JAFZQX010000034.1, from coordinate 26,538 downwards.
GGTCGTACATGGATTCCGGCATTTCTGCCTCATCTGCCGTACATATAACCGTGCTGTTTTTGGCTGTTATACCTTCTGACGCGAGCAGTCCGCAGCTTCTTGTAATCCCGTCCGTTGTGTTTGTTACCTTGTGTCCGTCTGCTAAAATGGTACAGTCTTCAAGAGTTGTTGTCCCATCGACTTCGATGCCGCTGCTGTATGCACACATTGTACCGTCAACATTACCTCCGATACCCGTAACCTTGGCGTTTGAAACAGAAAAGTCATTGAGGCCACAATATATGCCAAGGCTTATTTCGCTCGCTGAGCCGCCCTCTCCTTTAAGAGAGCCCGTATTAATATTTAAAGTATCGCATTTTACGCCGAAGTTTTCTTTATGTCCGTCGGCAAACGCATATATCGAGGCGGTATCGTCCTCTCCTATGAAATTTAAAGCGCCCTCGCCGCAGCCGCAAATACCGGCGCCTATATCTTTTATGTCACTGTCTTTATGAAGCTGAAGGCTGTTTTCGCCCTTAAAACAAATAGTAAGGTCATCATCATCCGTGTAGAGCAAAGCGGCGTCTGCATCTTCAGCTGAGCTGCCCGCGCCCTTGTATTTAAAGCCGTTTAGTTCGAGCTTGCGGTTTTTGGGATCGTATGTTGCCGAGCCCGCTGTGATATCCCCGTTATCTGCCGCATCAACGGTCAGCTTTTCGTCTGTAAACTGTACGCCGCCTATAAAAAGGGGATATTTTACGGGTTCTGTATCCAAAAGCGCTTCGACAACGGGCTTAAAGCCTTCAATCTCAAAAGTAGCTAAATAGGTTCCTTTCGGGATATTGTCTAAATCAAGCGTAAACTTTCCGTTTTCCGCGACGGTGGAAGTAAATCCCCCTGCGTCTTCGCCAAAAGCGTCTTTAAGAGATACGGTAACGGTTTTGCCCTCAATAACCTTTAAGGGTATTTCCTCCCCGTTTTCAAGAGCCGATACATCTATCTCCATGGGAGAACCGTAAGTAATATCCTCGCCGCCGTTTACTTTTATTGTTCTTTCAAAAGAAAGCGTTTCGGGATAATTGTCTGTTTCGATGCCTTCGGGGTAAGCGAGGCTAAGCGAATAAGAATATTCGCCTTTTCCGGGTTTAACCTCAAAGCCTGCCGGAGTAAAGCTCTCTTTGCTGAGGGATAATATGGCGTCATCGTCAAATGCCGCGCCCTCAGCCGTAAAGGCAAGGTTTATTTCCGGAAGCAGGTATGTATCGGGCGTTATTTCCAAGGAACTGTTGGAGATGGTGCTGTATAAATAAGGAGTTACTTTAAGCGAGTATGCTCCTGTTTCTTCGTCAATCACGCGTTCGGGTTTAAGATAGTACCAGAATGAATACGGAGCGTCGCAGTCACAAGGGGAGGTGAAATAATTTGAAAAATAGGATTTATACCAGTTTGAATCCAAATGTCTCATTACATCCAGACTTGGCTCGGAAGCTGCAATCCCCGACTCGTCGGGAGGCTGTAAAACGGATATCGTTTTGTCGGCATATTCTGATATAACATTGTGATTCATTGTGATTGCCGGCGTTTGGGAATTGAATATATCGTTGCCCGAATTATACATAAATGTTGCGCCGGTTACATGCATAGCGCCGTCGCTGTATATAGCGGCGCCGCTGTCTGATTCGCAGCCGTATATTGCGCCGCCCGTCATATTGAGGGTGCTGCCGGGCGAAACATATACTCCGCCGCCGTATCCTGCGCGGCAGGAAAATATCGTGCCGCCCTCCATATTGCATATTCCGTTTTTAATATTTATGGCGCCGCCTTCTAAATTTGTATATCCGCCCTTTATAATGCCGCCCAATACCGTTACGGTATCGCCGGTATTCGGGTTTTTGACGGTTATAGCGGGGTCGTGTGTTGCCTTTGGGTTACTGTCTTTTATAGTAAGGCTGCCGCTTATACTGAATACACTGCCCCAATCAGCCGCTTCCGTCAAGCCTCTGTTTATAACATGGCCGTTTAAATCAAGTGTAGCAGTCTTTTCTTTGGGAACGCTCAGCATATTAAGATCTGAAGGGTCATCGGGAGTAACATCGGCGGTAAGTACTATGTCGCCGCCGTCTGATAAAGCATCCTCCAGTTTACCCCATGTGTCTACATACTGCGGCTCGTTTGGATCTTGTTCGCGGAAGTTTACGTAGGGGAAAGAAAGATCGTTGTCATAATAGTCAGAAAGATCTGTCTTTTTAGCGTCTTTTTCGCTATTGCCGCAGTAAAAATCAAGATTTATGACGGAATTTTCTAAATCAGGAAGTGTTATTCCTGTTGCTGCTTTTGCGGTGCCTGCCAAACCTGTTATATTGCCGCTTTCAAAAGTTACCCCCCGGCCTGCATATATACCATAGCTGTGGGAGCCTCCGTCCGTTGCAACAGCATTGCCGCTTGAGCATTTTACATTGCTGTTTGTAACGGTGATATAGCCGGCGCACAGTCCCCGGCTTACGGCTAAGGAACCGGAATCCGTGCACGTTGCAGTGTTTGCCTCACATATAAGAGTGCTGTTTTCCAGTGTGAGTTCGCCCTTGGAATAAAAACCGGTGCTGGTGGCTATTAATGTGGCGGTTGCATCGTGTGCGATGCATTTAAGGGTTCCGTTTGAAACTGTAGTGTTGCCTCTATGACAATAAACCCCGGCGCTGTCGCTTGCAGCATCGCCGGCCTCGCCCGTAAGTGTGCCCATAGTCAGGGAAAGATCGTTGCAGATAATGCCGTAGCTTGAATTGTAACCGTCGCAAACAGACGCATAGAGCGAAGCGTTTTTGTCCTCACCGGTAAAATTAAAAGAGGCGTTTTCCTCACAGCAAATACCGGTGCCGACATTTTTTTTGCCGCTGTCTTTATGAAGAGTAAGACTGTTTTCACCTTTGAAAAAGATTGCAAGATCATTTTCTCCGTTGTAGTATAAAGCACTGTCCCTGCCTTCTGTCGTGTTGCCGGCACCGGAATATTTAAAGCCGTCAAGGATAAGCTTGTTGTTTCCGGGCTCGTATTTTGCCGTGCCCGAGGCTATATCCGCGTTGTCGGTGCTGTCAATTGTAAGATTGTCGCTTGTAAACTGAACACCGGCTATATAAAGAGGATATGTTTTATGAGGAACAGTCAGAGATACTGTTGCGGGTTTAAAACCGGGTATGGTAATTTCCGCTTCATATTCTCCAAAGGAAATGTCACCCAAATCAAGCTCAAACGTGCCGTTTTCCGAAACATCTGCGGTGCTGAACGCAATCATGTCATTGTCTATTCCTCTTGCGGTAACCGAGACAGTCTTGCCTTCAATGACTTTTGCGGGAATCTCTTCTCCGTTTTCAAGCGCAGAGATACTTATCTCCGCGGGAGAACCGTAAGTAATATCCTCGCCGCCGTTTATATCTACGGTTCTTTCAAACGTGAGCGTTTCTGATATGGGATACTCATCTGTGCCCGCAGGGTATGATACGCCTACGGTATATGTATATCCGCCGTTTTCGGACTCTACTTCAAAAGCGGCCGTGGAAAAGCTTTCCTTGTTTAGAGTTATTGCGGTGCCGTCGCCAAAATCCGCGCCCTCTCCCGTGCAGCTCAGCCTTATTTCGGGGAGCAGGTAAGTCTCCGGCGTGATTTCCAAAGAAGCGTTTTCTTGAACTGTACAGCTATACAAATAAGGCGTTACGGTAAGGGAGTATTCTCCCGTGTTTTCGTCTATTACGCGCGCGGGTTTCAGATAGTACCAGTAATCTAAGATACAAGAGTCACCTTCGAATTCCATGGGCGGTCTATAATCATAATCATTGGAGAAGTTTCCGCACCAGTTTGAGTCGACATAGTCCTGCTTTTCAAGGCTTGGTAAGGAAGTATCTTTAACGGTCCCATCAGGGGGATTTTTAATATAGATGGAAGCTCCGCCGGATCCTGATATTATAACATTGTGGTTAATGCTGACGTCCGGTCCGTCAGCATAAATAATGCTGTCATTTGAAGCATTATTTATAAATGATGAGCCTTTAATATAAAGAGATTCGTTACTGTATACTGCGCCGCCTTTTTCTCCGTAACAGCCGCAAACAGTGCCGCCGGTCATATTGAATGTGCCGCCTAAAGTACATACGCCGCCGCCGTATCCCGCCGTGCAGCCGCAAATAGAGCCGCCCGTCATATTAAATGTGCCGCCTAAAGTGCATACACCGCCGCCGTATACCGCCGTGCAGCCGCAGATAGTGCCGCCTTCCATATTAAGTGTGCCGTCCGCGACCAGTGCGCCGCCGCCACTATAGCCGACTGTCGGATAACCTCCTGTTATTATGCCGCCCAATACCGTGACGGTCTCCCCTGTAACCGGGTCTATATAAGTTATAGCTGGTTCATGTTCTGCCGTAGGGTTACTGTCTTTTATAGTAAGGCTGCCGCTTATACTGAATACACTGCCCCAATCAGCCGCTTCCGTCAAGCCTCTGTTTATAACATGGCCGTTTAAATCAAGTGTAGCAGTCTTTTTTTTGGGAACGCTCAGCATATTATAATCTGAAGGGTCATCGGGAGTAACATCGGCGGTTAGTACTATGTCGCCGCCGGTCTCTAAAGCGGCCTCCAGTTTGTCCCATGTGTCTACATACAGCGGCTGTTTGGGAGAGGGTTTTTCAAAAGACGATATGATATGTACCTTTCCGTCATAAGCGTCAGCTATATTATAATTGTTAATAACTTTTGTAAACTCCTCATCGGGGAGCGCCAGCAGCTGCAAATCGGTGCTGATGCTGACATTTCCCGCCTCCATTACCTGAAATTGTGTAACGATGAGCAAATCGTCATCGGAATCGAAGATAAAAGGATTAACTACGCCGGGAGTTGAGCCGCTGAAACATATATCGCCGGCGTTTTCGATGCCTCCCATAGCTTTATTTCCCATCACGGGGAAAGTGGCAGCAACATCATAAAAAGAATCATTGTCATATAATTCATTTACGCATTTTACGGTTGTGGAATAACACTGCTTGCCTATTATATTTGCGACTCTGCCGCTGTCAATTTCCGCGGTGTTTAGTGATGTATACACGGTAAAGGTATCATCGACATTAAACTCGCGTGAATCGCATAATTTACCGTTTGCATATAGGCATATTGCGGCTGTATCGTCCGCCGGCTCATATTTTTCGGCGTTAATAAAGTTGTAAAACCAGTCGTCCGTGCCGGCGTTGGGATCAAACCTAATGATGTATGTGCCGTCCTCTTTAATTTCGCCGTTTTCGCCGTAGTTGTTGCCCATGCCCTCCGGATACCAAAACTGCTCACCGTTTAAAACGCCGACTATCTTAAACTGGTCTTCTGTTGTAAGATCCATTGTATAAGTATATTCGGTTACACCCGAAACCGTTTTTTTCGTCATTTTATAAGCTTCATCGGTTGACCAATGTGAAAAATTTCCGACGACATAGAAAACCTCTTCGTCGGCAAATGCTGCAGAGGGTAAAAGCGCCAGGCACATTGAAAGCGCCAAAAATATAACGAAAGCCTTTTTTAAATGTTTTATCATTGATTTGTCCTCCTCTTTAAAGCCAAATTCCGGGGGTGGAACAGCCGCATGTATTATATGTTTTTTGCGATAATTTATATAACTATAATATTATATAATAATTTTATAAGATTAACAAGCTTTTTTACAGAAAAGAGCAGGTAGGTTATGCCTATCTGCTCTTTAAATTCAGTTTTTTAATTCCGCGAATTTTTCCGCCATTGTGGGGTTGTTTCTCGTAAGCTTCTTTATTGAAAGCTCTTCCGCTTTGTTGTTTGCAAGTCTTAAATTATTCTCAGAAGACAGAAGCGCCTCTTTTGTTTTTTGCAGATGGTCTATAGTCTTATCTATTTCATCTATGGCTTTTTTAAATTTTTCACTTGCCAATCTGTAGTTTCTTGCAAACTTTTCTTTAAAGTCATTCATGTCCTCTTCAAAATGCGATATATCAATATTCTGGTTACGGATAACGGCAAGCTCCCTCTTATACTGCAGAGAATTTAAAGAAGCGTTTCTCAGAAGCGTTATCATCGGAATAAAGAACTGCGGTCTTATAACATACATTTTCGGATACTTATGCGATACGTCAACTATTCCCGTGTTATAAAGCTCGCTGTCCGCTTCAAGCAGTGAAACCAAAACGGCGTATTCGCATTTCTTCTCGTTTCTGTCCTTATCAAGCTCTTTAAAGAAATCTTCGTTTTTATGCTTTGTTGCCGTTTCGTCCATCTCATTTTTCATTTCAAACATAATGGAGATATACTCTGTACCGTCATCGGAAAAATCTTTGAAAATAAAATCGCCTTTTGAGCCGCTTCTCGCGTCGTTGTCTTTTTCAAAATAAGCGTTTTGAAAACCCGTTGCGCGGAGCTTGTTAAATTCTGTTTCACAGTGCTGCTCAAGCGTTTCGCCAACCATTTTTGTCGACTGTCTGGCTTTTAAATCTTTATAGTATGCTATTTGTTCGTCCTTGCCTTTAAGCTTTTCTTCATAGCTTTCTTTAAGAGTTTGCGCTTTAAGCTGCGATGCCTTTTCATTTGTTTCAATCCGGCCGTTTAAAAGTGCAATTTGCTCTCTCTGTTCGGAAATTTCCGCTTCCTTTTTCAAAACGGCCTCTGTTACGGCTGCTTTTTTGCTGTCCTCTTCGATTTTCAGTTTTGCTTTAAGCTCTGCGATTTCGGCGTCCTTTTTTGAAAGTTCTGCGCTCATTGCCTCGGTTGTTTCCGCTTTTGCAAGCTTTATAGACGTTTCCTTATCCCTTGCATAGCTCTTTTCGCGCTCTTCAATTTCCCTTAAAAACTCTTGGTCGCGGACTTGCTTAAGAATCGAATCATAGCTTGTTTCATCAACGCTGAAAACCTCGCCGCATTTAGGACACTTTATAGTATTCATTGCGCTCACCTCTCGCTCTGTGTTTTTTTATACCGCGCCCAAAATACCAGGTAAGCGGCGAAAAGAATACCGGCAAAGCATATTCCCGAAGGATATGCAATACTTGTAGACAGACGGAAGCCTTCGGCCGCGGTCAAAATATACGTAAGGCTAACAGCCGACATAAAAGTCGCGGGAATAGCCGTAAGGAAAGAGCCGAAGCGGTATTTTCCTTCTTTTACAAGATATACCGAAGCAACCCACAAAGCTATCATGGCAAGCGTTTGATTGCTCCATGAGAAATAGCGCCATACAACTGTAAAGCCGTTGTTGTTTACAATTGCAAACCACGTAAGTAATCCGCCTATGATAAGAAGCGGCAAAGTAATTACAAGACGGTTTTTGATCTTCTTTTGCGGGAGGTTAAACGTTTCCGCCAAGACGAGTCTTGCGCTGCGAAACGCCGTGTCGCCCGAAGTTATGGGGCATATTATAACACCGGCAATGGCTAAAATACTGCCGTAAGTGCCGAGTACTCCCGTTGATATTTCATATACAACATTTGACGCGCCGAGAGAAAGCGCTTCATTTAACATTTTTGTCGTGCCGTAAAATGCAACGCCTGCCGCCGCCCAGATAAGAGCGATAACGGATTCGCTTATCATAGCACCGTAAAATACTTTGCGGCCCTCTTTTTCGCCCGTGATGCATTTTGCTATCATAGGCGACTGCGTAGCGTGAAAGCCCGAAACGGCGCCGCACGCAACCGTTATAAACATATAGGGCCATATGGGCGTCCCGGCGGGATGAAGATTTTGAAGCGAAAGCTCCGGTATCACAAATTTTCCGCCCGAGAATAATATTCCTCCGAGCACGGCGAGCGCCATAACTATAAGAAGCACGCCGAAAACGGGATAAAGCTTCCCTATAAGCTTATCAATGGGGAGCAGGGTTGCGAGAAGATAATAAATAAGCACTACAATTGCCCAGAATGTGCCGTTTAAATGGTCGGGCGTCAGCTTTGCAAGCAGCGCGGCGGGACTTGTAACAAAAACTGTGCCGCAAAGCACCAAAAGAACAACCGAAAAAATACGCATAATCCATTTAGCCAAATTTCCAAGATAAACGCCCGATAATTCGGATATGGAATCGCCGCCGTGTCTTGAGCTTATCATGCCGGACATATAGTCGTGTACGGCGCCGCCCAAAACAGAGCCGAATATAATCCATAAAAAGACAACGGGACCGAACACAGCGCCCATTAAAGCGCCGAAAATAGGGCCCGTGCCCGCAATATTTAAAAGCTGAATCAAATACGCCTTGCCCGTTTTCATCGGAACGCAGTCAACGCCGTCGTTTATTGAAATTGCGGGCGTTTCCCTCGAATCGGGCGAAAAAACTTTTTCCGTAAGTCTGCCGTATAAGGAGAAGCCGATAAGTAAAACAACAAAGGATAAAAACAGGGAAATCATTATGAAACACCTCTTTTTAATTATATTGTATTTTCTTTGCCGCTGCGGTTTATGGGGTAATTGCGTTTACAATCATACATTTTTTTATCTGCCTCGGCAACGACGGATTCTACGTCTTCGTGATCCTTGGACGAAGCAACACCGACAGATACGGAAAGACTGTTTACATAGCGGCCGCGCCAGTTTGAAAACAGTTCTTCAAGACGCGAAAGACAAAGACATGTCTTTTCGGCAGAGGCGGGCATTATTATACAAAATTCATCGCCGCCGATACGGTAGATGGTATTTATGCCGTCAAAAGCTTCCGACAAACACTTTGAAGCGCCTGTTATGAGTTCGTCGCCGGCATTGTGACCTATTGTATCATTAACCGTTTTAAGTCCGTTAATATCCGCCATTATGACGCAAAACTCAGACTGCGGTTCATCTTGAAGCTGAAGCAGCTTTTCTTCATAAGCACGTCTGTTCCGAAGTCCCGTCAACCGGTCAAAATATGCAAACTGCATCTGCGCCTCTGCCAGTTTTGTTTCATATTCCGCATAAATGTAACGTTCAAAACGCGCTCTGTTTATCGAAAGACCGATCAGAAGCCCGAAGATGGAAAACAAAATATAATTTCCGAGTCCCCATGAATATACCTCGGGCGAAATGACGTTTCGGCCCATGAAGATATATAAAATAAGCGCCGATATATGAACTATAAAGGAAGACATCATGCTGTCAATAAAAATAGAAGGCGAAATAATAGCTACCGCAAAAAGCGTAATCGAACGCAAATCCGGCTGGCAGAGTGCAATCCCTATACCGCCGCCGAGTAATGACAGACGGAAGATGTATTTAAAAATAATAACGGTATTTGGAAACCATGTCACAACGAAACGTGAGCACAGGTACGAAAAAATACACAATCCGAGCGAGACTGCATAGGCGGGGCGGCACGCCATATAGGCAGGCGACTTTAAAGACATAAGCAAACAATATATCCAGAATATGCTGACAAGTTTGGACCAGTTTCTCAGCGCCTTATTATTTGCCGCTGCTATTTGACCGTGCACCTGATAGTAATCTGCATCACAAAGTCCGCCATAAAATAAATTGTTTTCAATTTTTTTAAATAAAAGAGATTTGTCGATCATTGCGTTTCCTTTTAAATGTATAATTTTAAACGATTATATTTTATCACATTTCAGGCTGAATGTAAATATATATTCTTTAACATTTCGTGTAAATCCGGCAAGTTTTAAGAAACTTTTATATAATAAAAAAACCGGCAAAACTACTGTGTTTTGCCGGCTCGCGGTTTGTTTATCAGCGCTTTATTACCGTAATTATTTTATCTACCGCGGGTTTTGCCTCGGGAATGGGGAAGAGTGGATAAACATGGTTCATGCCCTCCGCGACAATAAGCTCGTTTGAAGGATCTTCGTCGAGCATATTGAAAAACTTTGTGATATCGGGGTATAATATCCCGTCCGTGCCGGCAAATACCGTGACGTTTTTTATGCCTTTAAGGTCACCGTATATAGGGCTTACATGAGGATCGTGTACATCAAGCGCACCCTTCCACCTTTCGCCGCAGGTTACAAGTGAACCGGGCGTTAAAAACGGATCCTTCGGCTCATACACTTTAATCTCTTCGTTTTCCATGGAAATATCCACCCATGGCGATAATAAAACAAGCTCGTCGGGCATACGGATGCCTTCTGCCTTCAACTCTTCCGTTACGGCAAGCGAAAGCCCGCCGCCTGCGGAATCTCCCATAAGAATGATTTTTTCATCGGGGTGGGCTGCGCAGTATTCCTTGTAAAGCGGGAGAATGAGATCAAAGGCTTCCTCCCATGTTGCAAAAGGCAAGAGACGGTAAGAAGGAGCAATTACCTGCGCGTCGGCTTTCTCAATAAGTATATTAATGAGCTTCCAGTGAGCACGGTTAAAATCCATAAAATACGCGCCGCCGTGGAGATAGAAAACCGTTATGCCCGATTTGCTCTCTTCGTTTGCATAAAACACGCGCCCGTTTTTATTATCTTCAAACCTCGTCTTAGGAGTTTTGGGCTGCGGACTTGGTTTTTCGCCTTTTCGCAGAGCGTCTTCGATAAGCTTTTCGCCGTTTTTATCCATATACATTGAAAACAGCTCTTATTTCCTCTGTAAGAGCCGTTTTCGGCATAGCCTTTATGAAACCCCGCGAAACAAAACGAAATCAAAGATTTCTGTGTTTCGGAGAACACCCATCATACCGCCCCGGCACGTTGCTCCTTGCGTATATGTATTTATTCAACCTTTTCGCCGATTAATGTAATTGTCTCGGTACAACGCTCACCTGTGTCCTCAATAGATAAATCACCAAAAATTCTCATATCCGCGTGTGCAACACCATCCGTAACCGCAAAGGTTACCGTAACCTCATAGCCCATTGAATCCTTGTAAGTGACAGAGGGCGACTCCGCACTCACCTCACCGCTGCCTGCGTGTTCACCTTCCACATCGATTTGAACGGCATTGTCGCCCGCTTGCGAAACATGTAAGGCAAGCTTCGTAAAAGTCGTTTCGGGGCCTTCGTCATCATAAACAGCCCCACCGGTCAAAACACCGGTTCCCGATACGAGATATGTACCGCAGATCGTTTCCATAAAATCAACCGGTTCTTCGGTGGGCTTTTCCGTCTCCTCTGCCTTATCCGAATCAGATTTTTTATCATCGGGATGCCACTCCTCCGTGTGTTCGTCAAGCCACCTGTTGGCGTCCTCTTTACTCATCCCGCCCTCGGTAAGCTCTTTGAATTTTCCGTATCTTGCATCCGATATTACTTCGTCATGATGGCTTGGACAGCCTGTGAGAAACAGTATTGTACAAATACACAAAAGCACGATAAGCGCTGTCTTTATAATTCTGTTTTTCATTATATTCCTCCTTGAAAAGTGATTTTTATAAACGTTTACTTTTCACCGCTTAGTTTCATATCTTCCGTGCTGTCGGAATCACTGGAATGAAAACTAAAATCCACACGTGCGCCGCCGTCATTGACGGTAAATGTTACGGTAACCTGATAGTTGTCTCCATCCTCCTCTACGCCCGTGTAGCTGACGGTGGGAGACTCTGCGCTTACCGTGCCGCTTCCTTGTAAACCTCCCTCTACATCAATTTCAACCGTATTCTCGTCCACTTGTGAAACGTGCAGGGCAAGGTTGGTATATGTTCTATCTTGTGTTGTGAGGTCTTCGTCATACCACGCATTTCCCGTCAAATGACCGGTGCCGGAAACCAGATATGTACCGCAGATCGTTTCCATAAAGGACGGTTCCTCGGTGGGTTTTTCGGTCGGCTTGGGTGGTTTTGTAGCCCAGTCCCGTTCATATTCCTCATCTGCCTCCCTTCGGGCATCGCTTTGCCACCACTCCTCATCTTCTTGGTCGCCGTAGGTGCAGGAAGCAAGAACGGAGCAACTTACCGCCATCATAGCACACAAAAGCAAAGAAATCATTTTTTTCATTTTCATATTCTCCTTTCTCCAGGATAATTGTATCGTATCATAGCGATGCAACTCTGTCAATATACCTTATAAACAGGCGGATTTCCGCCATAACCTTTGCGCTGAAGCTTTTACCCGTATTAATCCCCCTTTATAAAATATGGTTTAAGTATATATTAAAATAACAGGAAATACAATCACCGCGATAAAAAAACGTGATACTGCATAATATTGGATACGTTTCTTTATGCTATATTACTATTCTGCTCTTTACGCAAAAGCCGCGGCAAGTATAATACCTGCCGCGGCTTTTTTGCATTAAATGTTATTGTAAATACTTGGGTCGAGAGGATTTTCCGGAACTGTCGGGGGCAGATCGGAGGCACTTGCAGCGCCGCCTTTAACCTTTTCGAGCTCCTCTGGGCTTAATTTGCGTTTCTTTTCAGTATCTTTTTCCTTTTCTTTTTTTGGCATTTTATTATGCTCCTTTCTTTAAATTAATTTTATACGGATCGGTGTTATCCATGCCGCGCCATATCATTACTTTAAGGTCGTTATCGGTCGATTTCATATCGTAATCGACGGTTTCTGTGTCGTTTGCCGTGAGCGTGATTTCTTTAATTTCGAGTGAAGCTAAATTGCCGTTTGTATCGTATTCCGCTATTATCAGATAAGCGTCAGTAAGATCTTTCGAGCTTACAATGCTTGCTGTGCCCGCGTCCGTATCGTATGTAACGGTTATACCGTCATCGGCGTTTACGATAATAAGTATATCCATAAGTTCTAAGCTGTACGGATTCACTATGCCGTGAAGCGCTGTTTCGCCGGGCGCGTTTGCGATAAGCTCGCCCCTATCTACGAGGGCAACGCTGCTATCGTCCGTTGCAAATGTTGCATCTATGTCTTCCGAAACTTTTCCGGGCAGTACCGAAACATCAAGATCATACGTTTCGCCTACGGTAAGCTCTATTACATCGGGCAGTTTTTCGCCGTTTAATTTAACCTCAACCGGTTTTGTAATAACAGCTCTGATATCTGCGCCTTCGCCGAGAGCAGTGCCTTCTGCGTTTTCGGGCTCTGCGAAGCAGTCTATATATCCGAATTTTTCAAACGCTTCTATAGGCATTTTGAGTTCGCCGCCTATTTCTTTTACTCCCGTAACCGTAAGCACATCGTTTTCTTCGGTTTCGGAATAAATATCGAGATCGCCGATTTCGATTGAGCCGAGGTCACATTCCTCTACCGAGTAATCAAGGTTCATAGCGTAAGGCCCTACGAAATGAACTTTTACTTTATCGCCCTCTGCCGCGGGAGCATTGCCTATATTCTTAATATTCGCTTTAAATCTGAATTTCCCTTTTTCGTCCTGATATACGCTTGCTTCCGTAAGCTCGTAAACCGCGTGTTTTTCAAGCTTTTCGCTTTCAAAGGTCGTCTCGTTTTCAAAGCCGCCTTCTTTTGCTACCGCCAATATGCTCATGCCGTCTACGTCTGCGGGAGCTTCCCACAAAGCCGTGTGTGTATCGGTGTTGTCGGGAAGGAGCTTATTTTCGCTTGTGATTGTTGTAATCTTGCTGCCTCTTACGCCGTCTTTATATTCATAAACGTCTACGGTATAGCCGTCTGCAAACGTCAGACCTTTGTTTGTTACATCAATGGTAAGTGTTACTGTTTCGCCGTCTACGGGCGTCATGTCCGAAAGACTTATATCCGTAACCTCAACCGCGCCGCAGGGTTCCTGATAAGAAGCCATGAGCTTCAGATTCGAGAAGGTTATAAGCTCTTTCTGTGAAGAGCTGAAAGCGTTTTGCTCATGCATAGTCTGCTCATATGTGTTATATGCCACCATAAGCTTACCCTCAGAATCGATAACAGCTGTGGGAGCGTCTGCAATCAATTCATTATATGTAAGTCTGTACGGTGATGACCAGGATGTGCCTATGGTATTTACCGTCTGCGGCTCTTCGCCGCTGTCCGAAGCGGTTTGCTGAGTATCGGTGCCTTCCGGAGCCGTAACTTCTTCTCCTGCGTCCGTATGAACAAGCGCGGTTGCATAAACCTCGCGGCACTGCTTAAACTTAGTTTCGCCGTTTGCGTCCTCGCCGTCTTCCTTTGTCAGGGGCTGTGTCCATACTACATAGATGTTATCGCCGTCAACAACGGGTTTAAAGTCTGCCATGCCGGTGGCATCGTTTATATGTTCGGAATTGGGCGATACATATGAGTAAAGATCCGAAAGCTTCCTTTGAACTCTTTCAGCTTCGTTTTCGTCTTTAGTCATAAGGTATTCGGGTTTTATCTGTCCGTATTTGTCAACGCCGTGTCTTACAAGATCGGTTATATTAACGTAAGCGATTTTCTGACTGTTTCTGTACCAGAACAGCTTGGTTGATGCGCTCCCGCCGCTGCCGGATCTCGCGAACTGCGGCATAGCGTCTGCAACCTGCGGATTGTCGTTTGTAAGTCTTACGGGAACGAAAGTCTTATGCGAGTCGAAGTTATAGAACTGCAGGAACAGCTCTCTGTCGTCTATCGTGTCCGCGTTGGAGTCTACATCAACAGTATAAGCATATACGGAAATTCCGTTATAGGCAATTGCCGTAAAGTCTGCTATGTTAGGTACCATATCGGTACCGAGCTCCGCCATTCTCGGGAGAATGAAGCGCTGTCCGTGCCAATTCTCTATAAGCGTCTGTCTGTCTTCTTCGCTTGCAACTTCTTCGTCAAAATATTTGTCAAAGAGCCATCTGCCGTCTTCGCTTGAGTACAGCATGTAAGTTATAAGCGAGCTTGAGCCGTACGGATTTGCCATTTCCTCCGTTGTTGCGTCATTGTCAAAGTTCTTTGCGTAATATACTACTCTGTCACCCGTAGCGTCATCATATACGCAGGCGGGTTTATAGTCGTATCGGTTATCGTCCGTAAGCTGTGTAAGTTCTGTTACTTCCTTGGTTGCGGGATCGATAACTGCCGTATAAACTTCAAGCTTATTGAGGTAATCTTTTGTCTGCGATACGTCGGTTTCAGCTCTCTCTGCAGGGTCTGTTGATATCCAGGATATCATTACGCGTCCGCCGTCTATTTCGCAAATACTCGGCTGGAAGTCGCCCGTAGTGTCGTCTTGAACAACGTAGTTGCTGCTCCATATGCCGTCTTTGTATACCGCGAATTTCAGAACCGTTCTGTCAATTTCGCCGCGCGAGTTGTCGTTATCCAAAAATGCCATAAATATGCTGCCGTCCGAGAGTTTTATAAGTTTAGCATCGGGATGCTCATAGCCGTCTTCAACTATTGTCTGCTGTGACGACTGCGTAAACGCCGACATAAGGGTTGGCATATTGCCGTCAGGCAGCCATTCGGAAGTCTTATCGGAGAACGCTTCGCGGACCGTAAATGATGAGCCTTCGTCCGTAGCGCCTTCAACGCTCTGGAGCTTAACGCCGTTTTTGGCAAGCTGGTCGTATTCCTCAAACGAGCCGAATTTAATCATCGGGAAGGTGTACTGCAGCGGCACGGTGAAGAGGAACAGGTCGATCCAAACACCTGCGGTAAAGATTAGTGCGCAGCCCCATTCGTTTTGTACATATTTGGGATCTGAATCCCAGTCTGCCATTGCCGTAAATGTTCCGCCGCCGCGAAGGCCAATAGTTCCCGCCAATCCGACGCCGACATATACCTGAACGGTTGCGGACAGCTTAACATTTGCGTGGAACTTTTCAAGGCTGTTGTTAAAGTCAACCGTCGCTTCCTTTGCGTCGTTATAAGTAATCTTTGGCTTTGATGTATCTGCCGCCGCACCGAAGAAGCCCATAATGCTGCCGTTTATTTCAATGCCGAAATATGCAGGGATAAATACTACAGGCAAGAGCGTGTACCACGCTACTTTAAAGCCTGCGTTTATAGCGATAAATCCGCCTACGCCCACAAATTCAAACGTTGATGTTGTTGTGCCCCTTTGGGGATCGGTAAGGGTTACCATAGCAAAGTCGAAGTAAACACCGAACACAAAGCTCATCTTCCATGTCGGCGCGCCCATTGCCGCCATTGTATCCGAAGCGCTGTCGCCGAGATTCTCCCAGCCTTTGAATGCTGTGTTATACGATTGTGCCAAACCTTCTTTAAATGTCTTTATCGGGCTCTTTATCGAGAATAAATCGCCGAAGTAGTTACCGCTGTCCGACATATACTGTGTTGCGTGCTTTTCGGATATTTTATCGTACAGTGAGGTCGGGTTAAAGCCGAGATACATACGGTAGCCTACGTCTGTCTTCATAGCGCCTACCGTTACAAACGGGAAGTCAAAGTTTATACCCGTTGTGCCGATAAGCGGAAGCGTTGTGAAGTTCATATCCATAGGCAGCGCAACTGTCTGATCGACAGGAATATCGTAAGAGCCGCGCTGAACTACCGCAAAGCCCGTAAATACATCGGCATAGGTAGTGCCGTCTGTTTTGCCTTCAACTTCCGTAATAGTTCCGTCTTCGCTATAAACTACCGTCTTGGTGCTTACGCCGTGTGCGCGGTCTGTTTCAACTCTTATGTATATCTCATATCCTGCTTTGAGGTACATTGAGCTCATTTGTGCCATAAAGCTTCCGTCATCGAGCTTTTTAGCCTTAAATGTGCCCTTTACAGTGTTTGTATCGGGGTCGTACTGAACAAATGTTACGCCGGTAACATTTTCGGTTGCGGCAGCTTCCGTTATCTCGCCCGTCTTAGAATTCAAAAACTGCCTTGTGTACTGCGGAGGTGTATCAAGTTTTGCATAAAGCTCCAGGATTTCCTCGGCCTTTGAATAGTCAACTACAAGGCTTGTGCCCTCGCCCTTATGTTCGTTATCTCTGTAAACGGATATATAATCCATTATACTGCCGTTATCCGTGCTTATATTCTGGAAGCCTACGCTCTGTCTTGCAACATCAACCGTTGTCGTAGCGCCCGAGCCGGCTGTTATAAATATATCCTGTTTCTCTGTCTTTGCGGATTTTATTTCAATATCGCGCAGATCCTCCGAGCCGTTTACGCTTATTACGTAACGGAGATAACGCTTGTTGCTGTCCACGCCGTACATTGCTCTTATGGGAGGTGTGCGGAAATGACCGTTTGTGTCTGTTACGGCATAATCACTGCCGACAGAAACTATCGCTCCCTTTATGGGTGCGTTTTTGAGAGCGCTCGTATCGTGACTTTGCATATTATATGCAGGTCTTATGATATTGCCTTCAAGCGTTTCATACATATTCGCTTTTGCGCCCGTTTCTACCGACACCGTGATAATATTATCCTCCTTGCTGCCGGTAGCTCTGTGATAGAACATGTCGCCCGCATATACCTTGCTGCTTCCCGCTTCTTTCCAGTTTATGTACGCTTTGTCGCCTGCCGAAGATGCGAGTTTTGCTCCGACCGTGTAGATTTTACCGTTTTTAACATTGGCATTAACGATATATTCCTTGTATAAAACATCGCCGACTGTTACGTCTGTTACAACAGCCGCTTTCATAAATCCGTAATTCGGATCAAACTTTGAAACATCCGAAGCCTTAACTCTTACGGCTATGGCGTTGCCTTTTCTCTGGAAGATAGGGGTTATTTCATAATAGCCGTACTTTAATCTCTTGGTTTCGTCAACGTATCTGTTTCCGCTTATATCATCGTAAGGGATAATAACATCACGTCTTATCCAGTATGTATCGCTCTCGTTTTGCTTAATACTGAGCTTGTAGCCTGCAGGCTCATACATATCCTTATACTCGTTACGCATTACCGTATCGAGTTTTAAAATATCGCCTCTGTGATAGTTATAAGCTGTGTCGCTTGTTATATTCTTGTCTTGTCCGCTTATTTTGAAGTAACCGAAGTTAGTACCCGAGGGCACTTTAACAACTACCTTGGCGTCCTTATAGGCAAAGGTAGGCTTTATATACATAACGCCCTTAAGGCCGTAGTAGTTCGTATTACTGTTGCAAAATTCTGCTACCTGATTGGTTTTAAAGCTTATATAGCCTATATTGTTCTCGATCCAGCTTCTGTCCATTTTAAATGATTTTGTATTGCTTATATCGCTGCCCGAAAGACTTATATTTTTCGTCCAGCCGCCGTCAACGAGTTTTGCGCCTGTAACAGTTGTATAAGTTGTATCGGGCTGTACCAGTGAAACAACATTCAATCCGTCTTTTGTATATTTTACGATATAGTTGTTATTTTGGTTGTTGGAGCCGGATAAAATCATTTTTGTAGCTTCATCCCATGTGCTCTTAGTTCCGTTTTCATTAAGGAACTGGAGAGAATCGGCTGCCTGAAGATTTATCTCAAACGGTCTGTAAATCGGTTTTATGCTGTAAATATCAAGCCAGTTACAGTCTTCGCAGCCCGCCTGGTTGTAGAAGCAGACGCGCTTTGAAGTTGAATACTTTGTAAAGAAATTCTCCGTATGTCTGCCGAAGTTGTTTTTACTGCTGTAAGCATTGTCTCCCGATGTTGTGCTCCAAACACCCCAGTCGAGATTTGTAGCAAAGCCGAGTACCATATTGGCGCAGGAGCCTGTTCTTGACCAGTCAACCTGAACGCCGGCCGTATCATAGCCGCTGCCGTTATTGAGGTTCCAGCATGCGGCAACCGTGCCCGTCGGGTCATAAAACCATCTGCTTTCGTCCCACATCATTCCCCAGTGACTTCCGTCGCGCCAGCCGTTTGCGCCGTCGAAGTATTCCGACTCTCCATTTAAGGACGGTGAACTTACGGTAAGTCCGTTGCCGGTCACAATATCCGTTACGGAATACGCTTTTTCAGCCATGAGTTCTACGGTGTCATCTCCGTCTTCAGACATGAGAGATACGCCCGCCGGGGTTATTGTAACGGTTGCATCTTCGCCCGCTTCGCAGCCCTCTACGCCTTCAAGCTTCAGCGTAAAGGTCGCGGTCTCCGAAAGATAATCGTGTCTTATAGGAATATCAACGGTCTGCTTTGTTATACCGAACGGGAACGAAAGCTCTTTGTCAACGGGGGAGAAGTCACGTCCCGCAACTGCCGTACCCGCGTCTGACGTAAGGTGTGCTACTACCATAGCATTCATAGCGCCCTCGCGCGTTACGGTAATCTGCAGATTATCGCCGTCCGCCGTATAGGAAGCCTCCGAAAAGGCTATCTTTGCGTTTATATGCTCTTCGTCATCAGCGATAGTTACCGCACAGCTTGAAGCCGCACTGTTTGTCGTTGTGCCGTAAGGCGCGCCGAGCATGAGATAAAAATATCTGTCGCCGTCGCTTTCGCTGTTGTCGATAACGTCGATAACAAGATATTTCTCTTTTTCGCCCGCTTCAAAGTTTATTGTAAGGTCAGCGCCTATAACCGCGTCCGTTACAACGTTTGCCATCTGCTGTATCTGCTGCATGGTGTCGGTTGATGAAGAAAGCTTCTGCGGATAACCGCCCTGACCCGAATAAAGCCTTGAAACCTCGTCGTAATCGGAGGATGCTTCCTTAGGTGTGTCTGCAGGAGCCGTGTCATTCAGACCACTCGCATCCTCGATATAATCAATTGCGCCCTGCATAGCTTCTTCGGTCTGAGCTTGAAGATCGGGGTCTTCCGCCATCATGCCGTAGAATTCCTCATCGGTTTTAAGCTCGCTCTGGGAATACTCCTCGCCTTCCATCATTTCCATAAGCGAAGGTCTGTCCTCTGCGTTTTGCACCGTTTCATCCGTGCCGTATACGGATACGGTGTAGTCGCGTCCGTATTTTGCGGTCACATCGGAAATCTTGATGTTTACACCCGACTCGCTCTCGGCGTTACCGCCCCTGGCAACTCTCAAAAGGTATCTCTCATTTGCGCCTTCCTGCAGTTTTGCGGAAGTTGTCGCGAGATAAAAGACATCGCTTTGGAGAATTGTCTCATCAATTTCAACCTCGGGCAGATTGGTTAAGCCCTTTTCCGCGATTGCCGGCAGCTGTACAAACGTCAAAAATAACGTAAGTATCAGCAATGATGATGTCAGTTTTTTCAGTGTCCTTTTCATAAATTTCCTCCTCAATTATATTGTTTGTTTTTTAATGAGTTCTTTAAATAATCCTTCCTCATTTTTAAGCTCTTCAAATGTGCCCTGCTGCACAATTCTGCCCCCTTCAAGCACTACTATTTTATCGCAGTTTTTGATTGTTGAAAGTCTGTGCGCTACTATAATTTTAGTGCATTTGGCATCTTCCAGGGTTTTTGTTATTTTCGCCTGCGTTATATTGTCAAGCGCGCTTGTCGCTTCATCAAATATAATTATTGACGGGTCTTTTAAAAGCGCTCTGGCAATTAAAATTCTTTGTACCTGTCCGCCAGAGAGCGTTCCGTTTTCCGCGCCTATGCGGGTGTAAAGACCCATCGGCAAAGCGTCAATATCCTCGCGGAGTCCCGCTTTGTCTACGGCTTCGTTTACCTCGTCCGCCGTCGCGTCTATTTTGCCGATTGTGATATTTGTGTATATATCGCCGTTTAAAAGGCCGTCGTTTTGAAGCACCATACCTACCGTACGGCGGTAGCTTTTAAGGTCAAGCTCTCGTAAATCTATTCCGTCTACGGTAATTGAGCCCGCGTCATAGCTTTCAAAACCCAATATAAGCCTTATAAGAGTTGTCTTGCCGCTGCCCGAAGGACCTATGATGCCTACGCTCTCGCCGCTTTTTATATCAAGCGACAGCTGTTTTATGACAAGGGGGAGATCCTCGCTGTAACGGAAATTTAAATCAAGTATTTGAATATCGCCGTTTGATTTTTTAATCTTTCTCTTTCCGCTTCCGTAGTCTTCGCATTCGGCTGTAAGTATCGGCTTTACAAGCTCATAGGACGAGCGAAACTGCGATACAGCCTGAACAACTGTGCCCGCGCCCAAAAACGCGGCTATATATGCGCCGTATGAAGCCGAAAATGCTATATAATTTGACGCTTCCAGTTTTGAACCCAAAAGGAATATAAAAAACGTTCCCGCAACGGTTAAAACCTTGTATATAACGGGCAGAAATTCAAGCATCGCGGGCTTTTCTTCATGCTCCGCCGTTTCGGCATAATGCTCGCTCCAGCGTTTTATCATGCGCGCTTCCGCACCGCCGAGCTTTATGTGCTCAATACCCGAAAAAAGCTCGTAACAAAAGCCTGCCATGGACGACATAGACCGTGAATATTCGCGCATCCATTTGGCGCTTATTCTGCCTGCCGCTATCATTATTGCCAAAAGAATTACGGATATGAGTATAACAAATCCGGTAAGCTGCGGCGCGTAAAAATGTATCTGAAACAGATAAACAAACGATAAAACTATTCCGATAAGCGCGCTTATGCTCTCTACCGATATTATTCTCGAAAGGTCGGAAAACTCTATTACCATTCGTGACAGTTCGCCCGCCTTAACTTTCTTAAAAAATTCGGGTTTCAGCATAAGCAGCTTTGAAAAAATGCCGCTTTGAATATATGTATCGGCTCTCTGCATCGTATTGCTTATTATAAACGACTGCAAAAGCCGCATAATAGCCGCTACGGATATAGCCGAGAACAAAAGCGATGCTGTCGGGATTATCGCCTTTGTGTTTCCCGACGGCACAACGTGCGCAAATATAAAGCTGTTTGCCCAGGGCAACATAAGCCCCGCTATTGTCGCAAGAGCGCATATTAAAATGAGGTTTAAAGCGTCCTTTAGCGTTATGCTCTTTAAGAAAAACGAAGCAAATTCTTTAAAGCCTACTTTTTCGGTGCCGGCGCTTTTATAAAAACAAAGCGCATTGTCGGAAAAATACTTTGCTCTCTCTTTTGTAACTCTTATTCTTTTGCCGTTTTCTATGTAAAAACAGCGGCCGCTTATATCGGGGATAATCGCGAGATGGCGCCCGTCAAGAGTGTTGACAAGCAGCGGAATAACAGCGGATTTGTACCAACCGTGCTCAAGCTCAATGTAGCGCATTTTTATATTGGCGCGCTCTTCAATTTCCTCAAGCTGTTTTGAAAGCGGCAGGTTTTTATCCACTAATATTTTCTCGTGGAAAAAGTGTAAAACGGCGTTTATACCGTCGTAGCTGTGCTTGTCTGAAAAAACCGACTCCAGATTTTCTATGGCGCGGAGCGTTTCCTCTCTTTCCTGCTGACGGATTTTTTCAATTTCTTTTTGGTAATCTTTGTTTTCCATCAGCTGTCACTCCTTCTGAGACGGTAATAAAGACCTTCTTGCTCCATAAGCGAGCTGTGCGTACCGCGCTCTTTTATTTTGCCGTTTTCAAGGACTAATATCTCATCGCAGTCAACAATGGTTGAAAGCCTGTGCGCAACTATTACGCAGGTTATACCGAGCGCCTTTATGTTTTTTGCAATTTTGCTTTCGGTGATTGTATCAAGTGCGCTTGTAGCCTCATCAAGTATAAGTATTCTGGGCTTTTTCGCGAGAGCGCGCGCTATCTCGATACGCTGGCGCTGACCGCCCGAGAAGTTTGTGCCGTTTTCGGCTACGGCTTCGGCGTAACCGTTTTTCCTGCATATTATTTCTTCGTGAATGCAAGCCGCCTTTGCCGCGGCTGTTATATCCTCGTATTCTATGCTTTCGTCCCACATTGTTATGTTATCCGTAATACTGCCTTCAAAAAGGCGCGTGTTCTGGCTGACCATAGCGACCTTGGAATAGAAATAGAGGTGGTTTATTTCCGAAAGCTCCATGCCGTCAAAGAGGATTTTTCCGTTTTGAGGCGAATAGATACCCGCTATAAGCTTTGCGACCGTTGATTTGCCGCTGCCGGACGCGCCCGTTACGGCAATAAGCTGACCTTTTTTTATATGCAGATTAAAATCGTTTATTACGGGCGTATCAAGGGGATTATATGAAAATGTCACACCATCAAGGTCGATATCTCCCGTTATGGAGCTGCGCTGCTCCGCTTTGTCATTATCAGCAAGAAACTTATTGTCGCGGCGGTAGTTCATTACATCGTCCGTTCTCTGAACCTCGCCGCGGAGCGTCTGAATGGCAATAGCGGAATTTACCGTTGTGCCGACAGGCGTCATCAAAGCGACAACAACGGCTTGCGCGGCTATAAGCATACCGGTTGTCATATATCCCTGGAAAATGCGGATAATACCGTTTATAAGTATAAACGCAGAGCTAAACGCATTTAAGTAAGAAAACAGGTTGGAGTATAGCAAACCGGTTTTATCGATTTGAATTTTTCCGTTTGCAATTTTCGTACCCATAGACATAAGGCGCATAAAAATGCCGTCCTCTATGCCGCAGGATTTGATTGTTTCAATCTTATCGACAACGCTTGAAATCTCGCCCTGCATTTTACCCATATCGCGGTTATACGGCATGATTTTCTCGTTATAATCCTTTGAAGTAAATATCATAACGAGGATATTTAAAACGGAACATATGGCTGCAAAAACCGCAACGTTTATATCATAGAAAAGCGCAAGGACTATGTATATTATTATCTGCATAATGCTTGCAGGTATGGGCATAACGGTTTCCGCGAGATTCCGGCCCATATCCATATTCGCGTTTTGCCTGTTTGCAAGGTCACCCTCGTTTCTGTTTTTGAAAAAATCAATCGGCAGACGGAGAATATGCTCTATAAAGCCTGTGTTTATGTCAATATTCAAAAGCCGTCCGGCGCGTTTTTTTATAGCGATATTTAAAATCATCGTCATGACCGAGATAATCCCGGCAAACAAAAGCACGCTCAGTATATTTAAGAGGTTTTTTGTGTTGCCCGAGATAAGTATTTTGTCAATAAATATCGAGTTTAAAAACAAAACCGAAACCGCACTTATCATCACTATGATTTCGGTGATGAGTATGTATAAAACCGAGGAAAAATAGCGTTTTGTGGTGTTTAAAACAAAGTAATTCTTCTTTTGGCGCTTTCCGTTTTTCTCAAATTCCCCAGAGGGCTCAAACTCAATCGCAACCCCTGTAAACGATTTTGAAAATTCCGCATACGAAACAGTCCGCTTTCCGTCTGCGGGATCCGCAATTACAACGCCCTTTTTGCTAAAGCCGCAAAGGACAAGAAAGTGGTTCATGTTCCAGTGTATAATTGCGGGCAATTGAAGCTCTTGTGCTTCGTCGGCCTCAATCCTTACGGGGTTTGCCTCAAGTCCGTGGAGCCCCGCCGCAAGCACTATGTTTTTCGCGTTTACGCCGTTTCTTGAAACGGAACAATCCTGCCGCATCTCTTCAAGAGTTACGCTTTTGCCGTAGTAATCGAGTACCATAGCAAGCGAAGCGGCTCCGCATTCGGTTGTTTCCATTTGAAGTATGGGGCGTACTTTTTTAATTTTGCTCATTACGCCCTCCTGAACAGCCAGTCAAACGGTCTGTATTTGTCGAGAATAATATCCATATCACAGCGCGTTCCGGGCTTTACCGTTATGTCGCGCCCCGTTTTGGTTGACCATTTAAGATGGCTTCCCTCACCGGCGCTGCGCATCATTGTAACCTCAATTTCAATATAGCTTTCCGAAGAATCCATTCCGGACATATAAAGCTGCTTGTTTGAATTATATACCTGCTCTCCTGTTACAGGATAATCAGAAATTGCCGAAACGAAGCCGCTTATATATCCGTACTTGTCGCGCGGCGCGTAATCGGGCATTATCTGAACCTCCATACCGAGACCTATAAGAGAGCTTTTTTCAACGGGCACAAAAGCCGTTAAAATATCGTTATTTCCGTTTTTGTCATAAGATATAACGGCGGCTATCAAATCGCCCTCGTTTACATATGAGTTTCTGTCAATTATGTATGTGACTATTCCGTTTGTTTTAGCGCGTATTACGGACGCCCTGTCATACGCCTCATAGTTTTTTTCTTCTTCCGGTACACCAAGCATATCTTCGTCCGGCATAAAAGCGAGAATATCTCCCGCCTCTACCGTATCTCCTACGGATACGGTGGTTTTTGCTACTATGCCGCTTTTTTCGGCGTAAACATCGCCGTAGCTTTTATTGGGCCATGCAATACCCCTGACCGTTTCCGATTCATATACCGTTCCGCCGAAAAGCCATACGCAAAAGAGCGTAACGCATAAAATAAGAATGATTATGTATAATACCCACCTTACGGGAATTGCCCTTACAGAGAGCGTGGCTTCCCTGTTTGTCGTATAGTTTTCAACCGCTTCTTTTCTGAATAAATCACTCATCTGCCGTTATCTCCTTTGGTCTATCGTTATCTCCCTTGCCGAGCCGTCGCTTTGCAGAATATAATACTGCATCACCGAAACCTGCTGCGAGCCGTTTTTGTCAAAGACATAATTCTGGCAAAGACCGTCATATCCGTTTTTGTGCAGAATACGCGCGATTTCTGCGCCGTCCGCAGTGTTGTTTTGTGCCGCCGCATCGCCTATCATCTTTGTCATGTTATAAGCGTGCAGATACCAATAGTCAAATTTACTGCCATGCTCTGCCGCGAAAGCTTCTCTTCTTTCGTTAACATCTTGGACCTCCGCCGCGTTATCGCTTTGTTTTTGAAATTCTATTACAATAATAAAGCCCGTCATTGCCTCAATAAGAGAGGGGTCGGCAAGCATCGTTGCGCTGTCGTCAAAACTGCTGTCGCCCATGAGAACCATCCCGGGCGCCGCCCATCTGATTTTCTGAACAAGGGAGAGCAGCTCCGCGGAAGAATATGTCTCGCCCGGAAACATAACAAGACCTTCAACGCCGAGGTTTTGAAGACGGTTTATTTCTTTGTCAAAATCGCTCATCAGCGTTACAATATCGCAGCAGTCAACAATTTTTATGCCGTTTGTCTTATCAATTTCCAGAAATCCTCTCATTTCCGACATTGAAAACTCATCGTCATCGGTGCATACGGCCCATCTTTTCGCGCCGGTTTCGTTTGACGCCGCGGCGCCGAGCGTTTGTCCCATCTTTTTTGCCGTTACCGTGAGCGACAAAACGGTTTCATAATTATTGTTTTCATATACGCTGTCGTAAAGGGCGTGAGGAACGATAAAAAGGCGGTTGCTTTCACCGAAAACATGTGCCGCTGTACGGTTTATATCCATATCAACCGCGCCTATAACGGCGGTTACGCTTTTGTCATCGTCAAGCTCTGCAATATCCTCCGTGCCGAGCTCGTAGCTGCCCTTGTCATCGCAGACGGTGTATTCAAAGGTAAACCCGCTACCGGCGTATTCTTGATTTAACTCGTCTATTGCCTTTTCGATACCCTTTAAATAGTCGGGATAAAAGTTGTCCTTATCTCCCATAACAGCTATTTTAACGGTTTTATTCTCGGGCTTTGCGCATGAAGTGCAAAACGCCAATATAATTACTAAAAATAAAGAAAATACTTTTTTCTTCACCTTATATATCCTCCTGAAATTACGGTCACGGGTCACCCGGAAATAGGGAAAAAACAAGCCGCAACAAGTGGAAATATTCCTACATGCTGCGGCGGTTTTTTTAAACAATGCGCTGACCTGAACCGTCAGTGTGTTTGAATACTGCTTATATATGATTTTATACTATTTTTATTGTAACATATATTATGATTTATGTCAATACAAAGCGGCATAAGATAAACGGCAAAAATGTAGGTTTACAATAGATGTGTTACATTCCGGCATATTTTCATACGAGTAAACTCATATAAAAATATGTCGGCTAAAAAAGTAGCGAACAGAAACTTTTTGTGTTAAAGTTTAAGTACCACCAAAAACCACGCAGAAAGG
>JAFZQX010000033.1 GCA_017620205.1 Clostridia bacterium | reverse complement strand
TTAAGCGTGTCGACAAATCTCTGTCTGTCATCATCGTCCTCAAAAATGTTTTGTTTACCTATCCCTCTTATCAAAACATGATAATATCCGCTTTCGCTTCTTTTCCGCGCTGTTCTGGGCATAATAAAATCACCTCGGAAGTATTTTATCACACTTCCGAGGCGTTGTCAACAGAACCGTCCCCTTGACATACACTTCCGAGGCGTTGTCAACAGAACCGTCCCCTTGACATACGTGGTGATATTCAAAACTTAACTATATACCAATGCATATCAATCTGTTTGATTTCTCTATATTCAATATTGAAATCTTCCTTCTTTACGCCATCTCCTTTAGAATTATAAATAACTGCAGCGTTGTTTGTAATTCCTCTGTGAGCATAGAATAACACTTTTAATCCTTCGTTACGTTCAGTAATAACCTTAGCATCATGCGAAGCCAATCTCAATCTAAAAGGCAATATATATGTATTAATATTAACTTGCACAATCTCTGGATTTTTGTTTGTTAGCATCGTAATTATTTCTTGTCGTCTGTCTTTATTAAATCGATACTCCAAATCATTATATTCATTAGTTGACGGAAATACAAATTGCAATATGACAGTTAACACAAATACTATTATTGGTATATAAT
This sequence comes from Clostridia bacterium, assembly GCA_017620205.1. Classification (GTDB taxonomy): domain Bacteria; phylum Bacillota; class Clostridia; order UMGS1883; family UMGS1540; genus UMGS1540. The sequence goes on along the minus strand of JAFZQX010000033.1, from coordinate 19,556 downwards.
CTATACTTTTTAATATAAAATGATTGAGTTTAAAATCATATAAAAACAATATAACAATTGCAACCAAAACAATGCTTTTTAATCCTACGGCAGAATAATAAAACATTCCAGCTACAAGTCCGTTGTAATATAATGACAACCTAGCTATTATATCCCACTGTAACCAGTCTATGATTATTGGGACAAAACAAAGAAAAGTTCTCAAAAAAACTTTTAATATACGCTTTTTTATTTTAAATCATCTCCCCTGCTTGGCCATTGTGATACCGTATTTCACATAAGGACCATCATCCTTATCCAAAGTAAATTTATTTTCAATCCACACTCCAGAAAACCCCATTTTTGTTCCTACATACCCCAAATTAATATTGCCAAACTTATCTCCTGATATTATCATACCATCAAAATATATCCAAGGGGTCCAATTTTTTGCATTATTAATATTCATGTTTTCTCCATTAAAAGTGTCGTACGGCACTTGCCACCCGCTTTTTGTCTTGTAATCCCAATCGTTACATGTTTGCAGTACAAACCATTCATATGGTGATTTTATAGAAACTCCAAGAGTCAAAAAACCGTTACTCATTTCGATGTATTCTTTGCCAAGTTCTGCGTTATTATGCAATGTATCCATAACGATATTTTGACCATACTTCAAAGGAGTACCTGCACGATGTAACCGTCTTGCTTTGTTAGCCATATTACTCAGCATATTTCTGTCCTCGTTGTTTGTGGTATTTAACCATTTATTCCCTAAATCTACTAAGATTTTATAAGTATCTGAGTTTTTTCCAAATTCATATGCATCTGGATTTTCACACCATACACCATTGACATATCCTGGTTTTCTAATATTGCCACTTGGATCCACAAACATAACAGGATTGTTTCCACAGTAGACATACCAATTCAGCCCATCCCTTATGGGGTCTTCCGTTATAAACCTTCCCGACTGCGGTCTGTAATATCTCGCTCTGAGGTAAATTTGGTTTGTTTCGGTGTCAAAGTATTCTCCGCAGTATCTGAACGGATTTGTGTCGTTTGCATTGCTATTCAGCTGATTTCCGAAAGCGTCATATTCATAGCTGTTTGAGCCGAGCATTACAACGTCGCCATGGCCGTTTAGGCGGTAGTTTTCTGTGCTGTTGCCCGTCTCCTTTGCTATAAGGTCTGCGCCGCGGTGATAAAGCGTTGTATCTGCGCCTATATCGGCTATAATATCGGTGCCGTCCCAAATGTGTCTTGTCGTTACGTTATTTACCGTCTTTGTCTGCCTGAGGCCTTCCGCGTCATACGTATAGCTTATAACGTCCGTATTGTTATTTGCCGTCCTTGAAATTGTTTCAAGGCGGTTTTGCGCGTCATACGTATTGGTTGTTGACGACTGCGTTACACCGAGTATTGTCTCTGTCTCCGTCAGCTGATTGCCGTTTAAGTCATAAGAATACGAGTATATGGCGCCGCCGGAATTGCCGTCCTCCATGCTTATCAGTCTGTTGTTTTTATCATACTCATACCAATAGTGGATGTTGTTGTTTGGTTGAATGTAAGAAACCGCTATATTATGTGTTCTGTTTCCAAAGATGTCATAATAATAGAATTCGTATTGTGTGTTGTTTACAGACACCTCCGTCAGCCTGCCCGCGCCGTCATAAGTATATGTTCTTTCGGTGTTATCGTCATCATACGTCTTTACATTGCCGTCCGGATAGTATGAATACTCCAGATAGTCAAGATAAGACGTGCCGCTGCGCAGCACCATAACTCTCGGCAAGCCGCCCACTGTGTATGAGCATGTGTTTCTGTCACCGTTTCTTGTATATTGTGTTATAAGTCCGTTTGCGTTATACGTATATGCGGCTGTTACGTTTCCGCTTGTGTATGACGTTAAACGGTTTAAGGAATCATAGCTGTATGAAGCGGACTGAATTGTGTTATTTGTGTCCGAAAGCGTCATTGAAGCTCTGTTTCCCGCGCCGTCGTATGTATATGTTTTAGTATAACCGTCACGCGTTTCGGATATGAGGCGGCAGAAATTATCGTATGAATATGTTGTTCCGCCGTAGCAGCCGCTTGTGTATTTTAAATTATCAAATGCGTCATAGCCGTATGAAACGGTACCGTCATCGTTTGTATATCCCGAAAGCCTTGAAAGCGAATCATAGGCGTAATCGGTATCGTCGCCGTTTCTGTCCGTTTTGGCTGTTACCTTGCCCGAAATATCGTTTGTATACGTTTCGGTATTTCCCATAGCGTCCGTTACGGACGAAAGATATCCGAGCGCGTCATAAGTATATGACGTCATGGCGTATGATGATGTCTGCGGATTATATGTTACGCTTGTATCTGTAGGCGACGTAAGGCCCGTATACTTGCGCGTTATATTACCGAGGTTGTCGTATGTATACTGCACACCTTCGCCCGCGCCGTTTTTGACAAATATGGGTCTGTTCATGCAGTCATACGTCGCGGTTTCCGTGCGGAACGAATTTGTATCGTTTTTCGTTTTTGTTGAAATTACGTTACCGTTCCCATCGTAATATGATTTTACCATAGATGTTACGCCCGTGTCAACAGGTGCCTCTGTTTTAATAAGTCTGCCCAAGCCGTCATACGTATATGTTGTGGCGTTTGACATATAGTCCGTTTCGGAGGTCAATCTGTTTAATGTGTCATAAGTTTTCTGTTTATAGTCTCCGTTTGCGTTGTATTCCTTTATGATATTGCCGAGCGCGTCATATTCATATTTTTCGGAATAGTCCCTGTCCTCGTCATACGCCTTGCTGTCGCGCACCTCTGTAAGTCTGCCGGCTCTGTCGTAAAGATATGTTGAAATATATGTATCGTTGCCGTCCGTTATTCTTTCTTTAACAGCCTGACCGCGCCTGTTATAGAATACTACGGATGTCGGCGGTGTTATGCCGTCTTTCGGCGTGCCCACTTTTGTAACCCTTACATAGTTTTCGCCCGCGCCGTTTAGATAGTCATGCCGCGTTAAAAGCGCCGCGTCCGCAAAAGCTGTGCGGTAGGTATAATTATTATTGTTTTTCGTAACCTTAAGCTTTACGCTTTCATGGTCGCTTACGTCCAAATCTATCAATACATATGGGTCCTCCTGCGAGCAGTATACAGTATGTGTTTCTTCGGGCGTTGTTTCACTGTCTTTGTAAATATCAAAGGTTGACGACTGATTTGTATAATTTGTCGCGTTTCTGTTAAGTTTTCCGTATAATCTGCAATATTTACCGGCGTCAAATTTAACACTGCCCGAAACGGCGCTTAAACCCTTTTCGAAATCGGTCTTGACATATTTGGAAAGATTTATTCCGCCGTCCGAATCAATGAGATGCGTATATCCATATATAGTAAGGTATGTATCGCGCGACATTGAGCCGCTTAAGAAAGGCAAATCGCTTAAATAATCGCCCGAGGTCGAAGAAAAATCGTATGTATAATTGTCTTCGTTTACGGTAGTGCCGTTTTTATCCTTCTTTGTAACCTTTTTGACCATATCAAAAGGATAAAACTCATATTCATAACGCACCTGCTCCGCCGCATTGCCGCCGCTGTCATATGCGCTTGTTTTTGTTTCCGCCACAGCTCTTGAAAGCCCGTCATATTCATACTCTTCTACCTTTTTCCAAGCGTTTGAAACCTTTATATAAGCAGAGCTTAGCTGTCCGAAAGCGTTATAGCATAGCTTTACCTGTCTGCCGCCTTCGTCTGTTGCAATAAGTATATTGTTTGCGGTGTCGTACTCGTTTTGCGTTGTCGTACTATCGGGGTTTTCCGTTCCCGTTACTCTGTTTAAAAGGTCATAATATACTTCGGTTTCATTTCCGTTTCCGTCCGTTTTGGACGTTGCTCTGCCCAAAGCGTCATAAACCGTGACGGTTGTAACATTTGATATAGTTACGCCGTCCGCGTCTGTAAGATTTGTGCCGCTTTCTGTCAGAGTCATTGTGCCGTCCGCATTATATGTGTGCGTTATCTGTTTTGTGCTGTTGCCGGCAGTTATTGACGCTATATTTCCGCAGCCGTCATAAGTATATGACGCAGAAGTTTTTTCGGTGTAATCAGCGTCATTTACGCCCTCGTATTCTTTTGATGTAACTACGTTTTTGCCGTCCTGCGAAAGCGTGTTTTGAAGCAAATACCACTGCGTATCATTTAACTGATGCTTTTCACTTACAAGCATATTATAAGCGCTGTCATATTCGTATGTTATCTTGTCTGCATTATCGGGCTCAACATAGTATTTACCGTCAATATACGGTGTTTCAACGCGCTCTGTTATATTGCCGCGGATATCGTATGCATAATGCTCCAAATAACAGCTGTCGCCGAGTACTTCGTCTTCGCCGTACATTGTTCTTTTTTCAACAAGTACATCATCAAGAACGATATCCGTATTTTTAACAACACTGCCGTATTTATATTTTTCAAGACATTTATATCCCGTTGCCGATACAAGCTTACTGTTTTGCTTGCAGTATTTATCATATTCGTCCGTCTGAGTTAAGCCGTCCGCCGTTCGTTCCGCAACACATGTATATACATGATTTTTATTATAGCTTGAGGGCGGCTCCGCTCCTTCATGCAAACCGCTGCCTTGCGTATATGTATATGTATATTCGTTTTTATCCGTGTTGTTTTCCGTATCTTTCCTTGAAGACACTTTATATACGGTTATTTTACCCACCGTAGTATACATATATTTTTGCATTTGCTCATATTCATATTCGGTTTGCAGAGATGTAGGATACGTAATCTTTTTAAGATTATAGCTGTAATCCGTATCATAAACATTATATACGTTTGTGCTGTTTTTAACCCTTCTGTATATAGGAACGCGTTCATGCTCATATGTGGTTATAAGAGCGTCGCCCGCAATAAAGCTGTCATCTTCCCATTTTTTAACTGTCAAAACATAATCGTTATCCGACGATAACTTGTCATTAGGATCAATATTACTATCGTTTATATATGTGGCAGAATACTCTATTTTGTTAAGCAGAGTATTGCCCATATATACTTCTACTGCCACTATCTTGTTTTGACTGTAAACAAACTGAATTCTTCTGCCGTATGTATCTATTACATAGTCGAGGAGGTTTGTATTGCCCGTTTGCGGATAATACAAAATTGCGTTTCCGTATTTATCTGCCTTCGCACGGAGAAATCCTTTCTTTGTGAAGTAGTAATTGACAGAGTTTTTATCTGTCATTTTTAAAGAATAGTCTATTGTAACGCCGTTTAATGTTTCATGCTTATAATCTCCGTACGGGTCGTGTTCAAAGAGAAACATATCCCCGCCGTCTATTGCATATGCTATGTTTTCGGTAAATGTGTACTGAGCAGTATCCTCTTCGTGCATAACCATTGTGTAAAGGCTGTAAACCGCTCCGTTTTCCAGACACAACTCGCTGACGCGGCGGTCATCTATCAATGTATGCTGCCAACCCGTCGTAGGCATACAAGCCATTTCAATATTTATTCTCGGAACTATGATTTCCCAGTTGTAACCGAGATTATAATTTGTATAAATATCGTAAGGGTCATCAAACACCGCATTTGAACAAGTTATATCATAAATATACGGGTCTGCGTTTGCTACTCTTGTCGCCGTAACCGTTCCGCTGTTATAAATTATACTGTCTTTAAAAAAATAGTAATATGTGCCGCCTACATTTTTTCTGAATATTGAATATGATGACGGAGATGCCAAATAATTGTCTCTGAGCTGTACTGTTCCCGGCGCTTTTTCGAGCATATCTTCCTCTGATATAAAACCAATATAAATGTATTTTGTTGTGTTGTTTTCAACATAAGAATACTTATACGCTATTCTGTCAAGATACAGCGTTGTATTAGACTGCTGTATAAATCTTTTGTCCGTTCTTTGGTTGTTATACTTTCGCTGAACAGCAAAATCAAGTCCGTTTTTGCCGGGCAGTACCAAGTCTGTTTCAACCCTTGTAAGGCTTCCGCCCATTGTATCTATCTGCTCGTTTTCGGAAGGGGCTATGCCAAGCGGCGGCGCATAGTCTTTATATCTTCCGTACGAAATCATTTCTTCCGTTGCAAGCTGTTGTATTGTAAGACTGTTTGATGCATAGGCGGTTATACCAAGCGAAAAAAGTATTAAACAAATAAAAACCAAAGTCTTTTTCATTCTGCTTCTTCCTCCTCGCTTATATTTATTTTCATGCTGATTTTTTCTATTGCCTTATCTCTTATTTCCTCCGCAAGCTCTGCGGGAGATTTTTCCGATGAAAAGCTCTCGTCAATACTCATTACACCTCCGCGGCTGAGTTCTGCCGCCGCGAATATATCTCCCGTCTCTTTCTTCGAAATCTCATCATCCGTCAAAAAAGAAAAATCATACTGCTCGCGCACGCATTTTGAGAAAACCTCTACAGCCGCACGATTAATATTTCCGTCATTTTTACATGTTTCAAGAATTTCATGTATTTCCATATATCCCTTTTTGCTTAGCTTATTTGCATATATCATATCTTCAACCGATATGCCCGCTTCGCTGTATTCTTTGCACTCACGATATGACAAAATCCCGCTTCTGTTTTCCGTAAGCCTGTCATACGCATCTTCAACCGTGCTGTAATTTACTTCTTCAATATCCTTTGGTATCTCTTCCAAAAGCCTGTCTATCATGGAAAGATCCTCGTCTGTATCAAGCCAGAACCCGACTACGGTCTTTACGGTTTCCATGTCATATCCGCTTTCCATAATCTGCAGTATGTACTCCTGACGGTCCTTTGTGATAAAGTTTGCCGCAAAAAACTCTGCCAAGTCACTGCTTTCATCCGATCCCTCAATAACCATATCTTCTATTACTTCTGCTATTTCTTCCGCGTTTGTCTCTACAACTTCGCTTTCATACTCGTCACCGCTTAGAGAAACATTTGAACTGTTTGATTTTACTCCTGTTTTCATCTCCCAAGCAGCAACGACCATACCTGCAATAACCAATCCAATTACAATAAAACCTACTGCTTTTTTCATTTTTTTCTCCTTTCTTTTATATCAAAAAGCCGCGGACAGGAAACTGCCGCGGCTCTTTTGCGCCCATTTTATCGAGCCGTCAAACAGCGTCGTAGTACATATCGCGTATAATGTCCTGCAGCGTTACCGGCGTTACTCCGTCTTTAAAAAGCGTTTCAAAAACCCTTGTCGCTTCTTTAAAATCGGCGGGGATCATAGCGAGCGAAAAGTTGCCCTCCGTTTCCGCCGAAATTCCGTAATGCGGAGCCGGGTTTCTTATTCCTTCCTGTGACATAAGGCTGAGTTTTAATGTTATCTCTCCGCTTTCGCCGCATAAAGTTCTTACAAGAGTTCTTATTTTCTTTTGCATTTTTGTCATATCCTTTCTGTATATCTAATTGTTAACTGCGCAGCAAAATTATTATATTCACCTGTGCAGCACTTTGCAACACAGAACAATCGCCCTTTTGCGACAAGCTCTCTGTTTCCATAATATGGAATTGAAAAACGCGGATTTCTGTGTAACATTTTGTCGAAATTTGTCGAAAAGCAGACAAAGCGGAAATATTTGTTCCTTGTTTTTGATATTTTGCGGTGCTAAAATGAACTTGATATACTAAAAGAGGGGGTACAGCCATGATAAGAAAAATAGCTGCCGGCATAAACACTGTTTCAAAGGCGGCAAAGCAGTCTATAGTTTTGGGCTGCCTTGCGGGCACGGCTTTAATACTTGCCGCCGCGGCACTGTCTTCAAAGGCAGGAGGATCTCCCCGCCTTGGTTTTCTCTGCGAATCCATGGCAAAAACCGCCGTAACGCTTTTTGCCGAGGGCGTTTTTTTCGGTCTTTTGGGAGATTTTTTACTTGCAGTTGTTGACAGGGGTAAAAAATAAATATATAATAGTATAGATATATATATCAGTATGCCAAAAGGATGGTTGAAAATATGAATAAGATCACCGTTATGACCGTTTTCGGCACAAGACCCGAAGCTATAAAAATGGCGCCTCTTGTTAAAGAGCTTGAAAAGTGCGACAAGATAAAGTCCGTTGTATGCGTAACTGCACAGCACAGACAGATGCTTGACCAGGTTCTGGAGCTTTTTAAAATAACGCCCGATTATGACCTTGATATTATGAAGGAGCGCCAAACGCTCGCAGGAATTACCACACGCGCTTTGGACGGACTTGATAAGGTTATGGCAGAGGTTAAACCCGATATCGTTTTGGTCCACGGTGACACAACGACAACATTTGCCGGAAGCGTAGCCGCTTTTTATAACGGCGCGAAGGTAGGTCACGTTGAGGCGGGGCTTCGCACATACGATAAATGGTCGCCCTTCCCGGAAGAGATGAACCGTCGCCTTACGGGCGCTATTGCGGATCTGCATTTTTCACCGACAATAAGAAACAAAAACAATCTTATGCGCGAAAACGTTTCCGAAGAGAGCATTTTCATAACGGGAAACACTGTTATTGACGCTCTGAAAACTACCGTTTACGATAATTATACCTTTAATAATAAAGAACTTGAAAACATCTTAAATTCAGGAAAGAGAATTATTCTCATGACGGCGCACAGGCGCGAAAACTTAGGCGAGCCGCTTTATAACATAACAAGGGCGGTAAGAAGGGTTGCGGACCAGTTTACCGATACCGAAGTGATTTACCCTGTTCACTTAAACCCCGCGGTGCGCTCTGTTGCAAACGAGGTACTCGGCGGTCACGACAGAATTCATCTTATAGACCCGCTTGAAGCGGGAGATATGCATAACGCCATGGCGCGCTCATATCTTATAATGACAGACTCGGGCGGTCTTCAGGAGGAAGCGCCGTCACTCGGCAAGCCCGTTTTGGTGCTGCGCCGCGAAACGGAGCGTCCCGAAGCCGTTGAAGCAGGCACTGTCCGCCTTGCGGGCACGGAAGAAGACGTTATCTTCCAAATGGCAGACGAATTGCTTTCCGACAAAGCGGAATACGATAAAATGGCAAAGGCCGTAAACCCCTATGGCGACGGCAACGCGTGCAAGAGAATAGTAAACGCGATTTTATATACATTTTTCGGCGGCGAACGCCCCGGAGACTTGGTTTAATTGAGATAAAGAAAGGCGGAAAACCCAAAATGAAAATAAGGACAAGATTTGCTCCCAGCCCGACGGGATATATGCATGTAGGCAACCTGCGCACAGCACTTTTTGCGTATCTGCTTGCAAAGCATGACGGCGGTGATTTTATTCTTCGTATAGAGGACACCGACAGAGAGCGCTATGTTGACGGCGCAGTAGATTTGATTTATAAGGCTCTGCGCGACACCGGGCTCAAACACGATGAAGGCCCCGATATAGGCGGCGACTACGGCCCGTACATACAGAGCGAGCGCAAAAATCTCTACAAGGAATATGCAGAAGAACTTGTACGCCGCGGCGGAGCTTATTACTGCTTCTGCGACAAGGAGCGCCTTGACGAACTTAAAAAGAGACAGGAAGAGGCCAAAGTGCCTTCGAAATATGACGGTCACTGCAGGCATTTAACGCCCGAGCAGATAAAAGAAAAGCTTGATTCGGGCTGCCCTTACGTTATCCGCCAAAAGATACCGAGAAGCGGCGCTACAACATACCACGACGAAGTTTTCGGCGACATCACAACGCCAAACGACACTCTGGACGATAATATTTTATTGAAATCGGACGGTATGCCGACGTATAACTTCGCAAACGTTATTGACGACCACTTGATGAACATAACGCACGTTATCCGCGGCAGCGAATATCTCCCCTCAACACCGAAATACAACCTTCTTTATGAAGCCTTCGGCTGGGAAATTCCGAAGTATGTTCACTGCTCACCCGTTATGAAGGACGCACAGCATAAGCTGAGCAAAAGAACGGGCGACGCTTCATACGAAGACTTTATCGAAAAGGGTTATCTTAAGGATGCTGTGTTAAACTATATAGCTCTGCTCGGCTGGAGCCCCGGCGATGACAGAGAGATTTTAACGCTTGACGAAATGGTTGAAGCGTTCTCGGTAAAAGGCATCAGCAAATCGCCCGCTATTTTCGATATTGAAAAGCTAAACTGGATGAACGGCGAATACATAAGAAAACTCACTCCCGAAGAGTTTACAAAAGAGGCTATGCCTTATTATAAGCAGGCTGTAAAGCGCGATGTTGACTACAATGTTTTAACGGAATGTCTGCATGACAGAACTGAAAAGTTTTCCGATATTCCCGAGCAGCTTGATTTTATAGACGAGCTTCCCGATTATGGCATAGAGCTTTACACGCACAAGAAAATGAAAACAAACCCCGAAAATTCTCTTGAAGCTTTAAAGAATATCCTGCCCGTTTTGGAAGGTATTGACAACTGGGACGGCGAAACTATTCACACCAAGCTTTTGGAACTTGTTTCCGAAATGGGCGTTAAAAACGGCATGGTTTTATGGCCTTTGCGCGTGGCGCTTTCCGGCAAACCGTTTACGCCGGGCGGCGGTATTGAAATCGCGAGAATTTTAGGCAAGGAAGAAAGCATTGCCAGAGTAAAACGCGGCATAGAAAAATTACAGTAGGATAAGGTGATTATATGGAAACTCTGAAGCTTAAAAAAGGTCTTTTCGGATACAAAAAGAAAGCTGTTACCGAATTTGTTGACGAGCTCATAACAAAATATGAGCAGACAATAGAAACGCAAAGAGAAGAAATTGCCCAGATAAAGAAGCAAAATCAGGCGCTTATCGCAGAAAACGGTGAAAGCTTTAAAAAACTGCGCGAGCTTGAAAACGAACGCGACTACGTTTCAAAAGCAGTTATCTCCGCAGAAAAACGCGCCGAAAGCGTTATGGAAGAGACGGAACAGGAAATGGCAACCTTAAAGGCAAACAAAATGGCGGAAATAGCTATAGCAAACGAAGAGCTTGAAAAGCTCAAAGAGCAGATTGCAAGCCTTAAACAGTCCGCAGTTGCAACGCTTAAAAAGTATGAGGCGCAGATGGACGATCTTATAAAATAATACCGGGGCTCGATAAAATGCACAGGACGCATAAAGCAAACAAAAACTATTTTATCTTTGCCCAAGATTGCACAAAACTCAAAAGAGCTGTGAAATTCACAGCTCTTTTTTTATGGATAATTGAAAATTCATTTTTAAATTGATAAAACAAAAACTACAACGCATCCGGCACAATCAAGCAGGTCCGGGGCGGCAGCCTTGGTCGGTTCAAGGGGTGTGGGGGAAATCGAAATCCCCCACGTTTTTGCTACTTTTGTCGCACAAAAGTAGTCCTGCGGAAGCGCAAAAACATAAATCCTTTCTCAACAAAACATAAAAGATAATTAGGCGTGCACTGTCTGACTCATCTATTGTTCCGCGCTTTTCGTTGATACAAAAAAAGCCGTAAAGCGGCTTGATTTTACAAAAAAACAGAAAAAGACAGCTTTTTTTCTCATCTGTTTCGATGGAATATGTCACCTCCGGTGTAATAAAATTCAGTTACACTCGGAGGTGTTTAATATGGAACATGTACATACGGCCTGTAAGCCAAGGCGGCAGGCTAAGTATAAAAGCGATGAAGAATATAAAGTATTAAAGCTCGGACTCGGCAGAGTTTTTATTTTTGCCAAAAAAATGCCGTTTACGGTAAAGCTCGGCGCCGCCGCATCTTTCATAATATCGCTGCTGTTTGCCATGAATATTATAAGCATAGGCTATAACGTATATGTAGGAAAAACTCCCGTCGGATGCGTTGCCGCACGGCATGACGGCGACGCGGCGCTTTCCGCGGCAGAGAAAAAATGGGGCGGAGAATTATCTCTTGATTTAAAATATTACCCACGCCTTGTGTTTTTCGGTAAATACAGCAATTCGTTAAACGTTACCGAAAGCATGCTGCTCGCAAGCGGAAAGTTTGCACGCACATCGGCGATTACCGTAGGGGACAGGCGTATTGTATTTACTTCTACGGAAGAAATGAAAAAAGCGGAAGAATTATATATGAAGCCGTATAAAACGGAAAATACAGTGAGCGCAAGGCTCCGTGGCGCACGTATAAGCGAAGGCCTTTTCAAAAAAGACGGCTCCGTAAACGCCGAAAAAGGAGCAGAAATGCTTTCGGGCGTAAACGTAATTACAACCGAACGCGTAAATGAAACGGAAACAATCGAAAGAGAAACCGAAACCATAGAAGACAACACTTTGCATAAAGGACAAGTTACCGTAACGCAGGAGGGCGCGGACGGCGCGCGCGAGGTTTCAAGACTTATAACAAAGGTAAACGGTGAAGTTACAAAGGAATATGTGATAGACGAAAAAATTACAAAAAAACCCGTAAAACGCATAGAAACGGTAGGGACGTTTATACCCGCGGGCGAGGGCAGCGGCGATTTCGCCGTTCCCGTATCGGGCACGGTCACATCTCCTTTCGGGGAGCGCTGGGGCAGACACCATGACGGCACGGATTTCGGCGCCGCAGAGGGCACGCCCGTTTACGCCGCCGACAGCGGAACCGTATCTTTTTGCGGCGTAAGCGGCGGATACGGAAATCTTATAATTATTAACCACAAAAACGGTTATGAAACGTATTACGGCCATTTAAGCCGCATATTGGTATCAAGCGGACAACAGGTTGAAAAGGGCGCAAAAATAGGCGAGGTCGGCAGTACAGGCAACAGTACCGGACCTCACCTTCATTTTGAGATAAGAAAAAACTCGGTTCCTCAAAACCCGCTAAATTATTTACCGTGACAAATAGTCTATTTGCTCGGGTGTTAAGCTGTCAATAGCTTTTCCCATGGTTTTGATTTTTAATGCAGATACATAATCGTCTATTTCTCTCGGAACGTCATAAACGCGGTTTTCCATATTTTTATAGTTTTCCGCAACGTATTTTAAAGACATCATCTGAATTGCGAAGCTCATATCCATAATCTCCGCGGGGTGACCGTCGCCCGCGGCCAAATTTACAAGCCTGCCTTCCGCAAGGAGATAAAGGCTCTTGCCGTTTTTTAAACGGTATTCCGTAATACCCGGTTTAATCTCGCTTTCACCTTCCGACAGCGACCTTAAATCGGGTTTTGAAATTTCAACGTCAAAATGACCCGCGTTTGCCATAACTGCGCCGTCTTTCATCTTTTCAAAATGCGGCTTTGTTATAACGTCGCGGCAGCCCGTAACCGTTACAAATATATCGCCTGTCTCGGCGGCCTTTTCCATCGGCATAACGTCAAAGCCGTCCATAACGGCTTCAATTGCTTTAACCGCGTCAACCTCGCAGACGATAACATCGGCGCCGAGCCCTTTCGCGCGCATAGCGCAGCCTCTGCCGCACCAGCCGTATCCCGCAACAACAACCTTCTTGCCCGCGACAATAAGGTTAGTTGTTCTGTCAATTCCGTCCCAAACGGACTGGCCCGTGCCGTAGCGGTTGTCGAAAAGGTGTTTGCAGAGAGCGTCGTTTGCGCTCATCATAGGAAAGAGCAACTCGCCTCTCGCTTCTTTACCGCGCAGGCGGTGCACGCCCGTTGTAGTCTCCTCGCTGCCGCCGCGTATTTTAGAAACAAGATTTCGCTTTTCTGTGTGAAGCGCTTCGGTCAAATCGCCGCCGTCGTCAAGGAAAATATCGGGCTGACTGAAATCAAGCGTTTCGCCAATAAGCTTGTTATATTCGTCATCGGACACGCCGTGAATCGCAAACGTATCAATGCCGCCGTGCAAAAGCGCCGCCGCAACATCGTCCTGCGTAGATAAGGGATTACATCCCGAAGCCGTAACCTTTGCGCCTCCAGCCTGCAAAACTCTTGCCATATACGCGGTTTTAGCTTCGATATGAATGCTTATCGCTACATTTAAGCCGTCAAACGGCTTTGTCTTTTCAAAATCCTTTTCTATGTAGTTCATAAGCGGCATATTCTTTTTAACCCAAAGAATTTTCTGTTCTCCGCTTTTATAAAGGTTTATATCTTTTACTCTGCTCATGTTAATCTCCATTCCGCCGCTTCGCGTCGGCACAATAAATAAATATTAAACCAATCTCTTTCAAGCGAAGCTGAGGAATGAAAGAGATTAACCGGCGCATGTGCGTTTCGGCACAAGCCGAAAATTTCGCACGCGCAGTAAATTCCGCCGGTGGCTTAACGTGAAAGGAACTTTCATGTTTAAGTCTCATATTTCTATTTTGTGGAATATAGGTTTTCTGTTTTCGAAAGTAGCTATATAGTTAAAACCTGCGCGTTTTGCTATCGCAAGACCCTTTTCCGCGTATTTGCCCACATGGTGCAAAACGTGCGCGTCCGTGCCCATTGTTAAAATCTCGCCGCCCATGGCGCGGTATTTTTTAAGAAGCTCAATAGGAGGCATGGTTGTATTTCCGCCGTCGCGAAGGGACGATATGTTTATCTCAATGCCTTTACCGAGTGCGATAACCTGCCTCAAAACGAGAATAGCCAAATCCTCGTAGTCATGAACGTTTAACGGCACGGTTTTCTTTTTGATGTATCGGCAAATATAATTTACATGACCGAAAACATCGTAAAGTCCCGTTTTCGCCGCCTCAGCCGCTTCAAGAAAATAACGCTCCAGCCAGGACGTTTTGTTTGAAATCGTATACGACTCAAACGCCAGGTCTATATCTCCCGTTACGTTGTGTACGGAGCCTATTACAAAATCATACGGGTGATTTTCTATAAGCTTTTTAACGTTTTCGGGATAAAGCTGCGCCTGTCCCGCCTCAACGCCCGCGGCAATTTTAATTTTATCGCCGTACTTCTCGCGTGCTTCATATATTCTTTTAAAATAGTTTTCCGTATCATACATCTTTTCGCAGTCGGGGTCCGCCTTGCAGGGATCGAAGTGATCCGTTATGGCAATCTCCGAAAGACCGAGCTCGATCGCCCTTTCGACAATATCGTTTACCGGCGTTTGCGAATCGAAGGAAAACTCGCTGTGCAAATGACAATCCGTTAAAAACATTAAAGCACATTTCCTCTCAAATTATATATAAAGCTATTTTAGCACAATAAAGCTCAAAAATCAATTACTTTTTTCCTATATTAACGCGCTCTTGACCGCCACGCCTAAATATAGTATAATATAAGTACTTATGAAAGGAAAAATAAAAATGAAAGAAAAGTTTGAAAACTTTTGGTATTACAACAAAAGAATAGTTTTGTTCGCCCTGTTTTTTGCGTTTGTTATCATTACTTCAACCGTCCAGTGCGTCAGAACGCCGAAGTCGGATTTAAGCGTTTTATGCGTTTATACGGGCTACAATGATTTTTCCGCGTTTGAAAGCAAGGCGGCGGAAACGGTAGGCGACATAAACGGAGACGGAAAAGCGATTGTAACTTGTGAAAATCTGTACCTGACGGGCGAACCCGGCTCTCCAAACGATACGATCGCCATGCAGAAAATACCGATTTCCTTCGCCGCAGGAGAGAACAGACTTTATATTATGGATAAAGAGTTTTTTGAATCGGAAACATACGGCGACGGCTTTGAAGACCTTAAAACTCTTCTGCCCGCAGAGGCACTTGAGGACGGCGCTGTTTACGACGGTAAAACTGTTGCGGTTCCCGCGGAAAACTGTCCGTACCTTAAAGATACCGGCATAAAATGCGATAATCTTTTTGTAGGTATTCCGTGCGAAACAGAAGCACTAAAAAAACAGAAAAACGCCGAAGCCTCATCCGAAGCTTCAAAACGCCTTATTTGCGAACTTGTAAAGCCTTAAAAAACATAGGTGCCGCAAAGTGAAAGCGGGAGGGATAAAATTGATTAAAAAACTTATGAGGAAATTTAAAAGTCTTTTTATGTACATAAAGTGCGCGGGTTTATACTATGTGTCTTGGTTTTTGTCCCTTTTTCTGCGCAAAACCGCGGCATACAAGGATTTATGGATAATAGCGGAGCGCGGCGATGACGCACGCGATAACGGTTATCATTTCTTTAAGTTTTTACGTGAGAATCACAAAGAAATAAACTGCGTATATGTAATACCCGAAAGCTCCCCGGATTATGAAAAGATAAGCTCTCTCGGGCGGACAGTCACGCCGAACACATTTAAACACTACCTTGCCTTTGCCTCTTCAAAGGCAAAGATAAGCACTCATATTATGGGCTACGCCCCGGACAGCTACTACTTTACCGTTCTTGACAAAAAGTTCCGCCTTGTGCGCGGCAAAAAAATATTTTTGCAGCACGGCATTATTAAAGACGATATAGCCGAGCTTCATTATCCCCATATACATGTTGACCTTTTTGTATGCAGCACGATCCCCGAATATGAAGACGTTAATAATAACTACGGTTTCCCCGAAGGCGTTGTAAAGCGTTTAGGGCTTTGCCGTTACGATAAGCTCTTATCGGAGCATGAAACAAAACGTCAAATACTTGTAATGCCGACATGGAGATATTACGCCCGCGAGCTTGACGGCGAGGGCTTTAAAAACTGCGAGTATTATAAATGCTTTAACTCTCTTTTATCTGATACAAGGCTGCACAAAATGCTTGAAGAAAACGGCTATGAGCTTTGCCTATACCTGCACTATGAGCTGCAGAAGCACTCGCACCTGTTTGACGGCGGAAACGGCCGCGTTAAGATACTCGGTATGGACAGTGCCGACGTGCAGCAGCTTTTAATGGAGTCCGCCCTTCTTGTGACGGATTATTCAAGCGTATTTTTTGATTTTGCTTATATGAAAAAGCCACTCGCATATTGGCAGTTTGACAGGGAGAGGTTTTTCAAAGAGCAATACGGCGAAGGCTATTTCAAATTTGACAAAGACGGTTTCGGTCCTCTATGCACCGAAAAAGATCAGGTTATAGATTTTATTGAAAACGAGTTCAAAAACGGTATGTCCGTTGAAGATATATACGCCGAAAGGGTAAAACATCATTTTTCGGAGTTTTCTGTGGACCACTGCCTGAAAACATACGAAGCAATCCTTGATTTATTGCGGTGATCAATATGGTTATTTTTAAGCTATGGCGCTGCGTCCCCGCGGATATTATTTATAAGCTCGCGGGCGCAGAAAAACAAAAAAAGATAGACGCGGATATGGAGCAATATCTTAAAACAGAGGCAGGTAACAAACGCAAAGGATTATCCGCCTTGAATTTCCTTTTGCTCTCGGGAGACAAAACATTCAGAAGCGTTTTCTATTACAGGCTGGGGCGGCCGGGGAAGCTTTGCAAGCTCTTTTTGCCTCCTGTAAAGGCTGTTGAAATTTACGGCGAAATAGCCGGCGGCCTTTGCTTGTCGCACAACCATATGGTTGTTCATCCGCATACGGCGGGTAAAAACTTACATGTATGTGCAGGCGCCGTTATAGGCAAAAACAACGGCCACTATCCGACAATAGGCGACAATGTTTATATAGGCGCAAATTCAACCGTAATAGGCGATATTGTGATAGGCAGCGATGTTATAATTCTGCCCGGCACGGTTGTGACAAAAAGTCTGCCGCAAGGCGCTGTCTGCGGCGGCAATCCCATGCAGATTATAAAAGACGCGAAGCGGTGATTATATGTTGATTATAAAAAGCATACGGTGCATATTTGCGGATATAATGTACTTTCTCGGCGGCGCCGATACAAAAGCTCTTATAGACGCCGATGTGCGCAGAAATTTAAAATGGGACAAAAAAAGAGACAGCATTAAAAGCCCTCTTTTACGGTTCAATTACCTTCTGCTCACAAAATGTGAATTCAGAAGCGTTTTCTATTTCCGTGTAAAGAAACGCAAATGCCTTTCGGCTTTTTGCAAAGCTTTACTTCCCTGCCCGAATACAATTGAATTTGGCGGAGAGATTGGCGGCGGAATTCTTGTTTCGCACTATCACAGCGTTATCTGCCCCCATAAAGCGGGCATCAATTTCCGCGTGGGTCCCGGAACCGTTATAGATAAAGGCAGAGACGGCAAAGCGGGTCCCTCCTTCGGAAACAATATATATGTGGCTTCAAATTCGTCCGTTACAGGCGACATCAGTATAGGCGACAACGTTATAATCGGCGCGGGTTCTTCTGTTTCGGAGGACTTGCCCGGCAACGGTGTTTATGTGGGAAACCCCGCAAGGTTTATAAAGCATATAGACGATAACGAAAAACTGCTAAACGAAATAATGTAAAGGTGGTACTTATGAAGCTAAGCTGCGGACTTGCCGTTTATAATGTTAAAGAAAAATATTTGAGAGCATGTATTGAGAGCATAATGAAACAGCTGACCGATGAAACGGAGCTTTTGCTTATAGACGACTGCTCAACCGATAATTCCGGCGAGGTGTGCAAAGAGTATGCCGCAAAGGATACAAGGGTCAGATACATAAACATGGGTAAAAACGGAGGGCTCAGCGCCGTGCGCAACCGCACCATAAGCGAAGCGCAGGGAAAGTGGATTTTCTTTGCCGACGGCGACGATATACCCTCGGAGCATTTTGTCGAAACTGCGCTGAGATTCTCGGGCGCGGACTATGATATTATAATCCATAACAGGGCAATATTCTCGGGCGAAAAAACAGGCGAAGAGGAAAAGTGCAGTATAACCGCTTTAACAGAACTGCCGGCGGAGGCTTCGCGGGATATAAGCCTTTCGTGCCTCTGTCTTAAACCTCTTGATACGGAAAAAATCCCTCTCGGGAAAGATGCATACTATCACGCGGCATGGGGCGCTTTATACAGACGTGATTTTCTTCTTGAAAACAACCTTACGTTCCCTTTGGGTCAGAAAAAAGCGCAGGACAGCGTTTTTAATACGAAGGCGTATTTTGCCGCAAAAAAAATAGGCTATCTGCCTTATAAAATGTATTATTACAGAAAGGACATGCAGGGGATAACGCAGAGATACAACGCGGATTTTACCGTCGTGGCAAACTCGCTTATAGGCCATCACTTTGACTGCATCAAAACGCTTTATAATTCCGACCCCGAGGTTTTAAAAGCATATAAAAGCAACCGCATGATTTCGCTGACTATTGACAGCATGCGCCTTAACCTCTTTCACCCGAATAATCCGAAATCACGCAAGGAAAGAAAAAAAGAGTTTTGTGATTTTATAAATACAGAGCCTTATAAAAGCGCAATAGCCGAGTTTGATTTGAAGGGGTGCGATTGGTGGGGCTGGCGGCTGCCTATACTGTACGCCCAAAAGAAAAAATTTGCCATGCTCGATATTATTTTTAAACACGATAGTATATTCAGACTTTTGGGCGGTGTAACCTCCAGAATAAACAAATTAACAAGATAATTAAAGAGAAAAGTCTGCTTTGGCAGACTTTTCTTCATTAAGTTCTCAAATAGTATTTATCCACACATACAAAATGTAAGCTTAAATCTCTTTTTTGCGATCTGCGCAATTTTATCGAGCCCTTGAGACGAAGAGAAAATGGTGCAGAACGGACAAACGGAACCCGAAGACGTACATAGGTACGTCGAGAGGTAACGTTTGTTCGTAGCAAAAAAGAGACCGTTAAAAAGAAAAGTCTGCTTTGGCAGACTTTTCTTCATTAAGTTCTCAAATAGTATTTATCCACACATACAAAATGTAAGCTTAAATCTCTTTTTTTGCGATC
>JAFZQX010000032.1 GCA_017620205.1 Clostridia bacterium | reverse complement strand
TCTTTTTTCATCAATAAATCCTCCGTTTGTTTTTTGTTTTGACTGGCAGGTCTTTACAATTATACCACAAACGGAGGATTTTTTCTCATCGGTTAACCTTTTTTGAACCACGCGACTATCGCGTGGTTTTCGTTGACACAACAAAAAACTGTGACAGTTACTGTCACAGTTTTTTTAATTATTTGAGGTAGTTATATATCATAACAGCCGCTTCGCCGCGCGTTACGTTTGCTTTCGGATAGAAGTTTCCGTCCGGGCTGCCGTTTATTATATGCAGACCTTTTGCTATCGCCACATGTCCGAGCATAGTGGGGTCTATATCGCCCTCGTCATAAAAGCCCGTTTTAAATATGCCTTCTATTTTCGCGGCGTGCGCAAACTCTTCAACGCCCGAATCAAAGAGATATTTTAGCGCCGTTTCACGCGTCAGCGGCGCGTCCGCGTCAATTTCATCCTCGGAAATATTATTTCTCTGCATGAAGTACCCCGCAGTTTTATCGTAATCTACCGCGCCTTTTGCAAAGATAACGTAGTCATAAACGCACTGCGATAAAAGCGCCATGTATTCTTTTTGGGTTATAATGTCGTTCGGTTTAAACTCCGTCTCGGGGAAGCCTACGTCAATCGCGGCAAGCGCGTTTATCGCTTCTTCCGCAAAGTGACCGGATATATCTGTATAAGCGTATTCGCGCGCGGATATGGGCTCTGCTGTCTCTTTGCCGTCATAGCCGAGCAGTTTTTTAGTCTGCGCGTCAATAAATCCTATGCCTGAAGTATCGAGCTCGTATATAAGCTTCGCTTCGGTTTTGTCTCCTAAAACATAGCAAAGCTCAGGTTTTACGCTTTCATAAAGCGCGTCGTATATTGCGCTTTCATCTGCAAGACCTTCGGGCATTTCAAATTCCTTCTGCTCGTCAAAATAAAGCGAAAAGCTTGTAACTTTTCCCGTCTTTTTATCTTTTTCACAGTGTATTGTATCAAACGGATATTCTATACCGTTTTCAACTCTTACTCTGTAGGAATTGTCTTTTACCTTTGTGCGGCTTAAAAAGTCTTTGCAGTATTTTTTTATAAAATCATCGTCAAATCCGGTTTCTGTGTTTTCGTACTTATTATTGTAACCCCAATAGTTTAAAAGCTGACCTGTTTTGGCGTTTATGCTCGCATCGCACCATTTGTCATCGCCTTCAAAATCAAGGCTTATTACATATCTTTCGCCCTGTTTATATACTCTCGCGCTGTTTACTTCCGTGCCGGAAAGGTCAAATTCGCTGATTCCGCGAAGCATTTTTTCTGCTTCATCAAATGTTATAAGACCAGCGACGGCATCAAGCTCTTTAATCTCTTCCTCGGTAAATATTACTTCCTCGGCACTATCAGTCGCCGCCGCGTTTTTTCCCGCCGCGCGCGCAGAGTTTTCGTTTATGCTTTCGCTGTAATCAAACTTTTCGCCCGAAAAAGCGTCTATCATATCAAATCCCGCAGCCTGCCAAACTATCTGCGCCATTTCACCGTCATTAAAATCGTAGTATATCTTTTGGAGCGCTCCGCCTCTGAATATGCTTTCCGCTTTTTCCTCTCCGATTACACCTTCGGCCGACGGAAAAGCGGCGTTTTCCGTATAATTCATATAAAAGCTTGTAACTTTTCCGCTTACGGCATCAACATTGAAGCTTACATAGTTATCAACCTTTATTCCGTTTGCTTTTCTGTTTACGCTGATATTGTATGAGTTTCCGTATAAATCTGTTTCCGCTTCCGCAAAATCAAATTCGCCGCATATTGCGGGATTTGCTTTTTCAAAAAACGCTTTGGCGTTTTCAAGAGCCGTATCACGGCTTACCTGCGGAATTTTTTTGTTCGCGTAATAAATACGCGTTTCTCTGTTTTCATCACTTCCGTATGTATAATAGTTGTCTATTAAATACGTACCGGTTATGTTGACGTTTACCTCTCTGAAAGTGTCGCTGTCATTTTTTGTTGTCCATGTAAAGTAATACGACGGTTTGCCGTCCGACACTTCTGTTCTGCTTGAAAACTCAGTACACTCCGCGGGAATTTCAATTCTTTCCTTGACTGTTTTTAAAGCGTTTGCCATTTTGTCATCGGCCGCCGATACGGGCAGGACAAAAGATATTAGCATGATAACTGCAATAAATAAAGATGTTTTTTTCATAATGTTCCTCTCCTTAGCATTTTAATATCTGTCAGGTTAGACGGACATATTACAAAAAAGTTCCTGAAACTAAAAATTATTTCCGCCGATAAACTCTGTTAAAAGCCTGCAGAAAACATCTTCCGTTTTTTTTGTGGTTTCCATAACCTCAGCATGTGTAAGCTCGTGTTTTGCTATACCTGCGGCAAGGTTTGTGATACAGCTTATGCCGCAAACGCGCATACCCGCGTGGCGCGCAGCTATGGCGTCGCAAGCGGTGCTCATGCCTACGGCGTCGGCACCGAGCGCTTTAAACATCTTAATTTCCGCAGGCGTTTCATACTGCGGCCCCGCAGTTTGGATATAAACACCGTTTTTAATATCGCAGCCGATGCTCTTTGCAATTTCGTTTATTTTATCTGAAAGCGCCCTGTCATAAACCTCGCTCATATCCGGAAAACGAGTGCCTATTTCATCTATATTCGCGCCTCTTAAGGGTGACGGCACAAAAGAGCTTATATGATCGCGGATAACCATTAAATCGCCCGCCTTCATACCGTCCGCCATGCCGCCCGCGGCGTTTGTTATAACAAGAACTTCTGCGCCTAAAAGCTTTAAAAGTCTTATGGGAAGCACAACATCGTGCATGTCATATCCCTCGTAATAGTGCACCCTTCCCTGCATCGCCGCAACGGGAGTATCGCCTACATATCCGAAAATAAACTTGCCCTCATGTCCGGGAACTGTTGAAACGGGAAAGCCTTTTATTTTGCTGTACGGTATTTCGGCTTCTACCTTTATTGTGTCAGTAAAGCCGCCGAGCCCCGAGCCGAGAATTACTGCAGCCTTCGGTATAAAACCGGTTTTTTCTCTTATCTGCTTTAAGCAGTTTTCTATTTTGGCAAATTCCATTTTGTTTCCTCCTTTTGTGTAATAAAATAGAGTTTTGAATATATATTATACTATGACAATATCAAAAATAATACTTCCAAGCTTTATATTAATAATAATCGCAGCCGCGCTTTTAAAAAGCGTTCCCGTTTACGACTGCTTTTTAAAAGGCGCCAAAGACGGTCTTACATCTGCCGTTTCGATTTTACCGTCGCTCATAGGACTTATTGCCGCGACATCTATGCTTCGCGCAAGC
This sequence comes from Clostridia bacterium, assembly GCA_017620205.1. GTDB lineage: Bacteria > Bacillota > Clostridia > UMGS1883 > UMGS1540 > UMGS1540. Next base: position 19,203 of record JAFZQX010000032.1, on the reverse strand, counting down.
GGAGCTTTCGATCTTTTATGCTTTAGTCTAAAAGACGTGACCTCCAAAATAGGCTTTCCCGCCGAGGTTTTGCCGCTTGCTTTAATCCGTCCCGTATCGGGCAGCGCCGCGCTCGCCGCACTCCGCGATATTTATGATCGCTACGGCGCGGATTCTTATATAGGCCGCGTTGCGTCCGTAATATCCGGCTCAACCGACACAACGTTTTACGCAATAGCCGTATATTTTGGCGCAGTTAATATCAAAAAAACCCGCCATACTTTAAAATCTGCTCTTATTGCCGATTTAACAAGTTTTTTAATCGCGGGTTTTGTGGTTTCATTGGTTTTGTCTTAAATATTCATAAAGCATAACGGAAGCCGATACGGCGGCATTTAGCGACTCCGCGCCGCCGGGCATGGGTATTGTTACAAACGCGTCCGAAAGCGCCGAAATCTCATTTCCTATTCCGTTTGCTTCGTTTCCTACGGCTAGTATCACATTGCCCTGTAAATTCATATCATAAAGATTTTTGGAGTCTTTATGAAGCATGCCTGAAAAAAGCTTATAGCCGCGGCTTTTTAATGCTTTTATATCATCCGTATCGCACTGCACGCACTTTGCCGCAAAAACGCTGCCCATAGAAGATCGCACCGTTTTAAGGTTATAAATATCTACGCAGTTTCCAAAAAGCGCAACTGACGCGCCCACTGCGTGCGCCGTGCGAATTATTGTGCCCATATTACCGGGATCGCGCACATCATCGCACAAAATTAAGGCAGTTTCTTTTATATCTTCTATACTAAGTTCAGGCATTTTAGCTACTGCTATAATCCCCTGCGGCGTCTGTGTTTCGGCAACTTTTAAGAAAACGCGCTCAGAAAGCTCAAACACCTCTTCGCACGGAGGTATTTCCGATGTATAGCTTTCGCTGACGAAAACAGCGGTAAGCTCCGCGCCGAAACGCGCACTGTCGCGGCAAAGGTTTTCACCTTCAAGAAAAACACACTTTTCCCTGTCTCTTACGCTTTTTTTCTTAAGCGAATTTAAATATTTAATTCGGGCATTGTCCGTGCTTGTAATTTTCAAAGATTTTCCCTCTGTTTAATACAAATTTACCTGTCTTTGTCTCAAAACAGACAGTATTCTTTCAAACGTTTCCGGAAGCGGCGCAGAAAATTCCATATACTCTCCGCTTTCAGGGTGGATAAAGCCTATCTTTCCGGCGTGCAGAAGCTGACCCGGAAGATTGAATTCCTCGCCTTTAACGCCGTATGTCTTGTCTCCCACAACGGGGTGACCGATAGACTTCATATGAACGCGTATCTGATGCGTTCTGCCGGTGTCTAAAACGCACTCAACAAAAGTATATTTTCCAAAGCGTTCCAAGACCTTATAGTGAGTTTTTGCTTCCCTGCCGCCTTCTTTTACAACGGCTATTTTCTTTCTGTCCTGCGAGCTTCTGTTTAAGCGCTTATCTATTGTGCCTTCATCTTCTTTAATATTACTGTGAACAAGCGCAAAATAGTGCCTTTTAAGCTCTCTCGTTTTAAGCTGTTCCGACAAAGACACATGCGCCCTGTCGCCCTTTGCAACTACCAAAAGGCCCGTTGTGTCTTTATCGAGCCTGTGAACGATTCCCGGTCGGATAACTCCGTTTATGGTAGACAGATTATCGCCGCAGTGATACAAAAGAGCGTTTACCAAAGTGTTTTCATAGTTTCCCGCCGCGGGGTGCACAACCATATCCGCGGGCTTATTTATAACAAGCAGAAAGTCGTCCTCATAAACTATGTCAAGCGGTATATCCTGTGGCTTTGCCTCTAAAGTCTCGGGCTCCGGAAGCTCTATTTCAACTATGTCTCCCGCTTTGAGTTTTGTATTGGGCTTTGCCGCTTTACCGTTTACAGAAACGGCGCCGCCCTCTAAAAGTTTTTTTACATAAGAGCGCGAGAGGTCGCCAAAATACTCGGCAACCCCTAAATCTGCTCTTATATTATTCTCCGCTTTGAATGTCCTTTTTTCCATCATCTTTTATATTACCGCTTTCCGAAAATTTCAGAACGTATATAAACAGCAGTATGCCGCCTATTACAATAGCGCAGTCCGCAACATTGAAGACGGGAAAGTTTATAAGCTTAAAGTCGAGAAAATCGACAACAGCCCCGTCGCGAATCCTGTCAATAAGGTTTCCGACAGCGCCCGATAAAATAAGCGTAAGTGACATAAGAAGCAAATTATGCTTTGGTCTTTTAACAATGATATAAACTAAAGCGGCAATAATAATTATTATCGTTGTAACAGTTAAAAAAGATGTTTTTCCCCTTAACATACTGAATGCCGCGCCGTTATTTCTGTGATAAGTTATGTTAAACACATTGTTAATAACGGGTATAGACTGCCCTTGTGCAAAATTATTTGCAACATACATTTTTGACAGCCTGTCAATTAAAACGCAAAGTATTCCAATTATAAACCAAAGCATTAATTAAACTCCTAATTCTCTATTACTCCGGCGCAGCGCTTGCAAAGCGTCGGGTGCGCCGCATTTTCTCCTACTGTTTTACTGTAAATCCAGCATCTTTCACATTTTTCGCCTTCAGCCGCTGAAACTTTGACGCCTACGCCGCTTTCGCCTTTAAAGCAGTTTTCGGAGGTTTCGTTTGAAACTTTGACCTGCGACACGATAAAGAGCGTTTCGAGTGTTTCGTCGAAGCCTTTAAGAGCTTCTTCTGTTTCGCTGTCTGCGTAAAGCGTAACACATGCGTCAAGCGATTTACCTATTGTTTTTTCGCTTCTTGCGATTTCGAGTGCTTTAGCAACATCGTTTTTAACCGCCAAAAGCTTTTCCCATTTAGCTTCAAAATCAGCGCCGCCGAAGTCGCCTTCTATTACGGGCATTTCATTAAAGAGTATCCCGCGCTTATCGTCATTTGCGGGATGCGGCATAAACTGCCATATCTCTTCCGATGTATAAGCTAAAACGGGCGCTATAAGGCGCGTTAAAGCATCAAGTATTTTAAACATAACCGTCTGTGCGGCGCGGCGCAAATCACCGTCCGTTTTTTCGGTATAAAGTCTGTCCTTTATAACGTCAAGATAGAAATTACTCATGTCAACAACACAGAAATTGTGTATCGCATGGAATATTATATGAAACTCATACGAATCATATGCAGCTTTAACTTTTTCCGTAAGCTTTTTAAGCTTCAAGAGTGCGAAACGGTCAAGATCCGTAAGCTTATCGTCCGAAACCATATCCTTATCGGGATCGAAATCGTTTATATTGCCGAGAATAAATCTCGCTGTGTTTCTTATCTTTCTGTAAGCTTCCGAAAGCTGCTTTAAGATATCCTGGGAGATTCTCATATCGGTTTTATAATCTGCCGATGTTACCCAAAGTCTTAAAATATCTGCACCGTATTTTTCAATTATATCCTGCGGATTTATGCCGTTTCCTTTGGATTTTGACATTTTCTGTCCGTCGGAATCGACGATCATGCCGTGTGTTATAACCATTTTATAAGGCGCGCAGCCCTTTGCCGCGATAGACGTCAACAGCGAGGACTGGAACCAGCCTCTGTACTGGTCGTTTCCTTCAAGGTAAAGGTCTGCCGGAAAGGAAAGCTCGGGGTATACATCCAAAACGCCGCTGTGGCTGGAGCCCGAGTCAAACCAAACGTCCATTATATCTTTTTCTTTTGTAAATTTACTGCAGCCGCAGGAGCATTTTGTGCCCGCGGGCAGAATTTCCGAAGCGTCTTTTTCATACCAAGCGCCGCTGCCCTCTTCTTTAAAGAGCGCAGAAACGGCTTTTATGGTTTCGTCATTTATAAGCTCTTTTCCGCACTGCTCGCAGTAGAATATCGGAATAGGAACGCCCCATGTCCTCTGACGGGAAATACACCAGTCGCTTCTGTCTGCTACCATTGCGCTTATTCTGTCCTCGCCCCATCCGGGAAGCCATGTAACGCCCTTTATAGCTTTTAGCGCGTCTTCCTTAATATCGTCAACAGACGCAAACCACTGCTCTGTTGCGCGGAAAACGATAGGTTCATGACATCTCCAGCAATGCGGATACTGGTGGATAATCTCTTTTATAGAATATAAAGCGTTATTAGCTTTAAGTCTTTCAATTATGGGTTCATTTGCCTTTTCGTAGAAAAGGCCGCAGAATTCGCCCGCTTCTTCGTTCATATAACCCTTGCTGTCAACGGGAACTACAATCGGAATCTCCTTATAAGGACGGCAGGCAATATAGTCTTCAGCACCATGACCGGGAGCCGTATGAACGCAGCCCGTACCTGCTTCAAGCGTTACATGGTCGCCGACAATAACGAGGGATTCTCTGTCCATAAACGGATGAGCGCATTTCATATACTCAAGATCGCTGCCTTTAAAGCGCGCGATTTCTTTGTAGTCTGTAATGCCGCCTTCCGCCATAACGCCCTCTGCGAGCTCTGAAGCTAAAACATAAACTTCTTCTCCTGCTTTTATAAGGCTATATTCAAAATCGGGATTTAAAGCTATAGCTACGTTTGCGGGCAACGTCCAAGTTGTTGTTGTCCATATAACAAAATATATATTGCTTTCACCAAGGCTTTGGAATTTGCCTTTGTCATCGGTTACACGGAATTTTACAAATATGGAATTTGTCTTGTCCTGCTCATATTCTATCTCGGCTTCGGCAAGCGCGGTTTCGCAGTCCGGGCACCAGTATATAGGCTTTAAGCCTTTATAGATATAACCCTTCTTTGCCATTTCACCAAATATTTCAATCTGCTTTGCCTCGAATTCGGGCTTAAGCGTTAAATATGAACGGTCAAAATCGCCGAGCGAACCGAGTCTTTTGATCTGAGCCTTCTGGTTTGCCACATGGCTTTCTGCAAACTCACGGCAGAGCTTACGGAACTCAGATACGGAAACCTTGTCTCTGTCAATACCGAGTTTTTTTATTGCCTGACGCTCAATGGGAAGGCCGTGAGTATCCCAGCCGTGTATATACGGAGCTTTAAAGCCACTCATATTCTTATATCTTGTTATGATATCTTTGAGCGTTTTGTTTAAAGCATGTCCCATATGCATATCACCGTTTGCATACGGAGGTCCGTCATGCAGAATGAATAAGGGTTTTCCCTCGTTTTTCTCCATTAAATTTTTGTATAAGTCTTCCGTCTCCCATTTTTCGAGAATTTCGGGTTCTCTCGCGGGCAGATTTCCTCTCATCGGAAATTCGGTCTGCGGAAGATTAAGCGTCTTACCGTAATCCATTATGTTCAACTCCCTTGTATTCCTTTGGTTTTCACAAAAACAAACCCGCAAAACGAGTTTGTTTAAGGGCTTTGGTATGCCCCGTTATTTTTTAGCCGCTTCCTGCTTTATCTGCTCTAAAATTTCAATTTGCGCCTGCAGAAGCGATATATTCTTAGCCGCAAAAACAGTTAAATCCTTTTTCATGTTTTCGGTAACGTCAAAAAGTTTTCTCTGTTCCGCTTTGCTCTCTTCTTCTATTGCCTTTACCTGGCTTCTCGCATTTTTAATAAGTATATCCGCCTGTTCGCGGGATGCGGAAATCGCCTCTTCTCCCGTCTGCTGAGCAAGGATAATGGAGTTTTTCATTGTATCCTCCATTGCCTTGTATTTTGAAACAAGCTCTTCCAGTACGGCTATTCTGTCTTTCTGCGCGATGTTTTCTTTATAAAGCGTTTCATAGTTGCTTTTTATAAGAGCCAAAATGTCATCTACGCTCGATTTTTTGTAACCTCCGAACGATTTGTCAATTTCGAGTTTTTCAAGTTCAAGCGGTGTTATCATATGTTTTTATCTCCTTAATAATTCCAGGGGAATATTCCTGTGCTCTTAAGCTCGTCACGAACATCGCTTGCAATACTTACGTTTATGGGCGCTATAAGGAAAATTCCGCTTGAAACTTTCTGAATATCGCCTTCAAGCGCGTATACAACGCCGCTTACAAAGTCAAGAACTTTTACTGCGTCTTCTTTTGAAAGCTCTTCAAGATTTATAACTACTGCTTTTTTGCTTTTAAGTCTGTCAGCAATTTCTCTCGCATCTTCATAGTTCTGAGGCTGCAGTACAGCTACTTCCAGCTGGGTTGTTGCGTGAATGTTTACAACGCGTCCTGTGCTTTTTTTGCTTATGCTTGAAGAAAACATGGGCTTAGGTTCACGTTTTTCCTCCTCGACTACTTCCTCTTCTTCGTATTCGTCAAAGTCGTCATCGTCACCGCTGAAAAGCAAATCGCCTATCTTACCGAAAAAATTGTTTGCCATTTTTTTCATAACCTTTCTGCCCACATAGATTTATTACGTACATGCTTGCCGTGAGCCTGCAATGTGTACATATTATTTTGAATAATCCCTTTTACCGAATATGGCACTGCCGACGCGCACAATATTTGCGCCTTCTTCTATTGCAGTTTCATAGTCCGCGCTCATACCCATTGAAAGATATTTCATAGCGCTGTTTTTATACTTAATTTGGCTCAGTGAGTCAAAAAGTTTTTTCATGTTTATAAATGAATTTCTTATTGCCGCATCGCTCGGAATATTCGGACCTATTGTCATAAGACCGTCAATAAAAACATGCTGTCTCGTTTCGTTATTTTCAAGCATTTTCGAAACGTCCTCAAAATTCACTCCGAACTTTGTGTCCTCCCCGGAGGCATTCACTTCTATCAATACATGCGAAACTATACCGTGCTTTGCCGAGAGCCTTTCGATTTCATCTATAAGCTTTTCGCTCTCGCAGGAATGTATTAAACACGTTTTACCTACAATGTATTTTACCTTGTTTGTCTGAAGGTGACCGATAAAATGATGATTTACGCCGTTCTTGATAAAATCATATTTCTCCTGAAATTCCTGAACTCTGTTTTCGCCTATATCGGTTATTCCTGCGTCTATAGCCTCGTTTATCCTGTCGGGCGTTACGGTTTTTGTTGCGGCAAGCAACACTATGTCTTTACCTTCCCTGCCGCTTTTTTTTGCCGCTATATTTATTTTGTTGCGAATTAAATCAATGTTTTCCTTTATTCCAGACATCTGTATCATCCTTTAAAGCCGGTTGTTTTAACCGTGTTACTGATCGCCTTTTATAATCACATTGTCATAAAGCAGCAGTCCGTTTTCTTTTGAATTGTCTTCTTTTACGATCATGTATTCTTCGTTATGATAAATAACTTCACAAGGCTTAAACACCTGTGTGCCGCCCGACAATACGTATACGCCGGTTGTTCCGTTCTCATAAGCAAGCGCCGCCGTAGGCAGCTTAAATCCCTCATAAGTTTTGCGGATAATATCAATACTTACGCGTCTTCTTCCCAAAACATCATGAATATCACGGCTGAGGCGGAACGTTACAACTCTTCTTCCGTGCTCATCTTCGCCCAAGCATTCAACCGTTGCGGGAGCCACAGTGTCATCCGCGTCCCTGAACGAAATATCAATCCTGTCGCCCTTTTGAAGCCCTTCCGACTGCTCGGATGTGAGAACAGCGGCTACATACCAATTGAAATTGTCTATTATCTTAAATACGTTATCTCCTCTTGAAACGTTGCTCTGCGTCTGTGCTTTGACAGTTTTAAGCTCGTCCAGATCCGATATTTTAAGCTCCGGTATAACCTCCGGCGTAATTCTTTCTTCAAAGCCGTCAAGTCTTGCCGTAAACAAGCCCGAGCACGGCGCCGGTATTTCGTTTATAATATTTCCGAGCTTTGATTCAAGCTCTTTTTGTTCCTGCCTCAGATTGTCAAGTATCATTTCGCCTTTGCCGCCGGACGCGCTTTTTTTATCGGAGAGCAAAACTATTTTGTTTTTATACTCTTCAACTTTAGTCATCTTCCCGGACGCAGCGCTTTTTATTATCTGTTTAATATCTTCGTTTATAGCGCTGTCAAGACTTAACACATCGTCCTCAAAGCCTTGATTTTTGATTGCGTCTTCAAGTGAAGATATGCGGCTTTTGATAACGGTGAGCTGTTTTCTTGACGCCTCGTCCGCTTCGCCGCTGAGTATTGCCGCAACCGTCATATCCTTACCGCAGCGTTTACAGTCTGAAATATAGGGCTGCAAAACGCCGTCCGCGGGAGATGCGACAAGCGTTTCCGTTTTTATAAGATAACCGTCACAACTTATTGTGTCTCGTATAGAGCCGTAACGCGCAAGTTCCGTTTTGTCTCTGTTTGAAACGTAAAGATATATATTCCATATAAGAAACACGGACAAAAGTACCGCCGCAATTCTTGATACAGTACGCATTATTCGTACACTTCCTAAAGCATTTTTTCAATAAGGTTTACGCATTTTTCGATGTCGTCTGCTGAAACTTTAATCAGGTCATCCCTCTTTCCAAACCACGTAATTTGCCTTTTTGCAAGCCTTCTGGAGTTTCGTTTTATAAGATTTACCGTTTCGTTATAACTTAAAAAACCCCTGTAGTACATCCGCATTTCGCGGTAAGCAATGCCCTGCATTGCCGTCGTGTCCAAAAAACCGTATTTTTCGAATAAATTCCTGCCCTCTTCGAATAATCCCTCGTCTATCATTTTATCGACACGCATATTTATTCTATTATACAGAATTTTTCGCTCAGTTTCAATAGTAAAATACAAATAATTATATATTTTTTTTTGTTTTTTTGATTTTTCATCTCCGCGCGTTTTTGTTTCGCCCGTCAGGTAGTATATTTCCAGTGCGCGGATTACCCTTTTTGTGTCGTTTATATGCAGTTTTGCCGCAGACGCCGGGTCTATTTTTTGAAGCTCACGGTAAAGGCTTTCAGCGCCTTCCTCCTCCGCGCGGCGTGTAAGATTCTTGCGCAGATTGGGGTCCGCGGGCACATCAGCAAGCTCTATATTATCCGCGACCGTGTCTATATAAAGACCGGTGCCGCCGCAAAGTATCGGCAGTTTCCCGCGGGAATACACGTCTTTTATGGCTTTGTGCGCCAAATCGGCGTATTTGCCGAGCGAAAAGTTTTCATCCGGCGACGCTATATCTATAAGATGGTGCACCACGCCCTGCATTTCTTCTGCTGTCGGCTTTGCCGTGCCAATCGTCATATCGCGGTAAATCTGCATGGAGTCCGCCGATATAACTTCCCCGCCCGTTTTTTTTGCAATTTCAATGGCAAGCGCCGTTTTTCCGCTTGCGGTAGGCCCGGCCACTATAACAAGCGGTATTTTTTCTTCAACATTCATAAAATACCTCAGACAATGCGTTTAAACTGCTTTTCTATTTGGTGTTTCGTAAGCTTTAATATAACAGGTCTGCCGTGCGGGCAAGTAACCTCGCCCGAAAGGTTCAAAACGTTTTTAATAAGCTCTTTCTGCTCTATCTCCGAAAGCTTCTGACCGGCTTTTAAAGCCGCTTTGCACGCGACTATATATAAAGCCTTGTCCTGCAGCGCTGATATTTTTTCACGTCCCGCGCCGAGAGTTTCAATAAGCTCGCCGAAAGTAGATGAGATATCGCTTATATCAAGACTTGACGGAATCATGGAAACGCGCACGGTGTTGTGCCCGAACTCCTCCGTTTCAAAGCCGTAGTTTGCAAAAAACTCTTCGTTCTCGCGGTACACGGCAAATTCCGTCGCACTTAAAACTATCGTTTCGGGAGATAAGAGCATCTGCCCCGGAACATTTCCCCTGTTTTTTAAGAGTTCTTCGTATATAAGTCTTTCGTGTGCCGCGTGCTGGTCAATCATCAGCATATCCTCGCCGCGCTCGGCAACTATGTATGTGCCGAAAAGCTGACCTAATATTTTAATTTCGGGCGCGTTTTCCGTTTCGATTTTCTGAGGCTCGGTATACGCTTCTTTAGGCGTAGGCACATACGGTTTTTCCGATATGGGCGCTTCCGCAACTTTATGTTCTTTCGGCTTACAGTCAAATTTAGGCTCGTATGCTTTTTTATAAGACTGCGTAGCGTCAAAAGTTACCTTTTTCTGTTCGGGTATAAACGCGGGCTCTGCCTTTTGGGGCTTTGCTTCCTCCGTTTTTGTAAACGCCGTCATCTCTCTCTGCTCCGAAACACTGTGAAGCGCGTTTTTCGCAGCCCAATAAACGGCGCCCGAAACGGCCTTCTCGTCCGCGAATTTAACCTCAGCCTTTGAAGGATGCACGTTTACATCGCAAAGCGCGGGATTTATCTCTACATTTAAAACCGCAACGGGAAACCTGCCCGTCATAATATGGCTTTTATACGCTTCCTGAAGCGCAAAATACAGGTTTTTATTTATAATGCAGCGGCCGTTTACGAAAAACGTTTGGTAGTTTCTGTTACCGCGCGTAAGCTCCGCCTTTCCGACAAGGCCCTTGACCTTTACGCCGCCCTCTTCATAGTCCGCAGGGATCATCGCCTTTGCTATATCCTTGCCGTAGATCGCGTAAACCGCGTTTTTCAGATTGTTGTCGCCGGGCGTATAGAAAATCTCTTTGCCTCCGTTTATAAATCTTACGGATATATCCGGGCGCGCCAAAGCAATTCTTCGCAGTACGTCCTCGCAAAGCCCCGCTTCGGACGAATCCTTTTTCAAAAACTTCATACGCGCCGGAGTGTTATAAAAAAGGTTTCTGACAATTATCGTTGTGCCCTCGGGACAGCCTGCGGGGTTAAGCTCTGACTGCGTGCCGCCCGAAATCTTTATATAAGTGCCTTCGGTTTCGCCGTGCCTTTTTGTCATCATTTCAAGGTCGGACACCGCCGCGATAGAATAAAGCGCCTCGCCGCGGAAACCGAGCGTGATTATGTTTTCAAGATCGTCCGCGTCCGAGATTTTACTTGTCGCGTGGCGCAGGAACGCGCTCGGTACGTCTTCTCTGTCTATGCCGTCGCCATCGTCCGTGACGCGCATGTACGATACGCCGCCGTTTTTGATTTCAACGGTTACGGTTTTCGCGTTTGCGTCTATTGAGTTTTCAACAAGCTCCTTTATAACCGACGAAGGTCTTTCAACAACTTCGCCCGCCGCAATTAAAGCGGCAACGGAAGCTTCCAAAACATTTATTTTTGACATCAGATTTCCTCCGCTTTTTTCTTAAGCTCAAAAAGCTTACTGAGTGCTTCATATGGTGACAGTACATTCGGGTCAAGGCTCTTAAGCTCATCAGCCAGTTCGTTTGCGATCATGGAGCCAAAGCCTATCTGGCCTGTGTTTTCTTCCTGCTTTCTCGGTCTGCCTTTTGAAACTACGGATATTTCCGCGTTTTCAGATTCTATTGAAGCGAGTATCTTCTTCGCCCTGTTTATAACAGGCGCCGGAACTCCCGCAAGCTTTGCCACCTCAATTCCGTAACTCTCGTCTGCAGCGCCTTTTATTATTTTTCTTAAGAAAATAATATCGTCGTCACGTTTTTTAACGGCAATAGAAAGATTCTTTATGCCCTCTATTTTTTCTTCAAGCTGGGTAAGCTCATGGTAATGCGTTGCGAAAAGCGTTTTCGCGCCTATTTTCGAAGCGCAGTGCTCAAGCACCGCCCAGGCTATGGAAAGACCGTCGTATGTGCTTGTGCCTCTTCCTATCTCGTCAAGAATCAAAAGGCTTTTCTTTGTAGCCTCGCGAAGTATTTCCGCAACCTCGCTCATCTCAACCATAAAAGTACTCTGCCCCGCGGACAAATCGTCCGAAGCACCGACTCTTGTAAAAACTTTATCAACAACGCCTACTCTGCAGCTGTCCGCAGGAACAAAGCTGCCTATCTGCGCCATTATAACTATAAGCGCAGTCTGGCGCATGTATGTGGATTTACCCGCCATATTGGGACCCGTTACAATGCTCATACGGCTGTCGCCTATATCCATATAAGTGTCGTTCGGGACAAAGAGTGTATCTTTAAGCATTTTTTCAACAACGGGATGTCTGCCCGATTTTATATCGAGAATATCGCTCATATCGACCGTAGGACAGTTGTATCCGTTCTTTTGCGCCACTGCGGAGAGCGACGCAAGCGCGTCTAAAATGCCTATGGCGCGCGCCGTTTTCTGAACTCTTGCAACCTCGGAAGCAACTTTATCGCGTATCTCCGAGAAAAGCTTGTATTCAAGCGCTATGATCTTTTCCGAAGCGCCTAAAACTATCCCCTCTATTTCCTTAAGCTTCGGCGTTATAAATCTTTCGCCGTTTACAACAGTTTGTTTTCTTATGTAATAATCGGGAACTTTATCAAGATTACCGTTTGAAATTTCTATATAGTAACCGAAAACTTTATTATATTTGATTTTTAAATTTTTAATGCCCGTAACTTCTCGCTCTTCGTTTTCCACGTCACCGAGAATTTTACTGCCGCCGTCGCGCGCATCCGCTAAAGCGTCAAGCTCTTCCGAAAAGCCCTCGCGGATAATGCCGCCGTCGCGCAGAGTAAAGGGAGGCTCGTCCACTATCGCGCGGGACAGCAAATCATATATATCGCTGAGATCGTCAAGATTTTCATACTGCTCTTTTAAAAGGGAGCTGTCAAATCCCTTTAATACTTCTTTTATCTTCGGCAGATACGGCAGAGAATCGCGCATACGCGCCAAATCTTTGGCGTTTGCCGTGCCCATTACTATTCTGCCTATTACGCGTTCGATATCGGATATGTAGCACAAAAGGTCGCGTATTTCTTCTCTTTTCTGCATATCGTCATAAAGCTCCGAAACTGCCGCAAGCCTTCCGTTAATCGAAGCGCAGTTAAGAAGAGGCCTTAAAACCCAGTTTTTCATCGTTCTTGAGCCCATGGGCGTTTTTGTATCGTCAAGCACCCAGAAAAGCGAGCCGCGTTTTCCTTTGTCGCGCATGCTTTCCGTGAGTTCTAAGTTACGTCTTGCGCTCGCGTCAAGCGACATATACTGTGCAGAGGTGTATACCTCAATATTTTTAATATGCGTAGGCTGCGTCTGCTGAGTTGCGGCGATATAAGATAAAATCGCGCCGCACGCCGCCGTCATAAGCTCATCAAGCCTTTCGGCATTTGCTCCGAACTGCTCGCGCACTACTTTCGAAGTATATTCCGAATCAAAATATACATCGTTATAAAGTATCGGCATCGCGGCGGTGCCGTTTTCAATAAAATATTTTATATTTTTATTTTCGTGCGTTTCAAGGTTTTCTATTATTTCAACGGGAGCGAAGCGCGCAATTTCGTCTATAATTCTGTTTTCGGCGTCCTCCGTAAACGATGTTGTCATCATCTCGCCGGTCGACGCTTCGCAGAAAGCGATACCCGCGCTTTTTCCCGATTTAAAAACACAGCACATGTAGTTTATAACTCTTTGGGACAAAAGTTCATCGTTTAAGATCGTGCCCGGCGTCACAACGCGCACAACTTCGCGTTTTACTATGCCCTTGGCTAAAGCGGGGTCTTCCGCCTGTTCGCAGATAGCAACTTTATATCCTGCCGCTACCATTTTGGCGATATAAGCGTCCGCCGCATGGAAAGGTACGCCGCACATAGGCGCGGGGTTTTCCTGACCGCAGTTTTTCTTTGTGAGCGCAATATTAAGTACTGCCGACGCCACCTGTGCGTCATCATAAAACATCTCGTAAAAGTCGCCGAGTCTGAAGAATAAAATTGCGTCTTGGTACTGCTCTTTTACTTCAAAATATTGCTTCATCATAGGTGTTACGCCCGCCATTTGTGCATTCGCCTCCAATCTTTAATATTTTATCATAAATCGCCTTTTAAATCAACCGTAATTTCAAGTTTAAATCATATTTTTTACAAAAAGAAACAGACACCCCCAAAAGAAGAATTTCAAAGAAAAACTTCTTTCAAAAATGCCCGTTTTCAATCAATATTAAGTTTCAAACCATAAAGCTTAGATAGCTCTCTGAACAAGGTTTGAACGGAGGCAGCGAGAGCAAACGTGAACTGTTTTGGGAGTACCGTTTACAATTGCTTTTACCTTTCTGATATTAGGCTTCCACATTTTGTTGCTTCTTCTGTGCGAGTGACTCACCTGTATTCCGAAAGAAACACCTTTTCCGCAGATATCGCATTTAGCCATATATATACACCTCCTCGGTAAATTTTCTTAACAAGTAACACCTATTGTAACATAAAAGCTCGAATTATGCAACACTTTTTTTGAAAAAACTTTATTTTTTTTCAATTTCAGCTTAAAACCTTCTTCTGCCAGCTTCTTTCGCCGCATTTAGGGCACTTCATATACCGCGTTCTGCCGTTGTGCATACCCCATAAAACGGTTTTAAACGACGGCACATATTTATGACCGCATTTAGGGCACTCATAAAAGCCCGTGATTTGCTCTATTTTAAGGCAATATACAATACCCACAGCAAACAGTATAAATCCCAAAACGCCTGCCGCTATGCTCCACGGAAGGGGCAAAACGCCCAAAGCCGCAACCTCCAGCGCGACGATGAAAATAAGCGTTGTAAAAGCGCCCAAAACCCATTCTATCTTTAAAAGCAGCTTTTCGCTTTCATTAAGCTTTTCTTTGTAATCCTCATTGTTCACATTTTTCATCTCCTTTTAACGCTAATAATATACCAAATTCAAAGCCATGTCAAGCACAAAAAAGCCGCCGGCATTAACCGGCGGCAATCTTAATACTATTTTGAAATTTGACTCTCCAAAACGTTTCCAATGGGTGTTATTTCATCAAAACCGTTCCAGAAGAATACCTTCAAATGACAATTAGCGTAGTTTTGCTCCGCGGGGCACGAAAGCGTAATGCCTCTGTCATCCGTTTTAGCTTCGCCCATAGCTGTAGCCAAAAGGGTTTCGTCCTCGTCATATATGCCCATTAAAACGCTGCAGTCTTTCTGAATTAAATCAATATCTATCTCAGTTACAATCTCGTCTTCGTTTTCGTCATAATAAACTTCTTCAATTTCGCCGTCAACCGTCACCTTTTCGTCATCATGGTCAAGATTTATATCGGCAACCGTAAGTTCGTTATCACCGCCGCCCATATTGATGCTTTCCCACTGCTGCTGATTACCGGTGAAATATACGTTTTCAAGAGCGCTGTCGCCAAACGCTCCGTCTTCTATCTCTTTTATATTTTCGTGCATTATTATGCTTTCGAGATTACCGGCGCCGCAAAATGCCGCACCTTCTATTGTTTCAACGCTTTCGGGTATGTCATAGTATCTGTCGTCTTTACCTACGGCATACTGAATGAAAGTTTTCTTATCATGGCTTAATAGGTTGCCGTTTTCGGAGGCAAGCGAGCCGTTTTGTTCGCTGACATTTATTTCGGTAAGGTTGGCACAATCCGAAAAAGTGCCGCTTGTTATGCCTGTAACGCCTTCTCCGATATAAACGGATGTGATATCAAGCGATGACCAGGGAGCTTCGTGTCCGCTGTAGTCATACATGTCTCCCGTGCCGCTTACTGAAAGAGTTCCGTTTTCATAGCTCCAGGTGAGATTTTCGCCGCATTTATAGTCATACGAAACTCCGCCGAGCTCACACGACCTTGAAGCCGATGAATTAATAGGCACGGCAACCGAAGCCGTAACCTGAAGGCTTATTTGATGCCCTACATCTTCTTTCGACGGTGTATATTTCCCTTCCGTAGATTTTACCGAGCCGTCTACAAGCCATTTATATTCATAGTTCGGCTCAAGATTCCAGTCATCATAAAAGTTTGAAACAGCTGCAGAAAGCTCTTTTCCCGCTATGGCTTCTCCTTCTACGGACAAATCAAAAGAAGGCACCGCGTGCGGTTTTACTATTGTTACAACACCGGGCGTAAACGTCTGATTGCTCTGCTGAATTGCTTTTTCCTCGTCATAACAGCCCCTTTTAAGAAAAGAAACATTCACATCGGTATTTATATAGTTTTGTTCGCCAATATCGTCAACGGCGGTGAAATTTAATTCAAACAGCGTTGAGTTGTTATACGGAGAACGCAAGGAAATAACGGCAACTTCTATTCTGCCGGGTTCATCTTCAGCAGTATAAATATCAAAATCATTTTTACCGTAGGGGTAAACCTTAGTATAGTTTACATATGTAAGCTTTTCGGGATCAAACGTTATAACACAGCCCAAGCTCTCCGTCACAACGTTTGTTGTTACCGAAAGCGGCACGCTTACAGTTTCCCCTTTCACAACAGTTGTGTCTCCCATTGTAAACTCAACCAATGTATCGGCAACGGCTATTGTCGAAAAGAGTGTAAACATAAGAAGTGCGGCTGCCAAAACAGCTAAAACCCTTTTTATTTTCATTTTACCCTTGCCCTCCTTACATACTAATACATTATATATATATTTTACCACTAAAAGATGCATTTGTAAAGAAAAAACAACAAACAACAGACATCAACATAAATATTAGTCAAAATCACCAATTTCAAGTTTTGAAATCAAACATAATAAACAAATAAAACCGCTTTGGAAAAAATCCAAAGCGGTTTTTGATTAAACGTATAAAGCGTTTTTAGTTGTTGCTGTTTATAGCAAGATCTTTGTCTTTTCTGAGCGCCACTCTCTTAATTGTAGCCCAGTCAGCGTTGTCTAAAACGCCGTCCATAACGCCTTCATCTACGTCCGATGAAAGAAGCTGTTTTTCTTCAGGTTGCGGTACCTTATTAAGTACAATCTTCTTAGCTTTAGCCCAGTCAGCATTGTCTATACGTGAATCGGGATCTTCTTCGATATCTTTGCCGTAAACAATTCTGTCGGACGCGCCGTCTGAAACTACCATGTCTTTAACAACTTCAGCTTTAAATTCGTCAGTTTCGGGTTCTAATCCCTCATACCACGGAATTATGCCGACAAAGTAATTGCGTTTTGCAACATAGTAGAACTGTTTGCCTGCAACAGTTACGTTCTTCGCATCGGGATCAATTCCCGTAGCTTCAATTGTAACAATTACATTCTTGCCTTTAATGAATTTCTTATATACTGTAGCGCCATCATGTGTAATTACATTGATCTTCGTTAAATCAAATGCGCCTGCAACAGTAACTTCATTTGTGTTAACCGTTTCACCTTTAATTCCGTATTTATTTACGGGTGTAACAGTTGCGTAAATAACAGCATCGGCAAATGAGCCGTCAACCGTGATCTGATTACCGTCTATAACTACGCTGCCGTCCGCCTTTGTTTCGAGGAGAACATCTCCTGCCGCGTCTTTCTTATAGAACTTAATCTCGGTTGCGCCTTCTGCGTAGTTATCGCCTGTGCCTACCGCGCTGAAATTATATGTAACAGCAGCGGGTTCTCCGGGAACAATGTTGCCAAGACTTACGTTTGAAACAGCGGGCTTAGAAGCTGTAACGGGAGCTGTAATTGACGCAGGTTCACCTGCAGTCGTATCGTTGCTGCCACGAGGTGTAACAGTTGCTTTAAGTACAACGCCGTTTACATAGTCGTCTATGGAAGGCGTGTATGTATTGCCGTTTACAGTTCCGCTGAGAGGCTTGCCGTTTGCGTCGGACCATGTAACCTCAGACACGTCTGTGCCGCCGTTTGCGGAAGGTGTAAAGTCATAGCTTACTGTTACGGGAACATCAATTTTAACTTCTGCGGGAGTGAGTTTAACATTTCCTGCAACTGCAGTTATACCGCTGTTTGCTATAATTGCTTTAGAAGCAGTTTTAGCCGCGCTCTGATTGTTCTCTGTAGCGTTAACCGTTGCCGTTGCGGAAACAGTAACAGTCTTGCCGATATCAGCTGCAACGGGCGTATATGTAGCAGTTGTTGAAACAACCGTATTGCCTATTTTCCACTCATATGAATATGTGGGAGCTAAACCTAAGTTATCATAGAAGTTTGAAGGTGTAGCCGTGAGCTGTGCTCCAACTTCGCCGCTGCCGCTTATTGTAACAGCGCCGATAACGGGAGTTTCGTGCGCTTTGTTGATTGTTACGGTACCGGATGTATATGTCTGATTTGCCTCCGGTATCGGATTCTGTTCAGCATCATGGCAGCCTCTCTTCAGATACGAAACAGTAACCGGTGTATTTACAGAATTCCCGGTACCTATATCACTTGTAGCTTTAAAGGTAAACTCAAACACTGTTGCGTTGTTATACGCATCTTTTGTTGATATTACTTTTGCTTGAAGTATGCCATCTTCGTCGAGATAAACTTCAACTTCGCTTGCATTTAACGTCGGGCTTGAAGAGCTTACGTATGTGAGCTTTGTTGCGTCATACGTTACTATGCAGCCGAGGGTATCAGTAGCTTCACTTGTTGTTACTTTTAAAGGAACAACTACATTCTTTCCTGCTGTAACAGTTGCATTGCCTACGGTAAAGTCAACGGTTGCTGTAACCATCTTGGTTATAATTTTTGAAGCAGTTTTAGCCGCACTCGTATTATTCTCGGCAGCGTCAACCGTAGCAACAACGGAAACAGTAACAGCCTTGTTGATATCAGCTTCAACAGGCGTATATGCATCAGTTGTTGAAACAACGTTGTCTTCTATTGTCCACTCATATGAATATGTGGGAGCCAAACCTAAGTTATCATAGAAGTTTACGGGTACAGCCTTAAGCTGCTTGCCTACTTCGCCGGTGCCTTCTATTTTAACGGAGCCGATAACGGGAGTTTCATGAGTTACCGTTTGGTTGTCAATTATCGTTTTAGAAGCCGTTTTAGGCGCGCTCACGTTATTTTCTGCAGCGTTAACCGTAGCCGTTACGGAAACAGTAACAGTCTTGCCGGCATCAGCTGCAACGGGCGTATATGTTGATGTAGTTGAAACAACCGTGTTGCCTATTTTCCACTGATATGAATATGTGGGAGCTAAACCTAAGTTATCATAGAAGTTTGAAGGTGTAGCCGTGAGCTGTGCTCCAACTTCGCCGCTGCCGCTTATTGTAACAGCGCCGATAACGGGAGTTTCGTGTGCAGGCTGCTGCTGCGCTTTGTTTATTGTTACGGTACCTGGTGTAAATGTCTGATTTGCCTGCTGTATCTGATTCTGTTCAGCATCATAGCAGCCTCTCTTCAGATACGAAACATTAACTGCAGTGTCTAAAGAATCTACATTACCTATATCACTTGTAGCTTTAAAGGTAAACTCAAACACTGTTGCGTTGTTATACGCTGGTTGTGTTGTTATTACGTTTGCCAGCAGTTTGCCGTCTTCAACAAGTTCAACGCCAATATCGCCTGTATTTAACGTCGGGCTTGAAGAGCTTACGTATGTGAGCTTTGTTGCGTCATACGTTACTGTGCAGCCGAGGCAATCCATTGCATCACTTGTTGTTACGTTTAAAGGAACAACTACATTTTCTCCTGCAG
>JAFZQX010000031.1 GCA_017620205.1 Clostridia bacterium | reverse complement strand
TAACAAGTTTCCTATGCGTCCTCTCAACTGGAAAGCTCCTGCCGATTACATAAAAGCTTTCCTTGATAATGGCGAAGTGTTTTAGAAATTTTGTAACACATCATTGACAAACCTACAAATAAAATCCGTTATCTTCAAATTTTAATATTGAAATATTTATTAATTTATTATATAATATAATAAAAATCTTTA
The DNA here is from genome assembly GCA_017620205.1 of Clostridia bacterium. Taxonomy (GTDB): domain Bacteria; phylum Bacillota; class Clostridia; order UMGS1883; family UMGS1540; genus UMGS1540. Next base: position 140,958 of record JAFZQX010000031.1, on the reverse strand, counting down.
GGTTGCAAGAAAAAAATGTTTTTTATGAAAGATAAAATTACATTTTCAAAACAGTTTAAAATGTTTTTTGAGCATCACGGCAAAGCGGTATCTCTATCTTGCTTTTGCGTGTTTACCGCAGCCGTTATCGGCGTTGGTGCCGTTCATGCGGTTAAAAAGGCAAACGCCGAACGTGAAATACTTAAAGCCTTAAACGAAAGCGCCGGTACGGGCACCGTTGTGGTTGACATAAAAGGCGCGGTCAAAAACGAAGGCGTTTACGAGCTGCCGCGCGGCAGCAGACTGTCCGACGCGGCCGAAGCAGCCGGCGGTTTTACGGACGACGCCGACAGAGAAAGACTTAATCTTGCGGCGCCCCTTGAAGACGGAGAGGGGATTACTGTTCCTTCCGTATCGGCGCAGGAGGACAGCGCGAACGGCAAAATAAACATAAACACCGCCTCAAAAGCCGAGCTTGCATCCCTGCCCGGCATCGGAGAGGTTACGGCGCAGAGGATAGTTGAATACAGAGACGAAAAGGGCTTGTTTACAAGCCTCGAACAGCTTAAAAACATAAAAGGACTGGGCGACAAAACCTTTAGAGAGCTTGAAAATCTCATAACTTTGGAATGAATACGGCCGGAAACGCTTGGCTCACGGCGCGACTCACGGCATTTATAAAAATGTGGGCGGAAAGGCAGAGCTGAACTTATGAAAATACTCATTGTTGACGATGAAAAACTACTTGTTAAAGGCATTAAATTTAATTTTGAACAGGAAGGGTACACCGTTGAAACAGCTTATGACGGCGAAGAGGCTTTAAAGCTTGCGAGAGATAAATCAATCGACATTATCATTCTCGATTTAATGCTTCCCAAAATTGACGGTCTTTCAGTTTGCCAGAAAATACGCGACTTTTCGCGCGTGCCGATAATAATGCTTACGGCAAAAGCGGAGGATATGGATAAAATCCTCGGTCTTGAATACGGCGCGGACGATTATCTTACAAAACCGTTTAATATTTTAGAGCTTAAAGCGCGTGTTAAAGCTATAATGAGAAGAACGCAGCAGGCGGGCGGCTCTGCAAAACCGGCACACTCGGGCGGCTCGTTTGAACTTGACTTTAATTTCAGAAAAATACTTATTAACGGAAACTGGATTGAGCTTACGTCAAAGGAATTTGACCTTATTGACCTGCTTGTAAACAACCCCGGGAAGGTTTACTCCAGAGAACAGCTTCTCGACATCGTATGGGGCTATGACTACCCCGGCGACATCAGAACGGTTGACGTTCATATAAGACGTCTGCGCGAAAAGCTTGAGCCCGATCCGGCTACTCCGACATATATTCTTACCAAATGGGGGGTAGGATATTATTTTAAAGAAGATTAGACACTTTTTCGGCAGCACAAGGCTGCGTCTTGTGGGAACGTATGTTTTGATCATGCTTATCACGCTCGCAGTTATCATATTCTATGTACAAAACCTTGTAAGCGATTACTTTTTCAAAAACGCCGAGGTTGAGCTGCTTACAAAAGCAAATATTCTGGCAAGCCTCGCCGCAGAGAGCGACGCGGAGTATGGCAGGCGCCCTTCAAAAAGCGAGCTTGAAATAGCGGGCAGCGAATCAAGAATTATTTATCTTGACAAGGATGCAAAGGTTTACTTTGACAACTCCGAAGATATTTCCGAGGTTGAAAGTCTTCGCGGCAAAACTCTGCTTATTCCTCAGGTTATAAACGCTCTTAAAAAAACAGAGAGCTTTGAAAAAGCGGTAAACGGATCCGACTGCTATGTGCGCGCCGCAGTTCCCATAAAGAAAAACAACGAGGTCTCGGGCGTTGTGTTTTTGCAGTCGTCCGCAAACGGCATAGTTTCGTTCCTGTCTGATTTAAGAAAGAGTCTTCTTTGGATTGCGTTTATTGTTTGCATACTTGTAGGTCTATTAATACTTGCTCTGTCAAATATTTTCACGGCGCCGATAATAAATATTACAAGCAAAATCAAAGAAATGCGCCGCGCAGAAAACCGCAGGCAGCTCGATATAAACGGCAGTAACGAAATAAACGCGCTCGTTTCGGAATTCAACAGCATGGTAGAGGAAATAAACACCGTGTCCGAAAGGCGGCAGGAGTTTGTTTCAAACGCTTCTCACGAGCTTAAAACACCGCTGAGCTCCGTAAAACTCATTTGCGACTCTATTTTGCAGAACCCGAACGTTGATATGGAAGTTGTAAACGAATTTCTTTACGACATGAACGACGAAATCGACAGGCTTACAAGGATTACAAACAAACTGTTAAGCCTTACGAAGATGGACGCGTCCGCAGAGGAAAGCGAAATGATAGAGCTTTCCAAAATAAATCTCAAAGCGCTTATACGCAGAATTGTAAAAGCATTAAAGCCGCTTGCCGACAGCAAACAAATCCAGATGGAAACGCTTTTAACCGAAGACGTTTTTGCGACGGTTGATTCGGATAAGCTTTGGGAGGCTATTTATAACATAGCCGAGAACAGCATTAAATATACAGAGCCCGGAGGCTGGGTATATATAGAGATGTACCGCGACAAGCAAGAAGTATTTATTACTATCGCAGACAACGGTATCGGCATAAAAGAAGGAGAAACGGAAAAAATCTTCGACAGATTCTACAGGGTTGATAAAGCCCGCGCAAGAGAAACGGGCGGCACAGGTCTCGGTCTTTCGATTGCGCGCGCCTCTGTTGAACTTCACGGCGGCAGCATTTTCGTTGAAAGCGAAGAGGGCGTAGGCAGTTTATTCCGCATTATTATCCCGACCATGACGGTTGCGGGAGAAAAGGCTGACGAACCGGAAGAAGAAACCGAATAGGAGAGATTTGAATGACTAAAAAAACAGCAGCTTTTTTGCTTTGTTTGGCGCTGCTTCTTACCGCATGCGGTAAGAGCACGGAAAACGGCGGCTCAAATGTTGTAACATTATACTTTATGAATCAGGAACAAAACGCAATGGTAACGGAAACACGCACTGTTCCGGACGGTACAAAGGACGTTGCGGAATATGCTTTGCGTGAGCTTTTAAACGGCCCCCAGGCTTCCGACCACAAACGCGTTATACCCGAAAACACACGCCTTTTGGGCGTTGAATTAGACGGCGATCTCGCAAAGGTTAATCTTTCTGCGGAATTTGATACGGGAGACGACGCCGCTAAACCAATGAGCAGGGGAACTCTTAAAAACACCGTCTGCGCGGTAGACGGAATAGAAAAAGTTTTGATTTTGGTTGACGGCAAAGAGCTTACTTATCTTTCAACGGGCGAGCCCGTAGGCATACTCGGCAAAGACGATCTTATTACGGATACAGAAAAGCTCGAAAGCGAAATTATTAACGTTACGCTTTACTTTGCGGATTCAAACGCCATGTACCTTGTTCCCGAAAAGAGACAGATAGTTTCAAAAGATTCAAGCCAGCTTGAGCTTGCAATTATGAACGAGCTTTTAAAAGGGCCTTTAAGCGACGGTCTTTATGCCGTTGTTTCGCCGGATGTTAAAGTTTTATCCGCAAAGACAGAGCGAGGCGTTTGTTTTGTAAACCTGTCTTCGGACTTTATTTCAAAATCATCGGGCGGCTCTGCGGGAGAGCTTCTCTCCGTATATTCAATTGTAAATTCCCTGTGCGAGCTTAAAGACGTTGACAAAGTTCAGATTCTCATAGAAGGCAAAGCGACGGAATCTTTCGGCAGCCTTGATCTTTCGGAGCCTCTGAAGAAAAACAAGGATTTACTAAACAATTAGGAAGGTTTTAAAATGAAAGAAACTTACGAACAATTCAGCGCTCTTATTAAAGAGAACTATAAAATATCGTCGGATCTTTACCCCAAATACGATGTGAAAAGGGGTTTACGTAACGCTGACGGCACAGGCGTTTTGGTAGGTCTTACAAAAATCGGTAACGTTCACGGTTATATAAAAGACGAATGCGATAAGATACCCGACGAGGGCTGTCTCCGCTACAGAGGCGTTGATGTTGCCGATATAGTAAACAACTGCCGCCGCGACAACCGTTTCGGCTACGAAGAGGCGGCATATCTCTTGCTTTTCGGCAAGCTTCCGACAAAAGCGCGTCTGGAGTCTTTTAAAAACCTGCTTGACGCAAACCGCAATCTTCCCGACGGCTTTACGGAGGACATGATTTTAAAAGCGCCCAGCGGCGATATAATGAATAAGCTTGCAAGATCAGTCCTCGCTTCGTATTCTTACGACGACAATCCCGACGATACAAGCATAGAAAACATGCTCCGCCAGTCTATTGAGCTTATTGCGCGCTTTCCCACAATGGTGGCGCACGCCTATCAGGCAAAGCTTCACTATTACGACAAGAAAAGCCTTATAATTCACTATCCGAAGGCGGGCCTTTCAACGGCGGAAAACTTCCTTTCGATGCTGCGTCCCGACAAAAAATATACGCCTCTTGAAGCGAGGGTGCTCGATACCGCGCTTATAATCCACGCCGAGCACGGCGGCGGTAACAATTCCGCATTCACCGCGCACGTTGTCTCCTCAAGCGGCACCGATACATATTCGGCAATAGCAGCGGCTGTAGGCTCTCTTAAAGGGCCGAAGCACGGCGGCGCAAACAACAAAGTTGTTTCGATGATGGAAGAAATTGAGGCAAACGTTTCCGACTGGAAGAATAAGGACGAAGTTTATAATTACCTTGTTAAAATATTAAAGAAAGAGGCTTTTGACCGTTCCGGTCTTATATACGGCATGGGACACGCCATCTACACAAAGAGCGACCCGCGTGCCCTGCTTTTAAAAGCGCAGGCGAAAGAGCTTGCGGAGGACAAAGGGTTTATGGATGAATTTAACCTTTACAGTCTCATAGAAGAGCTTACGCCGGACGCATTCTATAACGTCCGCAAAAACACAAAGCCGATGTGCGCGAATGTGGACCTTTTCTCGGGCTTTGTTTACAAAATGCTTCGTATTCCGAAAGAGCTGTACACGCCGATTTTCGCCATTTCAAGGGTTTCGGGCTGGTGTGCGCACAGGATAGAAGAGGTTATAACAGGCGGGAAAATCATACGTCCCGCATACAAAAGCGTTTCGCAAAAAACGGAATATGTTCCGATAGACGAAAGAAACAACGCATAGTATATTTTACTCAAAACGCCTTAAAAAAGGCAAATTTATCAGTTTTTTTCAAGAAACTATTGCAATTTGGTTTTTTTTAGTGTATAATGATATGGCAACAGGGAGAGTGGGCAATTTAGCCCACTCTCTCGCGTTGTAAGAGATATTTTTTCCTTACAAACCGAAAGGAGCTTTAAAATGTCAAAAATTGAAGATGCGGCTTTAAAGCTTGCGCAGCCTTTGGCGGAAGATATCGGTCTCCAAATATACGATGTTGAGTATAAAAAGGAAGGACCTAATTTTTTCCTCAGAGTTTATATCTGCGGAGACAGACCCGTAACGCTTGACGACTGCGAAAAAATAAGCCGTCCTCTCTCATCGGCGCTTGACGAAACGGAGATCTCAAACGACCCTTACTACCTTGAGGTTTCGTCTCCGGGCATTGAAAGAGTGCTAAAGCGTGATAAGCATATACTGGGCGCTTTGGGCGAAACAGTTGAAATAAAGCTCTTTGCACCCATAGACGGCACAAAACGCCTTACGGGAAAACTTAAAGATTACAGCGACGGCTGTTTAACTATATATAACGAAGAAGAAGACAAAGAATACAAAATAGAAAAAAGCAAAGCGTCAGGGATTAAAACGCTTTACATTTTTGAATAGGAGTGATTTAGAAAGTGGCTAACGAACTTATGGCGGCGCTTGAGCTGCTTGAAAAGGAAAAAAACATTAAAAAGGAAGATCTTTTAGAGGCTTTAAAGCCTCCGCTTATCAACGCCTACAAAAAATACTACGGTGCGGGCGAAAACGTTTTCGTAGAGATTGACGATAACGGCAAAATAACCGTTCACGAAAAGAGAAACGTTGTTGAAGAAGCGGAAGACTATGATTACGAGATAAGTCTTGACGAAGCACTAACCATTAACCCCGCGGCTAAAGTAGGCGACGTGCTCGATATCGAAACAACTCCGAAGGACTTCGGAAGAATCGCTGCGCAAAACGCAAAGCAGATGATGGTTCAGTATATAAGAGAAGCAGAGCGCAGCAAAGCATACCTTGAATACGCAGAGAAGGAAAACGATATTGTAACGGCAGTAGTTCAGAAGCCCGAAAGACGCGGCCTGCTTCTCCAGATAGGAACACTTGAAACGCTTATGCCGTCTCACGAACAGGTTCCCGGCGAAGTTTACAAAAACGGAGACAAAATTCAGGTTTACGTTCTCGAAGTTAAAAACACGGCAAAGGGTCTGCAGGTTCTCGTTTCGCGCACACATCCCGGTCTTGTGCGCAGACTTTTCGAACGCGAAGTTCCCGAAATTGCGGACGGTACGGTTAAGATAAAGAGCATCGCAAGAGAAGCGGGCAGCCGCACAAAAATAGCCGTTTTCTCCGACAACCCGAAGGTTGATCCCGTAGGCTCCTGCGTGGGTCAGAAGGGCGTTCGTATCGCGGGAATTCTCGAAAGTCTCGGCAACGAAAAAATAGATATTATAAAATACAGCGAAGATCCCGCTGAATTTATTACGGAAAGCCTCAGCCCCGCCAAGGTTTTAAGCGCGGAGATAAACGAAGAAGAAAAATCGGCAGCCGTTGTAGTTCCCGATTTTCAGCTCTCTCTCGCTATCGGCAAAGAAGGTCAGAACGCCCGTCTTGCCGCTAAACTCACAGGCTGGAAAATTGATATAAAGAGCGACAAATAATGGATAAAAAAGAAAAACACGTACCTCTCCGTATGTGCGCCGCGTGCCGCGGGATGAAACCCAAAGCGGAGCTTTTAAGAATTACGCTGAAGAACGGCACACCCGCGCTTGATTTAAGCTTTAAAGCGCAGGGGCGCGGTATGTATATATGCCGCACGGAGGAATGCGTTTTAAAAGCAAAAAAGAAAAGCGCAGTCGAGCGCGCTTTGGGGTGCGCTGTTGACAAAGAATTCTACGACAGCTTGCTTAATAACGGATAAGGAGTTAATGTATGGCCGGCAACGCCCTTTTAATGCTTGGTCTTGCGCGGCGCGCGGGAAAGCTTATATACGGAAGCGAAAACGTTGTGCTTTCGGCAAGACAGGGGAAAATAAAGCTTGCGGTTATGGCGTCAGACGCCTCCGAAAGAACAAAGAAACTCATGCAAAACAAATGCAAAAGCTTTTCCGTCCCTTTGCTGGAGTTTTCAACAAAGGAAGAACTCGGCAGCGTGCTCGGAAAAAGTGATATCTCGGCGCTCGGCGTCACTGACAGAAATTTTGCGAAAGCAATTCAAGATAAACTAACAAATCAAAACTAATATTTGCGATTGCCTTCGCAAACAGAAAGGAATGATCCTGCATGGCAGCAACAAAAACGAATAAACCGAGAATACATTCGGTTGCAAAGGAACTCGGTGTTAATAACAAAGAGCTCATGGCGCTTCTGGAGCAGTACGGCCAGGGCGTTAAAAACCACATGAGCGCCTTAACCGAAGAGGATATGAACATAATCTTCGATTACTATACCCAGAAGTTTGACGACGGTACCGATATAGGCGAATTCTTAAAGCAGGAAGAGCCTGCCGCGCCCGAAGTAACCGAAGAAAAACCGAAAAAATCCAAAAAGAAAACTGCCAAGGCCGAACAAGAGGAAGCACCGCAGGAAGCTCCCTCCGAAGCAGCGGAAACACCTACGGAAGACGCGGATGAAGAGATAAAAGTCCGCAAGAACAGATATGTTGATACGAGAAGCGACGTTGTTGATCTTGAAAAGATGGATCAGCGCGAAAAGATAGAAGAAGAGATTCTCGACGATAAGCTTCGCGACCAGGGCGGCGCGGGCAAACAGAAAATCAAAAAGAAAAATAAAAATAAACAGGGCGGCGGCGGAAGCGTTTCCAAGATGGAACAGACAGCCGCAAAACAGAAAAAACGCGAAAAGGTTAAAATAGAGATACCGGACGAAATTACCGTCGGCGAATTCGCTGAAAAAGCAGGTCTCGCTCCGACAGCCGTTATAATGAAGCTCATGGAGCTCGGCATTATGGCGTCCGTCAGCCAGACTATTGATTTTGACACGGCTCAGCTTGTCGGCGACGACTTAGACGTTATAGTTGAAAAAGAAGTAATAGTAACAGACGAGGATATACTCTTCGCGGAAGAAGAGGACAAGGAAGAGGATTTAAAGCCGCGCTACCCCGTTGTAGTTGTTATGGGCCACGTTGACCACGGTAAAACATCGCTCCTTGACGCCATCCGTTCCGCACACGTAACGGATACCGAAGCGGGCGGCATCACGCAGCACATAGGCGCATACTCCGTTCCGATAAAAGACACAAAAATCACTTTCCTTGACACGCCGGGTCACGAAGCGTTTACCGCTATGCGTGCGCGCGGTGCGCAGGTAACCGATATCGCCGTTATCGTTGTAGCGGCGGACGACGGCATCATGCCGCAGACAATTGAAGCTATAAACCACGCGAAAGCCGCAGGCGTAAGCATAATTATAGCAATAAACAAAATAGACAGAGAAAACGCAAATGTAGACAAGGTTATGCAGGCTTTAACGGAATACGGTCTTATCCCCGAGGAATGGGGCGGCGACACGGTTTGCGTTAAGGTTTCGGCAAAACAGAAAATAAATATAGACGGACTTCTCGAAATGATAACGCTTGTTGCGGATATGAAAGAGCTTCGCGCAAACCCCTCCAAAGCCGCAGTAGGTACTGTTATAGAATCCAAGCTTGACAAGGGCCGCGGCCCCGTTGCAACCGTTTTAGTTCAAAGCGGTACGCTCCGCACGGGCGATATTATAGTTGCGGGCACGTCCGTCGGCCGTGTACGCGCCATGACAAACGACAGCGGCGCGCGCGTTCGCGAAGCAGGTCCCTCAATGCCTGTTGAGATAACGGGTCTTTCCGAGGTCTGCGAAGGCGGCGACGTTTTCCATGCAGTTAAAGACGAAAGAATGGCAAGAAGCGTTGTTGAACAGAGAAAGCAGAAGATTAAAGACCAGCTCCAGAAAACAACCGCGGCAGTTAGTCTTGACGACCTCTTTAACCAGATTAAAGAAGGCGAAGTTAAAGACCTTAATATCATAGTTAAAGCAGACGTTATGGGCTCCGTTGAAGCTGTACGCCAGTCGCTTGAAAAACTTTCAAACGAAGAGGTTCGTGTTCGTGTTATTCACGGCGCTGTCGGCGCGGTTACCGAATCGGACGTTATGCTCGCAACGGCTTCAAACGCTATTATAGTAGGCTTTAACGTGCGTCCCGACAGTGGTGCCTTGGCTGCTGCAAAGATGCATAAAGTTGATATGAGAATGTACAGAATAATATACGAGGCGATAGAAGAAATAGAAGCCGCTATGAAAGGTATGCTCGCGCCGACGTTTAAAGAAACGGTTCTCGGTCACGCTGAGATACGTTCAACATTTAAAGTTAGCGGCGTAGGCACTATCGCCGGCTGTTATATCCAGGACGGAAAGGTTCAGAGAAACGCATCCGTACGAGTTGTCCGCGACGGTATTGTTGTTCACGAAGGCGCGCTTTCATCGCTTAAGAGATTTAAAGACGATGTTAAGGAAGTAAACTCCGGCTATGAATGCGGTATCGGCCTCGAAAACTTCAACGATATCAAAGAGGGCGACATTATAGAGTGCTGGATAATGGAAGAAGTTAAAAGAGATTAAACTTTTGAAAGGTATAGGTAACCTCACATGGCTTCACATAGAGAAAGCAGAATTGACGAAGAAGTAAAAAGAGAGCTCGGCGCTTTACTGCGCGAGCTTAAAGACCCGAGAATTTCGGGCCTTACAAGCGTTGTTGCCGTAAACGTTACGAAGGATCTGCGCTTTGCAAAGGCATATATCAGCGTTATGGGCAGCGACGAACAGAAGGCGGCGACAATAGAAGGTATCCGTTCCGCGGCAGGCTTTATAAGAAAAGAAATAGGCCACAGACTAAACCTTCGCCACACGCCCGAATTTTCGTTTGTGCTCGACAGCTCAATTGAGCACGGCGCACATATAAGCGAAATTATTGACAGTATAACAAAACCGAAAGCGGATTGATTTGTGATATGAAAGAATTTTTCAAGCTTTTTAAAGAAAACAAAAAAATAGCGCTCCTGCCGCACGAAAATATAGACGGCGACGCGCTTTGCTCCTGCTTTGCGCTCGCAGAGCTTGCAAAGGCGGCGGGCAGCAGCGCCGATATAATCGTTGAGGACGAAATCCCTTCAAACCTTTTGTTTTTGGGGGGAGAGTATATAAACATGAGCGACAGCACGCCCTGCGATTACGACTGCGCCATAGCCGTTGACTGCGGCGATATGGGCAGGCTCGGCACGCGCCGTCCCATATTCGAAAGCGCCAAAGTCACGGGCGTTATAGACCACCATGTGACAAACAAGGGCTTTGGCGATGTTACGGTAATCCGTTCGGAGGCGGCGGCTACATGCGAAATTATTTTCGATGTTTTCGCGACAAACGGCGTTAAGCTCTCGGAAAGAGCCGCAACGTGCATACTTGGCGGAATTTTAACCGACACGGGCGGCTTCCGCTATTCTAACACAACGCCGAAAACGCTTGACGCAGCAGCGCACATTCTGGCGCTCGGCATCGACATGTCCTACCTTTGCCACGAGCTTCTGGAAACGGTTACAAAGGGAAGAGTTCGTCTGCAAAACGCAGCTATGGACAGGGCGAAGTTTTTGCACGACGGCAAAACCGCAATAACATATATTTCCGAAGAAATGCTTGAAAAATACGGCGCAACCGAAGACGATACTGCAAACCTTTCAACCATGCTCCGCAATATTGTAGGCGTTAAAACGTCCGTTTCAATAAGACGGCACGGTGACGCTTTCAAGGTTTCAATGCGCACGGACGGCACGAAAAGCGCCGCGGCTATCTGCGCCAAATTCGGCGGCGGCGGACACGACCGCGCCGCAGGCTTTACATCGTATGAAAAAGATATAGAAAAGCTTGAAAGCCTTATTCTGGAGGAAATCGGCGATTATGAACGGGATAATTAACGTATTAAAACCCGAGGGGATAACAAGCTTTGATGTAATATATAAAGTGCGCCGCATATTAAATACAAGGCGCATAGGCCACACGGGCACTTTAGACCCCATGGCTTCGGGCGTTTTGCCAATATGCGTAGGCAAGGCCACGCGCGCGGCGGAGCTTATAGTAGCTTCCGATAAGGAATATATCTGCCGCTTAAAGTTCGGCGCGGAAACAGACACGCAGGACAGCACCGGCGAAATTTTGAAAACGAGCGACAAGCGCCCTGAGGAAGCGGAGTTTTTGGAAACGCTTAATGCTTTTACAGGCGAAATAGAGCAGATACCTCCGATGTATTCCGCAGTTCACGTCGGCGGCGAGCGTCTTTACAAAATAGCAAGGCGCGGCGAAACGGTTGAAAGAAAACCGAGAAAAATAACAATTTTTGATATAACGCCGCTGTCTTTTACGGCCGATGAAGCGGAGATTAAAATAATATGCTCAAAAGGCACATATATCAGAACGCTTTGCGAGGATATAGGAAAAAAGCTCGGCTCTCTCGCGCACATGACCGCACTAAAGCGCACAAGAAGCGGTATTTTTAAGATAGAAGACGCGGTTTCTGTTGAAGACGTCTGCGAAGAAAAATTAACGCCCGTAGATGAGCTTTTTTCAGATTATGAAAAAATAGTTTTGTCCGGAAAGGACGAGTTCCGCGTAAGAAACGGCGCGGCTGTATTAAACCCCCTTAAAACGGGCAAAAAATACAGGCTTTACGGCGCAGACGGCAGTTTTCTCTGCCTCTCGGAAGGAATTGAGGAAAACGGCACGCGCCTACTTTCCAGCATAAAAAACTTTTATTAAAGGACACGGTTATGAAAGAAACGGCTGTTGCTCTCGGCAATTTTGACGGCGTTTCAAAAGCGCATAAAAAATTAATAGAAACACTCGCGGCAGCCGCGAAAGATAAAAGCCTTTATTCTGTCGCGTTTATTTTTGAGACGCACCCTTTGCGCGTTTTACGCGGCGATACATATAAAGTGCTTATGACAAACGAAAAGAAACGCGAAATTTTACTGTCTCTCGGTATTGACGAGGTTATATTTGAGCCTACAACAAAAGAGCTTCTCGGCATGTCGCCCGAAGCCTTTGCAAAAGACGTTTTGCGCGACAGGTTTTCGGCAAAAACAGTTGCCGCGGGGTTTAACTATACCTTCGGCAGGGGCGGGGCAGGCGACGCCGCGCTTTTAAAAAAGCTCGGCGAAAAATACGGCTTTGAAGCAATTATTATGGACGACATCAAAGACGGGGACGAAACCGTATCAAGCACCGTTTTAAAAGCGGCGCTTTCTGCGGGAGATATTATTAAATATAACCGCTTTTCATATATGCCCTACAGCATAAAAGGGGAAGTTGAGCACGGCAAAAGTTTAGGTCACAAAAAGCTTTTCCCGACCGCAAACGTAACGCCCCCTGACTTTTTGTATCTCCCGAAAAGCGGAGTTTACAAAACGGAAACGCAGGTTTTGGGAAAGAAATATAAAAGCATAACGAATATCGGCGTAAATCCCACCGTTGAACAAGCTAAAAAACGCAGCGAAACGTATATCCCCTCTTTCAGCGGTGACATATACGGCGAAACGATAGAGGTTACGTTCCTTGAAAAAATCAGGGATGAACATAAATTTAAAAATACGGACGAACTCAAAAAACAACTACAAAAAGATATAGATTCCGTTTTTAACGGCTGAAAGGATGAACTTTTATGAGAATTTCAAATTTACTTATGCCTACGCTTCGCGAAACGCCTGCGGAGGCTGAAATATTATCGCACAAGCTTATGCTTCGCGCGGGGCTTATGAGAAAGCTCGCGGCAGGTATTTACGCTTATATGCCGCTTGGCCTTCGCGCACTTCGCAAGGTTGAGGACATTATAAGAGAAGAAATGGACAAAGCGGGCGCAAACGAGCTTTTGATGAGCGCACTTTTGCCCGCGGAATACTTTATGCCTTCGGGCAGATGGGAAGTATTCGGTCCCGAGATGTTTAGACTGCGTGACAGACACGACAGGGACTTCTGCCTCGGACCTACGCACGAGGAAATATTTACTTCAACCGTTAAAAACGAAATTCATTCATATAAACAGCTTCCGGTAACGCTTTACCAGATAGGTACAAAGTACAGAGACGAGAGACGTCCGCGTTTCGGGGCACTGCGCAGCCGCGAATTTATAATGAAGGACGCATACAGCTTTGACTTGACAGAAGAAGGTCTTGACATATCGTATAAGAAAATGTATGAAGCATACTGCAACATTTTCCGCCGCTTGGGTCTTGACTTTTTAATAGTTGACGCGGATTCGGGCGCCATGGGCGGCTCGGGCTCGCAGGAATTTATGGTTAAAAGCGAAGTGGGCGAGGACGTTATAGCTTCCTGCGCCGCTTGCGGTTATACGGCAAACGAAGAAAAGGCGGAGTGTGTGCCGGACGGCAAAGAATTCCCCGAAAACACAAAGCCCTTTGAAAAGAAGCATACGCCTAATGCTCATACTATTGAAGAGCTTACATCTTTCCTCGGATGCGAACCTTATATGTTTGCAAAAACGCTTATTTATAAAATAGACGGCAAATACGTTGCGGCAATGGTTCGCGGCGACAGAGAAGTAAACGAAACGAAGCTGCAAAACCTTCTGGGCGGCACAGGCATTGAGCTTGCAGAGCCGCATATGGTACGCGAAATTACAAAAGCCGAGGTAGGCTTTGCAGGACCTATCGGCATTGATATTCCCGTTTACGCGGACAAAGAGGTAATGCAGATGCACGGCATCGTAGTCGGCGCAAACGAAACGGATATGCACCTTATAAACGTTGAGCCCGGCCGCGACTTTACTCCGACGGAAGTTGCCGACATAAGAGCCATAGAAGACGGCGATATCTGCCCGCGCTGCGGCAAGAAAATTTCAACATGCCACGGCATTGAGGTAGGCCATATCTTTAAGCTCGGCACAAAATATTCAAAGGCTTTAGAGCTTACTTTCCCGAACGATTCGGGCGAAGAAGAGCCCGTTATAATGGGCTGTTACGGCATAGGCGTTAACCGCTGCATGGCTGCGGCTATTGAGCAAAACTCGGACGATGACGGCATAATCTGGCCCATTCCGATAGCGCCTTACCACGTAAGCGTTATCCCGACTAATATCACAGACGAAACAATAGCTTCCATGTCGGAAGATATATATAACAAACTCCTCGAAAGCGGCATAGAAGCGCTTATAGACGACAGGGACGAGCGCCCCGGCGTTAAATTTAAAGACTGCGATTTAACAGGTATTCCGCTTCGCATAACGGTTGGCAAAAAGGCGGGCGAGGGAATAGTTGAATTTAAAATCCGCGGCGAAAAGAACTTTGAAGAGCTTTCTGCCGCAGACGCTGTTGACAAGGCAGTAAACTATATCAAGGAGAGGATTCACGGCTGATGCGCGTATCAACTTTTACGCTCAATCCCGCAATCGACAAAACATATTACGCGGACGATTTCGCTCTTGACAAAGTAAACCGCGCAGAAAAAACAAAAACAAACGCGGGCGGCAAGGGAATTAATTTTACAGCCGCGCTTGCTGAATGCTCCGTGCCGCTTTTGGCGCTCGGGTTTTTAGGCACGGGCGGCAACATGATAGATGCGTTTTTAAAAGCCAAAAACGTTGAGACGGATTTTGTGCGGACAGAAGGCGAAATACGCACAAATATAAAAATATGCGATTTAAAACGCGGCACATATACCGATTTAAACGAGGGCGGCGCGCCCGTGTCAAAAGACGAAATGATCCGCCTTTTTGAAAAAGCAGAAGAAGCCGCGAAAAAAAGCGGCATAGTATATATGGGCGGCTCGCTTCCTATGGGCGCAGGTGATGATACCTACGCTAAAATAATAAAGCTTTGCAAAGCATGCGGAGCTTTATCTGCAGCAGACACAAGCGGCGCGGCACTTAAATGTGCGATAGCGGAAAAGCCCGATATTATAAAGCCGAACGAAAAAGAAGCCGAAGAGCTGCTCGGAGAACCCATAACCTCCGTAAGCGACGCGGCAAAAGCCGCGAAAAAGCTCTTTTCTTTAGGCATTAAAAACGTTTTGCTCTCCCTCGGAGGCGAGGGCGCAGTGTGCGCGGGGGAAGACGGCGTTTACAGAGTATGCCCGCTTCCCGTTTCCGTCAAAAGCACCGTAGGCGCGGGCGACAGCTTCTTGGCGGGCTTTGTATACGGAAAAACACGCGGCGCTTCTTTTGAAGAGTGCATAAAATATGCCGCTTCGTTTTCTGCGGCAAAAATAGAAAAAGACGGCACGGATATTCCCGCCTTTGACGATCTTACAAAATATGTAAATTCGGTTAAACTCGAAAATTTGGTCTGAAAGGAAAAGCTTGAAAGTACCTTTCAAACTATGCCTCCGGCGGAACTTAATGCGCGTGCGAAATTTTCGGCTGACGCCGAAACGCACATGCGCCAAAAATCTCTTTCATTCCTTGCTCCGCATGAAAGAGAGAACATAATTACTGCTTGTGCAGACGCGGAGCGGAATGGAGATTTTTAGATGGCAGATAAGTCACTTATCAGAAACTTTTGTATAATAGCGCATATTGACCACGGCAAGTCCACACTTGCCGACAGGCTTTTAGAGCTTACGGGCACAATCGCCGAAAGGGACATGGAAGAGCAATTGCTTGACAACATGGAGCTTGAGCGCGAGCGCGGCATTACGATTAAAGCGCGCGCCGTAAGACTTATATACAAAAGAGACGGAAAAGAGTATATCTTTAATCTTATAGACACGCCCGGTCACGTTGACTTCGGGTATGAGGTTTCGCGCTCTCTCGCGGCTTGCGAAGGCGCTCTGCTTGTTGTGGACGCGGCGCAGGGCATAGAAGCGCAAACTCTTGCAAATACTTACTTGGCGCTTGACCACGACCTTGAAATTCTGCCTGTTATAAATAAAATTGACCTGCCGGCCGCAAGGCCGGAGGTCGTTATAAACGAAATAGAAAATATCATAGGCATAGAAGCCGAAGACGCGCCGAGAATCAGCGCAAAGCAGGGCACAAACATAGAAGCCGTTTTAGACCTTATAGCGGACAAAGTTCCCGCGCCCACGGGCGACGATGACGCTCCTTTAAAAGCTCTTATATTTGACTCTTACTATGACAGCTACAAGGGCGCCATAGTTTACGTGCGCGTTATGGACGGCACTTTAAAAGCGGGCGACACCATAAGATTTATGGCGACAAATAAACAGTTTGAGGTAGTTGAAGTAGGCTATTTAAGCCCGAACGGCATGACTCCCTCAAAAAGCATTTCGGCAGGCGAGGTAGGATATATAACAGCGAGCATCAAGACGGTTTCGGACATAAACGTCGGCGACACGGTAACGCGCGCAGATAACCCCGCGCCCGAGCCTCTGCCCGGTTATAAAAAGGTAAACCCGATGGTTTACTGCGGTATTTACCCCGCGGACGGCGCGAAATACGGCGACCTTCGCGATTCTCTCGAAAAGCTTAAGTTAAACGACGCGTCTTTAACTTTTGAGCCCGAAACATCTATTGCCTTAGGCTTTGGTTTCAGATGCGGCTTTTTGGGGCTTTTACACATGGAAATTATCCAGGAGCGACTTGAAAGAGAATATAATCTCGATCTTGTTACAACAGCTCCCGGCGTTATATATAAAATAACAAAGACAAGCGGCGAGGTTGTCTATATCGATAACCCCACCAATATGCCGCACCCCTCCGAGATAGAAAAAATGGAGGAGCCGTTTGTTGAGGCGGATATTATGGTGCCTACGGAATTTGTCGGCAGCATTATGGAGCTTTGTCAGGACAGGCGCGGCGTTTATAAGGGAATGCAGTATATAGACGAGGGACGCGCCTCGCTTCACTACGATATGCCCTTAAACGAAATCATCTATGACTTTTTTGACGCGCTAAAATCCCGTACAAAGGGCTATGCTTCCTTTGACTATGAAATGAAAGAATATGTTGAAAGCAAGCTCGTAAAGCTTGATATCCTCTTAAACGGCGATATGGTAGACGCACTGAGCTTTATAGTTCACGAATCAAAAGCGTATCCGAGAGCGAGAAGAATTGCGGAAAAACTGAAAGAAGCAATTCCGCGCCAGCTCTTTGAAGTTCCGATTCAGGCGGCTATAGGCGGCAAGATAATCGCGAGGGAAACGGTTAAGGCCCTTCGCAAAGACGTTTTGGCAAAGTGCTACGGCGGCGATATAACCAGAAAGAAAAAGCTTCTTGAAAAGCAAAAAGAAGGTAAAAAGCGTATGCGCCAGGTAGGCTCTGTTGAGGTGCCTCAGGAAGCGTTTATGTCCGTCTTAAAGCTTGACTGATGTTAGGGGTATACGTTCACACGCCCTTTTGCAAAAAAAAGTGTAACTACTGCGCCTTTTATTCCAAAACGGGGCGCGAAAAAGATTTTAGCAAATACGCAAAATGTGTTGCAAAAGAGGCTTTAACTTACGAAAAGCAGGATATTGATACAATATATTTCGGCGGCGGCACGCCGTCTTTACTCGGCGCGGAGAACATTTCCCAAATGCTCCGCGGCATAAAAAGCGCATTTAATGTATGCGATAACGCCGAAATAACGCTTGAAGCAAACCCGAAAACCGTTACGGAGCAGGAGCTTTGCGCTTTGTTTTCCGAAGGCGTAAACAGAATAAGCTTCGGTTTTCAGTCATTTATAGACGAAGAACTTTCTGCGCTCGGCAGAATACATTCGGCAAAAGACGGAGAGGACGCCGTAAAAATGGCAAAAAACGCGGGCTTTGAGAACATTTCGGGCGATATTATGACGGCAATACCTAACCAGACGATGGAAAGCCTTGACATAACTATTGACAAAATGCTCTCTTTGGGGCTTACGCATATATCGGCGTATTCGCTGACCATAGAAGAGGGAACGCCGTTTGAAAAGTCCAAAAACACGCTCTCTTTGCCCGACGAGGACACGGAACGGAAAATGTACCGCCACCTCGCAAAAAGGCTTAAGGCGGCAAATTTTGAGCATTATGAGATATCAAACTTCGCAAAAGACAGCAAAAGGTCGCGCCACAACACAAAGTATTGGCAAAATGAGCCCTACATAGGTCTCGGTGCGGGAGCGCATTCGTATTTTTGCGGCGAAAGATACCAAAACGCCGAGGACATTGACGCCTACCTTATCGGCAAAGACATAAAATGCAACATACAAAAAATTGACGAAGCGGAGCTTAAAAAAGAAAAAATAATGCTCGGTCTTCGTATGTCTGACGGCATTTTATATGAAGAAAACTCAAAAACCGACAAATATATAAACCTCGGTTATATGGAAAGGGTTGGCAAAAACGTCCGCTTAACCGAGAAGGGAATAGATATTTCGGACTACATTTTTTCTGATTTGATGTAGGAGAACGGTATGAACGATGTTAAAAGCGAAGCTTTGCGTTTGGCGCTCGGAAAGCGCCGCACGAAAAAGCAGATAGTTGAAAAGCTTATAGCTAAAGGCTTTGAGCCTGACGCGGCGGAGGAAGCCGCGGAGTATTACAAAGACGCGGGGTATATTGACCACCGCGACTTTGCAAGGCGCTTTGCGCACGATGCTGCAAACATAAAAGGCTACGGCCCCGACAGAATAAGGCGCGATCTTCGTGAGCGCGGCGTTGAGGACGAATATATTGAAGAAGCGCTAAATGATATTGAATTTGACATAAAACCCATTATGCAGAAGAAATTTAAAGAGTGTGAAGATACAAAAACTATGAACAAAATAATAAACTGCTTTTTAAGGCGCGGCTTTTCGTTTGACGAAATTAAAAACGCCATAAGAGAGGTTTATTTGGGAGATAATAATGACTAATGTTTCAATAATATCGCTCGGCTGCAGCAAAAACCTTGTGGATTCAGAGATTATGAGTGGCATTCTCGAAGATAAAGGATTTTATCTTACGGACGACGCTGAAAATGCCGAAGTTATAATAGTTAACACCTGCGCTTTTATAGACGAAGCAAAAGAGGAAGCCATAAATACTATTTTGGAGATGGCGCGGTATAAAGAAACGGGAAGCCTTAAAAAGCTTATCGTTACGGGCTGTCTTGCGGAGCGCTATAAGGACGAAGTTCTTCGCGAGCTGCCGGAGGTTGACGCCATTGTCGGCGTTTCGCGCTTTGACGAGATAGCGGATATAATAAAAAGCGGCACTTCTGAATTTTTGGGAAACGAAAACGCAGCATACCCCGAAAGCGCGCCGAGAATTACCGCAACACCTTTTTATACTTCGTACATAAAAATAGCGGAAGGGTGCGACAACCGGTGCACCTACTGCGCAATACCTATGATACGCGGCAAATACAGAAGCCGCAAAACAGAAGATATTTTGTCGGAAGCGAAGCGCCTCGCGGAAAACGGCACAAAAGAGCTTATTGTCATTGCGCAGGACACAACGCGCTACGGCGAGGATTTATACGGGGAAAGCAAGCTTCCCGAACTGCTGACGGCGCTTGCGAAAATAAAAGATTTTAGCTGGATACGCGTTTTGTATATGTATCCCGAGCGCATAACGGACGAAATACTTGATGTTTTTGAGAAAAACGAAAATATAGTAAATTATTTTGATATACCCATACAGCACATAAGCGCGAAGGTTTTAAAGAGAATGGGCAGGCCCTGCAAGGGAGAGGATATCAAAGCGCTTATTTCAAAGATCCGCGAAAAGCTACCCGAATCCACAATAAGAACAACGCTTATGACGGGCTTTCCCGGAGAAGACGAGGAAGATTTTTTAGAGCTTTGCGATTTTGTAAAAAACACAAAGTTTGACAGACTCGGCGTTTTTGCGTATTCGCGCGAGGAGGGAACCCCCGCCGACAAACTCACCGGGCATTTGGACGAAGAAATCAAATGCGCGCGCCGCGATAAAATAATGGAAATTCAAAAGGAAATCTCAGCTGAAAACTGCAAAAAGTATATAGGCAAAACGCTGCCCGTTTTAGCGGAGATGATAGCCGATGATATTTGCATGGGCAGATGTGCTTTTGACGCGCCCGAAATTGACGGAAGCGTATATTTTACGGGGGCGGGCGAGGGCGTTTTGGGCGATATCGTGCCCGTTTTGATTACCGATGCCGACGAATACGATTTAAAGGGAGAGATGCAAGGTGAATTTACCGAATAAGCTTACAATACTGCGCGTTTTACTGATACCGGTATTTATGATACTTTATTCTTTTCAAACCCCTGCTTTAAACATTGCCGCAGCAATTGTTTACATTTTGGCGTGCCTTACCGATCTTGCGGACGGCAAAATCGCGAGAAAATATAATCTGGTTACAAACTTCGGAAAGTTTGCAGACCCTTTGGCCGACAAGCTTTTAATTCTTGCCGCGCTTTGCATGATGCTTGACTACCACATAGTTGCTGCTTGGGTTGTTATGATAATCCTCGCGCGTGAATTTATAGTAACGGGCTTTCGCCTTGTTGCGGTGTCGGGCGGCAAGGTAATAGCTGCGGGCTGGCTCGGCAAAATAAAAACTACGCTGCAGATGATAACGGTTATAGCCGCTATAATATTCGGCAAAAACATTTATATTGATATTCTCTTTTACTTATCCGCATTTATAACGGCCGTTTCGGGAATACAGTATATTGTTCAAAACAGAAACGTTATATCGGATATAACTTCAAAATAAAAAGGGGCTGTGACAAAATGCACAGACCGCATAAAGCAAAGAAAAAGCCGTTATTACGGAACTTTTAGAGAAACACCATGGTAAAATAGACTTGGCTTCAAGGTAAAAATTCGCCGTTTGGCAAATTTTTGTCTTTAAATGCTTTATGCTACGAACAAACTTCGCCTCTCGCTGTACCCTCGTACAGCTTCGGGTAACCACAAAAAGCCGATAACATCGGCTTTTTGTGCTCAGTTTGTCCGTTCTGCACTATTTTCTCTTCGCCCAAAAGAGGCTGTAGAAAACGAAATCGTTTTGCTACAGCCTCTTTTCTTCTCTATTTAATCTTGCGGAACTTTCCATACCTCTTGTCTAAAAGCTCCTGCGCAGAATATTTTTCGCAAAGCTCGATCTGCGCCACTATATAGTCTTTTAAATCCTTGCAGATTTTCTCGTTTGTCTTATCGGTTTCGTCTATAATTTTATCGGCTATGCCGAATTTATAAAGGTCCGGAGCCGTCAGGCGCAAAGCCTCCGCCGCGTCCGGCGCTTTCGCGGAGTCTTTCCACAAAATGCTGGCGCAGCCTTCGGGGGAGATAACGGAATATATGGCGTTTTCAAGCATAATAAGGCTGTCACAAACGCCGAGCGCCAAAGCGCCGCCGCTGCCGCCTTCGCCCGCAACAACGGAAATTATGGGAACGGAAATCCCCATCATCTCAAAAAGGTTTTCGGCAATGGCTTCGCCCTGTCCGCGGTTTTCGGCCTCAATGCCGCAGTACGCGCCGGGACTGCCGATAAAGCAGATTATGGGTCTCCCGAATTTCTCCGCCTGCTTCATAAGGCGCAGAGCCTTTCTGTAGCCTTCGGGCGCTGGACAGCCGAAATGGCGCGCCATTCTGTCTTCAACCGTCTCGCCGCGCTCCATAGCGATTACCGTTACGGGCTTTCCGCCCAAGAAGCCAACGCCGCCTATTATTGCGCCGTCATCACCGTATCTTCTGTCGCCGTGCAGCTCGCAAAAGTCTTCTATCATATTGTCTATATAATATTTTCCCATGGGTCTCCCACCGCTTCGGGCGGTTTTTACTCTGTCATAAGCTTTTATTTCCATTAACGCTTGCCTCCTTTATGTATTTTTAAAAGAGTTGCAAGTTTTTCTTTTAAGTTTTTGCGCTCTGCTATTATATCAACAAACCCGTGCGAGAGCATAAATTCAGCCGTCTGAAAGCCTTCGGGCAGTTTTTCGCCCGTTGTCTGCTCAATTACCCTTTTGCCCGCAAAGCCTATAAGTGCCTTCGGCTCTGCTATTATAATATCGCCAAGCATTGCAAAGCTTGCCGTAACGCCGCCCGTTGTCGGGTCTGTTAAAACGGCAATGTAAAGGTTTTTGCCGTCGCTGTGGCGCTTCACCGCGCCGCTTACCTTTGCCATCTGCATGAGAGACAAAATGCCCTCCTGCATTCTCGCGCCGCCCGAGGTAGTAAAGCCTACAACGGGGAGCGAATTGTCAAGCGCATATTCAAAAAGGCTTGTTATCTTTTCGCCGACCGTTGTTCCCATGCTGCCCATCATAAAAGATGAGTCCATAACGAAAATTGCACATTTCTCGCCGCCTATTTCACATGTGCCGCAAACTACGGCGTCTTCAAGGCCGCTGTCCGCTTTTGCTTTTTCTATCTTTTCGTCATAACCGGGAAAGTCTATGGGGTTTTTGCATTTTAAATCCGCGTTTTGCTCCGAAAAAGTCTTCGCGTCCGCTATAAGCGCAAGTCTTTCAGACGCTTTCATGCGCATATATGCGCCGCACTTAGGGCATATAAAAGCGTTTTCCGAAAGCTTTTTATAGGGAATCTCCGCGCCGCATTTTGTGCATTTGCGGTCCGCTTCTTTCTTAAAAAGATTTTTTAAAAACATATCCTACCTCTTACTTTTTATCTGTAACAGCAAATGAAAATTCCGCGCTTACGCAGAGCTTTCCGTCTACATATCCTTCGCCCTTCGCAAAATAAAACGGCTCTCTTACCTTCGTTATTTCGCACTTTGTTTCAAACAAATCGCCGGGTTTTACGGGATTTCTGAATTTTACCTTGTCAAGCCCCGTGAAAAAGGGGAGCTTGCTGTCGCCTATGCCGCCGAGACAAACGCTTACGGACTGACCGAGTATCTCACAAAGTATAACACCCGGAACTACCGGGTTGCCGGGAAAATGTCCTTTTAAAAACCATTCGTCGCCAACTATTTTTTTCTTGCCGTGCGCCACTCCGTCTTTAAGCTCCGCTTCGTCTAAAAGCAGCATATTGTCCCTGTGGGGAAGTATATTTTTAATCTCTTCTTTGTTCATTTATTTCACCTTTTTAAATCCTATACAAGCATTGTGTCCGCCAAAACCGAGAGAAACCGACATAGAGAGGTCAATTTCCGTCTTTTTCGCCTCATTCGGCGTATAGTTTAAGTCGCATTCGGGGTCTTTTTCTTTGTAGCCTATGGTAGGCGGTACTATGCCGTCACTCAGCGCCTTTATAGAAGCTATCGCTTCAACCGCGCCCGCCGCGCCGAGTAAATGACCTGTCATGGATTTTGTCGAACTTATGTTTATTTTATAAGCGTCTTCGCCGTATACTCTTTTTATAGCCGCAGTTTCTGTTTTATCGTTCATCGGTGTGCTTGTGCCGTGCGCGTTTATGTAGATTTTTGATGCGTCCGCTTCGCCCGATTCCCTATAGCAGTCCGCTATAGCCTTTGCAGATGCAGTGGCTTCGGTGTCGGGCGCCGTTACGTGGTGCGCGTCGCAAGTGCTGCCGTAGCCGCAAAGCTCCGCGTAAATGTGCGCGCCGCGCTTTTTCGCGTGCTCGTATTCTTCTATTAAAAGAGCTCCTGCGCCTTCGCCCATAACAAAACCCGATCGTCTTTTGTCAAACGGTATTGAAGCCGCTTTAGGATCGTCGCTCTCCGTCAATGCCATGCAGTTTATAAAGCCCGCAACGGCAAGAGGGGAGATAGTAGCATCCGAACCGCCCGCGATTATTGCGTCCGCATATCCGCCGCGGATGGCGCGGAGCGCTTCACCTATACAAGTTGTGCCCGTTGCGCATGCCGTTGAAAACGAAAGGCAAGGGCCTTTTGCGCCGTGTTTTATGGCTATGTTTCCGGCGCCTATATTTGAAATCATCTTCGGTATAAAGAGGGGCGAAACCCTTAAAGGGCCCCTGTTTAAAAGATTGTTATGTTCCTGAATAAATGTATCAAATCCGCCTATGCCGGAGCCGAAATAAACGCCTAATCTTTCGGGGTCTATTTTGCCCGTGATACCCGAATCGGCAACGGCCTGCGCCGCGGACGAAAGCGCAAACTGAACAAATCTGTCCGTCTTTCGGACGTCTGATTTTTCCATATACAAAAGGGGATCAAAGTCATCTTTTACTTCGGCGGCAAGCTTTGCCCTATAATCCGAAGTATCGAAACGGGTAATAAAATCTATGCCGCAAACGCCCGCTTTAAGGTTTTCCCAAAAAGTATTTACGTCACAGCCTATGGGCGTTATCGCACCCATGCCCGTTACAACTGCTCTTTTCATATATTTTCACGCCTTTCTTATGCTTTTTACATTGCAAGTCCGCCGTCTATGCGGATAACTTCGCCCGTGATATAGTCCGATATATCGTCCGCCAGAAACGCCGCAAGGTTTGCAACGTCTTCGGGAGTGCCTGCGCGGCGAAGGGGAATAGTTTCTATATATTCGTCTCTGTTTGGAAGCTCTTTCGTCATATCGGTTTCTATAAAGCCCGGCGCTATCGCGTTGCAGCAAACGTTTTTGCCCGCAAATTCTTTGGCGGTTACTTTCGTAAGCGCTATAACGCCCGCTTTTGAAGCGGAATAGTTTGCCTGGCCCGCTATGCCGCGAAGGCCCGATATTGAAGAGAGATTTATTATTTTGCCGTATTTTCTGCGTACGAAGTTTCTGCCGCACGCTTTTATCATATTAAAACAGCCTTTAAGGTTTGTGTCAATAACCGCGGAAAACTCCTCATCGCTCATGGCAATCAAAAGATTGTCGCGCGTTATGCCCGCGTTATTTACGAGAATATCAACGCCGCCGAAATCCTCTGTGATTTTTAAAACCGTTTCTTTGCACGCGTCAAAATTTGCGACGTCGCACTGATATATTTCCGCTTTTACGCCGGAAAGTTCCGCTTTTACGGCTTCCGCCTTTTCTTTGTTGCCGCTATATATCAAAGCGACATTTGCGCCCTCTGAAGCAAATTTTTTGGCTATGCCCGCGCCTATGCCGCGCGAGGCGCCTGTTATAATCGCCGTTTTACCTTTTAACATGTTGTTTAATTCCTTTCCGAAAGCGCTTCTACTGTAATTTTAAGACTTTCTTCGTCCTGAACGTTATAAACGGAAACGTCCTTTGAGATTTTCTTTATAAGGCCGCAGAGCGTTTTGCCCGCGCCTACTTCAACGAAATCCGTATATCCGTCTTTTATCATATTTTCGATGGTTTCCTGCCACCTTACGGGGCTTACTATCTGTTTTTCAAGCGTTTCCTTTACGTCTTCGCCGTAAGGTTTCGCTGTTAAATTGGCGTAAACGGGAATTTCGGGTTTTTCTATGTCAAATTCACAAAGCGCTTTGTCAAATTTCTTTGCTGCGTCCTTCATAAAGGGCGAGTGAAACGCCGCGCTGACATTTAAGGGAATACATCTTGCGCCCATTTCCGTAATCTCTTCCGAAAACTTTTCAACGCTTTCCGAAAGACCCGATACAACAGTCTGACCGGGGGAATTAAAGTTTACGGCATAAAGCTTTTCATATTCCGAAGCTTTCTTTGCTATTGTTTCGCTGTCAAGCTTTAATACGGCGCACATTGATGTGTCCGCATCGCCGCCGGCGTCGTTCATAAGCTCTCCGCGCTTTGTAACTATCTTAAAGCCGTCCGCGTTTGAATATGCGCCTGCATAGGCAAGCGCCGCAACTTCGCCTAAAGAAAAGCCTGCAACGCCATCCGCTTTTACGCCGTTTTCGGTGAGCGCCTGCGCCGCGGAAAGGTCTACAAGGTATAAGCATGGCTGTGTGTTTTTTGTTATTTTAAGTTCATCATCCGTGCCCGAAAAAGATTGTGCTTTTGTGCCCTCGCGGAGAATTTCCGCTTCGTCATAAAGCTTTTTTGCAGCTGCGGAAGTGTCGTAAAGCGATTTTCCCATGCCGGAATACTGTGCGCCCTGTCCGGAAAAAACAAATGCTATTTTACCCATTGTAATCCTCCTTTTAAAGCTTCTTCTGCGCCTTTCATTATATCTTTTATAATGTCCGCCGCGCTCTGCTCCTCTTTTACCAAGCCGGATATCTGACCTGCCAGGAAACAGCCGCCCTTTTCGTCGCCGTCTTGAACGGCTTTGCGCAAAGAGCCGACTCCCATCTGTTCCAAATCTTCGTTTGAAATATCTGTGTATTCAGCCTTTGCATACGCTCTTGAAAAAGGCGATTTAAGGCTTCTTACGGGGTGACCGAGCCGTCTGCCCGTAACTATTGTAGAAGTGTCTTTTGCCGCGAGAACTTTATCTTTATATGTGCGGCTTATTGTGCACTCAAACGCCGAGAGAAATCTCGTACCTATCTGAACACCCTCGGCTCCGAGCATCAAAGCTGCCGCAAAGCCTCTGCCGTCCGCTATGCCGCCTGCGGCTATAACGGGAATATCAACTGTGTCGCACACCTGCGGCACGAGCGCCATCGTCGTCATTTCTCCGACATGGCCGCCGCTTTCACCGCCTTCGGCAATAACCGCGTCAACGCCGCCGCGTGAGACAAGCTTCGAGAGCGCCGCGGAAGGGATAACGGGGATAACCTTAATTCCCGCCTCTTTCCACATCGGAACGTATTTACTCGGGTCGCCCGCGCCCGTTGTGATAACGGGAACTTTTTTGTCCGCCAAAAGACGCGCAACCTCGTCAACATTCGCGCCCATAAGCATAACGTTTACGCCGAAAGGCTTCTCCGTCAGCGTGCGGATTTTGTCTATTTCCTTTTCAATCTGCTCAATATTTCCGCTTGCGGCAGATATAATGCCGAGACCGCCGCCTTCAGATACCGCCGCCGCGAGGCGCGCGTCCGAAATATGCGCCATGCCGCCCTGAAGCAGGGGATATTCTATTCCTAAAAGCTCACATATTGATGTTTTTATCACTGCGGCTCACCTCTTTTTGCTTAGTTTAATTTCTTGTCGATATAAGCTATAAGTTCGCTTACGGATTTGCCAACCTGTGCGGGTTTGATTTCGATGCCGAATTCGTCTTCCATTTCCATCATGATTTCTACCGCGTCAAGAGAGTCTATGCCGAGATCTTCAAATGTTGAAGCCTCCGTGATTTCGCTTTTGTCCATTTCAAGGTGTTCTGCCAATAATTCGATTACTTTTTCTGCTGTCATTGTTTTCATTTCCTTTCTTTAATTAAAATTTATTTTAAAATGGTTTTACCATCTTAATATACAAGCCGCGCTTGAAAGGCCGCCGCCGAAAGCGCTCATTGCAACTATGTCGCCGCGTTTCAGTTTTCCGCTTCGCGCAACTTCGTCAAGCGCTATAGCAACGCTTGCCGAGGATGTGTTTCCGTAATTTCCGATATTTGCGTAAAACTTTTCTTTCGGGATTTTAAGCCTTTTTGAAGCGTAATCCATAATTCTTATATTCGCCTGGTGCAAAACTACATGGTCGATGTCCGAAAGCGCAATATTTGCTTTTTTAGAAACGTCCGTAATATCGTCAACTATGCTGTTTACCGCGAATTTAAAAGTTTCCTGCCCGTCCATGAATATGTACGGCGGATCTTCTTCCTTTTTATAAAAAACGGATGTTCCTATGTAATTCGGTATTTTAATAACGTTATCGCCGCCGCTTGTCACAAGCTTTGAAGCTAAATATCCGTCGCCGCGCGTAACTACCGCCGCGCCCGCGCCGTCACCGAATATAACGCAGGTTGAACGGTCCTTCCAATTGACAATTTTGCTGACGCGCTCGGCGCCTACTACAAGGATTTTATCAAAGCCGCCGCGGCTTACAAAAGACGCCGCCGTATCGAGCGCAAAGAGAAAACCGCTGCACGCTGAATTTATATCAAACGCGGGGCAAAGAGCGCCCACACCAGCCTGAACATATCCCGCAACGGTCGGGCAAGCCGTGTCGCTTGTGAGTGTTGAAGCAATAATAAGGTCTAAATCCTTTGCGGCAAGATTTGCGTTTTCCAAAGCCTTCTCAGCGGCTTTTATCGCCATATCCGCCGCGGATTCGTTAACCGCTATATGTCTTTCGGAAACGCCTACTCTCTGCATTATCCATTCATCGGACGTGTCAACCATATTAGAGAGATCGTCGTTTGTCAAAACCTTCTCCGGCACATAAGAACCTGTTCCGATTATGTTAATGCTCATAAAAGCGCCTCCTTAATTTCAGTTTCAGCACACGGTGTGCTGATATGTTTTTACAGGGGCTGACCCCTGTCCGTTTTTAAAAATTCAGATTTTCAAGCCTTCAAGAAAACAGCCGAAGCCGAACTTAAAGTATTCAACCGCTTCCTCTCTTGAGAGGTTTCTTGTCAGCGCGTCTGTCGCGTAGCCGCGGCAAATGCACCATACGGAATAGGCGAGCTTTTCCGGCTCAACCTCTTTTATAAGCCCGTTTTCCATAGCGTATTCTATGGCTTTGTTTACCGCCTGCATCCACCAGATACGGTTTCTTTCGGTAAGAGAATAGTGCTCAAACATATAGTTGCTGAAATCCATTTTAACTTCGTATGTGCTGATAAGAACTTTTACGGCAATATCCATGCAATATTCAAAAAAATCTTCGCTGCCGTCATAGCCGGTTTTAAAGTTGTGGCGCATATCGTAAACCGCCTGCTCGTATATAAGCCTTAAAACCTCGTCAACATTATGAAAGCGGTTATAAAAAACCCTGTTTGTAACGCCCATAGTATTTATGATTTCCCTGACCGTTACCTTGTGCGCGCCCTTTTCTTTTGCCAGGTTTCTGGCTATTTCTATTATCTCATCGGATACTTCGTCCCTTATCAGACCGTCTTGATTCATAAAGGCCTCCTCAGCACACTGTGTGCTGATTATATCATGTAAAAAAGCATTTGTCAATACTTTTGGCAAAAAAACATGAGAAGAACACAATATATAGTATCCTTCTCATCGTTTTTTAGATTTCTCCCAGCATATTCTCAATAAAAATTCCGTATCCTCTTTCGGGATCGTCTAAAAAAACGTGCGTTACGGCGCCTATAATCCTGCCGTTTTGGATAATGGGGCTGCCACTCATGCCCTGCACGATGCCGCCTGTTTTTCTGAGAAGGCGCGGGTCTGTCACTTTTATTACCATGTTCTGTCCGTATTTGTTATGCTTCTGTATTTTTTCTATCAAAACGGAAAACTCTTCTGTTTTTTCGCCTTCTATATTTGAATATATAGAGGCTTCGCCTTTTTGTGCGTCGTCCGCCGTGCCCAGTTCAAGCAGCGGCACATTGTCAGGCACAGTTAAAAGTGTTCCGAAGATGCCGCAGTCCGTGTTTTTGTCTACCGTGCCGCTTACGCCGTCCGTAAACATTCCGCGAAGCTCGCCCGGCGCGCCGCGGCTTCCTTTAAGAACAGAAACTATGCGGCTTCCGACTATTTCACCCGATTCTATTTTGATTCTGTCGCCGGTGTCAATGTCGGATATGCCGTGACCGAGCGCGCCGTATGAGCCGTCGGGAAGTATAAAAGTAACAGTTCCTATGCCCGCCGCGCTGTCTCGCACCCACATACCGAGTTTATATTCTCCCGTTTCGGGGTATAATACGGGCGTGAGCGTTTTTTCGGCAGAGCCGTTTTTCTTTAAAACGGTTACGGCAACGGCTGCGTTTCCGTTTTTTTGAATTTTTTCCGAAAAATCAACCGCGCTTTCTATTTTCTCGCCGTTTAAATGCGTTATTATATCTCCCTTTTTTATGCCTTCAAGCTTTGCGGGAGACACTTTTTGCCCCGCGGCGGGAATATCGGCAATACCTACTACCAAGAGGCCGTCCGTAAAAAGTTTTATACCTACGGTTCCGCCGCCGGGATATGCGGCAGAGCGCGCAAAAACGCTTTTGTCATGCGATTTGAAAGAGGAAAGCGTCAATATTAAGCAGAGAAATGCCGCCAAATAAAGTTTTTTGTTTTTTTTCATCGCATCGCTCTCCCAAATTTAATTTGCCCGTCTTAATGAAACAGTATCCAAACAATATTTAAAACAAAAAGCGCATTTTAATTAAATATGAAAATTTATCTTTTAAAACGGAAATATTTATGATAAAATGAAGAAAAAGGAGGAATTAAAATGACAAAATACAAAGGAACAAAAACAGAGGATAACTTAAAAGCCGCTTTCGCCGGCGAATCACAGGCAAGAAACAAGTACACATATTTCGCTTCAAAGGCTAAAAAGGAAGGTTTTGAACAGATCTCGGCCATTTTCCTTAAAACTGCCGAAAACGAAAAGGAACACGCTAAAATGTGGTTTAAAGAGCTCCAGGGCATCGGCTCAACTGCAGAAAACCTCGGCGCCGCGGCGGACGGCGAAAACTTTGAATGGACGGATATGTACGAAGGCTTCGCAAAAACCGCCGAGGAAGAAGGCTTTCCGGAGCTTGCCGCAAAATTCCGCGCTGTAGGCGCTATTGAAAAGCACCACGAAGAAAGATACAGAGCGCTTCTTAAAAACATAGAAACCGCAGAGGTTTTCAAAAAGAGCGAGGTTAAAGTATGGGAGTGCCGCAACTGCGGTCATATCGTTGTGGGCACGGCGGCGCCCGAGAAATGCCCGGTTTGCGACCATCCGCAAAGCTACTTTGAAATAAACGCAGAAAACTATTAAGGGCTGCGACAAAATGCACAGACCGTAAAAGGCATCTAAATAGTATAATTTAGATTTGCTGTTTGATTTACTAATAAACAAAACGAAAGAAAAACCTGCCTATGCAGGTTTTTCAACTTTATCACTATTCTAAAATTCAAAGCGTAAAACAAAAGATTTTACTATACTTTTCTTTTTTTGCGGTCTGCGCAATTTTAGCAAGCCTCAACTCACTTCCATTTCGAGGCGTAGTTTATCTGCTATCATTGCAATAAATTCGCTGTTTGTCGGCTTTCCCTTGGCATTGCTTACGGTATAGCCGAAAAGGCTGTATAGCGCTTCCTCGTTGCCCCTTGTGCAGGCAACTTCTATGGCGTGTCTTATCGCCCTTTCAACGCGCGAAGCGGATGTGTTGTAATTTGCCGCAACTCTCGGATAAAGCTGTTTTGTAACTGCGCTTATAAGGTCATTTTCGCAAATGGCGAGCATTATAGCGTCGCGCAGATACTGATAGCCTTTGATATTCGCGGGAACGCCAACCATGTGTATCATATTCGTCACGTTTATCTCCATGCTCCTGCGAAAAGCCCTGTCGCTTAAATCGGGTTTTTCCGCAGGATCGCCCATGCCGCAGACGGTTTTGATTCTTTCAACAAGCACAGAAGCGTCGCAGGGCTTTAGCATATAATAATCCGCGCCGTTTTGCATACAAAGCGCGAGTATGTTTTCCTTGTGCGCACCCGTAATTACAATAATTTTCGGTCTTTTTGAAAGAGTTCTTTCTTTAAGTTTCTTTAAAACCTCAACGCCGTCAAGCAGCGGCATGACAATATCAAGCGTTACAAGATCCGGCTCATATTCTTCAATGTATTCAAGAGCACGGTTTCCGTCATGCGCCACCGCAACAACGGTTATGCCGTTATCTTCCAATGTATTTTTCAAAAATTCAGCATATTCAATATTATCTTCCGCAATAAGAACTTTTATCTGCTCTGTCATGAATATTCCTCCATTTTCAAAATTCAGTATTATTTTACAATAATTTCCAATAAATTGCAAGCCCTTTTTGAAAAAAACTTATTATAACGTTTAAAAACAGGGAAACCGGCTTGTCCGGGGCGAGGAGAAAATAGTGCAGGACGGACAAACGGAACCCGAAGGCGTACTCAAATGGGGCCCCGAAAGGCTATTTACCTTTTGGGGAGAATGTGGAGTCGTAGTACGTGCGGAAAATTCGACCGCAAAGGTCGAATTGGAGCTAAGTAACTGCAAACTCCGACGTGCGAGAGGTGACGTTTGTCCGCAGCAAAAGGCGAAATTCAAAAGAACCTGCATACATGCAGGTTCTTTCGTTATGTGTATTTGCAAAGCAAACAACAAATCTAAATCATTTTATTTAGTTGCCTTTTGCGGTCTGTGCATTTTGTCACAGCCCCTCAGACGTTTCTAGATATTTTCTCAAGTCCGCCCATGTAAGGTCTTAAAGCTTCGGGAATTATTATGCTTCCGTCGCCCTGCTGATAGTTTTCCATAATAGCCGCAACCGTTCTGCCGATTGCAACGCCGCTGCCGTTTAAAGTATGAACGAACTGCGCTTTGCTCTTTACTCCGTCTTTAAAGCGTATGCCAGCGCGGCGCGCCTGATAGTCTTCAAAGTTACTGCAGGAGGAAATTTCAACATATCTTCCGTAGCTCGGCATCCATACTTCTATATCGTATTTCATGGCGGGCGTAAAGCCTAAATCGCCGATACAGATTTTAACAACTCTGTACGGAAGTCCGAGTCCTTGAAGCACGCTTTCCGCGTCGTTTACAAGCTTTTCGAGCTCATCGTAAGAGTCTTCGGGGCGCGTAAATTTAACAAGCTCAACCTTGTTAAACTGATGCTGTCTTATAAGACCGCGCGTATCTCTGCCGGCAGAGCCCGCTTCGGCTCTGAAGCAGGCGGAGTATGCGCAGTGCTTTATCGGAAGGTCCGCGCCGTCTATAATGCTGTCCCTGTAAAGGTTTGTAACGGGAACTTCGGCTGTCGGAATAAGGAAATAATCCGTGCCCGTAACCTTAAATGCGTCCTCTTCAAACTTCGGAAGCTGGCCTGTGCCGACCATACTGTTTCTGTGTACCATAAACGGCGGGAAAATCTCGGTATAGCCGTTTTTCTCCGTATGCGTATCGAGGAAATATCCGATAACGCTTCTCTCAAGTCTTGAGCCTGCGCCGCGGTAAACTGTAAAGCGCGCGCCCGTGATTTTAGCCGCCGCCTGAAAATCAAGTATGCCGAGGCTCTCTCCGAGATCCCAGTGCGCCTTCGGCTCAAAGTCGAATTTTGTCGGCTCGCCGTAGCGTCTTATTTCAACATTGTCTTCATCCGTATTGCCGTCCGGAACTGTTTCGTTCGGGATATTCGGAATGGTTAAAAGCATCTTGTAAAGATCATCTTCGCATTCTCTTGTTTTCACGTCAAGCTCTTTTATTTTATCGGAAAGCTCTTTCATTTCAGCAAAAACGGCAGTTGTGTCTTTTCCCTCTTTTTTGAGTGCGGGAATCTGTTTTGTAACTTCGTTTTGTTTTGCTTTAAGGCCTTCCGCTTCGAAAAGAAGCTCGCGGCGTTTCTCGTCAAGCGCCAA
The DNA here is from genome assembly GCA_017620205.1 of Clostridia bacterium. Classification (GTDB taxonomy): domain Bacteria; phylum Bacillota; class Clostridia; order UMGS1883; family UMGS1540; genus UMGS1540. Next base: position 107,685 of record JAFZQX010000031.1, on the reverse strand, counting down.
AAGCGCGTCAATATCAACGTCCTCTTTTCTGCGCGCCATAGCGGCTTTTACTCTCTCTGTTTCGTTTCTTATTACCTTAATATCCAGCATTTATTATTCATCCCTTTCGGTATTATTAACTATTTCCGTTACTGCAGTTTCTATCTGTTCAAATATGCCGTGCGCATCTTCTCCGAGCAAATCCATAACTTCTTTTTCTTCATCCGTAAACGAAGCAAGCGCTTCTTTTGCCTCGTCTATCTGTCCGTTGTCAAGCGCATCGCGGATATTATCAAGCTTGCCGTTTAAAGCTTCCGCTTCGGAAGGTTTTCCTCTGCCGATAAGATCATGCATCTGCATTATCGCAATGTCTGCTTTAAGCGTGTTGTTTTCTGTTTTCAAAATTATGTTTTGCTGCTCCAGCTCCGAAATCTGCGTTTCTTTTTCCGTTTTGTCTTTTGCCAGAGTTTCGTTTTGATCCTGAAGAGCAAGAATGTTATTGTTTAAATTATAAGCCTGCTCTTTGTTTCTTATTCCCATAAACGAAGAAAACAAAATAAGAATAAGCGCAACCGAGAACAACGCAATGCTGTAAACCAAGAAAAATTTTGATTTTTGTTTCATGTCTCATTACTTCCTTTCAGAAACCGCATTTTCCGGGCGCCTTAAATCCGGCTTAAATTTGCCCTCTGCGGCGTTTTTATCTTTTTTGGCGTTACTATATTGATTTTTCGTTTTTTCGTCTTTAAGACGACGTTTTAAAGGTCGATTTTGATTCCAATTTTTTCCAAAACTCTGTTTAAATCGTCATTGCCGTAGTATTCAATTTCGATTTTGCCTTTTTTCGGACCGTTTGAAATTTTAACTTTGCTGCCGATTTTTTCGGAAAGCGTTTTTTCCAAATCAAGCAGTTCGGGAGAGGCTTGTCTTTTTACCGTTTTTTTCGGTACGCTTTTCTTTGCTTCCGACGCGAGCTTTTCGGTTTGTCTTACGGAAAGCTGTTCTTCAATAATCTGTTCCGCGAGGCGCTGTCTTTCCGTTTCGGAGTCAACAGCCAAAAGCGCGCGGGCATGTCCGCCCGATATAAGTCCTTCGCGAACCATCTTAATAATATTATCGGAAAGAGATAAAAGCCTTAAAGCGTTTGCAACGGCGGGGCGGCTTTTGCCTACTGCCTCCGCAACACCGTCCTGCGTCATTGAAAACTCTTCCATAAGATTTTTATAACCAAACGCTTCTTCTATCGGATTTAAATCCTCTCTCTGCAGATTCTCAAGGAGCGCAACCTCTGCCGCCTTCTGTTTTTCATAAGTGCGTATCACAACCGGTATTTCCGTTAGCCCCGCCATTTTGCAGGCTCTCCAGCGTCTTTCGCCTGCGATTATTTTATAAAAGCCGTTGTCCTGCGGAGCTACGATAATCGGCTGAATAAGACCGTGCTTTTTTATTGATTCGCTTAAAGTATGAAGCGCGTCCTCGTCAAAATCCTGCCTGGGCTGCTTGCGGTTTGGTTCTATCATATTTATTCTGAGTTGTGTTAAGTCTTTTTTCTCTTCCTTGACAACCTCTGTGCTGTCAAACAAAGCGTCAAGACCTTTTCCCAATCCTCTTTTTGCCGCCATTTATTCGCTCCTTTCCAGAATTTCTTCCGCAAGGTCTAAATAGCTCTCCGCACCTTTTGAAGCGGGATCGTAAACTATTACGGGCTGACCGAAGCCGGGGGCTTCGCTTAGCCTTACGTTTCTCGGTATAATAGTTTTATAAACCTTTTCCGGGAAGAATCTTTTAACTTCGTCTACAACCTGTATCGCGAGGTTTGTTCTGGCGTCAAACATTGTAAGCAAAACACCCTCAATTTCTATTTCTTTATTCAAAACGCTTTTAACTCTTTTAATTGTTCCCGTAAGGCTGCTTAACCCTTCAAGCGCGTAATACTCGCACTGAATGGGAACAAGAACGGAGCCGCACGCCGTGAAAGCGTTTAGAGTAATAAGGCCGAGTGACGGCGGACAGTCTACAAAAATAAAGTCATAATCTTTTTTAATCTCTTCAACTGCCGTTTTAAGCTGATATTCTCTGCCCATAACGCCGACAAGCTCTACCTCCGCGCCGGACAGCGCGGGACTTGAAGGACAAACAGAGAGGTTTTTATATTCCGTTTCAACAATAACGTCGGCAATGTTTTCCTGGTTTATCAAAACATCGTAAACCGACTTTTCAATATTTTTAACGTTAATTCCAAGACCGCTTGACGCGTTCCCCTGCGGATCAATATCTATAAGAAGAACTCTTTTACCCATTCTTGCAAGACAGGCTGATAAATTAACCGCCGTTGTTGTCTTTCCTACTCCGCCTTTTTGGTTTGCTATGGCAATTACCTTCGTCAAGTATTTTCCTCCTCCTTTGTGTTTTTTTGTTTCTGTTATTAATAAAACAGTTAAACGTTTAAATAGTAAAACATGTCGCAAGGCGCATCGTGCCGCGCGGTATGCTTCAATGTTCTCCATGATATAGAAATCTTTGATTTCGTTTATATCATGTGAGGTTATTAAAGCAAGGCCGCAGACGTAACAACACCGCTGCGGACGGCTTCAATGTTCTCCATGATATAGAAATCTTTGATTTCGTTTATATCATGTGAGGTTATTATAACATAAAAAAGTTTCACGTGAAACACTTTTTTGAAAATTTTTCAAAATTTTATGTTTCACGTGAAACTCTTTACTTTGATTTATTGATTTTTATTACATATTCATAAAAACCGTCATGCTCGCTTTGCTCTGTTTCCGTGCTTACACCTGCGCTTTTCGCTAAATCCAACGCTTTGTTGACAGTATTTAAAACAATTTTATAATCACGTATGTTGCCGCGCGGCATACAAACAACTTTTTTTCTTTTAGAAATCTCGCTGTTGAGTCTTTCTGATATATATTGCTCCGTATCAGCAGGCGTATACTCTTTTTCAATTATCCGTTTAATAACATCCAGTCTTGTGTTATCGTCTGCAAGTCTTAAAAGCGCAGCGGCATGCTCTTCGGACAGCTTGTTTTCGTAAACAATCCTTTTAACGGTCGGCGAAAGCCGCGCCAGTTTCATTTTGGATGCCACGGCGCTCGGACGAAGGCCGGTCCGCCCCGAAATCTCCTCAGGGGAAAACCCGTGCTGCTCGCATAGTCTTAAAAGCGCTTCGGATTCTTCAAAAAAATCAAGCTGTTTTCTCTGTATGTTTTCAGTTAAAACGAAGAATGCGCAGTCATTATCGGAGATGTCTACGATAATTGCAGGTATTGCGTCGGCGCCTGCCATCTGCGCCGCACGCAATCGTCTCTCACCGGAAACAAGCTCATATGTATTTTCTTTAAGACGTCTGACAGTTATAGGCTGCAGCAGCCCGAACCGGCGGATTGAATCCGCAAGCGATGAGACTGAGGTGGCGTCTATAAATTTTCTCGGTTGGTAAGGGTTTGGTTTAATAGTATCGACAGGAATATTTATTATTCTGCCGGCGTTTTCATAAGTACGTTCCATGCTGAAACCCCCTCCGTAGAAATATTTCGTAAATTATTCTACCACAAAGAGGACAAGCAGTAAAGAAAAAAATATCGTCAAATTATCGGGCTTTTTGAGGGTTTTCCCGCTTTGCGCGGATATTTCGACGGCGTTTTGCAAACTTTACGTATTATTATGACACGATGTTCCATTCCCCGCCAAAAAACTTCTTCTGTTTTTTCGCATTTTCCGCCCAAAACCTCAATGGCTTTTTCGGCATCAGAAAGCTCGGAGTCCGCGTCTCTGCCCTTAAGCGCCAAAAACACGCCTCCAACCTTTACAAAGGGCAGGCAATATTCCGCCAAAACGGCAAGGTTTGCGACAGCGCGCGCCACAGAAACATCGTATTTCTCTCTGAATTTTTCATCGGCGCCCGCGTCCTCCGCCCTCATGTGAACAGGAGTTACATCTTTAAGCTTTAATTCCGAGCAAACTTCCGAAAGGAAATTAACGCGTTTTGCCAAAGAGTCGAGCAAAGTTACGCTTAAATCCTCTCTCGCTATTTTAAGCGGCAAACCCGGAAAGCCTGCGCCGCACCCGACGTCTATTACGCGCGATCCCTGATCTATAAACTGCGCGCAGGAAACACTGTCCCCGAAATGCTTTTCGTATACTTCGTCACGCTCTGTTATCGCGGTCAGATTAAACTTCTTGTTCGTTTCAATAAGCAAATCAGCATATTTGTCAAATTTATCGCATATATCTTCCGTCAGGTCAAGATGAAAACAGTTAAATGCGTCCTGTAAAATACTATTCATCCTTTTTGTCCCTTCCTTCAAGCGCAACAATCAAAACGGAAATATCCGCAGGCGATACGCCCGAAATACGCGAAGCCTGACCTATGCTGCGCGGACGCATTTTCTGAAGCTTCTGCTTTGCCTCTATGCGTAGACCGTAAACATTATCATAATCCAGATCCTCGGGTATCAGTTTATTTTCAAGCTTTGAAACCTGGCTAACTATTATCTTCTGCCTTTTAATATATCCCGCGTATTTTATCTTAACTTCCGCCTGGGCCGATATATCCCCGGAAATTTCGGGTCTTGTTGAATCGACAGATGCGAGGCTTTCATAAGTAATATAGGGTCTGCGCAGCAGGTCTGCGAGACGGATGCCCGTTGAGATTGCCTCAAAGCCGTTATCCGTAAGGATTTTATTAAGTTCTTCGGACGGCGGAACAGAAGTAGATTCAAGTCTTTCTATCTCCATATCCACAGCGCGCATTTTCTCTTTAAACTTTTCGTATCTCTCATCGTCTATAAGCCCTATCGCGTGTCCTTTCGGCGTTAAACGCTCGTCCGCGTTGTCCTGACGGAGCAAAAGACGGTATTCGCTTCTCGACGTCATCATTCTGTAAGGCTCTTTCGTGCCTTTTGTAACGAGATCGTCTATTAAAACGCCTATATACGCTTCGTCGCGACCCAATATAAGCGGCTCTTCGCCTTTTACAAGCTGCGCCGCGTTAATGCCTGCCATAAGGCCCTGCGCCGCCGCTTCTTCGTAGCCGGAGCTGCCGTTAAATTGTCCGGCGCCGAAAAGGCCGCCGTAGTCTTTAAATTCAAGCGAGGCTTTAAGCTGCAAAGGATTTATGCAGTCATACTCTATAGCATATCCTGTTCGCATCATTTTGCAGTGTTCAAGACCTTTTATGGAGTGCAAAATTTCAAGCTGAACTTCCTCGGGCATAGACGTTGAGAGGCCTGAAACGTACATTTCATCGGAATTAAGCCCCATGGGCTCAATAAAAAGCTGATGCCGTTTCTTTTCCGCAAACCGCACAACTTTGTCCTCAATAGACGGGCAGTATCTCGGTCCAACGCCTTCTATAACGCCCGAAAAAAGCGGAGCTCTGTGCAGATTGTTTCTTATTATCTCATGTGTTTTCTCATTTGTATATGTAAGGTAGCAGGATACCCTGTTTTCATATTCGTTATCATCGTCAAAAGAAAAGGGAACAATGTTGTCGTCACCGCGCTGCTCTTCCATAACGGAATAGTCAATTGTTTTTCCGCTTATTCTCGGCGGCGTTCCCGTTTTAAATCTGTATATCTCGATGCCGTTATCAAGCAAGCACTGCGTCAGTGGCAGTGCGGGCAGCATACCGTCCGGTCCGCCCTGACGGCTGTTTTCGCCTACAATTATCTTGCCGCCCAGATATGTGCCTGTTGCGACAACTACGGCTTTTGCGCCGTAAACGGCTCCGTTTGATGTTTTAACGCCCGTAACATGTTTGTTCTCATCAAATAAAATATCGGAGACCTCGCCCTGTCTTACGTCCAGGTTTTCCGTAAACTCCAGGCGTTTTTTTATCTCGTTTCTGTATGCCCATCTGTCCGCCTGTGCGCGCAGAGACCATACGGCAGGACCTTTTCCGCGGTTGAGCATTCTGGACTGGATAAAAGTATTGTCAGCCGCCTTGCCCATAATACCGCCGAGCGCATCAATCTCGCGCACCAGATGCCCTTTTCCGCTGCCTCCTATATTGGGGTTGCACGCCATGTTTCCGACAGCGTCAAGACTTATTGTAAAAAGCGCCGTACGCGCGCCGAGCTTTGCCGCGGCAGTCCCTGCCTCAGCCCCGGCGTGTCCGCCGCCTATAACTATTACATCATAATCCTCAGCATGAAAATCCATAGTATTCTCCGTTTCTCTATCTGCATAGGCCGCCAAAATATGCACAGACCGCAAAAAGCAAAAGAATAATTCTAAAACTACACACAGTCCATTTTTATTATTACTCTTTATTAAATCTACTTATTGTAAAAATCCGTAATAACGAATTTTTTATAACATTATGCTTTTTGCTACGAACAAACCGCGGTTTTGTTTGTTTTTTCATTTACCCAAACAGAATTTAGAAAATATTTTATCTATTATCTCATCATTTACCGTTTCACCGGTTATCTCTCCGAGCGATGACGCCGCGTTTTCAAGGTCGGACGCGGCAAGATCGATAGGAAAGCCGCCTTCAATTGTAGAAAGCGCGCCGCGAAGGTTTTCACGTGCTCTCAAAAGCGCTTCCTTTTGCCTTATATTTGTAATCATCGCGCGCTCCACGGAGCTTTTGGCGCCGTCCGTTACAAGCTCTACAATCCTTTTGCGGAGAATGTCAAGCCCCGCACCCGTCTTTGCCGAAATGCTCAAAGTCTCGCCTTCTATTCCGCCGTCCTCATCGTTTATATCGTTTTTGTTTAAAACAACAATGTGCTTTTTGTCTTTAAGCAAAGACAAAATTTCCATATCTTCACCATTTATGTTACCGTTTTCCATAACAGCAAGGCATATATCGGCTTCCTTTATAAAGTCTATTGATTTCTTTATGCCTATTTTCTCGATCTCTTCGCCGCCTTCACGTATACCGGCCGTATCGTAAAGCGTAATTACAATACCGTCTTCAACTATTCTTTGCTCAACTATATCACGCGTTGTGCCTTCAATATCAGTAACAATCGCCTTGTTTTCGCCCGATAAAGCGTTTAAAAGCGACGATTTGCCCGTGTTTGGTCTGCCGACTAAAGCGCACTTTACGCCGTCTTTTATAAATTTACCGCGCTTTGATGTTTCAAGAAGCCCTTCCGTATACTCCAGCGCTTTTTTTATCATTTTCGCAAAGCCCGAAGCCGTTTCGGTATCAATATCTTCTTCGGGATAGTCAGCCGTTACCAGAATCTGAGCCGTTATATCAAGAATTTCATCGCGTATTTTATTTATTTCATCCGAGAGCGTGCCGCCGAGGCGGTTTACGGCTTCCGTTAAAGACAAATCGGTTTCGGCGTTTATAATGTCGCCTACGGCTTCTGCTTCCGCCAAATCTATTTTTCCGTTTAAAAACGCCCTTTTCGTAAATTCGCCGGGTGCCGCGAGTGAAGCCCCCGCTTCAATTACCGCGCCCAAAACCTTTTCCGTTACTATTATTCCGCCGTGACAGTGAATTTCGACCGTGTCCTCTCCCGTATATGAATGCGGACCTTTCATGTAAACGCACAAAACCCTGTCAATAAGCTCTCCGCTTAAACTCTTTATGCTGCCGTACTGCATAAGATACGGCTGTGCGCAGGACACCGGCGTTTTGCCTTTAAAGATTTTATCGCATACAGGCGCCGCTTCTGTGCCGCTTACTCTTATAACCGCTACGCCGCCTACGCCGTGCGCCGTTGAAACTGCTGCGATGGTGTTATTGCCCAAGTTCATTTTAATCTCCATTCTGCCGCTACGCGTCGGCACAAATAGTAATCAAATATATCTCTTTCTTGTGGAGCAAGGAATGAAAGAGATTAAATGGCACATGTGCGTTTCGGCATCGGCCGAAAATTTCGCACGTGCATAAGTTCCGCCGGAGGCTTAACTTGAAAGGTACTTTCAAGTTATCACCTTAAAAAAAAGCTGCAGTCAAATCGATTAACAAACCGTTTTGCCGCAGCTACTTTTATGCTTTTTTTAGTCTCTTTTAAGCGCTACAACAACTCTTCTTGCAGGCTCAACTCCTGTGCTGTATGTGCTTACTCTGCCGTTGCCCTGAAGATGGGAATGAATAATTCTTCTTTCATACGGATTCATGGGCTCAAGCGTAATACTGCGTCTGAATCGGACTACTTTACTTGCCGTTTTGTCCGCAAGATGAATAAGCGCCTGTTCGCGTCTTTGCTTGTAGTTTTCCGTATCAAGCGAAACTCGTATAAAATCTTCCGTGCCTCTGTTTACCACAAGGCTTGTAAGGTACTGCAAAGCTGAGAGCGTTTCGCCGCGTCTGCCGATAATAGCGCCCATATCGTCGCCGGAAATGTCAATATTCAAAACATCTTCATCGTCTGTGCTTGTATTAATTGTTGCGTTTAAGCCAAGCTTGTCTGTAACGCCCTGAAGAAACGCAGCTGCAACAGATTCAACGCTTTTTTCTTCAAGAGTTACGCGAACTTCCGCTTCTTTGCTGCCGATACCGAAAAGACCTGCCTTACCTTCGCTTAAAACATCTATTAAAACGTCATCACGGGTGCAGCCGAGTTCATCTAAAGCGAGCTGTACGGCCTCGTCAACCGTTTTTCCTTTTTTTATTGTTTCTTTCATGCCAGTTTCCTCCATCATCTATTGAAATGTCATCAACTTTAATTATTTTGTTCAAAGCATACGTCTGAACAATCTGAATAGCGCTGCTTATAAACCAATAAAACGAAGCCGCAACAGGCATCGTAAACGTGAAAAACAGCGTCATTATCGGAAAAATTGATGTCATCATATTACTTGTTTGGGATGCGGCGTCGTTACCCGTGTTAGTGCCGCCCTGCGTTTTTTGTGCCATTTTACCCGATAAATAAGTTGCCGCGGTAGCTAAAAGCGGGAAAATCCAAAGAACGCTTACAAATTTAAAATCGGGTATTGATATAAGGTCAATTCCCAAAAATGTGCGCTTTAAACCGTATTCGTTAACCGCAAGGTTAAGCTTTGACATAATATCTCTTATACCGGAAGTATCCGCGCCGAACATAAATCTTGCCGGATCGTATATAACGCGGATAAGCGCCAATAAAATAGGAAGCTGAATAAGAAGCGGCAGACATCCTGCCATAGGATTTATGTTATATTCCTTATACAGCTTCATTGTTTCTTGATTAAGCTTTTCTTTATCGTCTTTATACTTTGTCTGAATTTTTTGAAGCAAAGGATTTATAGCCTTCATGCGAAGCATTGATCTTTGCTGTTTGATGTTTAAGGGAAGAAGAAGAAGCCTTACAAGAAGCGTAAATATAATAATAGCAACGCCGTAATTCTGAACATATTTATAAATAAAAGCAATAATATGTCCGAGACCGGTTGCTATACCGCTGATAATACCCATATTTTTCTCCTATAATACCATTAAATAAAGCCGCTATTTAAGAGGATCGTATCCTCCTTTAAATAAAGGATTACATTTTAAAATTCTTTTAAGCCCTAAAAAACCGCCCTTTAAAGCGCCGTACTTCTCTACTGCTTCGTAGCAATACTCTGAGCAGGTAGGATAAAACCTGCAGCACGGCTTTTTATGAGGCGAAATTTTAAGCATATAGAATTTAATCAGTTTCAGGATTATCTTTTTCACTTAAAAACAATCCACACTTTCCGAGAACATAATCCATATCTCTGCCTATCTCATGAAAAGTTTTCGAGGGACAGGCTCTGCGGGCAACAAAAATAATATCGTAACCCGTTTTTATATTATCTTCTCTTAATCTGTAATTTTCTTTGATAAGCCTTTTTATATGGTTTCTTACAACCGCTTTGCCTATCTTTTTACTTACGGTAAGACCAAGGCGGTTTATACTTCGTTTGTTTTTCCTGTAATAAATTACAAGACTTCTTGAAGCCATAGAGCCGCCTCTGTAATATAAGCTACGAAATTCTCTGTTAAGCTTAATTGCTTCCGTTTTTTTCATTTTGTATCCTTTACTTAAGCAGAAAGAACTTTTCTTCCTTTTCTTCTTCTTGAAGCGAGAACTTTTCTGCCGTTTTTGGTAGCCATTCTCTTTCTGAAACCGTGTTCCATTTTTCTGTGTCTTCTGTTAGGCTGATATGTCTGTAACATAATAATAGTACACCTCCTCAAATTATTCTGCTGACATAAATACTATTGTATTATATATAAAACCTGCCCCTTTGTCAAATACTTTTTTAATTTTTTATAAAATATTAAAAAAATGTTGCTTATTTTGAAAAAAAATGGTATTATATTAAGGAACATGCTTTATAATAAGAAGAAAAGTTATACACATAGTTTTTAACATAAAATATACTTGTTTTTTAATAAAAACGCAGGTTATCCACATATTTTGGATTATTTTCTATCCACTTTTCCACAATTTGTGTAAAACCTGCTGCAATACAAAAGGAGGCTAAAATGGCACAAAATATTTCAGACATTTGGTCGGAAGTATTAAATTTACTAGAAGAAGAAACAACAGCTATCGGCTTTAATACATGGATAAAAACAATAACGCCCGGAAATACCGAAAACGGTACTTTTACTTTATATGTTCCGAACACCGTTAATAAAAACATGGTTGAGGGAAGATACAAAGACCTTATCAGAAATTCTATCCTTATTCTTTCCGGAGACAATTATGATATAAACGTTGAAATAAAAGAAGAAGGACGTGAACCGAAGCAAAAGGAAGCATCTTCCGTAAAAACATACGGAATTCCTTTAAATAAAAAATATACTTTCGATTCGTTTGTCGTAGGAGAATCAAACCGCTTTGCGCACGCAGCTTCTTTAGCCGTTGCGGAAAGCCCCGCAATTTCTTATAACCCGCTGTTTTTATACAGCGGCGTAGGTCTCGGCAAAACACATCTTCTGCACGCCATCGGAAATTATATTTTGGAAAACAATCCGGATGCAAAAATAGCTTACATATCATCCGAAACGTTTTTAAATGAGTTTATTACCGCAATGAGAGACAATACCACAAACGATTTTAAAGACAAATACCGTTCAATGGATATATTAATGGTTGACGATATTCAGTTTATTGCCGGCAAGGACAAAACTGAAGAAGAGTTTTTCCACACGTTTAATACTTTATACGATTCAAATAAACAAATAATCATAACAAGTGATAAGCCTCCGCAGGAGCTTAAAAACCTTGAAGAAAGACTGCGTTCAAGATTTGAATGGGGAATTACGGCAAATATAGGCTTGCCGGATTATGAAACGAGAGTTGCTATTCTGCAAAAAAAGGTTCAGCTTGAGGGCATCACAATTTCAAACGATATTTTATCTTACATAGCTGAAAAGATAACTTCAAATATAAGAGAGCTTGAAGGCGGTCTTAACAAAGTTTTGGCATACCGAGGTCTTGTAAATAAAGAAATTACAATGGAAGTAGCAATGGAAGCGCTTCAATACTATGAACAGAATTTAGACGCAAAAGTTGTAACTCCGGATATAATTTTAAACAGCTGCGCTTCTTTCTATAACATAAGAAAAGACGATATACTCGGAAACAGACGAACAAAAGAAATAGCTTATGCAAGACAGATTTGTATGTATCTCTTCCGCGAGCTTTTGGGATATTCTCTTTTAAAGGTTGCAAATTATTTCGGAAAAGATCATACAACGGTTATGTACGCCGTAAGCAAAATAGAAAAAGAAATGAAAAACGATATATCTTTTAAAACACAGATAGAAGTTTTAAAGGACGATATTTTAAATTAAAAGTTATCCACTTTTTATTAAGATAAAAAGTAGTTTATTTACAAGGTTTTTGTGAGTTTTCAAGATAATTCACATATACTACTACTATAACTATATATTATATATTCTATCTAAGCGTTTTCGGAAAGGAAGAAAAAATATGTTTTTTATTTGTGAAAAAAGCGTTTTATCCGACGCTTTGTCAACTGTTATAAACGCTGTTACATCAAAAACACCGTTACCTATTTTAAAAGGTATACTTATAAACAGCGACAACGGTTCTATTACATTAACCACTAATAATCTTGATTTGGGAATAGAAAGCACAATACCTGCGGAAGTTCATGAAAACGGAGCTGCAGTTATAGGTGACGCAAGGATTTTTCTTGAAATAATAAGAAAGCTTCCGAATGATTTAATAACGGTTGAAATAAACGATGATATGAAAGCTACAATCAGATGCAGAAAATCCGTTTATAATGTTCAATGCTTAAATCCCGAAGAATTTCCGGAGCTTCCCGGCATTAAAGAAAAAGCTTCTTTTGAAATTCCGTCCGATAATCTTAAAAAGATTATAAGACAGACGGGCTATGCGGTATCACAGAGATTAGATAAACCTACTTTGATGGGGTCTCTGTTTGAAATAGAAAACGGAAATTTAACGGTTGTATCTCTTGACGGTTACAGAATGGCTATAAAAAGAGAAAAAATAAATTCGGACAGTAATGAAAAACTTATTATAGACGGAAAAGCGCTTTCCGATGTATCAAGAATAATAAAAGACGGAGACACTCCCGTTAGTATTAAGTTTTCCGATAAATTCGTTCTTTTTATGATAGAAAATACAAAAATAATTTCAAGACTTATAGAAGGCGAATTTGTAAATTATGAAAAAATAATTCCTACAGATTTTAAAATATCTTTAAATATGGAGCTTTCCGATATTTTAACTTGTGTTGAAAGAGCAGATCCGATAGTTGCTGTCGATATCGGTAAAAACCCGATAAAAATAACAATTGAAGACGATACTTTATCTGTTGACTGTATGACGTCAACCGGAAAAGTTCATGACGTTATTGAAATAGAAAATGTTGGCGAAAGCCTGACGATAGGTTTTAACCAGAGATATATTCATGAAGCGCTTGCTGCGTGTGAATGTGAAAAAATAATAATGCAGTTTAACGGCAGTTTAAATCCATGTATAGTAAGACCTTCCGAAGGTGAAGATTTCTTATTTATGGTATTGCCTGTAAAACTTAGTCAATAAGGAAGAAACAATGGAATTTGAAGTAATCGGCGATTATATAAAACTTGAAGCACTTTTAAAAGCTGCCGCTTTTGTACAAAGCGGCGGAGAGGCCAAGATGATAATTCAAAACGGTGAAATACTCGTAAACGGCGAAACGGAAACAAGGCGCGGTAAAAAAATAGTAAAAGGCGACCGTATAACCGGAAAATTTGATAAAGACATTAATATTACGGTGATTTAAGATATGTTTATTAAATCTCTTGAGGTAAATAATTTCAGAAATTATGTAAACCAAAAAATAGAGTTTTCACGTGAAACAAATATAATTTACGGAAAAAACGCCCAGGGAAAAACAAATCTTTTGGAAGCCGTATCGCTCTTTTCATCAGGCAAAAGTTTCAGACGTGCGCAGGACCGCAATTTAATAAAAGACGGCGAGCCGTCATCAAAAATAAATATAGAATTTGAGATAAACGGCGTAGGAAAAGACGCCGAAATTATAATAAACCGCGAAAGCAAAAAGTATATAAAGCTTTGCGGCGCGCCGCTTCATAAAACGAGCGAGCTTTTGGGTCAGTTTAAAAGCGTTATTTTCAGTCCGGAAGAGATGTCGCTGATAACCGGCGCTCCCGAGCTTCGGCGTAATTTTACGGATCTTGTAATAAGCTCCGAAAAACCTGTCTACTATAATATTTTAAAGAGATATTATAAAATTTTGAAGCAAAAAAATAATCTCTTAAAGCAGAATAACTCTTCAAAAGAAGAAACTCTCGCGGTTTGGAACGAAAGTTTGGCGCAGGCGGGAGCAAAAATAATGGTTTACAGAAAAAGCTTTATAGATTTAATAAACCCATATGTAAAGGAAACTTTTGAGGAAATAACGGAAGGAAAAGAAGACATAAAGATAAATTATGTGCCTTCCGTGTCGGCGGAAGAATTTGAAGAAAATACGCTTTATGATTTGCTTTTAAACTCTATGAATAAAAAAATGCAGGCGGAAATAATGCTGGGAGCTTCTGTCTGCGGTATTCACCGCGACGATTATTCGTTTTTCATAAACGGCAAGAACGCTAAGAGTTTTTCATCGCAGGGTCAGCAGAGAACGGCTATTATAGCGCTTAAAATGGCGCAGGCGGAGATCATAAAAGAAAACTGCGGCGAATATCCCGTATTTTTACTTGACGACGTTATGAGCGAGCTTGATTTTGAAAGAAGAAACTACCTTTCCGAAAAAATTAAAGATAAGCAGGTGATCATAACCTGTACGGATAAATATGAATCAGCCGGCGCAAAGTGTTTTTATGTAGAAAACGGCACTGTTTCGGAGGAATAGAAAGTGTATATAAATATTGGCGGCGATTTCATTTTGAAAGACAGCGACATAGTTGCGATAATGGATATTGAAAATACAAGCACCTCAAAAATAACAAAAGAATTTTTAAGGAAAATAGGCAAAAGCGTTATAAATATTTCGGACGAGCTGCCGAAATCCTTTATCATAACGAAGGAGAGGGGAAAGACAAATCTTTATATTTCACCCGTTTCCTCCGGAACTTTATATAAAAGAGTTAAAATCGTAAAAGCGAAAGGAAGAAATTTAAGCTATGCAGAAACAGACGAATTATGATGAAAGCCAAATACAGATTCTGGAAGGTCTTGAAGCAGTTAGAAAAAGACCGGGTATGTACATAGGCTCAACATCCATAAGAGGCTTGCATCACCTAGTTTACGAAATCGTAGATAACAGTATTGACGAGGCGCTTGCGGGTTTTTGTACGGAAGTTTCAATAACACTTAATAAAGATAATTCCGTTACGGTTCGCGATAACGGACGCGGTATTCCGCACGGTATACATCCCAAACGCGGTATTTCAACTATTGACGTTGTATTTACGGTACTTCACGCGGGCGGTAAGTTCGGCGGCGGAGGATATAAAGTATCGGGCGGTCTGCACGGCGTTGGCGCGTCTGTTGTAAACGCACTGTCCTCAAAGCTTGAAGTAAAAGTTTATGACGGCGAAAAAATATGGTATCAGAGCTACAAGCGCGGCAAAGCGGACGGCGAGGTTCATTCTATCGGCGAAACAAACGAAACCGGTACGGAGATAACCTTCTGGGCGGACGAAAAGATATTTGAAGAAACCGTTTACGATTACAATACTTTGCTTAAAAGAATGCGCGAGCAGGCGTTCTTAAACGGCGGTCTTAAGATTATCTTTACCGATGACAGGGAAGATGAGCCTCAAACCGAAGTTCTGCACTACGAGGGCGGTATCAAAAACTTTGTTTCGTATATTTATAACGATAAAAAGTCGAGAAAAGAATCTCTCGAATATATAAACGAAGAGGTTATTTATATAAAAGGCGAAAGAGACGGCGGCATGGCGGAGATCGCCATGCAGTGGAACAACGGCTTTGACGAGGTTATGGAATCTTTCGCAAATAACATCGCCACAACCGAGGGCGGAACGCACGTAACCGGTTTTAAAGCGGCTTTAACTAAGGTTTTAATCGACTACGCAAGAAGATTTAAAATACTAAAAGACGATGAAGAGCTGACGGGCGACGACGTAAGAGAAGGTCTTATAAGCGTTATCTCCGTAAAGCTTGAAGAGCCGCAGTTTGAAGGCCAGACAAAAACAAAGCTCGGCAACTCTGAAATGCGCGGCCTTGTTGAAACAATAATGCGCGAAAAGCTTGCGGATTTCCTTGAGGAAAACCCAAACGTTGCAAGAGGAATTATAGAAAAAGCGCTGCTTGCCTCCCGCGCGAGAATAGCGGCAAGAAAAGCGAGAGAAGCTACAAGAAAAACTCCTCTCGGCACGTCGTCCCTTCCCGGCAAGCTTACGGACTGCATAGTAAAAGACCCTACCAAAACCGAGATTTACATAGTCGAGGGTGATTCGGCAGGCGGCTCCGCAAAAAGCGGACGCGACAGTAAATATCAGGCTATTCTGCCGCTGTGGGGCAAGATGCTAAACGTTGAAAAAACGCGCGCCGACAAGGTTTACGGAAACGATAAGCTAACGCCCGTTATCCAGGCGCTCGGAACGGGCATAGGCGCGGAATTTAATATAGAAAAACTCAGATACGACAAAATAATCATAATGGCCGATGCCGACGTTGACGGCGCGCATATCCAGACGCTTCTTTTAACTTTCTTCTTCAGATTTATGACGCCGCTTATAGAAACCGGTCATGTATATCTTGCGAAACCGCCGCTTTATAAATTATCAAGAGGCAAAAAGCAGGCTGTTGCGTTTTCCGATGAGGAAAGAGACGCTATAAGCGAGGACTTTAAAGGCGGAGACGCCAATGCGAAGGTTGATATAAGCCGCTACAAAGGTCTGGGTGAGATGAACCCCGAAGAGCTGTGGGAGACGACAATGGATCCAAAAAACCGCATACTTTTAAGAGTTTCGCTTGAAGACGCGGAAAGAGCAGACAACATTTTCAGCGTGCTTATGGGCGACGAGGTAGAGCCGAGACGACTCTTTATTGAAGAAAACGCGCAGTATGTAACAAATCTTGATGTGTAAGAGGTAAATATATATGGCTAAACATAAAAATTACGAGGATTCACATTTTGAAGAATACCTCGAAACACAAAAAATAGTTAATATTGATATTGAAAAGAGAATGAAGGAAGCGTTTATTGACTATGCCATGAGCGTTATAGTCAGCCGCGCGTTGCCCGATGTTCGCGACGGCTTAAAGCCCGTTCACAGAAGAATTCTCTATTCAATGTACGAAGAGCATTTAACGCACGATAAACCGTTTTTCAAATCCGCTACGACCGTAGGTAACGTTATAGGTCGTTACCATCCGCACGGTGACGCGTCCGTTTATGACGCTATGGTAAGACTTGCGCAGGACTTTTCTATGCGCTATATGCTTATAGACGGTCACGGAAACTTCGGCTCAATAGACGGCGACAGCGCTGCTGCTTACCGTTATACAGAGGCGAGAATGAGCAGAATCGCGAACTTAATGCTCGAAAACATAGATAAAAACACGGTAGACTTCGCGCCGAACTTTGACGAGAAGCGTCAGGAGCCCGTTGTACTTCCTACAAGAATACCCACGCTTCTTATAAACGGCAGCTCGGGTATAGCAGTCGGAATGGCTACAAATATTCCGCCGCATAATTTAACCGAAGTGTTAGACGGCGTTATAGCGCAGATAGACAACCCCGACATAACCGTTGAAGAGCTTATGGAATACATAAAAGGCCCCGATTTCCCGACAAGAGCCTCTATAATGGGCAGACGCGGCGTAAGGCAGGCGTATGAAACGGGTAAGGGCAAGGTAATAGTCCGCGCAAGAACGGAGATAGAAGAGCATAAAGACGGAACCTCTGCCATAATAGTTACGGAGCTTCCGTATCAGGTAAACAAGAAAATGCTTGTTGAATCTATCGCGCAGCTTGCAAAAGAGAAGAGAATTGAAGGCATTTCGGATATTGACGACCATTCCTCAGACCGTGTCGGAATAAGAGTTGAAATATCCGTTAAGCGTGACGCAAATCCGCAGGTTGTTTTAAATCAGCTCTTTAAGTTTACAAGACTTCAGGACAGCTTCTCAATAAACATGCTCGCAATTCAGGACGGCAAGCCGAAAACAATGGGCCTTCGCGAAATTTTGGCTGACTTTATAGCGTTCCAGGAAGAGATCGTAACGCGCAGAACGCGCTTTGACCTTGAAAAAGCCGAAGCGAGAATGCATATATTGGAAGGCCTTAAAATCGCGATCGCAAATATTGACGAAGTTATAGAAGTTATCAGAAATTCGTATGACGACGCCAAGGAAAAACTCATGGCGCGCTTCGGTTTCTCTGAAATCCAGGCGCAGAGCGTTCTCGATATGCGTCTTGCACAGCTGCAGAAACTCAATTCCGATAAAATTGACGCGGAATATAACGACCTTAAGGAGAAAGCGGAAGAATACAGACTTCTTTTGTCTGATCACGGCAAACTCATGGAACAGATAAAAGAAGAGCTTTCCGAGATCCGCGCAAAATACGGCGACGAAAGACTTACGTCTATTGAGCATTCAATTGACGATATTGATATAGAAGACCTTATAGACGAAGAAGAAAACGTATTTACGTTAACGCATTACGGCTACATTAAGCGTCTTCCCGTTTCAACATACAGAAGCCAGCACAGAGGCGGCAGAGGTATATCGGCACTCAGCACAAGAGAGGAAGACTTTGTTGAAACGCTCTTTACCGCATCAACGCACGATAATATCCTGTTCTTTACAACAAGGGGCAGAATGTATCACTTAAAGGGCTACAGAATTCCCGAAGCCGGCAGACACGCAAAAGGCACGGCTATTATAAATCTTTTGCCGCTTGAAGGCGACGAGAAGATAACGGCAATGCTTAAAGTGCGCGATTATGACGATGAGGCATACCTCATTATGGCAACAAAGATGGGTACCGTTAAAAAGACGGCCGTATCGGACTATAACATGACGAGAAAAGGCGGTCTTATCGCAATAGGACTTAATGAGGGCGACGAGCTTATAGAAGCCAAGATAGTAAGCCCCGGCGACAATATAATTTTAAGTACATATAAGGGCATGGCGATCCGCTTTAAGGAAAGCGATGTGCGCGCAATGGGCAGAACGGCTCACGGCGTTCGCGGCATAAGACTGCGCGGAGAAGACTATGTTATAGGTATGGCGGTTGCAAAAGAAAACAGCGAGCTTTTGGTTGCAACCGAATACGGCTTCGGCAAAAAGACCGTGCTTGATGAATACAAGATTCAGACAAGGGGCGGCGTAGGTATAAGAACTTATAAGATAACGGACGATACCGGCTTTATCGCGGGCATTAAAACCGTTCAGGAGAATGACGATCTTATGCTTATCACAAGCGAGGGCGTTATAATCCGTATGGAAACGGGCGCTATAAGCAGTATCGGCAGAAGCACGAAGGGCGTTAGACTTGTAAAACTCGGCGACGGCATAAAGGTTGTGTCCGTTGCTTTAACCGAACACGAAGAAGAGGAAGACGCGGAAGACGCGGCTGAAAACGCAGAAAACGCTGAAAACACGGAAAGCGCCGAAGGCGAAAAGACGGAAGAATGAGAAGAAAAAGCTTAGAGGTTAAAATAGGCAATAAAAAAATAGGCGGTGAAAATCCCGTTTTGGTGCAGTCTATGACGACTGCGTATACGCAGGACGCCGCATCTACAATTGCGCAGATAAACGAGCTTTCTGCGGCGGGCGCGGACATAGTGCGCTTTACCGTGCCCGATATGAAGGCGGCTGAAAACGTTGCGGAAATTAAAGCAAACGTAAAGGTGCCTATAGTTGCCGATATTCATTTTGACTACCGTCTGGCGCTTAAAAGCATAGAAGGCGGCATAGACAAAATACGCATAAACCCCGGAAACATAGGCGATAAGGAAAGAGTTCGCCTTGTTGCGGAAAAGTGCATGGAGCGAAAAGTTCCCATACGCATAGGCGTAAACGCGGGTTCGCTCGAGCGCGAATTTTGCGAAAAATACGGCAATACTCCGCGCGCAATGGTTGAAAGTGCAAAATATCACGTATCTCTTTTAGAGGAATGTGGTATGAAGGATATAGTTATAAGCCTTAAAGCCTCGGACGTTCCCAAAACGTATGAAGCATATAAGATGATGGCGGAGGAGTGCGATTATCCTTTGCATCTCGGCGTTACGGAAGCGGGAACGGAATACGGCGGTATTATAAAATCCGCGGCGGGCATAGGCGGCCTGCTTTTATCGGGCATTGGCGACACAATAAGAGTGTCTTTAACAGCAAACCCCGTTGAAGAGGTCCGCGCGGGCAAGGCATTACTCGCGGCTTTAAATCTTTCAAAAAGCGCGAGACTTGTTTCATGTCCTACATGCGGCAGATGCAGGATAAATCTGTTTCCGATAGCCAAAGCCGTTGAAAAAAGGCTTGAAACGGTAAAAGCGCCCATTACGGTTGCCGTTATGGGCTGCGCCGTAAACGGCCCGGGCGAAGCACGCGAAGCAGATTTTGGCATAGCGGGCGGAGATAACTGCGCCGTTTTATTCAAAAAGGGCGAAATAATCAGAAAGCTGCCCGAAAGTGAAATTTTAAACGTTTTATTTGAAGAAATAGAGAAAGCGGATAAAAATGAGTAACGAAAAAAGAATTTGCGAGGTTTTTTCGGAAGCAAAAATTCCCGAAAATCTTCGTAACAGCGCCGTTTGCGCGCTTAAAATAGATATGGAATCAAGGAGCATGGACTTCGTTTTGAAGCTATGCTCTCCTTTGCCTTATAAAGAAATATCGGCGCTTAAAACGGAGATTACGCGCGCGTATGTTTTAAACGGAATAAGCATTAAGACCGTTTTTGACGAAATGACCGCGGAGCGTTTCGGATGTATAGGAAAAGAATATATTCTGGGTGAGCTCTGCGATAAAAACCCCATGAATAAATATATCTTTGAGGGCTGCGATTGGGAATGTTCAAACGGGAAGCTTTCTATTAAGATAAAGCACGGCTGCGGAGAGCTTCTCCGTAAGCATAAAGTTTTGGACGAAATGGCAAAGATAATGCGCCGATGGAATTTTGACGCGGAAATAGACCTTTCCGAAGAGCTCGGAGAGGTAGAATATAATCCGGAACCCGTATATTTTGCGCCGAAACCGCAAAAAACGGACGCACCGAAGGAGAGGGCAAACGATGAAATATATTTAGGCAAGCCGGTAACGGGCAGTAATATAAACATTAGCGAAATAAGGGAAGACAGCGGCAGAGTTATAATTGAGGGCGAAGTTTTCTTTCTTGACACGCGCGATATTAAAAACGACAAAAAGATCGTAACGTTTTATATAAAAGATGACAGCGGAGCCATGATCTGCAAGTTTTTCATAAAAAACACGCAGTTTGAGAATATCAAAGGCGATTTTAAAAAGGGTATTTACGTTAAAGTTCGCGGAGACGCTGAATTTGACCGCTTTGAAAACGAGGTTACTATCCTTGCGCGCGATATAGTAAAAGCAAAAAAAGAGCTTAAAGAGGACAATGCGGAAAAAAAGAGAATAGAACTTCACGCTCACACAAAAATGAGCACAATGGACGGCATGGCAAGCGCCAAAGACTTAGTAAAACGCGCAAAGCAGTACGGTCACAGCGCCATAGCGATTACGGATCACGGCGTAGTTCAGGCATTCCCCGAAGCGTTTCACGAAAAGGACGACAGCATAAAAATAATTTACGGCACGGAAGGGTATCTCGTAAACGACTGCGATAACGTTATATATAAAGGCGACAGCCATCCTCTCACGGGCGAAATCGTTATATTTGACATAGAAACCACGGGTCTTTCTCCGCAGAGTGAGGAAATAACGGAGATAGGCGCGGTCAAATTAAAGGACGGAGAAGTGATCGACGCTTTTTCAACCTTTGTCGACCCCGGAAAGCCAATTCCGCCGCGTATTATAGAGCTTACGGGCATTACGGACGAAATGGTAAAAGGCGCGCCGAAGCCGGAAGATGCGGTTACGGCCTTTATGGAATTTTGCGGCTCTGCGCCGCTTATAGCGCACAACGCGGAGTTTGACACGGGCTTTATCCGTGAGGTACTGAGAAGAAGCGGAAAAAGCACCGCTTTGCAGTATCTTGACACACTTGCGCTTTGCCGCGTTTTAATAACAGACACAAAAAAGCATAAACTCGACGTTATGGCAAAATATTTCGGTGTGCCGAACCCCGAGCACCACAGAGCTGTAAACGACGCTGAGGTTTTGGCGGGGATATGGAAAAAGCTTTCTGAAATGCTTTCAAAGGACGGCGTTTCAAATCTTTCCGAAATTGACGAAAAGCTGTCAAGAAAAGGCGATATAGGCGCGCTCAAATCGTATCATATAATAATTCTGGCAAAGAACTCGACGGGTCTTAAAAATCTTTATAAGCTCGTTTCAATGTCCCATTTAAAATACTTTAAAAGAACGCCGAGAATACCGAAATCGGAGCTTTTAAAGCACAGAGAAGGGCTGATACTGGGCTCCGCCTGCGAAGCGGGCGAGCTGTATCGCGCTCTGCACACAGGCGCGGACGCGAAAGAGATAGAAAAGATAAGCAAATTTTATGACTATCTCGAGATCCAGCCTATCGGAAACAATACGTTTATGATAAGAAACGGCGAGGTTTCGGGCATAGAAGAGCTTCAAAACTACAACAAAAAGATAATTGAGCTCGGTAAAAAATACGGTAAACCCGTTGTAGCTACGGGCGACGTGCATTTTCTAAACGCTGAGGATGAGGTTTTCAGAAGAATTCTTATGGCGGGGCAGAAATTCGCGGACGCCGACTATCAGGCGCCGCTGTATTTCAGAACAACGGAGGAAATGCTAAAGGAATTTGACTATTTAGACGAAGAAACCGCGCGGCGCGTTGTAATCGACAATACGCACGTAATAGCCGATATGATAGAGGATATACGCCCCGTTCCGAAAGAAAAATGTCCGCCCGTTATCGAGGGCACGGATGAGGATATAAAGCGCATGTGCCGCGAAAAGGCGGAGCATATTTACGGCTCTCCGCTGCCCGAAATCGTTGAAAGCCGCATGACGGCGGAGCTTGACAGTATTATTAAAAACGGATTTGCCGTTATGTATATGATAGCGCACAAGCTCGTTAAAAAGTCAAACGAGGACGGTTATCTCGTAGGTTCGCGCGGCAGCGTAGGCTCGTCTTTGGTGGCGTTTTTAACGGATATAACGGAGGTTAATTCCCTGCCGCCGCACTATGTATGCCCCGCGTGCCGCCACAGCGAATTTATTCTGGACGCGGCTTTAAGCTCGGGCTGTGACTTGCCCGATAAAGACTGCCCCGAATGCGGCGCTAAAATGAATAAAGACGGGCACGATATACCGTTTGAAACGTTTCTCGGCTTTAACGGTGACAAAGAGCCCGATATTGACCTTAACTTTTCGGGTGAATACCAGGCGAGAGCGCATAAATATACGGAAGTTATTTTCGGCAAGGGACACGTTTTCCGCGCGGGAACCATAGGCACGGTCGCGGACAAAACGGCATTCGGCTTTGTTAAAAACTATTTTGAGGAGCGCGGTCAGTCGCTCGGAAAAGCAGACATGCAGCGCCTTGTTGACGGATGTACGGGCGTTAAGCGCACAACGGGCCAGCACCCGGGCGGCGTTATAATCCTGCCTAAAGGTCACGATATTCATGAATTTACTCCCGTTCAGCACCCGGCAGATAAAAGCGGAATCGATATAATTACAACGCATTTTGATTATCACTCAATAGACAAAAACCTCTTAAAGCTTGACCAACTCGGGCACGACGACCCGACCGTTATTAAAATGCTTGAGGATTTAACGGGCACAAACGCGCGCGAAATACCGCTTGACGATAAAGACACAATGTCGCTTTTCACCGGCACTGAGGCGCTCGGCGTTACGGAAGAGGATATAAACAGCAAGGTCGGCACTTTCGCGGTGCCGGAATTCGGAACGCGCTTTGTAAGGCAGATGCTTCTTGAAACAAAGCCCACAACGTTTTCGGAGCTTATCCTCATAAGCGGATTGTCGCACGGTACGGACGTTTGGACAAACAACGCGCAGGATTTGGTGCGCGGCGGCACGTGTACGCTCGCGGAATGTATCTGTACGCGTGACGATATTATGATTTATTTAATAAAGCAAAACCTGCCGCCGTCCGATTCGTTTAAGATAATGGAGGCGGTAAGAAAAGGCAAAGGCCTCACGCCCGAGTGGGAAGACCTTATGCGCGAAAAAGGCGTGCCGGAGTGGTATATAGCGTCCTGTAAAAAGATAAAATACATGTTCCCGAAGGCGCACGCCGTGGCGTATGTTACAATGGCTTTCAGGATTGCATATTATAAGGTTCACTATCCCCTGCAGTTTTATATGACATATTTTTCCGTGCGCGCGGACAGCTTTGACTATGAAATAATGTGCAAGGGCATCGACAAGGCGAGAGAGAATATAAAGATGCTTGCCTCAAAGGAAAAGACGACGCAGAAAGACAGCGATATGATAACGATTCTTGAGGTCTGCATAGAGATGTACGCCCGCGGCATAGAGTTTTGCCCCATAGACCTTTATAAGTCGCATTCGTCAAAATTTAAAGAGCTTGACGGCAAAATTCTGCCGCCCTTAAACGCTTTGCCCGGCCTCGGCACAGCTGCCGCGGAGAGCATAGCGAAAGAGCGCGAAAACGGTGAGTTTATGGCTATTGACGATATGGTAAACCGCTGCGGAATTACAAAAGCCGTTGTTGAAACCATGAAAAACGCGGGAGTACTAAAAGGTATGACCGAGAGTTCTCAGATGGATATGTTTGCCGGGATGTGAAAATCGCGCAGACCGCAAAAAAGGCAAGGGAAAATATGAAATACAAATTTGCGTTCTGAATTTAATGAAGAACGTGAAGAAAAAACCTGCGAAGCAATAAAACTCAAAGTTATATTTCGCGCGTGGCGCGAAGCGATATTTAAACCTTCGGTTTAAGCGATATTCCGTACTGTGTACGGAGTGATATTTTGTTTGCAGGCAAACAAAGATAAAAAGGAGGCGCGATAAAATGAAAAAAGTATTAGTAATTGTTTTGGCTTTGATAATGAGTTCTTCTTTTGTTTATGCGGAGAATGATTATGGCGTTTTGACAGGGACAGTTACTATTTCACAGCCTGCGCCCGCAGGAGGGATAAAAGCTGTTGTAGTAGTCAAAGATATAGAATCAGGATCATCATCCGGAGGAAGCGGTTCCGGGGGTGGTAAAGCCGGTTTCCGTTGGCCGGAACAAAAACGTCCCGACGATGAAGTGACGGATTTAAAATTAAACGGTAAACGAGAGCATAAAGTTGAGATTAAAGAAGGCGAAACTTCTGCAACATATAGCTTTACTTATGATGAGCTTGTTGGTCTTGTTGACGGCAAGACAAATCCGACAGTTTCTGTTGCGGCATACCTGGAAACCGCTTATGGAATGTCTTCTTGGACAAGAAAAACAAACATCGGCAGTCTTAAAAATGGCTATAACGTAACAGAGGACATTTCTGTACCTTGTAATTTGTTTTACAGTATCGGCGGTAAAATTGTTTTGTCTCCCCCGTGTGCTCATGATGAAGTTTTTACCATTTATGCGGTAAGTGATGAATTTGTCGCAAAAACTTCCTGCACATGTGAAGCGGGACAAAGCGAAGCGCAGTATTCTTTAAACGTAATAAGCGGTCAGGAATATGAAATGCAGCTGTATGTTGATATACAAAAAAGCTTTTATAAGGATACCGTCCGCGGAACAAAATTTGCAGTGGAGAATAACGATATAAAAGATGTAAATTTTTACCTGACGTCTGACTTTAAGACAGTTCACGGTACGCTTATGTTGCCCGAAGAGTGTCCTGCCCCGGAGTGTGACCAAACATATAAAGTGCGTCTGTCTTCCGCTTCATATTGGTTAGGGGAAGATGTAATTACGCTAAAAAAAGGCACGCGTTCGGCAGAATTTTTAATTCCCGTCCGCACAGACGCTTCGCAGGCAATACTTTCCTGGGGCTTAGGCGATTATGCAAATGATTTTTATTCTAACGGAGAACTACTTCAGGCAAATGTTGCTTACCCAATAGTATCTTCAACAAACGGAGAAATTGTGTCGTCAGACCCTCGCCAATGTATAGATATTTATAATCAGCCTGAAAACATTGTAATTACTCCGAGGCTTGAGAATAATAAGACAATTGATATTACGTGCGAGTATGGCGAGTATGATAAATATGACGAAATAACAGACCAATATTCCGGAAAGGAAAAACGTATAAAAAAAATAACGCTTAACCATAGCGTGCCGCTTCCGGAAATTACGATATTATGCGCTTACGACAAAAACGGAAAAGTACTGTGCGTTGCTGCGCTGTCCTCCGACAAAACAGCGGAAACAGTCAACATTCAAAATTTTGTAAACCCGGGAAAAGTCAAAACAATAAAAATTTATTATTGGAACGGCTCGCTAAAGCCTACAATGAGCACGGAGTATTTTTATCAGGAATAAAAACAGACGCTGTTTGCTTTCCGATGGAAAGTTTAACTGCGAATCAATAAAACTCGGTAGTTTTATTTCGCGCTCTGTGCGAAGCGATATTTAAACCTTCGGTTTAAGCGATATTCCGTACTGCGTACGTAGTGATATTTTGTTTGCAAGCAAACAAAGTTTAAGAAAGAGAATTGCATTTTGCAATTCTCTTTCTTTTATTTACCCGCGGCAATTTTAATATTCTTTTCGTGGTTTGCGTTTATCTGCCCCGTATTATGAGAAGTTGCGCCGTGAAAGTACAGATCAAAGTGACCGTCAAAATTGTTGCCCTTTACATAGTCATAGTTTTCGCCCGCGCCCCAGTCTCCGCTGCGCCATGAAACATATGCGCCTGCGGGCGCGGAATCCACACCTGCGTGCGGGAAAGATGCTGCCGAAGCGGCTAAAGTTCTGCCGCCTATATTTATAAGAACGGGACGGCTCTGCCACGATAGCGCGCCGCCCCATATTTTTTTCATTATGGCGGTGTCGTCTTTTGTCATCGGCTCGCAGTCCGCATGGTTTGCGCCTATAGTTCTTTTTGCGCAAAACAAACTGCCCGTATAAAAATCGGTTATTGTAAATTCTGCGCCTATGGGCACCAAATACTGCGCGGCGTCGCTCCAATTAAGATATTCTCCGCAGCCGTCGTGGTGTGCCGTTTCGGGAATATGGTGTACGGGATATGTAATTTTTTGCCCTATGTAAAGATTTGTGCCTGCCGCGGGGTTTTCGGCGCAAAGCTCCGCGTAGGGCACGCCGAATTTAAGAGAAAGGCTCCAGAGAGTGTCGCCCGCCTTTATGTAATATGTTTCGTGTGTTATGTAAGGCTCTTTGGCGTCTTCGCCTTTAAGCTTTATAACCTGACCTACAAAAAGTCCCGTGTTTTCGTCAGCTCCGTTTAAGGAAAGAAGCTCTTTAAAAGAAATGCCGTATTCTTTCGAAAGCTTCCAATATGTATCGCCGCTTTTTACAATGTGTACGTCTTCGCCCGGTATCAAAACGGTATCGCCAATCTCTAAAACGCTTTGCTCCGTTTTGCCGTTTGCCGAAAGCACGCTTTGCAGGGAAACGCCGTGCGCCTTTGCTATTTTCCAAAACGTGTCTCCGCTTTTTGCGGTGTAACAACCGACGCTTTGCGGCAGAAAAAGCGCTGATAACGAAAGCGTCAAAGCTATAAATTTCTTTTTCATATCTTTTACCTCCTCTACTTAATTTTTTCAAGAACAGAATGCGGAAACCTTTATGTAAATAGTGGCACAAACACCTGTATTTAACTAAAGAAATATCTTGACAACACTAATGAAATATAATAAAATTATATTAGGTATATATAGCTAAAATTTTGGAGGTGTTTTCCTTGCAAAAACTAATTTTGATTGTTGATGACGAAAGACCGATTGTAGATATTTTAAAATTTAATCTCGAAAAAAACGGATATAAAACAATAGAGGCTTTGGACGGAAACGAGGGCCTTCGCCTGGCGCTTTCAAAGGAGCCCGATATGGTTTTGCTTGACGTTATGCTGCCCGGTATGGACGGGTTTGGCGTGTGCAGGAAAATACGCGAAAAATCTTCTGTTCCTATTATAATGCTTACGGCAAGGGACGAAGAAGTTGATAAAGTTTTGGGCCTTGAGCTCGGCGCGGACGATTATATAACAAAGCCGTTTAGCGTACGCGAGCTTTTGGCGCGCGTTAAGGCAAATTTGCGCCGCCATACGGACGAGGGTGAAACCGAAGCGGGAGATATCCTGCGCATAGGAAACCTCTCTATAGACTGCGGCAGATACGAGGTTGTAAAGGACGAAACCGTTATAGACCTTACCTTGCGCGAATTTGAGCTTTTAAAGTTTTTGGCGGAGCAGCAGGGCAAAATCTTTTCAAGAGAAACGCTGCTTGAAAAGGTATGGAGATATGATTATTACGGCGACATAAGAACGGTTGACGTAACCGTGCGCCGTTTGCGCGAAAAGATAGAGGACGATCCCGCAAATCCCGTGTATATTATAACAAAGCGCGGTGTGGGATATTATTTCAAGAAATAAACATGCGGCAGCAGGTGCCAAGAGCATGCCGCCATGGAGGAAGTAGTAAGTGTTTAAGAGTATCCAATGGAAAATACTGACGGTATTTGTTCTTCTTATTGTCTCGGTTATGATAGCCGTCGGAACGTTTCTTTTAAACAGCGTCAGCTCCTATTATCATAAAGAATTCGTAACGCAGATGGAAAGCATGGTTTTCACGTCTGATTTTAAAAAACAGCTGACTTCTGCGGCAAACGGCGAAAATCCCGTTGAGGAGCTTAAAAACCTTATTGACGTTTATTCCGGCAGAATCGGTCTTGACAGCTACAGAAGCTATACGATTTTAGGCGGCGATACGGGAAGCGTTTTATATTCTTCCGAAGGAAAAACAGATGTTGACGAGTCGCAGAACCTGCTGACGGCAATGGGGGGCGGCGTCGGAAATACAGTAAACCGCCGCGCGAGAGTTATGGATTATGCATATCCTATCGAGCGCGCAGGCGGCGAGGGATATATCGTTTATATTGCAGACACAAAGGACGAGCTTTACGGAATTCTGGGAAATATTTTTAAGATTATTTTCTGGGCGCTCTTTTTGGGGCTTATTATTTCTGCTGTTTTGGGTCTTTTTATGGCAAGAACTATCATTGCGCCCATACGCTCGCTTAAAAACCGCGCCGAAAAAATAACGGGCGGCGATTTTGAGGAAAGGCTTGAAATTAAAAGCCGCGACGAGATAGGCGATCTTACAAAAACGTTTAATACAATGGCATCGGAGCTTGCCGCAACGCTTTCGGAAATAGCGAAAGAAAAAACAAAGGTTGAAACAATTCTGCGCTATATGACGGACGCCGTTATAGCTTTTTACCGCGACGGCTCGGTTATGCATATAAATCCCGCGGCGGAAGAAATGCTGCCGGGCGCCGTAAACGGCGATATTACGTTTAACAAGTTTTTTAAAGACCTCGGCGTTGACGTTAAAATAAAAGATCTTTTGTATCTTGAACATATAAAAACACTTGAACGCGATATGGAATATGACGGCAAAAGCCTCAAAGCGCATTTCGCACCCGTTGTCGCGGCGGACGGCACGGCGGACGGCGTTGTTGTTGCAATTCAGGATATAACGGAGCAGCAAAAGCTGGACATTGCAAGAAAAGAATTTGTGGCAAACGTATCGCATGAGCTGAGAACGCCGCTTACAACCATAAAAAGTTATACGGAAACGCTGCGCGAGAGCGCTGAGGAAAACTCGATGGAAGCAAATTTCCTCTCTGTAATAGAGAGCGAAGCGGACAGAATGACGCGTCTTGTCAAAGACCTTTTGACGCTGTCGCTGCTTGACTATGACAAAAAGGCGATGACAAAGGCAAGGTTTGACGTAAATGACCTTACAAAATCCATCGTTCAGAGACTGACGGTTGAAACGTCGCGCAGAAATCAGACGCTGACATTTGAAGGCGACAGCTCCATGCAGCAGCTTTTTGCCGATAAGGACAGAATAGAGCAGGTTATAACAAATATAATTACAAACGCTATAAAATACACACCGGACGGCGGCAAAATTGCCGTCACCTGCAAAGGCGTTTTGAAAAACGCCGTAATTACCGTAACGGATACGGGCGTTGGAATACCGAAAGCGGATATACCTCGCCTTTTCGACCGCTTTTACAGAGTTGATAAAGCGCGAAGCCGCAAATTCGGCGGAACGGGCCTGGGGCTTGCCATTGCTAAAGAAATAACAGACGCGCACGGCGGTGAAATCAAAATAGAAAGCGAGCAGGGAAAGGGCACGAAAGTAATCCTTAAAATTCCTTTTTACAGTAAATGATCCGACATAATTTTACTTAATTTCTCTTTTTTGTTGTTTAAAGTTAAACCCTTTGTAACGGGATTGTAACAAAAGTGGTGTATAATAAAAACCGTAGAGAGATATTATGTAATTAATTGCTTAGAAAGGTCCAGTGAAAAAAGATGAAAAAGATTATAGCAGTTTTAGTGCTTATCTTTACAATAATAATATCACAAACCTGTTATGCCGCGCCCGCTTCGGTAAGCGCATGGGACGGCGGAAATATATCAGGCCTTGTTATTGTTAAAAAACCCGAAACAGCTGTTTCAACCACAACTAAACAGATTTACACCGTATCGGCTTTGAGCCTTGAAGGCGTTGAAGTATCAATTTACAAGTACAATCCCTACACGGGCTACTTTGATATTTTAAGAGACGGATACGGAAACCCCGTGTCAAACGTTGTCGGCGCAACAGGCATCTATGTCCGCGATATCGCGCTTGACGCAAACACCAATTACCTCATGGTAAGAGCACAGTACGGCGGAATTTATCAGAACATCAGATTTGACATAACGCTTATGGACCAGGGCCTTTTAGACAGTATTCAAGGCTTTGCAACTAACTTCGGTTCCAAATTCGGCGGATGGTAATCGGGGGAGTTTAATTGAAAACCCTAAATAAAACACCTGAAATTCAAAAATTCAGAAAGACAAAGACAGCGCTGCTTATATGCCTTATTACGCTTAGCCTTGCGCTGTCTTCTTTTGTATGGTTTAGCGATGAATTATGGCCCGGCGGCTATAATTTTTTTATTATGCTTAAAAATAATATTCCCTTCGCAAGACAAATGTTTGAAAAAGATGTTTATTCGATGCCGAAGGAAAATCTTTCAAAGCCGCAGAAAATCGTTGTTACAAACGGCGAGCGCCGCGCTGTTTTCTATAACGGCAACAGCGATTTTAATTCGCTGCACGATATAATCAAGCCTTTTATAGCGGAAACGATGAGGAGCGAAGACAAGGTTGCAAACAGCCAGAAGGTTTCGGAGGAAGAATGGTTTAACGTTCTTCGCAACGATGAGCTTCTCGATACGCGCTCAATATATGTTAACTATTCGCTCTCGTATTCAACATCCCTTTTCGCGCACATGATAGGTCTCAGAAATTCGTGGATTTCGCGCGATATTTCAGCCGTGAAAGAGTTTACCATGGCGCCGCTTTCGGAGAACGAAATGCTTTTATATATCCGTGACAGCGCCACAAACGATATTTTTAAGTATCATGTAACGTATGACGCCGCAGGAGGGTTTCTTGACGCGGTTGACAGCTATACAAAAAACAGCGATATGCCCGCGCCCTTTTCGTTTGAGCTGAATTTAAATAAAAACACGGAGGGCATAGGCGAAGGCGTAGTTCAGAAGGTTTTCTTAAACGCAATGATAACGGTTTCGACAAGCAGCGTAGAATCGGCCGTGGTAGAGAGCGAAAATCCGCTTATACCGGGCGGTGACAGGGCTGATGCCATTTCCGATATATTCAGGACAAAAACGGGAATAACAAGAAGATATACAGACTCATCCGGCGTTTTGTATTTTGTTGAAAACTACAGTGTTTTGAAAATATACCCCGAAGGTCTTATAGAATATAAGGCTGATAACGAGAGCATGGGCATAGAAATATCGGATGAATCCGTATCTTTGTATGAATCATTAAACCGCGCCATAGAGTTTTCCGAAAAAGTATGGTCTGCGGCGGCACCGGACGAGCCGTTTAACGTTTTGGTTACGAGCGACCTTTTGGAGAGCGAGAGTGGAGAATACCATTTTACGCTTGACTATTATTATGAGGGCGTGCCCGTAACGGTTGAAGCGTCGTCCGACAATTTTGAAAACATGAACCACGCGGTTGAAATAGACGTTAAAGACGGCAAAATAATAAAGTACCGTCATTTTATAAGAAAATACGAAAAAACGGACAAAACCGTTACAAATCCGTCTTCGATAGAGGCGCTTGACACCATATATAAAAAATACGCTTCCGCGGAAGAGGAAACGCAGATAGCGGATATATTCCTCAGCTATATTGAAAAAGGCGACATTTCAGAAAAATCGCCCGTTTGGTGCGCAAAGCTGCAGGGAACGGATGAAACCGTATATTAACAGACCTCTGCGGAAAAGGCAGGTGATTTCATGTATTGGTATAAAGTAAAAAACATGCTGATTATTCTTTTTACCCTGCTTAACGTTTTTCTTCTGTCAATGATAATCATTTCAAACATACGCGCAGATAAGCGCGAAAAAGAGCTTTCCGAAACGCTTTTGACGGTACTTGAAAAAAATGAAATCAGCGTTGACAAAGAAGTTTTAAACGGCGAAAGAACGAAACTGCATGTATTTAAAATAGAAAACGTTGTAGAAGATTCTTTTGAGTTTGCAGACAAAATAACGGGCGCAAGCACAAAAAAAGAGCTGGACGAAGCGGGAAACATCTGTTATACGGCAGGAAACAAAAAAGTGTATATAAACAGCGGCAGATTTATGATGGCGGACAGCGCGGTGCCGGAAACCACACAGACGGAGGAAGATATAGCTGCGGCAAAGGAGTTTTTTGAAGAAATCGGAGTTGATCTCAGCGGCTGCGACAGCGAAATAAAAGGCGACAGAATAGTTTTTACTTATAAAATAAACAGCGTGCCGGTATTTGAAAAGCAGCTTTACGTAAAGATGTACGGCGGGGTTATGTCTGAATGCGGCGGGCATCTTATAAAGATATTAAACGAAGAGGAAAACGAAAATAAAGAGCTTTATGTGCGCGAGGCGCTTTTGAAATTTCTGCGGGATCCGGAAAGAGAAAAAACGCCGTTTGAGGTAAAAGGCGTAAATACGGGGTATTGGGTTATCCTCGGCAATGATTCCGTAAGCTTTAAATATACGGACGCGATACCGGCGTATGAGGTCAAAACGGACAAGGGAAGCTTTTACTATTATAATTAATAATGAACACTTAAGAATGAATAATGAATAATTAACGAAAAAACGGGCAGCGACTATGGTCGCTGCCCGTTTTGGTTTTCTATTTATTTAGATTTCTTTTCGTCTTCTTTAATGGTTTCTTTTAATGCGCCGGCAAGACCTGCAAGGCCCTGTATTTCCGAAGGGATAATAAGCTTTGTAGCTTTGCCTTCCGAAACCTTTTCAAGCGCTTCGAAGCTGCGGAGCGTTAAGGTCTCTTTGGAGGGAGCAGCTTCGTTTATAAGCTTTAAGCCTTCGGCAACAGCCTTCTGAACTTTGAGTATTGCCTCAGCTTCACCTTCCGCCTGGCGTATAGCCGCTTCTTTTGTAGCCTCTGCGCGAAGGATCGCGCTTTCTTTTTCACCTTCCGCAACGAGGATTGCCGATTTCTTTTCACCTTCAGCACGAAGGATCGATTCACGTCTTTCGCGTTCCGCCTTCATCTGGCGTTCCATTGAATCCTGAATTTCGCGGGGCGGTATAATATTTTTAAGCTCAACGCGGTTTATCTTGATACCCCACGGGTCTGTAGCTTCGTCAAGGATGGAGCGCATCTTTGTATTAACAATATCGCGCGATGTGAGCGTTTCGTCAAGCTCCATCTCGCCTATGATGTTACGGAGCGTTGTAGCCGTTAAGTTTTCAATAGCCATCATAGGTCTTTCAACGCCGTAAGTATAGAGCTTCGGATCCGTTATCTGGAAATATACAACGGTATCTATCTGCATTGTTACGTTATCCTTTGTGATAACACCCTGCGGAGCAAAGTCAACAACCTGCTCTTTTAAGTTAACGCGCTTTGAAACCTTTTCGATGATCGGAACTTTGAAATGAAGACCAACGTTCCATGTTGCGTGATACGCGCCGAGACGTTCAACGATATACGCGTGCGCCTGCGGTACGATTTTGATGCATGATACAATGATCAAGAATACTAAAATGATAAAAACAATGAAAAAACCCATGATATCCTCCTTATTAATTAAATATTTAAAATGTTATGAACGCTTCTTTACAACCGCGCGAACGCCGCGGATTTCAACAACTTCAACCATTTCGCCTTCGGGTATTACGCTTTCGTCTTCCGATACGGCCGACCAGATACTGCCCAAAACCTTAACCTGACCTTCGCCTTTAATGTTATTGATCTCCTTTGTAACAACAGCTTCTTTTCCTATAATCCTGTCCGAATTCGTAGGACTTTTTGATTTTTGCAGAAGCCGCTTTGCCGCCGGCATCGTAAAGATAAGACAAATTGCCGTTACAATAACGAAAATAACGACCTGAAGCCAAACGGGCGCACCGAGAGCCGTCGCAATAATTGCGGCAACCGCGCCGGCTACAAACCAGATTGAAACAAGATTTACCGTTGCGACCTCTAAAATGAGGCACGCGCATGCCAAAACGATCCAAAAAACCATCATATCGGTCATAATATCACCTCATATGTTTGCTGAAAGTGTGTTAATTTTATAACAATGTCATTATACCAAAAAACCTTGAAAAAGTCAATAGCGTAAATATTAGAAAAGCGAGATTTGCGGGTCGTCGTCGCCCTTTGGATAGTGGCCGCCCGCCGGGAGCGCTTTTGCTCTGTATGAGTCAAAATCGGAAAGACCGCTTTGCTCTCCCAAAACCGCGCGTGAGAGCTTGCTTCCTTTTTTAAGGCGCATAGTCTGAACGCCCTGCGTGCTTCTCGTTGTTTTAAGCGGCACTATATCCGTGTTTACAACAAGTATTTTGCCGGAATCCGCAAAAAGCACAATATCCGCAGCCTGCGGCACGAAAAGCGCCGAAACAAGCGGAGATTGAGAACCGTATGCGTTTGTTAATTTCTTTCTGTTTGACTTTGTTGCGTACGCCATAAGCGGAACTCTTGCCGTCTTTCCGTTTTCGAAAGCGAAAATCATTTCGCCCTCGTATTTTTCCGTTGCAACAGCGTAAACAACTTTTTCATCATCGTCCATGCCCAGAAGGTTTGGCAGATATTCGCCCCATGCGCTTGCCTTGCAGTCGGGTATATCGTAAAGCTTTGATTTGTAAACGCTCTGCTTATCCGTAAAGAACAGAATATCGGAAGCGTTTGAGCTTTCCGCCTCAAGGACTATTTCGTCGTTTTCTTTTAATTTCTGCTCGCCCGCGCTGCGAAGCGAAACGAGAGATATTTTCTTGAAATAATTGTCTTTTGTGAGGAAGTATTTAAGATTATAGTTATCAATAAACGTTTCCTCTTTGTATTCGGCAATTTCTCCGCTTTCAATTATTTCGGTGCGGCGCTCCGCGCCGTATTTTTTTATTATTTCCTTTAATGAATCAATTATAAGCTTTTTAATCTCTTTTTCGCTGCCGAGTATCTCTTCAAGGCGTTTTATCTCTTCGGCAAGCTCATCGCACTCAGCCGTGCGCTTTAAAATATACTGCTTGTTTAAATTACGAAGCTTAATTTCCGCAACAAATTCAGCCTGCAGCTCGTCTATGTTAAAGCCCTTCATGAGATTCGGAACTACCATTTCGTCTTCTTCCGTCTCACGGACAATTTTTATAGCCTTGTCAATATCGAGAAGAATTTCGCGAAGACCTAAAAGCAGATGCAGCTTGTCGCGCTTTTTGGAAATATCAAAAGTAAGCTTTCTTTTTACGCAGTTTATTCTGAAATCTATCCACGCTTTAAGTATTCCGTAAACGCCCAAAACCTGCGGCGCGCCGCCTATAAGCACGTTAAAGTTACAGCCGAAGCTGTCTTCTAAAGGCGTCATTTTGAAAAGCTTTGTCATAAGCTTTTCGGGATCCGCGCCGCGCTTTATGTCAAGCGTTATTTTAAGACCGTTTAAGTCTGTTTCGTCGCGGATATCGCTTATCTCGCGTATCTTGTTTTCCTTTATAAGCTCTATAAGCTTGTCGATTATGGCCTCGCTCGTTGTTGTGTACGGAATTTCGTATATTTCGATAAGGTTTTCTTTCTTGTCAAATTTATATTTGGAACGGAGGCGGAACGTGCCTCTGCCCGTTTTATAAATCTCGCGCATTGCCGCTTCGTCATATAAAAGCATGCCGCCCGTCGGAAAATCAGGCGCTTTGAGCGTTTCCGTAATATCCGCCATAGGGTGCTTTATAAGCGCTATCGTAGCTTCGCAAAGCTCTTTTAAGTTAAAGCTGCAGATGTTGCTCGCCATACCTACCGCAATACCCTGGTTTGCGTTTAACAAAATTGTAGGGAGCGATACGGGCAGGAGCGTAGGCTCTTTTAAAGTGCCGTCGTAGTTATCGACAAAATCTACCGTGTCTTTATCTATATCACCGAAAACCTCGCGGCAGAAAGCGTCAAGCTTAACCTCGGTATAACGCGCCGCGGCATAAGCCATATCGCGGCTGTACTGCTTACCGAAGTTGCCCTTGGAGTCTACCAAAGGCTGCAAAAGTGCGCCGTTTCCTCGCGTTAAGCGCACCATGGTTTCGTATATCGCCATATCGCCGTGCGGGTTTAGCTTCATCGTCTGACCGACAACGTTTGCCGATTTTGTTCTGTTGCCCGAGAGCAGTCCCATTTTATACATAGTATAAAGGAGCTTTCTGTGCGACGGCTTAAAGCCGTCAATTTCCGGTATCGCACGGGAGATTATAACGCTCATGGCATACGGCATGTAGTTTTCTTCAAGCGTATCCGTAATGTTTTGTAAAATCGGGGGATTATTCATGGAATTTCTCCGTTTCTGATATATTCTTTAAGTGCCTGAGCACAGCCTTAACGGTTTCTTCGCGTATTTCGCGGCGGGAACCGCTTAAATTCAGTTCAAAAACATGTGTTTTGTTTTTTGATGCAATCGCGGTATATACAAGGCCTACGGGTTTGCCCTCGGAAGGCTCCGGGCCCGCCACGCCCGTTGTAGATATTCCTATATCGCTTTTTGCGCGCTCCTTTATGCACTGCGCCATCTCTCTTGCCGTTTGGCGGCTTACAGCGCCGAATTCTTCAAGCGTTTCGCACTTAACGCCGAGACGCTCTTTGGCTTCGTTTGTATATGTTACGGCGCCTTCAAGAAAAACGGACGATATGCCCGGCACATCCGTAAAAGCCGCCGCCAAAAGACCGCCCGTGCAGGATTCGCACGTTGCGACGGTTATGTTATTTTCTATTAAGTATTCAAATATGTTATCCGATTTCAACGGTTTCAGTCCCTTCAACCGCTTCGCGCACAAGCGTTTCTACATCTAAAAGCTTTTCGGACTGCAAAATCTTTTCAAGCTGCGGCCTCGTTGTGGGGTGCTTCGGCACGAAAATCGTGCAGCAGTCCTCATAGGGAAGTATTGATGTTTCGTATGTGCCTATATCGCGCGCGATTTTTACTATATCCTCTTTGTCCATGCCGATTAAAGGTCTGAAGCAGGGCATATCGGAAGCGTTGTCCGTTACGGCAATGGCCTCCATCGTCTGGCTTGCAACCTGACCGAGGCTCTCGCCCGTAACAAGGCATATTGCGCCTTCGCGCTTTGCAATTTCGCATGAGATCATCATCATCATTCTGCGCATTAAAAGCGTTAAATGCTCCGCGGGGCACTTGTCGCGCATATCGAGCTGCGGCTGTGTAAAGGGCACAATGTGCACGCGCATCTTGCCGCAGTAGCCCGAAACTATTTTGGCTAAATCCAAAACCTTCTGTTTTGCCATCTCGCTTGTAAAGGGGTGCGAGAAGAAATGGATGCCCTCGAGTACAGCGCCGCGCTTTGCTATCATATATCCCGCAACGGGGCTGTCGATACCGCCTGATAAAAGCAGCATAGCCTTGCCCGATGTGCCCGTCGGCATACCGCCGCGGCCGGGTATTCTGTCGGCGTAAACATAAGCCGCCGTGTCCCTTATCTCAACGTTTACCTGAACTTCGGGGTTTTTAACGTCAACCTTAAGATGCGGAAAAGCGGAAAGCACCGTGCCGCCTACTTCGCGGCTTACCTCGGGTGATTTTAAGGGATAGCGCTTATCGGCTCTCTTTGTTTCAACCTTAAAGGTTTTGGCGGAGGAAAGCGTATCTTTTAAGTATGCGTTTACGGCTTCCGAAATTTCCGAAAGCTCTTTTCCGCAAACACCCGCGCGAACTATCCATACAATGCCGAAAACACGGCCTATTTTCTTTATAAGTTCATCCGTGTCTGCGCCTTCGCGCGGCTCCGCGTAAATTGTAGCAAGGGATTTGTATATTCTCGCGTCGTCCCCCACCGCCTTCTGGATATTCGCTATAAGCTTATCCTCGAATATATGGCGGTTGAGGCCTTTAAGTATTATTTCACCGTATTTTATAAGTATAAGTTCTTTCATCTTACAACTCCTGATAACATGGGTATAACTTTTTTAAGATATTCTGCGGCCGTTTTAGCTTCGTCCATTGTGTTATATCTGGAAAAGCTTAAACGTATCGCGCTTTTCGGGCTTTTGCCCATAGCTTTTAAAACATGGCTCTCGCCCGACTTATTAGCGGCGCAGGCGCTGCCTGCCGAAGCGCATATTCCTTCGCCCGCAAGTGCGTTTAAAATCACTTCCGAAGGGATATTCGGAAAAGATACGTTTAAAACATAGGGCGATGCGTCTTTGGGGCTGTTTATCACGGCGTTTGGAATTTTAATAAGTTCTTCACGCAAATAAGAGTTTATTTCGCGGACCGTTTCGCACTTTAAATCTATTTCGTCACACGCCGCCGCAAGACCCATTATGGCGGGCAGATTCTCCGTTCCGGAGAAAACGCCGCCTTCCTGTCCGCCGCCGTATACAACGGGGTTTAGAGAAACGCCGCTTCTTATATAAAGCGCGCCTATGCCCTTTGGCGCGTGCATTTTATGTCCGCTGAGTGACAGCATGTCAACCCCCCATTTTTCGGGCAGAAGATCGTGCTTTCCGAAAGCCTGAACGGCGTCCGTATGAAAAAGCGCGCGCGGACAAATTTTAAGCATTTCGATTTTTATCTTGTCTATGGGACTTATTGCGCCCGTTTCGTTATTCACGGTCATTATGCTTACAAGCGAAGTGTTTTCGCGAAGCGCCGCCGATATATCTTCTATATGTATGTTTCCGTCTTCGCGCGGCTTTACGTATGTAACGGAAAACCCGAGCATATCGAGCGCTTTAAAGCAGCCGAGCACGGCGTCGTGCTCAATGGCTGAAGTTACAACGTGACGCCCTACGCCGCTTTTTGCGCCGCCGAACACCGCTATATTATCGGACGCGGTACCGCCCGACGTAAAATATATGCTTTTAGAGTCCGTGTGCAGCACGGAAGCTAAAGTCCCTCTTGCCGCGCGGAGCTCGCCGGCGGCTTTTATCCCCTCGGGATGACCGGACGAGGGGTTTCCGAAAGTATCGCAAAGACCGCGGTTTACGGCAGAAACCGCGCCTTCACATGGTTTTGTTGTTGCGCTGTTATCAAAATATATCATTTGGTTTTTTCCGCCAACAAAAGGCGTACCCTTCCGTTTATAATATGCGCTTTGTTTACAAACTCTCTTATTTTATGGCCTCTGCCGTTTACGCCGTCAATAAAAAAGCCGCTTTTTGTGACCTGTATAACCGTGCCCTCCGTCATGCGGTAGAGCGCTTCCGCCATATCGTCGGGCGCGAGGCGCTTTTTGCCTATATATTCAAAAAGCAAAACGGTGTCCCCAACACGCAAATTTCCGAGCCTTTGGCGTATTCTTTTCATGTTGTCGGCAAGTATGGCGCGGCTGTCGGAGAGGACAATGCTTCTTATTTCTTTTTCAATAGCGAGCCTTTTAAGCTCATGCTTATCTGACATGTTCTTTTCCTTTCTTCAGA
The DNA here is from genome assembly GCA_017620205.1 of Clostridia bacterium. Taxonomy (GTDB): domain Bacteria; phylum Bacillota; class Clostridia; order UMGS1883; family UMGS1540; genus UMGS1540. Next base: position 68,045 of record JAFZQX010000031.1, on the reverse strand, counting down.
ACAGATTATATCAATATATATTTTAATTCTTTTATATGTATTTGTCAACAATAAAAATAATAGTAATACCGCATGGCCGCGGCGCATATTTATTATATAGAATTTGTTTGAGAGGAAGGCGCTTTAAATGGATATAGAAACGAAAATATCGGGCATAAGCATTTGCGAAACGGCACTGGGATGCGGCTCCGAGGTTTTGGCGGAGACAGATGTTATTTTGTCCGAGGAATACCCCGATATACTGAGAGTTTTGCAGGTTGACGCAATGCCCGTGATTAAGGACAGGGAAGTGTCAAACGACAGAGTGATTTTAAAAGGCGATATAGCGATAAGAATTATTTACGTGCCCGACCCCAAGATTAGCGATATGCCGGCGAAAAGCGTAACGTCTTCGGTGTCTTTTACCGATGTATGCGAAGCCGCAGGCGTTACGGGCGATATGAAGATAAAAAGCTTTGCAGAAGTATCAAATATTGACTATTCTTTAATAAACAGCAGAAAAATAAACATAAAAGCTGCCGTTTCAACAGAGATAAAAGCGGTAAGGCACAAAACGCGCGAATTCGTAGCGGACGCCAAATGCGAAGAAGGAGAAATTGAAACGCTCAAAAGCGAGGTCAGCGCGCTTATGAGCGTTGCCGATGAGGAATTTGTAATAAGTGTTTCCGACAAGCTTGAATTTCCTTCGGGAAGCCCCGCCGCGGCGGAAATGCTTAAGGTTTCGGCAGACGTTACGGATTATGACGTTCGCCTTCTGGCGGGAAAAGCGATAGTTAAAGGAATAATTAAAGTCGGAACGCTTTATGTCGCAAAGAAAAACTTAAAGCTTGAGTATATGGAGCATGAAATTCCGTTCACGGAGATTTTAGAGCTTCCGGGCGTTGCGGAAGATATGGATGCCGATATAGATTTTTCCGTTTTGAATGTTTACTTTGAAACAGACAATGAAGAAGATATAAGAGAGATGGGAGTGGAGGTTACGCTTTCCGTGTCAGCCGCCGTCACAAGCGCTGAAAACGCCCTTGTTTTAACGGACTGCTTCAGCCCGGATTTCGAAATAAGCTTTACAAAAAACTATTGCGATTTTGATTTTGCGGAAGCAAAATTGAATCCCCAAATAAGCGTAAAAGGCGATATTGCGTTTGGCGAAGAAAATCCCGCGGCGGAGAGAATACTTTCTGTTTCGGCAAAGCCCGTTTTGGACAGCGTTTCCGTTAACAATGAGAATATTACGCTTCGCGGAAGACTGAAAGCAGATATTCTGTATCTGACGGCGGAAGAGGAAATGCCGCTTTCGGGCATGCGCGGCGAAATACCGTTTGTATATACGGCGGACGCGGACGGTGAAGGCAAAGCCGCCGACTGCGGCGTGACGCTTTCGAATTTAAGCTATACCATGGGCGAAAGAACCGTAAACATCCGCGCGTCGGTTTCGGCGTCGATAAAAGTTATCGGCACGGAAAGAGTAAGCGTTATAGGCGATATAAAGGCAAGCGAGGCTGAAAAGAATGAGCGCGCACCGATAGTTATTTATTTTGTTCAAAGCGGCGATACGCTCTGGAACATAGCCAAAAAATATAAAACGACTATGGGAAAAATAGCCGCCGCAAACGGGATTGACACGGAAAAAACGCTTACGGGCGGGGAAAAGCTTTTGATACCGTGAAGAAATGTAGAATGTAGAGTGTAGAATGTAGAAATACGAAAAGAGCTGTGACAAATCTTGTCACAGCCTTTATTATAAACAGTTATATTTTCAACGCAACTTGTTCACCGAAGTAATATAACTCGCCGAAGGCGAATAACACTATTTGATATATTGCTTTTCCGCGAGGCTTAAATATCCTCCGCCTCCGACTATTATGTGGTCTAAAACCGTTATGCCGAAAGGCTCAAAAGACGTTTGAAGCATACGCGTTAAAGAAATATCGCTGTCGGACGGGATAAGTCTGCCCGAAGGGTGGTTATGCGCTAAAACTACTTTATTTGCGTGCAGGCGAACGGCGCATTCAAGGATTTTTCTGATATCTACGTTTGCGCACGCGGACGTGCCCTCTTCAAGCTTTGTAAAACTTATAACCTTGTCGCCCGAATCGAGAGACAAAACGAAGAAGCACTCATACGGCAAATCGCCTATCATGTCCTGTACGTATGTTCCTACCTCTGCGGTATGCCTGAGTACGGGCTTTTCTTTCCATTTATCCTTTTGGCAGTAAAGCGCGATGTCTTTTATAAGCTTTAGGAAAACAGCCGTCTGCTCTCCTATGCCCTTTACGTTCATTAAATCCTTGGGGTCCGCGTCAAGCGCGTTTGAAAGGCTGCCGAATTCCGCCAAGAGAGTGTGCGCTATTTCGTTTGTGTTTACTCTCGGCATGGAATAAAAGAGCAAAAGCTCGGCTATCTCATGCTCGGAAAGGGACGAAATTCCGTTTTTCAGATATTTGTCTCTCATGCGCGCTCTATGGCCTTCGTGCATCTCTATCCTCCAAGTTTATGGACTGTCTCTTTTATGCTTTTTGCGGTCTGTACCTAGTGAGACGGTCCGGTTATTTTTTCTTTTTAAGTCTTATATCTGCTCTGAGTATTTTCTTTCTTATACGCAAGTGCTCAGGAGTTACCTCCAAAAGCTCGTCATCGCCTATAAACGATATGCACTGCTCAAGGCTCATAACCCTCGGCGGCGTAAGGCGCACCGCCTCATCGCTGCCCGATGCGCGCGTGTTTGTAGCCTGTTTGCGCTTGCAAACGTTTACTACTATATCTTCCTGTCTGCTGTTTTCGCCAACCACCATACCTTCGTAAACCGCTTCGCCGGGAGATACGAAAAGAGTGCCTCTGTCCTGTGCGCCGAAAAGGCCGTATGCAACAGTTTCGCCCTCTTCAAAAGCGACCAGAGAGCCGCGGTTGCGGGAAGGTATATCGCCCTTATAGGGCTCATAGCAGTCAAAAACGTGGTTCATAACGCATGTGCCGCGCGTTTCGGTTAAAAGCTTGTCGCGGTAGCCGACTAAACCTCTCGCGGGAACTTTAAATTCAAGTCTTGTAAAGCCGCCCGCGGACGGAGCCATGCTCTGCAGCTCCGCGCGCCTTGTTGAAAGGCCTTCTATTACGGTTCCCGTAAATTCTTCGGGAACATCTATTGTAACGCGCTCGATAGGCTCGCACTTTTCGCCGTCTATCTCTTTCATAATAACCTGCGGCTTTGAAACCTGGAATTCATAGCCCTGTCTGCGCATTTCTTCTATTAAAACGGACAAATGCAGCTCGCCTCTGCCCGAAACGGTGAAAGCGTCTGTTGAATCCGTGTCTTTTACTTCAAGACTGATATTGGATAAAAGCTCTTTGTAAAGTCTGTCTTTGAGGTGCCGTGACGTTACAAATTCGCCCTCTCTGCCCGCGAAGGGGCTGTCGTTTACGGAGAACGTCATAGACAAAACGGGTCTGTCTATCTCTACAAACGGAAGCGGCTCGGGTGCAGACGGTGCGCAGATCGTGTCGCCTATATTTATGTTGCCGAGACCGGAAATCGCCACAATATCGCCCACGGACGCAACGGATGCTACCGCTTTGCCGAGATTCTGATATGTGAAAAGCTTTGTAATTTTGCCGTTTTCTGTCTTATCGCCGCGGCACATTACTACTGCGTCGTTTACGTGCGCCGCGCCTCTCGCTATTTTGCCCACAGCTATTCTGCCCGTGTATTCGTCATAATCTATATTTGAAACAAGCATCTGGAACGGACCGTCCGCGTCGCCCTCGGGCGCGGGGATATAGTCTACAATGCTTTCAAAAAGCGGCTGAAGATTGCCGCTTCTCGCGTCGGGGTCAAGAGAAGCGTAGCCGTCCTTTGCGGACGCGTATAAAACGGGAGAATCGAGCTGCTCTTCTGTGGCGTCAAGGTCAATTAAAAGCTCTAAAACCTCGTCTATTACTTCATACGGGCGGGCATTAGGTCTGTCTACTTTGTTTACAACAACAATAAGCTGCAGATTGAGTGCAAGCGCTTTTTTAAGTACGAAACGCGTCTGCGGCATACAGCCCTCAAATGCGTCTACTAAAAGCAAAATGCCGTCCGCCATTTTAAGACCGCGCTCAACCTCGCCGCCGAAATCGGCGTGGCCGGGCGTATCTATTATATTTATCTTTGTATCGCCGTACATAAGCGAAGTGTTTTTGGCAAGTATGGTAATGCCGCGCTCGCGCTCAATATCGCCCGAGTCCATTACCCTCTCTTCCACCTGCTCGTTTTCGCGGAAAACGCCGCTTTGCCTAAGCATTGCGTCAACAAGAGTTGTTTTTCCATGGTCAACGTGCGCCACTATCGCTATGTTTCTGATATTCTTCTTATCCATAAAAAGCCTCTTTCCTATTAAATAACATCTAATTTTACTGCTTTTTTAAGCGGTTGTCAAGACAAAAGGCGCATTAAACGCCAAATTTTTCATAGAATTTAGCGAGGTGATTTGTTTGAAAAAAATAATTACGGTTTTGCTCCTTTGTCTTTTATGCGGCTGCGGCGCGCAACGCGTAAGTCTTGAAACAGGCGCGCTCTCAAACGATATGCAGGGCTGGGGCTTTCGCAAAATGCCGGGCGGCAGACCCGAATTTACCGAGAAGCAGAGAGAGGATATGGAAAAATACGGCTGTATATACGAGGGCGCGGGAGGCGATAAATCAATATATTTGACTTTTGACGAGGGGTATGAAAACGGCTATACCGAGCCGATTTTGGACGTTTTAAAAGAAAACGGCGTTCGTGCCGCGTTTTTTATAACGGGGCCGTATATGAAGGAGCATGCGGATATTGTTGACAGAATGGTAAAAGAAGGGCATATAGTCGGAAACCACACGGTAAACCACCCCTCTTTGCCTTCTAAAAGCGAAAAGGAGATAAAAAAAGAGATAGAAGAGCTTGACGGCATGTATGCAAAAAGATACAATTCGCACATGAAATATATCCGTCCGCCGATGGGCGAGTACAGCGAGCGAACGCTGTTTATTACAAAAAACATGGGATACACAAACGTTTTCTGGAGCTTTGCGTACAGGGATTGGGAGGTAGACAATCAAAAGGGCGCCGCGTTTGCGCTTTCGGAATTTAAGAATAATTTGCATGACGGCGCGGTAATACTATTGCACGCCGTATCAAAAGACAACGCCGCCGCCCTCGGTGATATGATAAAATACGCCAAGGACAGCGGCTATGAATTCAAAAGTCTTGATGAATTTAAATTTGAAAAAGGTACAAATTAGAAAGATAATTTATCCGTTTTAAAAATACGCTTTATTTTCTCTGCCCTGCCGTTTTCGGACAGCGTTAAAATTACGGCGCAAAACTGCGCTTCGCCCTCCGCCGCTTCGTATTTTTTGCCGACGGACGTTATAAAGCGAGATGTGGCGACGTCTATTTTCGCACCGAGTACCGAGTGAAACGCGCCGCACATGCCAACGTCCGTAATATACGCCGTACCGTTTGGGAGCACCTGCGCGTCCGCCGTCTGAACGTGCGTATGCGTGCCTAAAACGGCGGAAACCTTGCCGTCCAGCATATATCCCATCGCGCGTTTTTCGCTTGTAGCGTCGGCGTGAAAGTCAAGCAAAATATATTTTGCCTTATCTTTTACCTCCGCGAGCGCGTCGTTTACCGCTTCAAAGGGGTTTGACATAGGCATATCAATAAACAGCTGACCGAGCAGATTTATAACAGCGACCTTTTCGCCGCCGCGGGCAGTTAAGATCATATATCCCCTGCCGGGGTCTTGCGGAGACAGATTATACGGCCTTATAATGTCAAATTCGTTATCGGTTAAAAGCTCCACCACGTCTTTTTTGGAATAAACGTGGTTTCCGGTTGTGAAAGCGTCAACGCCGCTTCGCGAAAGCTCTTCAAGGATAGTTCTCGTTACGCCGAAGCCGCCCGCGGAGTTTTCGCAGTTTGCTATGCACAAATCAATATTTTCTTTTTCCTTAATTTCATAAACATACCGAGCGACGGCGTCGCGTCCCGCGGACGATACAATGTCGCCTATAAAGAGAATTTTCATGTTTTTGCCTTTCCGTAAAACTTAAAGAATCAGTTCCATTTCCGTCTTTTTGGGCGAAAGCCCCATTTTTTCATAAAAAGCGCGTGCGCCGTCGTTGCCCGCCCAAACGTTTAGTGTTATATTATAGCATGAGAGCGCCATAGCCTCCTCTTTTGCGCGGAGAAAAAGCTTTTGCCCAACGCTTTTGCCGCGGCTGCCTTCATCTACGCATATATCGTCAATATAAAAAGTTTTGTGCGGATACGTTGCGTTTGTTTCAGACTCGTCTTTTATAATACAAACAGCATAACCGAGTATTTTGCCGTTTTCGTCTGCCACAAAAACGCGGTAACTGCTGTCAGAAAGCAGGGCGGCAACTTCGGCTTCGTTATATTTTGTTGTGCCCGTTATAAAAAGGTCGGGTCTGAGTGCGGCATGAACTTCAAGTACCTGATGTAAAAGCGATACTATCACTGCCGCGTCAACTGTTTCCGCTTTGCGAATTATCATAGCTTTAAATCCTTATTTTTGGTTTTTAAAAGAGCTGTAAAGAATTACAGCTCTTTTATTTGTTTTGCTCTTTTCGTAGGGATAGGAAAAAAAGATGCAGAACGGACAAACGGAACCCGAAGGCGTACTGGGGTACGTCGAGAGGCGACGTTTGTTCGTAGCAAAAAGGCGTAATTTTCAGAAAAACCGGTTGAGGTTTTTCAACAATAAGTTATACAAAAGTCAAATGCTTTAAATAAAGCAATAAAACTTGCCTTTTTGCGGTCGGCGCTTTTTTTACATCCCGTATTATTTTGCGTATTCTACGGCTCTTGTTTCGCGGATTACATTTACTTTAATCTGACCGGGATATTCAAGTTCGCTTTCAATACGCTTAACAATATCTCTTGCGATAAGTATTGTTGAATCATCGTTAACATCTTCGGGTTTAACCATAATGCGGACTTCTCTGCCTGCCTGAATGGCAAAGGATTTTTCAACGCCGCTGAAAGAGTTTGCGATTTCTTCAAGTTTTTCAAGACGCTTGATATAGTTTTCAAGGTTTTCACGTCTCGCGCCGGGCCTTGCTGCGGATACCGCGTCGGCCGCCTGAACGATGGAAGCGATAAGAGTTGTAGCTTCAATATCGCCGTGATGCGCATGGATAGCGTGAACAACGTCTTTAGATTCGTGATATTTTTTGGCAAGGTCTACGCCTATTGTTACGTGCGAGCCTTCAATTTCGTGGTCAACGGCTTTGCCGAGGTCGTGCAGAAGACCTGCGCGCTTAGCAAGCGTTACGTCTGCGCCGAGCTCGCCGGCGATAAGACCCGAGAGGTTTGAAACCTCAATAGAATGTTTAAGTACGTTTTGTCCGTAGCTTGTTCTGTAGCGGAGCTTACCGAGGAGCTTGATAATTTCCGGATGCAGACCGTGAACGCCCGTTTCAAACGTTGCGCGCTCGCCTTCCTGTTTAATTATCGCCTCAACCTCTTTTCTTGCACGCTCTACCATTTCTTCAATTCTTGCCGGGTGAATACGTCCGTCAACAATAAGTTTTTCAAGAGCGATTCTCGCTATTTCGCGGCGGACGGGATCAAAGCCCGAAAGTATAACGGCTTCGGGAGTATCGTCAATAATAAGGTCGATACCCGTAAGCGTTTCAAGAGCTCTTATATTTCTGCCCTCGCGGCCGATTATTCTGCCTTTCATTTCATCGCTCGGCAACGGTACAACGGAAACAGTTGTTTCCGCAACGTGGTCTGCCGCGCATTTTTGGATTGCCAGTCCCAAAATATTCTTTGCGCGTGTGTCTGCTTCTTCTTTTGCCTGTCCTTCGATGTCTTTAATCATTATAGCCGCTTCGTGGCGGACTTCGCTTTCAATGTTCTTAAGTAAATAATCCTTGGCTTCCTCTGCGGTCAGCCCGGAGATTTTTTCCAAAAGTTCAATTTCTTTTTCTTTGAGTTTTTTTACTTCTTCTTTTTGAGAGTCAAGTTCTTTGAGTTTCTTATTGAGTTTTTCGTCTTTTGCCTCGAGCGCTTCCGTCTTTTTGTCAAGATTTTCTTCTTTTTGCTGAAGACGTCTTTCCTGACGGTTTAAATCGTTTCTGCGCTCTTTAACTTCTTTTTCATATTCCAAACGGTTTTTCTGAATTTCTTCTTTAGCTTCAACCAAAGATTCTCGTTTTTTGCTTTCGGCAGTTTTTTTTGCGTCTTCTACTATTCGTTTAGCTTCCTGCTCTGCTCCGCCTATCGCGGCTTCCGCGGTCTTTTTGCGGTAAGAAACCCCGACTTTAAAGAAAACCAAAGAAGCTATTATAATCAGTGCCAAAGCCACTGCCGATAATATGATATAAGCCATGCCGGCAAACACCTCCTTTGTAATTTTTAGTTATCAAATTTCATTATTTCAGGCAAATATGTATACTGAACCCAAGCATACATTATAAACATTCTACAGTTTTTTTTGCTGTTTGTCAAGCTATTTCGGAATATTAATTACATATATTATTTTATAAAAACGAAAAAAGTCTTTACAAGCTTTGATTTTTATGATAGAATTGCTACCGTAGTATTTTTTAGTAGAATGGAAGGATGGTAGAATTATGGTACTCAAAATTTCTTTACTCGTAGTATTTTTTGCGGTGATGATAGGCGTTGGCCTTTACAGCCGCAAGCACTCACAGGATGTAAACGGGTTCGTTCTCGGCAGCCGCAGCGTCGGTCCGTGGCTTACCGCGTTTGCTTTCGGAACTTCATATTTTTCGGCGGTTATCTTCGTAGGCTATGCAGGACAGTTTGGCTGGTCTTTCGGTCTTGCGTCAACTTGGATAGGTCTCGGAAACGCATTCATAGGCTCTTTGCTTGCATGGGTGCTCCTCGGCAGACGTACAAGAATCATGACGCAGCATATAGACAGCAAAACTATGCCCGACTTTTTCGCAAAGCGCTACGGCAGCAACTCTTTAAAAATTGCTGCTTCGATAATCGTTTTTGTATTTATGATCCCTTATACGGCTTCTCTGTATAACGGTCTTTCATCTCTTTTCAACATGGCTTTTAACATGCCCTATTGGGTTTGTATTTTAATAATGGCGATTCTGACGGGTCTTTATGTTACGCTCGGCGGCTATATGGCAACGGCTATAAACGACTTTATACAGGGTCTTATAATGCTTGTCGGAATAGTGGCAGTGATAGCTTCTATGCTTTTGTCGCACGGCGGTCTTGTATCGGCTGTTACAAAGCTTTCGGAAGGCTCCGTTGGAGAACTTCACGGCGCGTTTACATCGTTTTTCGGTCCCGATCCGCTTTCTCTTATGTTCGTTGTGCTTTTAACGTCTCTCGGTACATGGGGACTTCCGCAGATGGTCGGAAAATTCTATTCGATTAAAAGCGAAGGCGATATCAAAAAGGGAACTATTATTTCAACCGCGTTTGCTGTTATAGTTGCGGGCGGATGCTATTTCCTCGGCGGCTTCGGCAGACTTTACGCAGACAAAGTAACAATGAACCCCGCAACGGGCGCTCCGCTTTTCGACACGATAGTGCCTACAATGCTCTCGACCTTGCCGGAGATAATTATAGCTATCGTTATCGTTTTGGTGCTCGCGGCTTCAATGTCAACGCTTTCATCTTTGGTACTTACATCAAGCTCAACTTTAACGCTTGACGTTATCGCGCCCGCCTCCAAAAAAGAATTTACCGAAAAGAAAAAAATCACAACGCTCAGACTTTTCATTGTATTCTTTATCATTGTTTCGGCCATAATCGCCGTTATAAAAGATAAATACAACTTCTCGTTTATAGCTCAGATGATGGGCGTATCCTGGGGCGCTTTAGCAGGCGCATTCCTCGCTCCGTTTTTATACGGACTTTACTGGAAGAAAGCTACAAAAGCTTCGGTTTGGGTATGCTTTATAGTAGGCGTTGCGCTTATGATATTCCAGATGCTTATATCGCTTAAAGTCGTGTCCGTTGCGGGATCCGGCGCGTTTATAGAATATATGTTTGCAAATTCGCTTCGCTCAGGCGTTTTGGCTATGGTGCTCGGTCTTGTCCTTGTGCCTGTAGTAAGCCTTTTCACCAAAAAGTGCGACACTGAGCTTGTTGAAGAAGCATTCCGCGGCTACGACGAAAAAGTACTTGTATCCGCAAAAGAAGCTTTAAGCGACGACTAAGACCGCGCTCCGCGCTGTTAAAGCGAAAGCACGCTTTCGCTTTAGTTTTAACAATCGCATACGCTCGCGCGGCGCTCACCGCGCCTGCGATTAAAAGAGTTAAATCCGCGGTACACGCCCGCGGATTTAACGGATTTTATACACCTCATCAGTCGCTTCGTAACAGATTCCCCTTTTTTGGGGAAGCCTTTAAGATATATCAATTTATTGGGAGGGGAAGAAAATGCCCATTACAGAATTTTTAGAGCGCAACGCGCAAAATTATCCGAATGACACAGCGCTCGTAGAAATCGCGCCGCATATGATGGAAGCGGCAAAAATAACATGGAAAGAATATGCGCTTATTCAGCCGAACCCTGAAGAAAGCGGCAGACAGGAGATAACCTGGGCGGAATTTGACATGAAGGCAAACCGCTTTGCAAATCTGCTTCTAAGCCGCGGCATTCAGAAGGGTGACAAGGTTGCAATTCTTCTTATGAACTGCCTTGAGTGGCTGCCCATCTATTTCGGCGCTTTAAAGGCGGGCGCTATCGCGGTGCCGCTAAATTACAGATACACGGCGTCCGAAATTAAATACTGCCTTGAACTCTCCGATTCCGAAACGCTCGTTTTCGGACCTGAATTTATCGGAAGAGTTGAAGAAATTTCAGGCAGAATTCCCAAAGTTTCGCAGGTTTTCTATGTCGGCAAAAACTGCCCGACGTTTGCGGAGAGCTATGACAGACTTACTACATTCTGCTCGTCGCAGAAGCCGAAGGTAGAAATTACGGACGAGGACGACGCGGCCATATACTTTTCATCGGGTACAACAGGCTTCCCGAAGGCGATACTGCATAACCACACATCGCTTGTTCACTCCTGCTACACGGAGCAGAACCACCACGGCCAGCAGAAGGACGATACTTTCCTTTGCATTCCCCCGCTTTATCATACGGGCGCTAAAATGCACTGGTTCGGAAGCCTTCTTTCGGCAGGCAAGGCTGTACTTTTAAAGGGCGTTAAACCCGAATGGATAATAAGAGCCGTATCGGAAGAAAAATGTACTATTGTTTGGCTTTTGGTGCCCTGGGCGCAGGATATTCTGGACGCCATAGAGCGCGGCGATATAGACCTTTCAAAATACGAGCTTAAGCAGTGGCGCCTTATGCATATAGGCGCGCAGCCCGTACCGCCGAGCCTTATAAAGCGCTGGAAGGAAGTATTCCCGAACCATCAGTATGATACAAACTACGGTCTTTCGGAATCCATAGGACCCGGTTGTGTTCACTTGGGTGTTGAAAACATCCATAAGGTTGGCGCTATCGGCAAAGCAGGCTTTGGCTGGAAGACAAAAATCATTGACGAAAACGGAAACGACGTAAAGCCCGGCGAAGTAGGCGAGCTTGCGGTTTCCGGCCCCGGCGTTATGACATGCTACTATAACGACCCGAAATCAACAGACGAAGTTCTCCACGGCGAATGGCTCTATACGGGCGATATGGCAAAAGAGGACGAGGACGGCTTTATTTACCTTGTTGACCGCAAAAAGGACGTTATTATATCGGGCGGCGAAAACCTTTACCCCGTTCAGATAGAGGATTTCCTCCGCAGCAACGGCGCTATAAAAGACGTTGCCGTTATAGGTCTTCCCGATGAAAGACTCGGTGAGATAGCGGCGGCTATAATTGAGGTTAAACAAGGCTTTACACTGACGGAGGAGCAGGTAAACGAATTTTGCATGGACTTGCCGAAATACAAACGTCCGCGCAAAATTATATTTGCCGATATTCCGCGTAACCCCACCGGCAAAATTGAAAAGCCGAAACTCAGAGAGATATACTGTGGCGAGAGTTTAGTTGCGGCTCAAACTACCCATTAAGAAAGTAAAAATACCGAAAGGACTGAATATAAAATGAAAAAGCTTATGCTTGGCAATGAGGCCATAGCGCGCGGCGCATACGAGGCGGGCGTTACCGTTGTATCGTCTTACCCCGGCACGCCCAGCACGGAAATAACCGAATTTGCCGCAAAATATAATGAAATATACGCAGAATGGGCGCCTAACGAAAAAACGGCGGTTGAAACAGCCGCGGGCGCGAGCGTAGCAGGCGCAAGATCAATGGCGTGCATGAAGCACGTTGGTTTAAACGTTGCGGCAGACCCACTCTTTACGGCGGCTTATACAGGCGTCTCGGGAGGCATGGTAATATGCGTTGCGGACGATCCCGGAATGTTTTCTTCGCAGAACGAGCAGGACAGCCGTCACTACGCGAGAGCGTCAAAAACGGCTATGCTTGAGCCTTCGGACAGCGCGGAATGTAAAGAATTTACAAAGCTTGCGTTTGATATAAGCGAAAAATTCGATACTCCCGTACTGCTGCGTCTTACAACAAGAGTTGCGCATTCGCAGAGCCTTGTTGAAGAAAATGACAGAGAGGAACATAAAATTCCCGAATACAAGAAGAACGCGCAGAAATACGTTATGATGCCCGCTATGGCAAAGGCGCGTCATACAGCTGTTGAAGAAAGAACAGAGAAGCTTCTTGAATTTGCAGAAACAAGCGGCATAAACAGAATAGAATACGGCGACAAAAAGATAGGTATTATAACTGCCGGCGGCTGCTATAATTACGTAAAGGAAGCAAACCCCGACGCGAGTATATTAAAGCTCGGCATGCTCTTCCCGCTTCCCGAAAAGCTTATCCGCGAATTCGCAGAAAACGTTGACGAGCTTTACGCAGTAGAACAGCTTGACCCCGTTATTGAAACACACGTAAAATCTCTCGGTATAGAAATCCACGGAAAAGACAAACTAACGCTCCTCGGCGAATACAGCGCCGATATGATAGCTGAAAAGATATTCGGAAAACCCGCAAAAACGCCTATTACGGCTGACGAAGCAACTCCCGCGCGTCCCCCTGTGCTCTGCGCAGGCTGTCCGCACAGAGGCGTGCACTACGTTTTGTCAAAGCTCGGTGTTCGCGTTACGGGCGATATAGGATGTTATACACTCGGCGCTCTGCCCCCACTTCAGAGCATTGATACCTGTCTTTGCATGGGCGGCAGTATAACAATGTCGCACGGTATGGAAAAGGCACAGGCTGAAAACGCAGAAAAAACCGTTGCAATCCTCGGCGACTCAACGTTTATGCACTCGGGTATAACGGGACTTATAAACGTTGCTTATAACAAGGGCACATCGACCGTTATCATTCTTGACAACTCCATAACGGGCATGACCGGTCATCAGCAAAACCCCACAACGGGCAAAACCTTAAAGGGCGACATAACGCGCCAGGTTGATTTAGAGCTTTTGTGCAAGGCGTGCGGAATTGACAGAGTTTCGATTGTTGACCCGTTTGACGTTGAAAAGCTTGAAAAAACGATAAAAGAGGAACTCTCCCATCGCGAGCCGTCCGTAATTATCGCACAGCGCCCCTGCGCGCTCTTGAAAGGCGTTAAATACGAAGGCAAAGCGGAAGTTGATAACGATAAGTGCAAGAAGTGCAAAATGTGTATGAAGATAGGCTGTCCGGCACTCAGCTTTAACGGCGACTCTTTAAAGGTTGACACAACGCTTTGTAACGGCTGCGGACTTTGCCTTAATATCTGCAAATTCGGCGCTTTGTCGGTTAAGAAGGAGGGCTAAAGATGAGCAATATTGTAATAGTTGGCGTAGGCGGTCAGGGAACGCTTTTGGCAAGCAGAATACTCGGTCGCGCCGCAACCGATCTCGGCTATGACGTTAAGGTTTCCGAAGTTCATGGTATGAGCCAGAGAGGCGGAAGCGTTATAACATATGTAAAATACGGCGAAAAGGTGTTTTCTCCCATAGTAGAAGACTGCGGAGCCGATATCCTTCTGGCGTTTGAGGAGCTTGAAGCTTACCGTTCTTTGAATTATCTTAAAGAGGGCGGCAAACTCGTTGTAAACGCGCAGGAGACAGACCCGATGCCTGTTATAACGGGCGCGGCGAAATACCCCGAAAACATCTTGGAAAAAATAGAGAAAAAAGGCATTGAAATGACGGCAGTTGACGCGCTTTCCGCCGCGCGCGAAGCGGGCAGCGAAAAGGCCGTAAACGTAGTTTTAATAGGCGTTTTGGCGGCGCACAGCGACATTTCAAAGGAAGCCTTTATAGACGCTATTAACAAAACAGTACCCGAAAAATTCCTTGAAATAAATCTTAAAGCGTTTGAGCTTGGATTTAATCTCGGTTCAAATAAATAAGAAGGGGGCCGAAAATGAATAAATGCTGGAATGAAAAAATAGAATTCATGTCGCGCGATGAGATGCACGCGCTTCAGTCGGAAAGACTCGTGTCGCAAGTAAAAAGAGTATATGAAAACGTACCCTTTTACAGAGCAAAGATGGATAAAGAGGGCGTTTTGCCCGGGGATATCAAATCCATTGACGATTTAGGCAAACTCCCGTTTACGACAAAGCAGGATTTAAGAGACAATTATCCCTTCGGTCTTTTTGCAACGCCTATGGACGAGGTTGTGAGGATTCACGCGTCTTCGGGCACAACGGGCAAACAGACGGTTGTCGGCTATACGGCAAAAGACCTTGAAATTTGGAGCGAATGCGTTGCCCGCGGCTTTACAATGAACGGCGCGGACAGCTCTTCAATAGTTCAGGTTTCATACGGCTACGGCCTTTTCACGGGCGGTCTCGGCGCGCATTACGGCGCTGAGTATATGGGCGCAACGGTTGTTCCGACCTCTGTCGGCAACACCGCAAGACAGATTCAGCTCATGGTTGATTTCGGCGCAACGGTTCTTTGCTGTACACCGTCATATGCTACATATCTCGGCGAAACGATGAGAGATATGGGCATAG
Source organism: Clostridia bacterium (assembly GCA_017620205.1). Taxonomy (GTDB): domain Bacteria; phylum Bacillota; class Clostridia; order UMGS1883; family UMGS1540; genus UMGS1540. The sequence continues at coordinate 53,030 of JAFZQX010000031.1, read as the reverse complement.
ACAAATCACAGCTTAAATTAAAGCTCGGCGTGTTCGGCGCAGAGCCATGGACAGAGCCTATGCGTGACAGAATAGAAGAGCTTTTGGGTATCGAAGCGCACGATATTTACGGCCTCAGCGAAATTATGGGCCCGGGCGTTTCAATGGACTGCCGGGAGAAAAACGGTCTGCACGTTTGGGAAGACCATTTCGTTCCCGAAATCATAAATCCCGATACGGGCGAAAACATTGGCGCGGACGTAAACGGCGAGCTCGTATTTACAACGCTTACAAAAGAAGCGCTTCCGCTTATCCGTTACCGCACAAGAGACGTATCGCGCATTTCATACAAGCCCTGCTCATGCGGCAGAACGGCTGTTAAAATGGCAAAGCCAAGCGGCAGAACGGACGATATGCTTATTATACGCGGCGTAAACGTATTCCCGTCGCAGATTGAAAGCGCGCTGCTTGAAGTTGAAGAGGTTGAGCCTAATTATCTTCTCATAGTTGACAGAGAAGACACGCACGATACAATGGAAATCCAGATAGAAGTATCTCCCGAAAACTTTGCCGATAACGTTCGCGGACTTGAAGCTTTAACGAAAAAGGTTTCGGGCAAAATACAGAGCACTTTGGGTCTTGCGGCTAAAATACATCTTGTTGAGCCGAAGACTCTGCAGAGAAGTGAAGGCAAGGCGGCAAGAGTAATTGACAAACGTAAACTTTATTAAGGGATGTAAAAAAGCCCGGACCGCAAAAGGCAGTAATTATATAGATTTAAAGATAGCTTAAATCTTTTGCTTTTGTGTTTTTTCAAAGAAAAAGCTCATTATATTCACTTTTTCTTTGAAAAGAAGCCTTTTGCCGCGAACAAACGTACCTCTGTACAGCTTTGGGCAACCCCTGCGGGTTCCGTTTGTCAGTTCTGAAAATTTTTTCTATCCCCAACTAAAAAAGTAAGTGAGAACATTATCAGAGAGGAGTTTATATATGGTTGTAAAACAGATTTCGGTTTTTGTTGAAAACACATCGGGCAGACTCGCGAAGGTTACAAAAATTCTTGCCGAAAAGAATATAGACATACAGGCGCTTTGTATTGCCGACACTACTGATTTCGGAATTTTAAGAATGATAGTAAACAAACCCGACGAAGCAAAAGCGGCAATCCGCGAAGCGGGCTTTGCGGTTAAAACAACAGAAGTTATAGCCGTTTCCATTGAGGACGCTCCGGGCGGACTTAATAAGGCTATGCAGATTTTGGCAGAAAGCGATATAGGCATTGAATATATGTACGCCTTTACGGAAAAAAGGCGTAACGACGCGCTTGTAATTTTGAGAGTTGAAAATAATGAAGACGCGGCAAAAGCTCTCGAAAAAGGCGGCGTTCCCGTAATCCCCGGAGAGGTTATATATAACCTTTAATGGATAAAATAAACGGAATTTCCGAGAAAACACTGCTCATAGGCGAAAAAGCCGAGAGCAGTGTTTTTGAAGTTTTTAAGAAAATTGACAAAGTTGCGTTTGCAAACCAGCTGAAAGTGCAGAATGCATTTACGGCTGCCCGCGTCAGTGCGGCGCACTTTGCAGAGACAAGCGGTTACGGCTATGACGATGAAAGCCGCGAAGCAATAGACAAAGTATACGCCGAATCATTCGGCGCGGAGGCTGCGCTGGTGAGAGCGAATTTCGTTTCGGGCACGCATGCGCTCTCTACCATGCTTTTCGCGGTTTTAAGACCGGGCGATACGCTCCTTGCCGCGACAGGCGCGCCGTATGACACTTTGCGCGGCGTAATACGCGGCGGCAAAAGCTCGCTTTCCGCTTTCGGCGTAGGATATGACGAAGTGCCTTTAAAAGACGGCACGCCCGATAAAGAGGGCATAAAGCGCGCTTTGGAGAATAAAAGCATAAAAGCCGCTTTAATTCAGCGCTCAAAAGGGTATGATTTCAGACCGTCCATGACGGTTTCGGATATAGGAGAACTTATTAAGTTTATAAAGAGCATACGAAGTGACGTTTTGGTTTTAGTTGATAACTGCTACGGCGAATTTGTAGAAGAAACCGAGCCTACGGCGCTCGGCGCGGATCTTATGGCGGGCTCGCTTATTAAAAACCCCGGCGGCGGTTTGGCGCCTACGGGCGGATATATCGCGGGCAAGCGCGAGCTTGTCTCTCTTGCGGCGGACGCGCTTTTGGCACCCGGAATAGGTACGGAGTGCGGCTGTAACTATGGCATGGCAAAGGCTATGTTTCAGGGCTTTTACATGGCGCCGCACGCGGTGGCGCAGGCGCTTAAAACGGCGGTTTTCTGCGCGGCCGTAATGCGTGAGCTGGGCTATGAAGTTTCGCCTGAGCCCGACGGCGCAAGGTCTGACATAATAGAAGCCGTAAAGCTCGGCAGCAGAGAAAAGGTTATAGCCTTTTGCGAAGGCATACAGAGCGCTTCGCCCGTTGATTCTTTCGTAGCACCCGTTCCCTGGGCGATGCCCGGGTATAACGACGAGGTTATAATGGCTGCGGGCGCGTTTAACCAAGGCGCGTCAATTGAAATCAGCGCGGACGCTCCCATGCGTGAGCCGTTTGCCGTATATATGCAGGGCGGCTTAACCTATGAAAGCGGAAAACTTGCTGTACTTCGCGCGGCAGAAAAAATAATGCAAATGTAGAATGCAGAGTGTAGAATGTAGAAATAAGATGCAACATTTTACACTCTTTATTTTCTAAACAAGTCTTTACGAAATTTAATATTTGTGATATACTAGATATATATGTGTTTTAATAAGGCAGGTGACAGTCATGGTGCGCAAAATTATATCTTTATTGTTGTGCATAGGGCTGTCTTTTTGCTTTTTTGGCGTTTCTGCCGCGGAAGGTGAAGTTTTGCTTGATTGCAATTTTGACGACGCGGAATCTTCTTTTTCCCCTGTTTCGATAGAAGCGCTTGAGCCGTATTCCGGCATGTTTTGTGCAGAGCTTCAGAAAAGCGACAACGTGGAAGCGGACGGCGGTTATCTTAATTTTTACGATTATGATGCGTCCGTTGCGCTTACAGAGGGCGATTTATACGAGTTTTCAATGTATATTAAAGCAGACAGGCAAGTTGACGCCGTGCCGCAGATGGCTGTAGACTATATAAGCATAGACAAGAGAATAATTTTTAACATAACGTCAATAGGTTATGAATGGCAGGCGGTTTCGGGCACTTTTATGGCCGGCGAAACGAGGGAGTTTGGCATAAGCTTTGCTACCTTTACGTCCGATGCCGACACTGCTGTTTATGTAGATGAAATAAAGCTTTGCAAAATTGAAGGCAACCCCGTTTCGATGCAGATAGAAGGGCCGAGAAGCGTGTTTGTGCCGGATACGGGCGTTATGGAGTATAAATACAATCCCGTCGCTATTGACGATAACGGCAAGGCGGTTACGATAGTAACGGGAAATTTGGAAGTTTCGGGAGAAATGCCCACAGGCGTTTCTTTTTCCGCGGACACAAACACACTGACGGTTTCGTCATACGCGGAAACAGATAAAAGCTTTGTTCTTAAAGCCTCGCCGCCTAAGGGCTTTATGGGCATTAAAGAATACACGGCGAAGCTTAAAACGGGAACAAGCTATATCGAAAACGGCGATTTTACCGATTTCCCGACGCTTTCCGGATACAGTGCGGAAACGGGCACTATTTACCTTACCGAAAACGATAATTCGCCGTGCGCCGCAATAAACACGGAGTATCTGGACGAAAATAAATACGGCGCACGTATAGTAATTGATAAAACATATGTGCTCAGAGCTGACAGACTTTATGTTTTCCGCGCGCTTATCTCGTCTGACAAGGGATATACATCAAAGCAGACGGAGGCCGCAAACGGAGAGATTTCATGGGACGGAAATATAAATATTACGGTTAGCGGCGCCGCAGGCGAGCAAACAGAAGTTGTTTCAGCCGTTAAAGTGCCGTCGGACGGCGTTTATCAGGTAAATATAAATTTTGAGAACACGGACGAAAGACCTATATACGTTTCATATATGCAGTTTTACGCGGAAGAGCTTAAACCCACCGATGTTTTGATAAACGCTCCCGCGCATGCGGCGATACCAAGCCATGACGCGCTCGACATACCGATAAATTACGCGGTCAGAAACCAGGCGGGAGAAATAGTTGCCGGTGCAGACGGAATTCTGACGTCGGTAGAGCCCGAAGGGCGCGGCGTTTTTATAGACGGCAGAATGCTGTCGGTTACGTCATCGGCTGTTGAAGGCGAATATGTAATTCATGCGGAAATGGCGGAAAACCCGCATGTTTCCGGCTCCGCTTCCGTTTATGTTTCAAGAGAAACCATATATGACGGAAGCTTTGAAGGGCAGAACCCCACACAGTTTTTTAAAACGGCGGCGCCTTCGCAGCTTAATATCGTAACGTCTTTTGAAGGAAATATGCCGCAGGACGGTTCGCAAATGGGAAAACTGATATTAAACGGAAGCGTATCCGCGCTGCTTTCGGATTCGGCGCTCCTTTTCGAAGCGGGGAAGCCATATGTTTTCTCAGGCTGGGCAAAAGAAGCTTATGAGAATAATCCCGTCACTATGTCGGTTATAATCTACAACTCAAACCAAGACGGTTTTACGGATAATTTGCCGCTTTTCCAGGTAAATCTTACAGGGAACGAAAGCTTTGAAAAAGTTTTCGTTACGCAGCAGAATATTTTGGGCAGAATAATGCTCGGCTTTACAACGGGCGGCGATCCGTCTCAGGTGATTCTTCTTGACAGTTTAAAAATAAAAGACGCCGAGGTTTCCTGCAGCGACGTATATGTTACGGGCTATCCTTATCCCGACATGATACTTCGCGGCAAGCATGAATTTTCCGCGAATTTTCCGACGGCTGAGCTGAGCGCTTACAGGTGGCTTATATCGTCTACGGCGGACGGTGTTTTTATGCCCCTGGAAGGCGAAACATCGCCCACGTTATCCGTCACGAAGGACATGGTAGGCTCATACCTTAAATATGAAGTGGCGCCCGCGTCCTTAAGCGGTCCCGTGTACGGTGCGGCGGTATCAAGCGCACCGGTACTTATAACCCCGAAGCCCTTAGACGGCGAAGGCGAAATGATTGAAACAGAGAGGACGGCGCCCGCGGAAGAAACAAAGCCTGTTTCCGTGCCCAAAGAAACGCTTGTTACGAAAAAGAAGGGCACAATGGGCGTTATAAATATTTATTCGGACAGCTTCCGGAGCAAAATAGACTTTTTTGACACACAAAACCATTGGGCAAAATCCGATATTGACCTTATGAGCGCGGCGGGCATAGTAAACGGCAGGGGCGACATGCTCTTTGACCCCGACGAGCCTATAACGCGTGCTGAGTTTTCGGCTTTCCTTATACGCGCGTTTTCGCTTGCGCCCCTTTACTATTCAAATTCGTTTAAAGATGTTCATCCGAAAGACTGGTACGCGGGCGTTGTTGAAACGGTAACAAAATATGATATAGCAAGAGGCTACAGCGACAGTATGTTTTTGCCAACGATGCCGATAACGCGCGAAGAAATGACGGTTATGACAGTTCGCGCTTTAAACCTTGCAGGTATAATCCCCTCGGGCGGAGCGCAGGCGCAGTTTTATGACAGCGAAAGAATTAGCGCATGGGCGATAGACGCCGTAAACTTCGCAAGCGAAAACGGTCTTATAAACGGCACTCCTTCGGGCTTTTTCAAACCTGCGGACAGTGCTACAAGGGCAGAGGCGGCAGCGGTAATTAAGAGAATGATAACATACGTCATAAACTCTTAAGCATACAGAGACTAAATGTCACAAATTTCTCCCGTTTTCATAAAATATATTACGGACGAATATATTTATGAGGGGGATATAAATGCAGAACAACTATCCGGAATTTTATATATTACCGGCGGTTTATATAGTGCCGTATCCCGTGCCGCTTCCGGCGTGGGAACAGATGCAAAGCGCAGGCGCGGCAAGTGAAATGCAGGCGGATATGAAAAAGCAATTTTCTCTTCCATATCCGGAAGACGACAATGAAGAATAATTGCGGGGGGCTTCCCCGCTACATAAAAATGAGGAAAGAAAATGAGACTTGTTGAAGGAAAAAAAGGACAAACTTATACGGTAAAGGCAATAAACGCGGAAGAGAGCCTTGAGAGAAGACTGCGCATGTTGGGGCTTACAGACGGCTCTTTTATATCCATACTCGGCAAAAAGAGATGCGGCAGTATGGTTGTAAAAATCAGAGGCACACGCTTTGCCCTCGGCAGCGCGGTGTCAAGCGCCATTGAAGTCGGAGGTGAAACAGAGTGCAGGAAACTGTAAACGTCGCTTTTATCGGCAACCCGAACTGCGGCAAGACAACGCTTTTTAACGCCTATACGGGAGCTAAACTCAAGGTTGCGAACTGGCCCGGCGTTACGGTTGAGAAAAAAGAAGGCATAATGAAATACCATGACGCGAAGTATAAGCTTTGCGATTTGCCGGGCATTTATTCTTTAACTTCGTATACAATGGAAGAAACCGTTTCGAGAAACTATATTTTAAGCGACGATGTTGATATAATAGTAGACGTTGTGGATGCGTCCGCGCTTGAGCGAAATCTCTTTCTGGCGCTCGGTTTAATTGAGCTCGGAAAGCCCGTTGTAATAGCGCTCAACATGATGGATATAATAGAGGAGCGCGGCATGGAAATAGACCTGCACCGTCTTCCCGAAATGCTCGGCGTGCCTGTTATTCCCGTTTCCGCGAGAAAGAGAACGGGTCTTTCAACGCTTATGCACGCGGTTGCGCACCATGTAACGGAAAAATCGGACAAGCCCGTGCACCATCACAGCGAAGGCAGCCATGTACACAAGCATCACGATGAGCTTGCCATGGTGTACAGCGACGATATAGAGGACAAGATAGACGCGCTCTCAACGCTTTTACAGGAGAAATACAAAAACCTTGGAAATTACCGATGGTATGCCATCAAAACGCTTGAGGGCGATAAGGATATTTTGGAAAACTACCCGGTTGACATAAAGTTTGACGATAAAAACTATGAAGACGAAATTATAAATCAGAAATACGAGTTTATCGAAGAAATTATTTCCGAAACACTTGTAAACAAGGACGAAAAAGCGCGCAAAACGGATAAAGCCGATAAAGCGCTTACGCACCCCGTTTGGGGCATACCCATATTCCTTGTTATTATGGCGGCGGTCTTTTTCTTAACGTTTACCGTAGGCGATTTTATAAAAGGCTATTTTGAAAAGGGTCTTGATATATTAAGCGGCGCTCTGCCGCCCGCGCTTGAAAAAATGGGCGCGGGGCCCATGCTGGTTTCGCTTATAGTTGACGGCATACTGGCAGGCGTCGGCGGCATACTTACATTTTTGCCGAATATTTTTATCCTCTTTCTGGCGCTCGCCTTTTTGGAGGACAGCGGTTATATGTCAAGAATAGCGTATGTTATGGATAACGTTATGGGCAAAATAGGCCTGTCGGGCAGAGCGTTTATCCCGATGATACTGGGATTTGGCTGCAGCGTGCCCGCGGTTATGGCGTCACGCGCACTGGAGGACAGGCGCGACAGGATAAAAACAATCCTTGTAACTCCGTTTATGTCATGCAGCGCGCGCTTGCCTATATATATAATGTTTTCCGAAATGTTTTTCGAAAAATATGCGATGCTCGTTGCTTATTCCATGTATATAATTGGCGTTATAGCTGCGATTTTAATAGCGCTTATTATGAGCAAGATCGATAAAAAGCGCGCAGAGCACAGCCTGCTTATAGAGCTGCCTGAATACAAAATGCCGAACATACATACCGTTTTCATATATGTTTGGGAAAAGGTAAAAGACTATTTAACAAAAGCGGGAACGACTATATTTATAGCTTCGATTATTCTTTGGTTCTTGCTGAACTTCGGTTTCGGCGGACTTACGGATAACATGGGCGACAGCTTTGCCGGCGTTTTGGGCAAAAACCTTGTACCCATATTAAAGCCCGCGGGCCTCGGTTTCTGGCAGATAGCGGTTGCGCTTATTGCGGGCGTTGCCGCAAAAGAAGTTGTGGTATCGAGCACAGGCGTTTTGTTCGGCGTAGCAAACGCCGCGTCCGCGGCGGGCAGAGCCGCTATATTTGCAAGCTTTCAAGGCATAGGCTTTGGGGCCGTAAACGCCATGTCGCTCATGCTCTTCTGCCTACTCTATATCCCCTGCGTTGCAACTATCGCGACAATAAGGCGCGAAGCAGGCAGAAAATGGGCATGGGCAAGCGCTTTGCTGCATCTTTCAACCGCGTGGCTTGTTTCGACATTGTTTTATACAATCGCATCATTGCTTTAGCCTTTAACCCAGCGCGAAAGCGTTTCAAGATAAAACATAATAAAGCTTTTTTGGGGGATGTCATATTTTGCGACAATATTGCAAGACCCCAAAGGTTCACCGTCTAAACTATATTTTACAGTGCCCAGTGTGTCTCCTTTTTTTACGGGAGCAGATACACTGCCGTAAAGATAAGTTTCGGCGGTGATTTTGTTTTTTTTGCTTTTTTCCGTTAAAGCGACAAACGGCGCGGACAGCTCCGGCTGCGCTTCTTTTTCCGTACCGCGCAAGACGGGCACGGAGCCGCTTAAATCTGCAAGAGATGAAAGGTCTGAGAGCGCGTAATTTGCAAAGCCGAAATCAAGCAGAGCGCGCGCCGATGAGAAGCGTTTGTCGCTGGATTCGCTTCCCATAACAGACGCTATAAGCTGCATATTATCGCGCTTTGCCGTGCCCGATATACAGCAGCCCGCGCCGCTTGTTGAGCCTGTTTTAAGGCCGTTTGCCCCGCTGTAAAAACGTATCAGCTTATTGGTGTTTGAAAGCGTAAACGCGCCGCCGCGAAGAGAGTCCATCCATATAGTTGTATATTTAAAAATACCTTCGTGCTTTAAAAGCTCGCGGCTCATGAGCGCTATGTCGTATGCGGAGGTTACATGGCCTTCCGCGTCAAGCCCGTTGCAGTTTACAAAGTGCGTATCGTGCATTCCGAGCTCCTCTGCGCGCGCGTTCATCCGCGCAACGAAATCCTCTTCGCTGCCCGCTATGTGCTCAGCTATGGCTACGCACGCGTCGTTTCCCGAGGCTACCGCTATGCCCTTCATAATATCGTCAACAGTCATCACTTCGCCTGTATCAAGATATATGGTAGAGCCGCCCATCTCCTTTGCGTGCTGACTTGCCGTGACGGTATCCGTAAGCTTTAAATTACCGGAATCTATCTCTTCCATAGCCAAAAGCATTGTCATAATCTTTGTTACGGACGCGGGCGGCAGCTTTTCGTGCGGATTTAAAGAATACAGCACGCGCCCCGTGCTCTGTTCCATAAGTACTGCCGATTTGCAGCTTATATCGGGATCCGCGTAAACCGGACGGCAAACAAGAATAAATACAAAAATCAAAATTACTGCTTTTTTCATAAAACATCTTCCCTTCTTATCTTTGGTATATTTATATAAGGGCGGCGCGGAAAATAGAACTACTTGCATTTTTTAAGATTTTAAGGTATAATATTAAAAGTTTGGAAAGGGAAGTTTTTATGATAAAGGCAATCGGTCATTTTAAAACAATTACAAAACACCGCCATTTGGTAATATGCCACTGTTTCAAAGCGGGCATAGGCTTTCAGGGGCTTTTTCACGATCTTTCAAAGTATCACCCGCGTGAATTTTTGGTGGGCGCGAAATACTATTTAGGCTCAAAAAGCCCTAACGAGAAGGAGAGAGAGCTTTACGGCTATTCAAAGGCTTGGCTCCGTCATAAGGGCAGAAACCGTCACCACTTTGAGTATTGGACGGACTATAACCCCAAAACAAAAATACTCGAGCCCATTGAAATGCCATTAAACTACGTTATCGAAATGTTTTGCGACAGAGTTGCCGCAAGCAAGGTTTACCAGGGCGAAAACTATAAGGAAGAACATCCTCTTGAGTATTTTGTGAAAGCAAAAAAATCAAGGTTTATAAATAAAAACACCTCGGACCTTCTTGAAAGCTGGCTTACGATGCTGGCGGAAAAGGGCGAGGACGAAACGTTTAAATATATTAAAGAGTATTATAAGGAACATAAGAACAAATAATGCAAAAATAAAGGCTGTGACGTTTGTCACAGCCTTTTAAATTGTTAATGTTCCGTTTTCACTGACAAGAAGGATTAAAACGTCCTCCTGGCGGAGCGTTTCGCTGTTTAAATATATAAGAAATTCCTGACCCTCAAAGGAGCAGCGCACTTCATAACAGAAAATCTCGCCGCCGCTTTTTGTGGGAATAAGGCACTTGTTTACGGAGGAAACGGACGTCTTCGGACTGATTTTTTCCAAAACCTCGCTTTCAGCGTGGGAAAACGGCGGTACCTGCCGCGCCGTATGGTTCATAATATAACCGTGCAGCTCACAGCCTATAACTTCGCCCGTGTCAAGCGCAACGCGCACTTTTATAAGGTCGGGATAGAGAATTACGCCGTCCTCTTCGGCGGCAAAGTTTACTATGGCTATACCGTTTTGTATTTCGTAATACGTATCGCGCATGGCGGGAATCCCCAAAAGCGATATATATTCACGCGCCTTGTTTCTTGCCTCGTCTGCGGAGAGGACGGCGGTTTCCGGGGCGCGGTCACAAAGATACCACGAAAGCATACCGCCGCGCTTTGTGATCTCCGCGTATACGGGCGCGCCGCTTTTGCAAACGCCCGAAAAAGCATAAGCCGGCAGGCTGCCGCCGCCCTCGCCCGAAAATGAGAGAGACAGCCCCGTCATATTATTTATCCTTTTTTGGGCTTCCGACTGCGTTATTTCGGACGCGCCCTCTAAATATGCGGGCGATTTGTTTTCAATATGGTCTGAAAACGGCCCGTCATATATCAGAGAAGGATAATCCGTAAAACCCTGCTCCATCTCCTCAAAGCCGCCCGAAAGTGCCGCCGCAGAGGAATCGCTGTCGCTTATAAAGCATAATTCACCGCTGAAAAGCTTTGTTTGCATTTCTGCAAGCGTTGCACTTAAATCCTCCGCATAGCGGCGCAAAGACAGCAGCGTTTCGTATTCCGCGTCGTCTATTTCCCCGCCCGACATATATTTTAAGGATAAATTGTTTGTAAAATCGCCTACTTGATTTAAAAATTTGGAAGTGCCCGCAAGAGATACATCGCCCTGCGGCAGCTGCGAAAGCGAGGCGCCGCCCGCGGCGCTTTCCCTGAATATTTCGCCCGCCAGCCGCGAAATCTCTCTCGCGTCACCCGTTACCATGCATTTTGCAAGGTCATATTTTATATTTTCAACGTTTGATGTAAGATCTAAAAAAGCGCGCGAATAGCCGCTTTGGAGAGAGTGTGTCATCTCCTTTGCGCGTGCGCTTTGGAAAACTGCGAAAGAGAGCAGTGCCGTAAACAGAAAAGCGGATATTACGGCGGTGAAAGACTTTTTAAGCCGTCTGCCGTATTTGTCAAAAAGGGTTGAAGTTTTCATAAAAATACCTCCAACGGTATTTTAACCGAGGAGGCGATTTGTTATACAAAAGTATTTGCGCGCGAAAACGGCTTTTATTATACTTTACAAAACGAAGTTGTCCGGATTTCACGGACCACAGCCGGTTTAAATTTTGTGATGTTTTTCTTTTTCTTTTTCTTCTATAATCATCCTTGCCGAGTTTAAATATTCCGTCGGAGACATGCCTGTTTTTTGCTTAAACTGACGGCTGAAATAGTGGAGCGAATCATATCCCAAAAGGCGGCTTATCTCTGTAAAATTCAGATTGTTTTCGCGCATAAGCCTTTTGGCGCGCTTTATTTTGAGGTTTGTAAAATACTCCATAACACCACAGCCCACTCTTTTGCGGAAAAGCGTTTTAAGCGCGGTTGCGCTTATATTGGCGTAGTCGGTAATGTCTTTAAAGCGGAGCTTTTGCTCCGTGTTCTCTTCAAGGAAAGACAAAACATTATTAATAATATCTCCGTCAAAGCGGACTTTTGAAGGAGATTTATATTTTTCGGAGTACAGAATGTTTCTTTCAAAGCTTATAAGAAGCTGCTGCAAAAGAAGCCCTACCATCTGCTCGGCGGTATTGTCGCCGCCGCGCCTGCGCGTAAGTTTTTTCGTATAAGGATTTCCGAACGGCCCGCAGAATGCCGTCATGGCTTCCTTTATAATGCCGCCCAAAAGACGCTTTTCGTCATTGGTCAGAGTTATTATTTTGCCCGCGAGAGTGTTCATTGAAGGCGAATCGCAGTCAAACGAGATGACAATAAGATCAGGAGCCGTTTCCCCGTTTGCCCTAAGGCTGTGCCACTCGCCCGGCTTGTGAAAATAACAGCCGCCGTCCGGAAGGAGCAAGGTTTCGCTGCCGGCGGAAATGTTGATGCCGCCTTTGTCGGAATATATAAGCTCCCAGAAATCATGGCTTTCTCCCTGAAAAGCAAAGTCGTTTGCGTATTCAAAATAGTGTACGGTATAAAGCTTGTTAATATAAAATTCGCTTTTAAGCGTTGTCCCCACATATTGTTCTTCGCTCATGTCAGCCTCCCGAAAAATTCTTACATTATATATTATATATTGTCAAACTGTCTGTGTCAAACATTTTCTGCCCGAAAATGCAAATAAATTGACTAAATTGATAAATCAATTAAATTAAGATGGATATATAATTAAGGTATCATAATGAAACGCGGTGATGAAATGAAAACATCTCTTGTTATAATGGCGGCGGGCATGGGAAGCCGCTTTGGCGGCCTTAAACAAATAGAGCCCATCGGCCCGCACGGCGAAGCCATTGTAGATTATTCGGTGGCAGACGCGATAAGAGCCGGTTTTGATGAGATAGTGTTTATAATAAAAAAAGAAATAGAAGAAGATTTTAAAAATACTGTCGGCAAAAGAATTGAAGCGAAAGCTCCGGTTAAGTATGTATATCAGACGATGCCGGATTTCAGAAACAAACCGCTTGGCACGGGTGACGCAGTGCTCGCGTGCCGCGACGTTGTAAAAAACCCGTTTGCGGTTATAAACGCGGATGACTATTACGGAGCCGACGCGTATAAAAAGATACACGAGCATCTTATATCCGAAAAAGATTACGCGATGGTAAGCTATGAGCTTTCGAAAACAGTTTCGGAAAACGGAACGGTTTCAAGGGGCGTATGCAAAATAAAAGACGGCTTTCTCGAAAGCGTAACGGAATTTAAAAATATAGCCAAAGACAATGACTTTCCTAAAGGAACTATAGTTTCGATGAACTTCTGGGGGCTTAACCCCTCGATTTTTGACGAGCTTTCAAAGCGGCTTGAGGTTTTTAAGAAAACGGCGGATCTTGAAAACGATGAGTTTTATATTCAGGCGGTTATAAGCGATATGATAAAAGAGGGCTGCGCACGCGTTCGTGTTTTAAAAACCCGGGACAGATGGTACGGCGTTACATATAAGGAAGACAAAGCAGAGGTTGTCCGGGCGATACGAAAGTTTACTGCAGAGGGTAAATATGAGTAATGTAAAGGATATATTAAAAAGGTTTAATATAGACAATGCGGCGAGGGCTTACGGCGACGGACACATAAACGATACTTATCTTATAGAAGCGTCTTCCGGCAAATATATTCTGCAGAAAATAAACACGGCGGTTTTCAATAATCCGTACGAGCTTATGAGAAATATTGAGCGCGTTGCGTCGTTTATGGCGGAGGAAATAAAAAAAGAAGGCGGCGACCCGCGCCGCGAAACGCTTATGCTCGTTAAAACAGCGGACGGTGAAAACCTTGCGCGCACGGAAGACGGCGGATTTTACAGAATGTATTATTTCGTTGAAGACACGGTAACGTATCAGGCGGCGGAGAGGCCGGAGCAGTTTTATAACGCGGCGAAAGCGTTCGGCGTTTTCCAGAAAAGGCTTGCGGAATTTCCCGCAGATATGCTTTCCGAGATCATTCCGGATTTTCACAATACGGTAAAAAGATTTGCGGATTTTAGCGAAGCGGTGGATAAAGATATAATGGGGCGCGCAGGGGGCGTTTTGCCCGAGATAGAATTTGCGCTCTCCCGCGAAAATATAAAGAATATTATTACGGGCGCGATAGACAGGGGCGAGATACCTCTGCGCGTTACGCATAACGATACAAAGCTCAACAACGTCCTTTTTGACAAAAAGACGGACGAGGCTATATGCGTTGTAGATCTGGATACGGTAATGCCCGGCTCCCTTCTGTATGATTTCGGCGACGGAATAAGATACGGCGCGTCGAGCGCGGCGGAAGACGAAAAAGACCTCACAAAGGTTTTTTGCAGACTTGATTATTTTGAAGCTTTTGCAAAAGGCTTCCTTGAAGAACTGGGCGGAGTTATTACGGAAAAAGAAATATCGCTTATGCCGGTATCCGGCCAAATAATCGCGTATGAGCTGGGAATGCGCTTCTTGGGAGACTACTTAAACGGAGACGTTTATTTTAAAACACACTACCCGGCCCAGAATCTTGACAGGGCAAGAACGCAGTTTAAACTCGTTTCGGACATGGAAAGCAAAATGTCCGAAATGAAGGATATTGTAAATCGGTTGACAAAACAGAATTAAAAAACAATAACGAAAAGGCTTGACAAATCCCCTTTTTTGATGTAAACTGGCATAAGGGTTAAAGTTAGGTCTTTTCTTGTGCTTTGATTATTGTGGCACAACTGTGAATCAAATTTTACAGTTGTGTTACAACTGCAAACACGTTATTGACGGCGTAAAAAAGCGGTGCTATAATCATGGCATAAAGGGGAGGCAACTTAGCTGACCCTAAAAGCACGGTCGTATATGAAAGAGATGCGGCAGGTGCAAAGAACCACATCTCTTTCGAAAAAAATATTTTATTTTAAGGAGGATTTGAGACTTATGAAAAATCTCAAAAAAGTTTTGGCATTCGTAGTAGTTTTTGCTATGATGTTCACTTTCGCAGCATCCGCTAATACTTTCCCGGATGTTCCCGAAACAGCATCCTATGCAGAAGCAGTAAACATTCTTTCCTCACTCGGTCTCATGATCGGTGACGAAAACGGCAACTTCAATCCTGACAAAATACTCACAAGAGCAGAAGCTGCAACACTCGTTGTACGTTTCAGAGGCCTTGAGAGCGCAGCTGAAGGTGCTAAAGGCGCAACAGAATTCACAGATGTAGCAGCTGATCACTGGGCTTCCGGTTACATCAACATCGCTACACAGACAGGCATCATCGTAGGTATGGGCGACGGTACATTCAGACCTGAAGATCAGGTTACTTACGAGCAGATCGTAAAAATGATCGTTGCAGCTCTCGGTTACACACCCCTTGCTAACGCACAGGGCGGTTACCCGACAGGTTACCTCGTAGTTGCTTCACGTAAGGGCATCACAAAGGGTGCTACAGGCTCTGCAGGCGAACCTGCTCCCAGAAGCACAGTAGCTCGTCTCCTTTACAACGCTCTTGAAGTTCCCACAATGGAACAGACAGTTTTCTCCGAAGGCAATGAAGAATTCGAAGAAAGCGACAAATCAGTTCTTACAGACGCTCTCGAATTTGAAAAATACGAAGGTACTGTAGCAGCTGTATTCCCGAAGGCTTCCGGCGATGACACAGAAAAAACAAGAGTAACAATCGATCCCGTTAGCATGCTCAGCGCTGACCTTCAGGACAAAGAATGGGATAAGGTTAAAGCTCAGGCTAAATCAAACCTTTCTAAAATCGATGTTGGCGATACAAACGCTGCTGACTTACTCGGTTACTATGTAACAGTATACGTTGGTGAAGATGAAAACACAGGCAAAGACAAGATCTTCGCTATCGCTGCAAAGACAAACAGAAACGAAACAATCACAATTGACTATAGCCAGCTCGACGAAAAAACAGACCTCGCTAAAAACGTTGTTTACTACCTCGAAAAGGCTACAGACAAATCAGCTAAGAAAATCAACCTCAGCGACGTTGTTGAATTCTACTACAACGGTGGCGAAGAAGACGACGAAACACTTGAAGCACATGAATTCCTTACACAGCTCGAAGGCAACGCAATCCATCCCGGTACTGTAACGTTCGTTGATTCTCTCGATTCCAAAGAATCTGAAAACGGTTATGACTACGTATTCGTAACAGAGTACACAGCTGACTATGTAGTTGACGAAATCGACGCTGACACAGAAACAATCACAGACATCGACGGCAACACAGTTGATATCGATCTCGACGACGAAAACACAGTTTACTCATTCGAAAAAGACGGCAAGCCCGCAACATATGAAGACATCACAGAAGGTGACGTTCTCACATTCGCTGAAGGCGAAGACACAGACGGCAAAGACCTCGTTAAAGTATTCATCTCCAGCAAGACAGTTGAAGGCAGCGTAGCTGAAAAGAGAGCTGACGGTGACGAAGTTTACTTCACAATCGGCGGCAAAGAATACAGAGCAGGCGTTGACTATGACGCAAACGAAGTAAGAGACGACATTACAAAAGTTGGTAACGAAGGTACATTCTACATCAACGTAGACGGCCGTATCGTATACGAAGACGCAAGCGCAACAGCCGGCGGCAACTATGCATACCTCTACAAAGCAGGTACAAAGACAGGTACAGTTTCTGACGGTACTGTTCAGATCAAATACCTCACACAGGAAGGCAACTGGGAAACAAAAGACCTCGCTACAACAATCACAATCTATGAAGGCAGAGAGTCAACAAGCGGCATCAAACCCGCTAAACTCGAAGGCGCTGACAAGATTGCTGCAATGAATAAACTCTTCGAACTCAACGACAAGAACGAAGTTGACGCAGCTAAACAGCAGCTTATCCAGGTTAAGACAAAAGCTGACGGTACAGTTAACAAGCTCTATATCGCAGCTGACAAACAGGATAAGAACAACTTCTCAATGGACTACGATACAAAAGATTACTACAACGCTTCCAAGAACAAGATCGGTAGAGTATACCTCAAAGACGATATCGTAGTATTCAGCATCAACACAAAGAAAGCTGACGACGAAGAAGGTTACACAGTATCAACAGCTAAAGCAACATTCAAAGATGACAACGAATACACAATCGAAGCATTCGACGAAGATAACGCAGGTTATCCGAGCGTAATCGTTGCTTACGATGCTAAAGCTGCTGTTTCTGAAGATACACCGATCCTCGTTATTGACAGAGTTACAACAAGCACAAACGACGAAGGTCAGGATATCCTCAAGTTCTACGGCTACCAGGACGGCGAAGCTGTTCAGGCTGAAGGCAATGAAGATCTTGACGACAAATTTGAAAACCTCGAAGCCGGTGACGTTATCATCTTCTCACTCGATGCTTCCGGCAAGATTGATGAAATCGAAGTTCTCTTCACAACAGCTCAGGCTGACGTTTACATCGAAAAAGGCACAGCTCCCAAGCTCCGTGGCGGCGACGATGTAGAAGAAGCATTCGGTCAGGTTGTTAAGAAGAACACAGGCAGCCGCCTTGCTCTTGACAACAACGAAGATTACCCGCTTACAGGCAAAGACGTTAAATTCTACACAGTTAACCTCAACAGAAGCAAAACTGCTGTAGCAGCTGCAACATACGGTGATGTAACAGCTAATACAAAAGAAGGCAAACTCGGTTCTTATGTATACATCCGTTACTATGACGGCACAGCAGTAGGCTGCGTAGCTTACCAGAAAGACAACCCTGAAAAGAAAGTAGCTCCTGCAGAAGATGAAGAGGAAGAAGAAGGCGAAGAAGAAGGCGGAGAAGGCGAAGGCGAAGGCGAAGAATAATTCGGACTTCTCAGACAACTTTGTTAACTGAATAATTAAAGGACCGGCACTTTGGTGCCGGCCCTTTTTTGCTTTTGCGGCAGTCTAAATATGCTCAGACCGCAAAAGGCAAGGATATTACTGACAGTCATCAAAGCGTAAGATTGTATCAAATGCTTGATGTAAAATAAGCCTCCCGCTTAAAAAGGAAAAGTGTTCCGAAGGGACGTATGAGCTGTAGGACAGAAACTCTCTTTGTCACATCCTGTCACAATCTGTCATAAAATGATATTGGGAATAAGCAACTGCTTAAACCTAATAAATCATTAGGAGGGATAGTATGAGATGTTCAAACGGTGGCTGCAGCACATGTAAAACAGCGGGCATTTTCGCAAGCGTACTTTTGTCGATTGCCGTAGGCGCTTTAAGCTTTTTAGGCTATTTTACTTTTGCCGAATTAGCGCTTTATACTGCGTTTGCGCTCGGCGCTTTAGCTGTGATTGGCGTTATAGCCGGTATGGCTGTAAGGCGCAGAGAGGGCGCTTTTTCCTGCTGCCTCTGCAAAAACGCGGCGCAGATATTGACGGGAGGGGTAGGCTCTTTCCTATTCTCACTCGCGGCTTTAGTGATAGGTACGGCGGTAGGATCGACAGCAACAGCCGTTTTGCTCGCTGCGGCGGCGTTTTTCTTTTTCCTTATTATAGCAGGCGTTGTTTGCTTTGCGGAGTGTCTTATAAATACGTGTGACTAAATAATAAAATACGCTGAGTAAAGCGTAGAAAAAAGCCTTCCCATAAAAAAGGGAAGGAGTCCCGAGGGGACGGATGAGGCGCAGAAAAAGGTTGCAGACTTTGTCTGCGCCTTTTTTCGTTATAATAACTAATATTTCGCCATTCTTTGCTTATCATTCTACATTTGAAAACCGCTAAATGTTGTATTCAATATTGATAATAAATGCCATATATGGTATAATATGTATAAATTAAATCAATAGAGGTGCTGAAATGTTTGAATTGTGCGAAAGCATTATCAGTACGGAAGACAAAACTGTTAAAACATACGGTTTAAGATACGGAAGCGTTGAGATAAGAGATATTTCACCGGACAAGGAAAGGGTTTGTGAGCTTATAGAAAAACTAAACATAGAAAATGCAAGCCCGGTACATATATACGATATAATCGACGACTTTTTGGAATAGCTTCTCCCCCCCTACAGGGGACAAGCTTTATGTGAATTGGTGTCTTTCCTTTGGGAAAGGCTTTTTTCTTTTTACTGACGACGGCGCCGGAAGGCAAAGTCCGTTTTTCGGGACAGCAAAAAGAGTATAATATAAACATAACGGAGACCAACCTTTTTTGCTTATTTACTTGCAAAAATCTATAATACATGATATAGTTATTATATTGTATTAGAAGGCTTTTGGGAGGCTTTAAGATGAAATTTACGGCTGTCGGAGATATGATTATCCAGCAGAGAATTTATAAAGAATATAAAGGCTACGAAGAGCTTGCCCCTTTTATAAAACAGGGCGACGCGCGCTTTTTTAATCTTGAAACTACGCTGAACCGTGCCGGCGAAGCATGCGGTTCGGAGTTTTCCGGCGGCACGTATATAAGAACGAATCCCGAGGTTTTGGAAGATATAAAGCCGTTCGGTTTTAACATGACAAGCTTTAACAATAACCACGCGCTTGATTTTTCTTACGAAGGTCTTTACAAAACGCTTGAAGCCGTTGAAAAAAGCGGATTTGTTCACGCGGGCGTCGGCAGAAATTTAGACGAAGCCGCTTCTCCCGCCTATCTTGAAACCGCAAACGGCAGAGTTGCTTTAATTGCGGTTAATTCCTCTTTCGAACCGTCTATGATGGCGGGCGTGCAGTCACCCCGCTACCCCGGCAGAGCCGGCATAAACGGAATACGCGTAAATACGCATATTGAGCTGCCCAAAGGTGATTTGGAAATTATAAAGAGAATTGCCCGTGATACTAAAATAAATGCGGAAACTGAAATTGTGCGCGCCGAAGGATACAGGGACGCGCTTCCCGAAGATGAAGCGGAGTTCGGTGCTTTGAGATTTAAAGCGGGCGATACCGCAAAGGTTGTAACAAAAGTAAACCCCAAGGATCTCGAGCGCGTTAAGAAAGCCATTTACGAAGCGCAGTTTCAGGCGGATTATATAATTATTTCCGTGCATTCGCATCAACTCAGCGGCGATAAAAAGGAAAGCCCCTCGGAGTTTTTGCAGGAATTTGCGCATTTCTGCATAGACAACGGCGCAAACGCCATAGTAGGTCACGGTCCGCACCTGCTGCGCCCGATAGAGATTTATAAAGAATGCCCCATATTCTATTCGCTGGGCGACTTCGTTTTGCAGCTTTACAGTGTTGAATCGGCGCCGCAGGACTTTTTTGAAAAGCAAACTCTTTTGGCGGCTGAATCAACAGTGCATGAGCTTTTGAAGAAACGCTCAAAAGGCTTTACCGTAGGCCTTATGGAGGACAGGCGCATGTTTATATCTGTTATTCCTTTGTGGGAAACGGAGGGCGGAAAGCTTAAAAAATTAACGCTTCTGCCTATAGAAATGAAGATGGACGGCGCGAAATCCGATATAGGCTTGCCGAGAATATCTAAAGACCCGGAAGTTTTAAGATATTTAGCCGAAATGTCAGAGCCTTACGGCACGGAGATTACGGCCGGCGATGACGGACTTTTACACTGCAAGTGGTAATTGACTTTTTAAGCGTTTTAATATAAAATTATATTATATATTTTGGTTTGAAAGGACTGATTTTTATGACAGATGAAAAAAGAAAAGCCCTTGATTTAGCTCTAGGACAAATAGAGAAACAGTTTGGCAAAGGAGCCGTTATGAAGCTCGGCGAAAATGCCCATTTGAATATAGACGCAATCTCAACAGGCTGTCTCGGAATTGATATAGCGCTCGGCATAGGCGGCGTTCCCAGAGGCAGAATTGTTGAAATATACGGCCCCGAATCATCGGGTAAAACAACAGTTGCTTTGCACATAATAGCAGAAGCGCAGAAAAACGGCGGCGAGGTAGCGTTTATAGACGCGGAACACGCTTTGGACCCGACTTATGCAAAGGTTTTGGGCGTTGACGTTGAAAGCCTTATCGTTTCACAGCCAGATACAGGCGAGCAGGCTCTTGAAATTGCAGAAGCGCTCGTTCGAAGCGGCGCTCTCGATGTTATAGTTGTAGACTCCGTTGCGGCGCTCGTTCCGAAAGCCGAAATTGAAGGCGAGATGGGCGATTCGCACGTAGGCCTTCAGGCAAGACTTATGTCACAGGCGCTCCGTAAGCTGGCGGGCGTTGTGAATAAATCAAACACAACGGCTATATTTATAAACCAGCTCCGTGAAAAGGTAGGCGTAATGTTCGGAAACCCCGAAACCACGCCCGGCGGACGCGCTTTAAAATTCTATGCGTCGGTCAGACTTGACGTCAGACGCGGCGAGCCGATCAAAAACGGCACCGATATAGTCGGCAACAGAACGAAAATCAAAGTAGTTAAGAATAAGGTTGCGCCTCCTTTCAAAACGGCGGAGTGCGATATGATGTTCGGCAAGGGTATTTCCCGTTCCGGAAACGTTCTTGATTTAGGCGTTGAAAACGGATTTATCGCAAAAAGCGGCGCTTGGTTCTCCATCGGCGAGGAAAGAATAGGCCAGGGCAGAGAAAACGCTAAAATCTATCTTGAAGAGAATCCCGAAATAATGCTTAAAATAGAAAACCAGGTAAGAGAAAAATACGGCCTGCCGCAGCTTGAAGCGGCGGCAAAACCGCAAGAGGACTAAAAGTTGGTGTTTTAAATGGACGCTTCAAAATACAAAAAGATGTATTTTCCCGTGCCGCTTGATAGGCGCACGTGGCCCGGGAACGAAATAACGAAAGCGCCTATATGGTGCAGCGTGGATCTTCGCGACGGAAACCAGGCGCTTGAAACTCCGCTGTCTCCGGAGGAAAAGCTTATGTTTTTCAATATGCTGACGGAGATAGGTGTAAAAGAAATTGAAGTTGCGTTTCCTGCGGCGTCTGATTCGGACTATACGTTTGTGCGCACGCTTATAGAGCAAAAGCTCATTCCCGATGACACCAAAATAAGCGTTTTAGCACAGATGCGTCCGCACATATTGGAAAAGACCTTTGAAGCCATAGACGGTGCGAAAAACGTTATAGTTCACCTATACAATTCAACGAGCGAGCTTCAGAGAAGACTTGTTTTCGGTCTTTCCAAAGAGGAGATAAAAGAAATCGCGACAAAGGGCGCCGAGCAGGCTTTGGCGCTTTCAAAAAAGCATACGGGCAAGGTTTGGTTTGAATATTCGCCCGAAAGCTTTATGGGCACGGAGGCAGAATATTCCGCAGAGATATGCAACGCCGTTTTGGACGTTTTAAAGCCCGCGGAAGTGGGTAAGGTTATAATAAACCTGCCCGAAACACTTGAAATGGCAACGCCGAATGTATACGCAGACCATATAGAATATATGTGCAATCACTTAAAATACAGGGAAAACGTTTTGGTAAGCCTTCATACGCATAACGACAGAGGCTGCGCCGTTGCGGCAACGGAGATGGGACTTCTGGCAGGCGCTGACAGGGTTGAAGGCACGCTTTTCGGAAACGGAGAGCGCACGGGTAATGCGGATTTAATGGTTATCGCCATGAACATGTATATGCAGGGGATCGATCCGGGGCTTAATTTCAGCTCGATGGAGTCGCTTGCGGATATGTACGAAACGATAACGCATATGGATATTCACCCGCGCCACCCATACGCGGGAGAGCTTGTTTTTACCGCTTTCTCGGGTTCGCATCAGGACGCTATAAAAAAATGCATGGACTACAGCGCTTCGCATCCGCAAAACAAATGGGAAAACCCGTATATCACTATAAACCCCGCCGATATAGGCAGACATTTTGACCCGATAAGAATAAACAGCCAGTCCGGCAAAAGCGGCATAGCGTTTGTTATGCAGCGCAAATTCGGCGTTTTCCTGCCAAAGAGCGTTTCGCAGGAGCTCAGTTTTATTCTGACCGATGTGTCGGACAGAGAGCATAAGGAGCTTACGCCTCAGCTTATATACGACACGTTTATTGACGAGTTTGTCGATATTGTAAAACCCGTAAGGCTTATTGACTATGATGTGCTTTCAAAAAAAGGTCAGACGGAAATCGTTGTTACAATGGACTGCGAAGGCGAGGACAAAAAGTATATAGGCACAGGTAACGGTCCTCTTGACGCCATGGCGGACGTTATCCGCACGGGTATGGGCTTAAACATAGAAATTTCGGGATACCATGAGCATGCACTGCAGCATGGGTCATCGTCTGAGGCACTCGCGTATGTCGGAATAAAAGATATGGAAAACAGGACCACCTGGGGCGCCGGAAGCGATACAAACATCAGCACGGCGTCTATCAAAGCGCTCATAAGCGCCGCAAACAGATATATTCTTAAATTTGAAAAAAAAGATTGACTTTGCCATGAAACTATATTATAATATATAGCGTTGTGGAGAGATGGCTGAGTTGGTCTAAGGCGCACGATTGGAAATCGTGTAGGCGTTAATAGCGTCTCAAGGGTTCGAATCCCTTTCTCTCCGCCAATAAAAATGCTACCGCTTTTGCGGTAGCATTTTTATTTGTTGAAAAAAGAAAGGGATTCGAAGCCTGAGAGGGCTGCGAGCGTTAAAAAAATATGCCTGCGGCATATTTTTAGCGAAGCAGGTGCGAAGGCGGGTACTGAAAGCGCAAGCTTTCGGTCGCCGAGCAGTAAAGATGCGGAGCAGCTTTATCCCTTTCTCTCCGCCACCTATGGAATAACTTTTGTATACCAAGCAAAAGTTATTCTTTTTTTTGTGCGCAAACCGCATGACGACACGCTTTTTAGGGCTTTCGGAGATTTTTTCGGAGGTCTTATTTTTTTGCGAGATAGGCAAAAATCGGAGCAAAGGAAGGGACTTGAACCCTTTAAAGCCGCACCAACACTGGATTTTTCAAAATAGTTCAAGCCCCTACCGTAGGCCTGTTTATACTTTTTAAGCATTAAAATGATGAAATGAGGAGCTTTGGCTTTTTATTTTTTTTTGCTGAAATATAGGCATCATTGATAAATGACCAAAGAACGGTTTTGGTTATTCTGTATGATACCGAATACAGTCGAATGGTAGAATTGACGAAACTTATAAAATTGTGCAAGGTGAACATTTTACTACCAAAAATCTTGAATTATTTATGTTTTTGTGCTATAATAAAATCAGATTTTTTCAAAGTAATACTGGCGCGTGATGCAGGTTGATAAAACGTGTACAGCTCTTTTTGTCCCCTAACTTATTAAAGTTGGAGTAAATTTTGCGGGTTTTCAAAAAACTGCCGGATTGCGAATATCTACCTATATTCGATAGTGTAATCTTGAAGTTGAATGAAAATCTGTATATAATAATTTTGGAAAGGAGTGATGTGTATGAACGATTTTGATTTTGGAAACAAAATTTGTGAGTTAAGAACAAGATCAGGAATGTCCCAAACGGAGCTTGCATCAAAACTCGGTGTCACCAATAAGGCGGTATCTAAATGGGAAACAGGCAAAGCAAAGCCTGTTACAGATACACTAAAAAAACTATCAGTCATATTCAATATCCCCGTTGATAAATTATTATTGAGGAGTGAAAACAAAACAATGCAAATCACAAAAATAGTCATAACGGGCGGACCTTGTGCCGGAAAAAGCACGGCAATGAGCTGGATCCAAAATGCCTTCACGGAACTGGGATATTCAGTATTGTTTGTTCCCGAAACAGCTACAGAACTTATCACCGGTGGGGTTGCGCCCTGGACATTAAAAAGCAATGAAGATTTTCAAAGTTGCTTGTTGAGATTGCAGATTGAAAAAGAAAAAGTATTTGTTCGTGCGGCAAAAAACATTTTTAATTCCGAAAAGGTACTGATTGTTTGCGACAGAGGTGTAATGGATAACAAGGCGTATATGACCGAAACGGAATTTTTACAGGTTTTGGATGCCTTAAACCTCAATGAAATAGAGCTAAGGGATACATACGATGCAGTATTTCATCTTGTTACTGCCGCAAAAGGAGCAGAGGAATTCTATACATTAAGCAATAATCAAGCAAGAACGGAAACCGTAGAAGAAGCGGCGGAGATTGATGACAAACTAATATCTGCCTGGACAGGTCATCCTCATTTAAGAATAATAGATAATTCAAGCGATTTTGAAGACAAAATGAAAAGACTGATAAAAGAAATATCTTCTTTTCTTGGAGAACCCGAACCGTATGAAGTAGAAAGAAAATTTCTAATCGAGTACCCAAATATTAAAACACTTGAATCTAATCCACTTTGTAGAAAGACCGAAATCATACAAACTTATCTGAAATCTGATAATGATGATGAAGTACGAGTAAGGCAGCGTGGTGAAAACGGAAATTATATATATTTCAAAACAACGAAAAGGAAAATAAGCAATATTAAGAGAGTCGAGATCGAAAAGAGGCTTAGCAAAGACGAATATCTTGCCGAGCTTATGAATGCCGATACCACCAAACGACAAATAAGAAAAACAAGGTATTGTTTAACTTATGAAAATCAATACTTTGAAATTGATATTTATCCGTTTTGGCAGGACAAGGCAATTATGGAAATAGAATTAAGCGATGAAAACGAAGCAATAAAAATACCGAAATTCATTAAGGTTATTAAAGAAGTCACAGATGATGATGCGTATAAGAATTCAGTGCTTGCAATGATTTAGGAGGCATATTATGGAACCATTTGTAAAATCGCTGTATGATCGCTTGGATGAAAACAAAAAAATGCAATTGTTCTGTATTGAGGAAAATGCAATTAATGAGATGCATAATAATGGAATTATTTCAAAGGTTGATCCTGCAGGAACATCGAAACTTCATGATCCTGATCCAAACATCAGGTTAATTGAAAAAGCAAAGCTTGCCAAATCTGTCGGTAAACAATTTGTTGTTTCTTCTAATCCGTTGCCGGAAGGAAACGGGAAGATGAAATACATTACGGCGGTAAGTTATGACCCGCGATTTGAAAACTCGATTTGTCTTTGTATTCAAGGCGGATTAGAGGGACTTTACATTTCGGGCATTATGAAGACAGTTCAAATCACATATTTGGTAATGGTTCAGGAGAAGGAAAAAGATTTAACGCAGTTTAAAACCCTTATTTCACAACTGAATAGTTTCTATGATGACATTGAAGTTAAGGTTGTGACGGGCATCAAACCAAACGAAGAAACGAAACCGTCTACAAATACAAATAGAACCGACGCATTTCAAAAAGAAAAAAAACAAGGTTTCTTTTCTAAGATTTTTCAAAAAAAGTCAAAACTCGTGGTTTCAAATCCCCAAAGCGGAGGAAATGCAACTGATGTTAAAAGTATGCAATCCGAAAGAAATGGATCGGCATATGCTCAGATTCTTACATCTCAATTAGTGGCGTTGTGGCTTGATAAAGGGCTGCAAAAGTATAAAGAAGAGTATCTTAGGAGAATGAAAATATGTGGTTTGTCGGATGATGTATCTACGAAAATGTTTGAATATGAAGCCGAAATTATAAAGACACATCCCAGACCGGAAATGTTAGATGAGAGTTTTATTACCAAACCACTCTTTTCGTTAAAGGAGCCTGTTCTTGATAAAGAAGTGTCATATTATGAAACTCATTTTGAGTATCCTTTTTCGTACATAGTTAAATTATCTGATGAGGCGGAGTGGCATTACTGGAACAGCCATGAAAAGGATCTTGCTGACAGTGTATGGTCTGAGATTTTTGAACTGTCTGATCAAAGAAAAAAACTGTTTATACCATTTGCAACGGATCTTTTAAATCGTGGTTGGAGTGTAGGAAACGTTAATAAATTCTCGTTTCACGAGCAGGGAATGTTAGACAAATACCGTTGGAAAAGAAGCTTTACATCAGCGGCAAAAGAACCTTGGAAAGAGTAATTCAATGCAGTCAAACCAAATTAGTCTAAAGGATAATTAGCAACATTCGTGCTATTACGAAATATGGGTGTCAAGGGGACGGTTTGAGGTGACCCCCAAAATGTACTTTTTTGATTTTCTTGAAAGGGATTCGAAGCCTGAGAGGGCTGCGAGCGTTAAAAAAATATGCCTGCGGCATATTTTTAGCGAAGCAGGTGCGAAGGCGGGTACTGAAAGCGAAGCTTTCGGTCGCCGAGCAGTAAAGATGCGGAGCAGCTTTATCCCTTTCTCTCCGCCAAGAAAAAAGCACGCTTTGGCGTGCTTTTTTCAACTAAATCCGTCTTTTGAGACGGAAAAAATCTGCTTCGCAGATGAAATCACTGCGTGATAAAATCGCCCGGCGGGGGCGGCTGCGCTATATTATATCTGCTCGCTTTTCTTATACTCGCCCGGGGACATGCCGAACTTTTTCTTGAACGCGGAACAAAAATATGAATGTGAAGTAAAACCGGCTTTTTCGGCAATTTCGCTTATCGGGGCGGAAGAGTCTTTAAGCTGCTCTTTTATATGGTCAAACCTTATTGTGTTTCTGTATTCAATCGGTGAAACGCCCGTTATATCCTCAAAAATTCTCAAAAAATGATATTTGCTTAAATTGCACATTTTCGCGTAATCTTCAAGCGAATAGTTTATCTGATACTCCTTGTTCATCTGCTGAATAACAAACGAAATTTTGTCAAAATATACGCTGTATTCGGACAATTCTTTTTTTGTGTTTCTTGTGAGCATGGAAAAAAGGGTGAAGAGCATTGACGCGCAATACATTTCATACGCGGGTTGTTTTTTCTGAAGCTCGCTTATTATTTCTTCAAATATGGCGCATAAAGTAGTTGAAGGGGCGCAGTTATACACGAAAGAGCTTTTAAAGCCGAACAAATCAAAACCTTCGGGCGCGTTGAAATGAATATAGTAAAACTCACCAGGCTTACTGTCCGTATAAACATGCTGCTGCGGCTCATGCGGTCTGAAAAACACAAACGAGCCGGCAGGCGCCGTTACATCGCTGTCCAGATGAAACTGCTCGCAGCCCTTTGCGACATAGAACAGAAGATAATCCGGCCTCCCCGCGGGGCGGTCTATTTTTCTGCCCGTTTTTGCAAAGATATGGCCGCAGCTCAAGACGGAAACACCGCCTATACCTGTATCCGTATCCTGATATGCGTTGTAAATCATATAACCACCGCAATTTATCTAAAGTTTTTGGCAATAAAACCTATTTACACATAAATATTATAGCACTAAAATGAAAGCGTATCAAGATTATTTTTAAAAATGAGGTGGATTGATATGAAAATTGTTGTTACGCCGAGAGGGTTTGCAAAATGCGGTCTTGATAATGTAAAAATAATAAAGGACGCGGGCTTTGATCTGGAGTATAATGATACGGGCAAAGCTTATACCAAGGAAGAGTTTTACGAAAAAACAGCTGACGCGGACGGAGTTATAGTAGGCGTGGAGAGCGTTGACAGGGACTATATTGACGCGCATCCGAAGCTTCGCGCAGTTGTTAAATTCGGCGTAGGAACAGACAATATTGATATAGAATACTGCCGCGAAAAGGGCATAGCGGTTGACAGGACGGCAGGCTCAAATTCCAGAAGTGTTGCGGAAACGGCGATAAGCTTTATTCTTGCTGATTCCAAAAACTTATATGAAAGCATAGCCTGCACAAGAGATAATAAATGGGCAAAGCTTACGGGATATGAGGTAGAAAACAAAACGGTCGGAATAGTCGGTTTCGGCGCTATAGGCAGAAAGGTTGCACAGATGGCTTTCGGGCTCGGCATGAAGGTTTTGGCATATGATCCCTTTGCGGTTGACGAGGCTGCCGCGAAAGCTTTTAACGTTGAAATTGTAAGCTTTAAAGATATATTAAAGCGTTCGGATTTTGTTTCTCTGCACTTGCCGCTTAACGAAGGCACAAAGAATCTGATCTCGCTTCCGCAGCTTAAAACAATGAAGGAAAGCACTGTTTTGATAAACACTGCAAGAGGCGGAATTGTAAACGAGGAAGATTTATATACGGCTTTGACGGAAAACATAATAAGGGCGGCGTATTTTGACGTATTGACAAACGAGCCGCCCAAAGAGGACGAAAAGCTGCCGAAGGTTCCGAACTTTTATTTAACGCCGCATATTGCCTCCAGAAGCCGCGAGGCGGAAAAAAACACGGCGGATATGTCAACAAGAATTATAATAGATTTATTAAAAAAAGGAGAATGAGAGTCATGAACAGTTTTATTAAGGAATTTTTTGAAAAGAAAATAATTGTTGTTTGCCGCGGTATTGCGGAAGAAGAGATGGTAAACGCCGCAACGGCTCTCTATGACGGCGGAATCCGTTTTATGGAGGTGCCTTTTAATCAGGCGGCGCCTGAAACATTCGCGGATACCGCAAAAAAAATAAAAACCGTCCGCGAAGCGCTCGGCGACAAAATGCATGTCGGTGCAGGAACGGTTATCACAACAGAGCAGTTTGAAATTGCAAAGGAAGCCGGCGCGGAAATAATTGTATCGCCCACAATGGAAGAGGACGTTATAAAAGCAACAAAGGCGGAAGGCCTTATATCAATGCCCGGCTGCGCAACGCCTTCGGAAATGACAAAAGCGTATAAGCTCGGATCGGATCTTATAAAGCTGTTCCCGGCGTCTGTTGTAAATTTAAAGGTTATAAAGGAGATAAGCGTGCCCTTAAATCACCTTCCGCTCGTTTGCTTCGGCGGCGTTTCGGCGGAGAATATCGAAGAAGTTCTTGCAACAGGCGTTGCGGGCGTTGGAATGGCTTCGTCAATCCTTGACAAGCAGGCAATAAAAGATAAGGATTACGCTAAAATTACCGCTCTCGCGAAGGCGGTAACCGGAAGGATAAAATAATGGATAAAAAGCAGTATAAAGGATATATCGCTCCGGGTAAGGTTTTCGGCCCCATATATTTTGCCGGCGTTCACTCAGCGTCAACACATATTATTGACACGGGTGACGGACGTATACTTATCGACCCCGGATTTCCCGATACCTTGTGGATTGTTCTGGACAATATAAAGGAGCTGGGCTTTGGCTTAAAGGATATAAAGAAAATAGTTATAACCCACGGTCACTATGACCACGCGGGCGGCGTTAAAGAGCTGACGGTGCTCTGCGGTGCAGAAACGTATATCGGCAAGGACGATTTTAAAATGGTTACGGGCGAAGAGGATACCGCTTTATCGGACGACCCCGGTTACAGGTATAAGTACAGCTTCACGCCCGATGTTCTACTTTCGGATACGGATACGATAAGCCTTGGCTTTCGGTCGCCGAGCAGGAAAGATTTGCGGAGCAAAGCTTTATCCCTTTTCTCCGCCGCGTCGGAACAAGTTACGCTTGTTCCGGTTTTTTTGCAAAAAATCAGTCACCGCTTCACTGTTCCTCCTTTTCCGAAAAAGGTCACGCTCAGTTTGCCTGTTCGTTTGTAAACGCTCTCACTACGGCAACCTGTCGCTACCAACCTTTTTCGGTTTTGCGCCTGCGGCGCTTTTGCGGTATCTGTTTTTGGCAGTGCGAAATTTTCCTTTCCTATGATTGGGTATTTGAATTATCCCGTAAAATATAGTATAATAAACAAAAAGCGTTTTTGGGGGAGGAAAGCTTTTATGAAACGGAAAGTTGTTTTAAAAAATATCGGCAAACTGCTCGCGGCCATAGTGGCGGCAGCGGGGATATTTATTGCTGCCGTTTTGATTTCTCTTACACTGTCTTTCGGCAATGTACACGGCGGAAGGTATGCAATATTTGTGTTTCTCATAGGTCTTTTAACGGAGCTTATAATTATAGGCGCGCTGTGGGGCTTTATAAAAAAGCGCGGCTTTTATATCCCCGTATTATCTTTGCTGTGTCTTTCTCTTATCGCCTGCGCGGCGATGGCGGGTTATCAGAAATATATTGACAGTATTCCGACGGTAGGCGACGGCGGCGATTTGCTCTTATCTTACGCGCCTTATGCGCCGGACTCAAAAGCCGTAACGCTTGATGAGGAGAGCGAACTGCGCTTTGAGGAAAACCTGCCCGTAATGGACGGCGCAACGGCTCTTTATCCCATATATTCGGCGTTTGCCAAAGCTGTTTATCCGAAAGAGATGATAGATAATATCGCCGTAAAGCAGGGAAACGTTATGCAGTTAAATTACAATGACTATTTAAAATGCACCACAACAACGGGCGCGTATGAAAATATAGTAACGGGCGACGCGGATATAATTTTTGCCGCGCTGCCGTCCGACGAACAGAAAAAGTTTGCAGAAGACAGCGGAGTTGAGCTTCAGTTTACGCCCATCGGCAAAGAGGCATTTGTGTTTTTTGTAAATGCCAAAAACCCCATAAGCGATATAACCGTTTCTGATATTCAGAATATTTATTCCGGCAAGATAACAAAGTGGGAAGAGCTCGGCGTAAAAGGCTTTGGAGAAATAAGGGCGTTTCAAAGGGATGAGGGCAGCGGAAGCCAGTCAACGCTCCAAAAGCTGATGGAGGGCCGGGAGCTTATGACGCCGCCCGAAGAAGATGTTATTGACGGAATGGGCGGAATTATAAAACAAACAGCCGATTACAAAAACTATAAAAACGCAATAGGCTATTCGTTCAGATTCTATTCAACAGAGATGGTAAAAAACAATCAAATCAAGCTGCTGAGCGTAAACGGCGTTTATCCCGAGCTTAAAAGCATTGAAAACGGCACGTATCCGCTTGCATCATATTTCTATGCCGTTACAAGAAGCGACGCCGGTGAAAACGTAAAAAAGCTGCTTGAATGGATAAAAGGCAGTCAGGGACAGAAAATTATAGAGATGACAGGCTACACGCCGGTTGAATCCTAAAATTTTAGTTGAAGTTATCTTAAAAAAATGTTATAATAAATTTTATGCGATATAAACGGAGTACATAAGTGGAATATAGAATCATAAGAAGCGGCAGGAAAACGCTGTCTGCTGAAATTAAGCGGGGCGAGCTTATTGTCCGCGCGCCTCAAAAAACAACAGAAGCTGAAATAGAAGCGTTTTTAAAGCAGCACAAAAGATGGATTGAGAATAATCTCAAAAAGCAAAAAGAGTATGAAAACGCTGAAAAGCTTTCGCAAAAAGAAATAGAGGAGCTTGCAAAGCACGCGCTTCTCGTTATCCCGGAGAGGGTAAAATTTTACGCGGAAAAGACAGGCGTAAAATACGGAAGAATCACGATACGCAATCAGCGCACAAAATGGGGCAGCTGCAGCGCGAAGGGAAACCTTAATTTTAACTGTCTTTTAATGCTCGCACCGCCAGAAGTGCTTGACGCCATAGTTGTGCATGAGCTTTGCCACATAAAGCATTTAAACCATTCCAAAGCGTTTTATGACGAGGTTTTAAAGGCTTATCCAAACTATTATGAATGCAATAAATGGCTGAAAGAAAACGGCGGCGCTCTAATGGCGAGAATGGTGAAAAACAATGAAGATAACGGATAAAAACATAGACGGCGGAAAAGCGTTTGATTGGGATTTGGCGGCTTCGGATTACGGAAAATACCGCGATATTTATCCGCAGCAGTTCTATGACAGAATACTCGCGCGCGGTCTTTGCAAAGACGGTCAGGCCGTTTTGGATCTCGGCACGGGAACGGGCGTTTTGCCGAGGAATATGTATTTAAGCGGTGCGAAATGGACCGGGGTAGACAGCTCGGAAAAGCAGATAGAACAGGCAAAGGCTTTATCAAACGGTATGGATATAGAGTATATCTGTGCGGCGGCGGAAGATATTGCTTTTGCGGAAAACTCTTTTGACACAATAACTGCGTGCCAATGCTTTTGGTATTTTGACCATGAAAAGCTTTTGCCGGAAATTTTAAAGGTTTTAAAGCCCGGCGGGCGGCTTTTGGTTTTATACATGGCATGGCTTTCATTTGAAGATAAAATTGCCGGAGAGAGCGAAAAGCTCGTTTTAAAATATAACCCAAAATGGACCGGCGCGGGTGAAACAATGCGCCAAATAGACATTCCCGCTTGCTATAACGGGCACTTTGAAAAAGTGTATCACGAAGAATATAAGCTTCCCGTGCGTTTTACGCGCGAGAGCTGGAACGGAAGAATGAAAGCGTGCAGAGGCATAGGCGCTTCCCTTTCGGAAACGGACGTGGAGCTTTGGGAGAGGGAGCATATAAAAATGCTTTCGGAAACCGCGCCCGAAGAATTTGATATTTTGCATTATGCCGCTTTGGCGGAACTTAAAAAGAGGTAGAAGAATGAAGAGAACAGGAGTATTGATTTTAGCTGTATTGTTTTTGATAACAGCGCTGCAGGTGACCGCATATGCAGACAGTATTTCGATATATTTTGAAGGCGGTTACGTAGAAACGGAGGTTGCGCCCGTTATAAAAAACGACAGAACGTTTGTGCCGATAGCGCTCATTGCGCACATGCTGGGCGCTGAAACGGAATGGATAGAAGGCGGAGCGAGACAGGTTAAAATAACGCAGGGAGAAAATACTTTAAGCCTTTTTATAGATTCAACATATATGGAATATAACGGCGCTACGCTTCACAGCGACGTCCCGCCGTTTATAGAGCAGGACAGAACAATGGTGCCGCTTCGTATTATCTCCGAATATCTCGGCTTTGACGTAAATTATAACGGCCTTTTAAGGCGCGTTGATATAAACAGGCATAAAACGGTATTTTACAGAATAGAAAACGGAAGAGTGGATATTTACGGCAAATACTCGCCCACGCATGATATAATGGTCAGAATTGAGCCATGCGGCACAAACAAGGTCCCTGATTTTTCCGCCGTTTATCTTATTCGCAACGGGGGTTCGGATATAAGCCGGAATCTTGAAGACGCCGTTGCGATTTATAAAAGGAATTCGGACTGGCATTCGCCTTTTATTGTAAATGCAAAGGAGAACGCTTTTTCGGACAACAGGTTCTCGTTTACCGGCGGCAATCACGGTTATAACAATAACGGCAGCGGCGCTCAAACCGCAAACCGTGTTTTCTTCTGGATTGAAGCAGACGGCATCGCGGTTGATAAAGGATACGGATATTGCTCAAAGCTTGTGATTAATTGGAAAAACGCGGTGCAGGGCTCAAACACAAAAGAGCCGTCAGGCTGGGGACGCGCGATAATGGAAGAAAGCCATACGCTCACATTTGACGGATACGAGTTTGTCTCCGAAGTTACGCTCATGCCGCTTGAAGACATAGATATTTACCGTATTTACGGATTTTCCGCGGAGATAAAAAATGTTTGGGATAATACGGTAGAGTACGATTATTCAATATATAAAGAATCAAAGCCCGGAACGGAAAGCTCGGAAGCGGCGGAAAAGAACTGCAAAGCGATAACATGCCGCAGAGGCAGCAACGCGCTCCGTATCTCGCTTGACACGGACTACGGTCTCGGAACAAGAGAATACCTTGAGTCCGGCAGGCACAGTGCGTTTGCCGAAAGCTACGGCAAAGTATATTTTGATATAGTGGACGGAATAACGATAGAAGCGGCAAAGGGCGAGCCCCTTTACTATCGCGGCGCATATAAATTCTTTTATGAAGGATAGTGCTATATGAAAAGTGTTTTGTTTATAAACGCGTGCGCAAGAGAAAATTCGCGCACTAAATCTTTGGCGGACAGGGTTTTAAAAAAACTCGGCGGCAGCATAAAAGAGATTGACCTCTATGGCGAAAACATAAAACCACTCGCGCGCGAAACCCTGCAAAAGCGTGATGAGCTTATCGCAAAAGGCGGTTATGACGATGAAATGTTTTGCCTTGCAAAAGAATTTGCAAACGCGGATACAATAGTTGTAGCGGCGCCTTATTGGGATCTCTCTTTTCCTTCAATTCTTAAAGTATATTTTGAAAACATATCCGTTCTCGGCATAACTTTTGATTATACAAAAGAAGGGTTTCCGATAGGCCTGTGCCGCGCGGAAAAGCTTTATTACGTCACAACGGCAGGCGGATATATAGGCGAAAACAATTTGGGATTTGACTATGTAAAAGCGCTTTCTCATAACCTTTTCGGCATCAAGGAGTTTGAGTTTATAAAAGCCGAAGGGCTTGATATAGAGGGCGCGGATGTCCGGAAAATACTGGATGAAGCAAAAATTTAGGCAATAAAAAACCACATCAAAGGCTTAGCCTGAGATGCGGTTTTTTTGTTTGGTTCATTGTCAGTTCTTTGCGTTGGGAATGAAAGTGCGCGCCAGGTACTTTCCCGTTTCCAAAATCAATAAGATGACAAAAGAAACGATTAATACATACCAAAGGATGCTGCTGTCATAGGTTTTATTCCGTATTATGTTGGCGACACCAAGCATATCTTTGCATGCAACCCAGGAAACACAAAAACTCCATTTAAACAACGATGAAATGAGGCCAAGTGAGTTTACGGCAATGTTTTTCCCAACTCCCCACGCGCTAACATATCTTGCGGGCATATAGCAGATAAAAGACAAAGTCATCGCGATGATGACGGCGGGAGTTACACTTCTTGTGTTTTTGAATACACAAAAAAACATAATCAAAAGTAAAACAATCGGGCAAAGACTTTCAAAAACAACAGACAAAGCTCCGAAAATGCGCGAAGAGGTACGGTCTTTGCTGCAAAGAAAAGTAAACAGAACGCCAAGCCCGAACGGAAGAATGGCAGAAAGCAACGTTATAAAAACGTTGAACACCAATCCCTGCGATAAGGTTGTTATGTTTGTCATATTTATAAATTGCCTCCTTTTCCATGTCTGTTTAATTTTTTATATATTCTAATTATATTATAATAATAAAACAACATGAGGTCAAGTGTTTTCGTTGTTATAATCAATCTCTACGCTAAGTAGGTTGCTTTTTTTCTTTTTTCAGATATAATTTAAGCAGAGGTGAGAAAAATGAACAACTACATTACAGGCAAAATTATAAAAGAGCTTCGCGAAAAACAGAATCAAACGCAGGCGGAGCTCGGAAATATAATAGGCGTAAGCGACAAGACGGTAAGCAAATGGGAAACGGGCAAGGGTCTGCCCGATATAAGCCTTATAGAGCCGCTTTCTTCGGCGTTAAAAGTCTCGGTAATAGAGCTTATGAGTGGAGAATATATTATTAACCAAAATAAGAGCGCGAATATGCTGAAATCAAAATTTTCCGTCTGCCCCATCTGCGGAAACATTATTCATTCTATGGGCGAAAGCCTCATTTCCTGCTGCGGAATAAGCCTGCCGCAGCTTGATAGCGAGGACGAAAACGAAGACCACAAAATAAACTGCGAATATATCGAAAACGAATACTATGTGACGGTAGGGCACGAGATGACAAAGGAGCATTATATTTCGTTTATAGCATATGTCACGGGCGGCAGATGCGAAATTCAAAAGCTCTATCCCGAACAAACGGCAGAAGCGAGGTTTTTAAAACGCGGAAGAGGGAAAATAATAGTCTTTTGCAACAAGGACGGACTTTTTAAAAAGGATATTTGATCCTTCAAGACCGATAAGGTGAAAAGTAACGGAATATCAACGTTTTAAGCAGGTTCGGATCAGAATTGTTGAGAAATGATAGACAAACCCCTTTTTTTGTGATATACTTTTACGCGGAAAGGGGTTTTTTTATGTATCCGAAAAAAAAGCTTGAAAAAGATTACGAGGGGAGAATTGCGCCCTTTAAGATAACAGGCAATGTATATTTCGTTGGCACGTATCAGGAGAGCACGCATCTCATAGACACGGGCGGCGGACTTATATTAATTGATCCCGGTTCACATGCTAAATTGTATCTCGTTATAGAATCCATATGGGAGCTCGGGTTTAAGCCAAAGGACATAATGTATATAATAAACACTCATTGGCACAAGGATCATACGGGCGGAACAGAGGCACTTGCCGCAATTACGGGCGCCGAAACGCTTATAGGCGAATTTGACGCGGAGTATGTAAAAGACCTTGAAATCTTTAATCCCGATATACTTATAAAAGACGGAGATACTTTGGCGCTCGGCAACACAAGCATTAAATTTATGCACACTCCCGGTCATACAAAAGGCACAATATCTTTCTTTTTTGACACGGAGGAAAGCGGCAAAACATACCGCGCGGGAATGTTTGGCGGTGCGGGCGCAAATTCGCTTGTGCCCGAGTTTAAAACGTATTACGAAGGCTGCCGCCGCGATTACTTAAACAGCGTTTCAAAGCTCTCAAACGAAAAAGTTGACGTTTTTTTGGGAAACCACACATGGAACAATAATACGGAGGGTAAAGCGGAAATTCTTAAAAACACGGGCGAAAACCCATTTATTGACAGCGGTGAATGGACAAAGTTTTTAATATACTGCAAAGAGAGATGTGAGAAATTGGGATAAACAAAAAAAGACTGCTTCGCAGTCTTTTTTTTGTGCCCGAAGGCAGAAGGGATAAAAACATGACAAACAACAAATCTTCAAGTTTTTTTATGCGCAGTTTCTGAGTTCTTCTCCGGGCTCAAACGGCTCGGGCGCTTCCTCCAACGCCAATTTCATAACAGATTTAAATTCCCATATAATCCATGCTCCGAATAAAGCTAAAATTGCTAAAGTATACATTTTATAATCCTCCTTTTACTGTTCCAAACCGTCAAGCGCGTCTTCGAGGCAATCTAAAGCGTCATCAAGACTTGACGTGCAGTCTTCAAAATATTCATAAGCGCTGTCCGTTTCGGGAATTTCGTCAAGCAGTACCTCAGCTTCCGATATTAAAGCTTCCAACGATTTTTTAAAAGAAATTATGCTGTTTAAAATTTCAGTCATTTTAATTTCTCCTTCCGTTTTTCTTTTGATGTCTTTATAATAACACAACAAGAGGGTAAAAAAACGGACAGTGAATTGCTTTTTTGCGATTCACTGTCTGTTTTTTGGTACAATTATTGTTTTTCATAAACTTCGTAAATATCCTTCGCGAGAGTACGCATTTCGTCAACAACAGATTTTGGCGATATGATTTTCGCCTTTTTTCCAAAGCCCATTATCCACGACAAAAAGTGCGGGCTGACGGCAACCTTCGCTTTGCACACAAAATGGTTTTCGTCTGATTCTATAATGGGCACGTCTTTGCCGAAGCGGTCTATTGCAACGCCGACAAGATCGTTTGAAAATTCAATTGAAACATCCTCTTCCTTGCCGCCGTACATCTGAAACATCGTTTTTGAATATTCGGATAAATCAAACGGCTTATCGGAGAGTGTGCGCTCCGCTTCGGTTATCTCAATCTGCTCCATTTTGTCAACGCGGTAATGCGTGAAGCTGTCATATTTTTTCTTGTAGGTAATGAGATAATAGTTTTCATCGTCCCACGAAAGCGCTACGGGCGATTCCGTATAGAGCTCGCCGTTTTTGCGGTAAATTTTTTGTTTGTTTACGTTATAGTTAAAATACTTAAACGTAATTTGTCTGTTTCCGGCAATTGCCTCATGAATTTTGTCAACGTTATAATATATCTGCTCGTTTAATGTTTTAACGCGGTTTGTTATAAACACCTGTCTTTGCAGTTTTTTTGCGTTTTCGCGGCTCGTGAGCTTTTCTATTTTCGATATAAGCTCAAGGCTCTTTTTGTGCGTTATGAATTTTGAGGACTGAACGGAGTCTACCAAAAGCTTCAGCTCCGGCAGCTCAAAATCGCGGCTGCCTATATAGTAATTTGTTGTTTTTGTTTTTGTGGTGCAAATATCAAAACCAAACAAAGAGAGCGACTCCAGGTTGTCGTAAACGCTCTTTCTCTCCGCCGGAACGCCAAACTTCCCAAGCTCTTCAATGATTTCCGGCATGGTTAGGGTGTGCTCCTCATCGGTTTGCTCCATAAGAATTTTTGCAAGATATAAAAGTTTCAGCTTCTGGTTTGAAGATTTCATTTTATATTACTCCTCGTGGTATTCATCGTAATAGGACTCGGCATCCTCATAATCGAAAAAGTCATCGTAATGCTCGTCGTAAAAGTCCTCGGCGTTTGAAAAATCGTTTACATCATACGGGTCTTCCGTCGCGGGGGACGGCGTTTTCGCGGTTTTGCCTCCGGACATATACGGCGTACTAACGGGCGCGTCCGTTTTCTGCGGCGCATCTGTTTTTTGCGGTGCGGAGGTTTTTGAGAAATTTGAAGGTGCTGTGCCGTGGATGCCCTGCTTCTTTTTTTCGCTGCCTTCAGTATTGTAGGGCGTGCTCCCGGGCAGCGCTGTATTCTGCGGAGCGCTTGTCTTTTGTGGCGCAGCGGTTTTTTGAGGCGTGTTCATATTGCTGCTTTTATAAGGGACAAAGCAGCTTCCGCTGTCCGGTGCGTTATTTACGCTGCAGGAAGTGGTCGCCCCCGAAAAGAGCAAAATGATAAATACGGCGATAACTGCATGCTTTGCATTTTTGTTCATTTTCAGCACCTCTTTATAAATATTTCTATAAAAGACGCAGACGTTCCTTTGTTATTTTTAATTTTATCGCGTTTGGTGGGCAATAAAACGGACAGTGATATGTTTTTTTGTAAAGTATTATGCCTGT
This sequence comes from Clostridia bacterium, assembly GCA_017620205.1. Taxonomy (GTDB): domain Bacteria; phylum Bacillota; class Clostridia; order UMGS1883; family UMGS1540; genus UMGS1540. The sequence goes on along the minus strand of JAFZQX010000031.1, from coordinate 13,743 downwards.
TTTCTTGACAAAAAGACTAAAAGGTGATAAAATAAACTACGAGTTATTGTATATTTTTTCGATTTAAGTTGCGAGGAGATAATAACTGTGAAAGATCTTGTATTAATCGTAAACGACAATAAGTCCGCAAGAGATGATTTAAGAGAGCTTTTAAAAGATGATTATGAAATTGCGGAAGCGGAATGCGGCAATCAGACTGCGGCCTTCGTTGATGAAAATCTTAATAATATTTCCGCAGTTATACTCGGAATTCCGTTTGAAAAGTTTAAGGGCGGAACGATGGTTGAATTCTTCGCCGGAGAAATGATGAGCACGTTTTTCCCCGTTTTCGTTGAGTGTGACAGGGAGGATAAGCGTGTAATAGTCGAATGTTATAAAACGGGTATTACCGACTTTATCGACCACCCTCTTGACAAAGAGATTATCCTGTCAAGGCTTAAAACCATTATATACCTTTATAAGGACATGAAAGAGTCGCACAGGCTTATAAAAGAGCAGACGGAGCAGCTCAAAAAACATAACGAAAAATTATACGAGACAAACGAAAGAATAATAGAATTGCTCGGCGATGTTGTTGAGGCGAGAAATCTTGAAAGCGGCGCGCATGTCCGAAGGGTTAAGAATTTCACGAGAGTTCTTGCTGAAGACATTAAAGAAAATTGTCCCCGGTATGGGCTTACCGACAGGCTGGTTAACGAAATAGTATCCGCCAGCGCGCTGCACGATATAGGCAAGATCCGTATCCCCGATACTATTTTATTAAAACCCGCGCGGCTTACTCCCGAGGAATATGAGGAAATGAAAAAGCATACCACAGTGGGATGTGATCTTTTAGAGAACGCGAGAGAGATATGGGGAGACGAGTATGCCGATATCTGCACGGATATAGCGCTTTACCACCACGAGAGATATGACGGAAACGGTTATCCGAGGGGGCTTAAAGGGGACGAAATTCCGATTTCGGCACAGATAGTTTCGCTGGCGGACGTATATGACGCGCTTGTTACGCAGCGCGTTTACAAAAAGCCGTTCCCGCCCGCTGTCGCGTTTGAGATGATAGTTGAAGGCAAATGCGGAAAGTTTTCCGACCGGATGTTAGAGTGTTTCAAAAGACAGAGAGAAAACCTTGAAGCTTTGTTGAGGTAGCCCGATATGCATAAACAGTATAGATTAAAAATAATAATGAAGCTGATTACAACGTTTGGAGTTGTATTCTGCATTATTATGATAATAAGCGTTTTGTGCACGCGGTATTATACGATGAGAGGCATTGAGCTTTCACAGCTGCACATGAAATATACGGAAATCGCAAATGAGTTTAACAAAGGGAGCGATCTCCTGACGGAAGACGTGCGCATGTTTGCCGAAACGGGCGATATTACATATATGTACAGCTACCGTGACGCTGCAAAGACATCTGAGCACAGAAATAAAGCGATGCAGGAAGTTAAAGAAATTTCGGCGTCCGATTCCGCAAAGAGCAAAATAGGAGATTCAATGCAGTATTCCATGGAGCTTATGGAAACCGAGTATTATGCTATGAAGCTTACTGCGCTCGGTTACGGTATTCCTAAAGACAAGTGGGCTGATTACATAAGAAGAATAGAGCTTACGCCCGAAGATAAAGCTCTTTCCGCAGAAGAAAAAAAGGCCGCCGCAAGGCAGCTGCTTTTCGGCGGACGGTATATGCGCCTTAAAGGATACATAGCGTCGGGAACAAACCAATTTTTAAATACTATGATAGAAGACAGCGAAAACGAGTTTGTAAAGATTACGAAGTTAATAAAGCTGTTTACGGGTCTTCTCTGGTTTTCAATTTTGTCTGTTGCCGCACTGCTCCTTTTTATGGATTTATTCCATTTTAAGTATGTTGTAAACCCCATTGTCCGCGCGGCAAAAAAAATGAGAGACGGCGCAAAGATAAGACTGCCGCATTTCTTAAAAGAGATGGACCGTCTCGAAAAATCGTATAACGAGCTTTATTCGGAAAACGCAAGACTTGTAAAGCAGCTTCGTTTTATGGCGGAAACAGACGCTTTGACAAGGCTCGGAAACCGCACCGCTTATCACGACTTCGGAGAACAGCTTCAAAGCGAGGGCGGAGAAGCCCTGCTCTTTGTGTTTGACGTAAACAACCTGCGCATGATAAATAATACACAAGGACATGCCGCAGGCGACGAGGCTTTGTGTGCCGCGGCGGATTGTATTTTAAGCACTTTCGGTGACGAGGCGAAACAGAACTGTTTCAGACTCGGCGGAGATGAATTTGTGGCTTTAGTAGGCGGAGAACCCGAGGAAAACGCCGCCAAATATATTGAAAAATTTATGGAAGTTCAGAAAAAACAAGGTGTTGGAATATCCGTCGGATACGATTATACGGAGAACATAAGCGAAGCGGATCTCGACGATATGTTTAAACAGGCGGATAAAATGATGTATTTAGAAAAAGAAAGACAGAAAACAAACGAAAAATAACGATAGTGGGTGATTGCTATTAAAACAAGCTTAAAATCAAAATTTATATTTGTTATGCTGCTTTTTGGCGATATAGTTTTCTTTCTTGCGGCTCTTGTTATAACCAAATTTGCCCTTTCGGGAGTCAGCGAGGAGTTTATCGGCCCGCAGAGCATTATACCTCCTTTGGCGGTTTTGTTTTTCTTCTTTATGATGTACGATTTGTATTCGGCGCAGATCGACAGCGTGTTTAACATATTAATCGCAACGATCCTGTCTGTTGCCGCGTCGACCGTTGTATCGATAATACTTGTACTCGTGTTCAGAAAAGAAAATATACCGGTTTTAATTTGGGTTGTAAGGTTTGTAATACTTGAAGCCGTTATGGTTACGTGGAGAGTATTTGCGGCTTCGAGAATTAAAAAATCAGGCCGTCAGCTTCGTATTCTTATTATAGAAAGCATGGACAATACAAGCCGTCTTGCGAGAAAGCTGAAATACGCCTCAAACTATGGCAGAGAATCGACTTATTATATTATAAATCCAAACAGCAAAGAAGAAATAGATATTATCTTAAATGAAAAGCTTGAAGGTTTTGACCAGGTTTTTGTTTCTCCGGCAATACCTTATGACATAAAAAACCAAATAGAAACGAAAGCGTTTATACTTAGAAAAGACGTCAGCTTCCTGGCGGGTCTTGCCGGCATTACAACAATGCGCGGAGATATAGTTCAGCTTGACGATACGCCCGTTATTCAAAAGCATCCGCTTGTTATAACCAAATGGCAAAAGCTTATAAAGAGAGCGTTTGATATAGTTGTTTCTCTTATCCTTGTAGTTATTACTTTGCCTGTGTTTGTACTCTGCGCGATAGCGATAAAGCTTGATTCAAAGGGTCCCGTATTTTACAAGCAGGAAAGATATACAATAGGCAAAAAGAGATTTAACGTTTTAAAATTCAGAACGATGGTAGAGGACGCTGAAAAATTCGGAGCGCAGCTCGCGACCGAAGACGATCCGAGAATCACCAAAGTCGGAAAAGTGCTTCGCGCAATGCGTCTTGACGAGCTGCCGCAGCTTTATAATATTTTACTCGGTTCCATGTCCGTTGTAGGTCCCAGACCGGAGAGACCCATATTTGCGGATGAATTTTCGCAAAAAGTTAAAAACTATGATATGCGCTATTATGTAAAGGCAGGGCTTACGGGCTATGCCCAGGTTTACGGAAAGTATAATACGCGCGTTTCGGATAAAATACTTATGGACCTTATATATATTTCAAGATACTCGTTTTTGCTTGATATAAAGCTTATTCTTTTGACGGTTAAAACAATGTTTGTAAAATCGGCAACGGAAGGCATTGATGAGGAAAGAGACAGAGAGCTTTGCTCAATCGAAAGAGAGAGGAAACGCAGACAGGAAACATTAAAGCTCTTAGGACTCAGAGGTACTGAGAATGAAGATATCGATAATAATACCGGCGTACAACTGTGAAAACTACATATGCAGAGCCGTAGACAGTGCTTTGTCCCAGGAGGGGGCGGAGCTTCAGATAATAGTTGTAAACGACGGCTCAACAGACGGGACGCGCGCGCTCCTCGAAGGATACGGCGACAGAATTTGCCTTATCAATGAAGAAAACGGCGGCGCGTCGGCGGCGAGAAACAGGGGCCTTAAAGAGATAGACGGCGACTATACCATGTTTCTTGACGCGGACGATTATTATGCGGATAATACCGTTAAATTTCTTACAAAAAAGATAGAGGAAACGGGTGCGGATATTATAAAATTCAAATACCGCCTTGTATATCCCGACGGAAGCCGGAGGGATGCGTCAAATCAATTAAAAGACTGCGGATTTTTTGAGAAAAACTGCTTTAAGAAAAAAATATATCCGCACTTTATAAACGGAATACGTTTAAACAGTATGTGTTGCGGCATATACCGTTCGTCCCTTATAAAAGGAAGAGAATTTCGCACGGATATGCGCGTTGCGGAGGACGCTGTTTTTTCACTCGGCGTTTTTACGGACGCGCAAAGTGTTTATATTGCGGACGAGGTGCTTTATAATTATTATCAGACAGGCAGCGGCCTTACGGGCAGCGGAGTGTCGGTTAAAACAAAGTATGAGTGCAATAACATATTTGCGTCGGAAACCGTTAAGTATCTGAAAAGCTGGGGAATGGATACTCCTTTTACAAGGTTTCGCGTGAGAATGCGGCCGGTTCTTTTAACGGTTGATAAAATAAAGAGAATAATAAAGAGCAAGTTTTAAACAAGGAAACTGCGCACAACCGCGCGCAGTTTCCTGTGTTAGAAAAGGAGTGGAGAGACCGGTGGCGGAAGCTTTAGCGGCAACAACAGAAGAAACAAAAGAGAAAATAAGCATAGACTGCCTGTTTGCCTGCATGTACTTTATCTGCTTGCCGTTGACGGTTGTTACAACCCCTTTCGGTTCCGTGTTAAAGCTTGTGACCATGCCTACAGTTGCATTCCTTTCGGCGCGGATGTTGATGGGAAAAAGCAAAATCTCGTTTAACTACGTTCATTTTACATATTTTTTATATGTTTTATATACTATATTACAGCTTTCGGGATATTACGTTGACAGGTCTGTGACGACAACGCGCGATATGGTACTTGGCTTTCTGACGTTTATGCTTATCAGTATGCGCGTATATAACGAGCGCGAAATAAGGCTTATTGAATGGATATGGCTGGGCGTAGGCGCTATATGCATATACGTTGCGTTTTCAAGCAAAGAGGTTGTAAGCGAAATCGAAGAAAGAGCAGTTATCCGCGTGTTCGGCTGCGAGGAAGATCAAAACCAGTTTTGCTCATATTTTATAATGCCGTTTCTTATATGCATAAAAAGAATAACAAAAAAAGAGAAGCTTATGCCGCTTTATGCGGTAATGCTGCTTCTGATGATGTACGCAATCTTAAAAACGGGTTCAAGAGGCGGTCTTCTCGGAATTCTGATAGGAGCGTTCGCGTATATCATAATCGGCATAAAGAGCGTTAAGGCGAAGGTTGCGATTTGTCTTGCCACCGTGGTTTTATCCGTGCTTGTTATTACCGTTGTGTTTCCGCTTCTGCCCGAAACCGTGCGGGAGCGTTACAGCATAGAACAGGTTGCGGAGGACAAGGGCAGCGGCAGATTTGATATTTGGGAATATCTTTTGGAATATACCTTTGCAAAGCCCGAAAGAATTATTTTCGGGTCGGGTGTTTTGTCATCGTACAAAATCCTCTCGGAAGCGCCGAAAACTTTTTTAAACGGCGTTGCGCACAATACATTTATTCAGATATTCAGCGATCAGGGGCTTTTGGGGCTTTTGCTGTTTCTTTTGGCCATGTTTGCCTGCCTTATAAGGCCTATGCGAACCGATAAATTATATACATGCGCGTTTATCGCGCTGATGGCTTTCGGAATGTCGCTGACATTTTATGTTTTCAAGCCGTATTTGAATATTATGATGATGTGTGCTATTTCGGTAAAAGGGCATCTTCCCGAAGACGTCCTTGAAAAATACAATGAAGAAAAGAGGGCTGCCAAATGATTGATTATATAAACCGTTTGATGAAAAAACGGTATATTTTGACCGTTATTATAATAACACTTGTTTTTGGCCTTTTGGGAGAAATGTATAATGTTCTCATCGTCAACCGCTTAAAATGCATGACGATAGAGTTTAACTATCCGGGAGCCGAAAGGGGATTGAATCCGGACGGAAGTATGTTTGAAATATCCGATATCAAGGCGCCCGAGGTTCTTGAAAAAGCGAAAGCAAACCTTAAAAACAATGATATTGATACTGAATTTCTGCGCTCCAGAGTAACTGTTTTGACAAAGGTAACGGGACAGGCTATGGATAAAATAGTGTCGGATGTACATAACGAAAAGAATTCAATTTATATGCCGACAACGTTTTACGTTTACTATTCACAGAAGAACAAATTTTCCAAAAACGAATCCGAAGTATTTATGGAAAATTTGGCAAAAGCATATACTGAGTATTTTACCGAAAAATATTCGGAGAAAAACGACGTGCTTGATTTTAAATCGGGCTCTTATGATTTTTCCGGCAGAGATTACCTTGAGATTTATACAATATTGAAAAATAAGGTTGACTCGATGCTTTCGTATGTAAAAAGCCAGCAAAACGAAAACCGCGCTTTCTATACGGAAGACAAGGTAAACCTCGGTATGGCGGCAAAGCAGATAGAAAATTTCCGCGACACCAGCCTTGAAAACTTTTACGCGTTCATTGTACAAAACGCCATATCAAAAAACAACTATGAAACCGTGAAACGTACGGATTACCTCGTATTTGATAATTTTCTGGAGTACAGAAAGCTTTCGGACGCATCCAATATTTCAAGAGACGCGCTCGGACAGTATGAATCGGCAATAACTGCCGTGGCATATATTCCTTCTGTCGACAATAAACGCAATTATTACATGAGCCGCACCAAGACAGGTCTTGACACGCTTACAAGACAGTCTTATTCGGACGGTATTGAAGCGGCTAAAACGCTTAAGGATATTGAATATTATCAAAGCCTTTTCGCCAAATATTCCGCGGCAGGTCAGTCAAGCGCAGATGTAAACGCCATGGCGGACAGTATGATAGATGAACTATCCGCCGAGCTGGAAGATTTATCAAAAAGCGTAATAAAAATAGATGACGAGTATCTTCAGCATAAGAGCATGAATTATTTCAGAATCCGCTTGCCGGAAAACAATAGGCTGAATGTTACGCTCATTATTAAATTTATGATTCTCGGCTTTATTATCGCGATGGCGGTTATAGTGTTTAAAGAGTTCTGGAAAAAGGGCGTTTCAAAACGGCTGAAAATGATGAAAAAAGCGTTTTCTTCATTTAAGGTTGTTAAAGGAAAGAGGTGAGCGACAGTATGAGTATTTCAATATGGGATTTAATTAAATACGTATTCAAATGGAAGTGGGTTATTGTTGCTTTTACCGTACTTTGCGTTATTTTGGCGTCTTTATATATCGATGCGAAACAGACATACAGCGCAAAGGTTATAATTCAATACGACGACGCTTGTATCAGCAACGGCAAAACGCTTGACGGACAGGAGTTTGATTCAAACGAGATTAAAGCCCCGCAGGTTATCTTAAACGTTTTGAAAGATTTGGGATACGAAAACAGAAGAGTTGAATCTATAAGAGAAAAGATTTCAATCGCTCCCATTACCCCTACCACGGTTGATAACCTTAAAGCGGCAAAGGAAAAGCTCGGAGAGGAATATCAGTATTTTCCGAAATCCTTTACGGTTACATATAAAGGCAATTCTTCCCAGGAGAACACAAGGAACATACTGTCCAGAGTAATCGTAAATTACTTCAAATACTATTCGGAAAACTATCTCTATCTCGCAACACTTAATGAAGTTGACTATGACTTAAACAAAAAGAACTTTGATTATATAGAGCAGATTGAACAGATACAGGATAACGTTAAGCAGACCATTACGTCGCTGACAACATATTCAAAAGACAGCGCGGGTTACCGTTCTCCTTCAACAGGTCTTACTTTTGAGGATTTATTAAAGGAATTTGAACGTATAAACGAGTTTTCGATACCGCACGTGTATACAAAGATTTTCGAAGGCCAGGTAACAAAAAACAAATGGCTTCTCTTAAACAAGTATACGGAGCGCATTGAAAGCAACACGCGTGAGATGAGCAACTTAAACTATAAGGCGACGCTTACAAAAGACAGAATGGACGCTTATGTTGAAGCAAACAAAAATGTTCCGAATGCGTATAACGAGGACGGCACCAAGGTTGAAATAATAGAAGATATTGAATATGACCATTCGGAGGATGTTGAAGAAGAAACAACTTACGACAGTTTGATTGTAAATTACGCCAACGACAGTATCGCCGCAAACAGCAGAAGACTTGACGCAGAATACTGTCAGACGATTATTGACAAGTTTACCGCCGTGCCCGAAACAGCAGTAAACTATGAAGAGTGCGAAGCGGAGGTTCAAAAGGAAATCGAGGATATCCTCACTGAGCTTACCGAGCTGTACAATAAGGCAAACAGCAATATAGACGATTACAACTCCTATATACCTTCAAAACACATAAAAAAATTAAGCGGTGTAGGCTGTTTTGAAAACTTATACGGTTCTCTTTATAAAGTAATCGCTTTAATCGGCGGACTTATGTTATCTACCGTAGCCGCTATAGGATACGAAATAATCAAAAAGTATTCGAAATACAGCGAGAAAAAAGAAAAAGAGAAAAAAGAAGAGGAAGCAATAGGGGAAGCAGCAACAGAATAACGGAGCAGAGATTTATGAGAGCTGAAGCAACGGTTAAAAACTCCATTTGGGGTTTGTTTCAACAATTTGTTTTTTGTATACTGAGTCTGTTTTCAAGACGCGTTATGATTGACACAATAGGCGTTGAAGGCGTAGGTTTAAACGGCCTTTTAACAAATGTTGTGGCAGTGCTTTCGCTTGCTGAGATGGGCGTTGGCATGGCGGTTATTTTCCATATGTATAAGCCGCTTGCAACTGACGACAGGGAAACCATAACGCGCCTTATGAATTTTTACCGCACGGTATATATTCTCATAGCCGCCACCATTATGGCGCTCGGTTTATGCCTTATGCCCTTTTTAAAATATATCGTGCGTGATGTTTCGTACACAAACGGATATGTAATGTGGATATACTTCCTGTTTTTGCTTCAAACATCCACATCGTATCTGTTCGCGTATAAGCGTTCTCTTCTTTTGGCGGATCAGAAGCAGTATATAACTACTATTTTTGACCTTATATTTAAAATAGTTACGGTTATAGGCGGAATTGCGATTTTAATAACTACAAAGAGTTTCGCATGGTATCTTATTTTCCTTATCGTTGCGGGGCTTGTAAACAATATCTTTATCGCGCGGAAAGTAAACAAAATGTATCCGTACATACTGCACAGACACTTAAAGCTGCCGCGTGAGAATAAGCTCGCGATATTTAAAGATATTAAAAATATATTCATCGGCAAGATGAGCGCGACTATTACAAACTCAACGGATAATATATTAATATCCGCGCTTGTAGGAACAATAGTTACGGGTCTTTATTCAAACTATACGATAATACTTAATACGCTGTCGTCTGTTATGAACCAGTTTTCTTATGCCATGACGGGCAGCATAGGAAACCTTCTCGCAACGGAATCGGCCGATTATGTTGAAAGGGTTTTAAAAAGACTTGTATTTATTATGTTTTTCATGGCGGCTTTTTGCTGCGTTTGTTTAACGTGTCTTATAGATCCTTTTATAACGCTTGCCTTCGGCAAGGATTTGCTTCTGCAAAGGTACGTAGTTTATATATGCATAGGCGTTTTCTATTTTGCAACGATAAAGCTGCCCGTATGGACTATGATGTCGGCATCCGGACTTTTTAAAACGGACAAGTATATAGCTATTACGGGCTCTACTATAAACCTTATAGTATCGTTTATACTCGGCAAGATGATAGGTATTGCCGGAATACTTCTCGGAACCATTTGCACCTATGTTATCCAGTACAATTTAAAAATTGTTTTTTTCTATAAAAAATTCCTTAAGAAAAATTCTTTTAAAATACTTTCGGAAACATATTTTTACTTTTTGTTTACCGCCGCAGAGTGCTTTTTGATAGGCAACCTGACAAGGCAGCTGCCCGCGATAAATCCGTATTTGAGATTTATAATAAGCGGTCTTATGGCTCTTACTTTGGCGCTTGGAGTAAACAGCGTTATTTTCTGGAAAAACGACGGGTATATATATTTCAGGAACAAGATAAAATCTATCCTGATGAGTAAGCTTAAAAAGGCATAAAAGGTGAACGGATTATGAAATTACTGTTTGTTTGCAACAATCTTCATATAGGGGGAATACAAAAATCCCTTTTAAATTTGCTTAGCGAAATTAAAAACAGGCACGATATAACGCTTTTCCTCTTTTATCCGGAAGGCGAGCTTATGGGCGATGTTCCGCAAAACGTAAAAATACTGCGCGGAAACTGCTTCACAAGGATAATGGGAATGAGCCAGGCGGAGGCAAAGCAAAAAGGGTTTTTTACTTTTTTGCATCGCTCGTTCTGGGCGGCGGCAACAAAAGCTTTCGGCACAAAATTCCCGTTCGGAGTGCTTTCGCGTATGCAGAAAATAAAAGGAGAGTATGACGCCGCAATTTCGTTTTCGCAGAACTCGGAATATAAGCTTTTTTACGGCGGATGCAATGAGTTCGCGGTAAACGCGGTTTCCGCCAGGGAAAAAATCAGCTTTGTGCATTGTGATTTTAAACACTATGCGGGCAATAACGCATATAACAAAAGCTATTATAAAAATTTTGACAAAATCGCCTGCGTTTCCGACTCTGTCAGAGATGTGTTTATAAGCGAGTGTCCCGAATACAAAGACAAAACGGTAACTGTATTAAACTGCTATGATTTTGAGAAAATGAAAAGCCTGGCGGACGCGTATTCGCCGCAGCATGCAGACGGCGTTTTAAATATTTTCACCGCGGCGAGGATAAGCACGGAAAAAGGAATTATGCGTATGCTTCCCATATTTAAAAACCTTAAAGAGCGCGCGTATAAATTTAATTGGCGCATTGCCGGCGACGGCGTGCTGTTTGATTTGGCAAAGGCGGAGCGCGATAAATTGGGGCTTTCAGACTGCGTTGATTTTTTAGGCGCTCTCGGAAACCCGTATCCGTTTTTCGCGGGATCGGATTTACTGCTTGTCCCCTCTTACGATGAGGCGGCACCGATGGTATTCGGTGAGGCGGAGTATTTTAATCTCCCGATTCTCACAACGGATACCACCTCCGCAAAAGAGCTTGTTGAAGACAGAAATATAGGCTTCGCCGTGGAAAACAACGACAGCGCAATAGAAGAAAAACTCGTGGAGATTTTGCAAAATCCGGATTTGCTTAAAGAAAAAACAAACAGCGCGGAAATTTCAAACGACACGGCGCTTTTGCAATTTGAAAAACTTATAAGCGAGGCTTAAACTATGGTAGGTATTATTATTGTGGGAGAGATAGCGCTTTCCCCTTTTGCAAAAAAATACATAAACGTGCTCAACGAACGGGGCGTTCCATACGAAATTGTGCAGTGGAGCCGCAACGGAACCTGTGAAAAGGACGGCGAAAACTACCGCACATATTTTGAAGATGTAAAGAGATATTCAAGCCTGTTTTCAAAAGTTACACCGTACAAGAATTTCCGCCGTTTTGTAAAAAAGACGTTAAAAGAGCAAAAGTACCAAAAGCTGATTGTGCTGACAACGCAGACGGCAATTATTTTATACGACGTTCTTAAAAAATATAAAAACAAATACTTTTTTGATTACCGCGACACATCGTATGAATATATTAAACCATACAGTCATTTTATAAATAAAATAATACTTAATTCATATGCGACGTGCATATCGTCGCCCGGCTTTAAAAAATATCTGACAGATAAAAAAGAGCTTATCGTTGCGCATAACTTTCAAGACAAGTATTATGAAAACCGTGTTTTAAAATGTGCAAAGAGACGTGAGGACGGCAAAGTTTTAATCGGCTATATAGGCTATCTGCGCGAGTTTGAATATTTAAAAAAACTTGTCGGTATTTTCGGCAGCGACAAACGTTTTATCTTTGAACTTCACGGCGGAGGCGACTGCGTGGAAGACCTGAAAAGCTGCGCGGAAAAATATGAAAACGTCAAGGTTTGCGGTGAGTATAAAGAAGAGGATAAAATGGATATAGTAAATTCGTTTGATATGATTTGCTATAACTATCCCGTGAGCTTTGTAAACTATCCCGCCGTTGCCAATAAGTTTTACGACGGCATGATTTGCAAAAAACCGATGTTTGGCAACAGCCGTACTTTTTCGGGAGAGCTTATAGAAAAATACGGTCTTGGTATAAGCCTTGACGAAGAAGACACCGGTATTGCGGAAAAGGTATATAATTATTACGAAAGTTTTGACAGAGAAGATTTTGAAAAAAACTGCGAAGATTTTCTTGCGTCGGTAATAGAAGACGATAAAAAATACATCAATAAAATAAACGAGTTTTTAGACTGAAAGGAGTATGCGACATGACGGAAAAACGCAGCGGAATTGTTTTCAGAATAATACTTGCAGTTTTAGCGGTTTTATACTTTGCGGCACTTTTTAAACTATTGTTTGTTAAAAACGGTATAAGAACGGATACGGACGTGCTTGTTTTCAAACCGTTTAGGGTTTTGTCGGAATACAGAAGCGGAACGCGGTCGCTTAGGTCTGTTTTAATAAACTATTTGGGAAACACGTGTCTCTTTTTGCCGCTTGGTCTTATTCTGCCCGCGGTATTTAATAAGCTTAATTTCTGGAAGACGGTTATCGTGGGTCTCGTTATAATTGCGGCGTCCGAAACGGCACAGTATATAACGAAAAGCGGATACGCCGATATAGACGATCTTCTTATAAACACCCTGGGCTTTGTTTTGGGCGCGCTTATATACTTTTTTGTTTTGGGCGGCAGAAAGAAAACAACGCTTTCGTATTTGCTGACGCTCGTTGTTGTTATTGCGGTTTCAGGTCTTTCATATATGTTTGTTGTAATTGCAAAACCTGAGATTTTGCCGCAGAGCATGCTTGTACAAAACGGAAAAATTGCGGGAAATTCCATTGAAGATTACAGTGTGAAAACGCAGATTTATAAGATGAGTCACGGCGATGTTTTTGTTGACAAAGAGATAGCGGAGGATAAGGACGGAAACAAAATAGAAGAGCCGCCGAAAACATACCGTTTTGCGGACACTGCCGTGTTTGTAATAGCGGAAGATGTAAACGGCGAAATGAAATACAGCGTAACGGGAATAGAAGAAATGATTTCCGAAGTTGAAAACGCAGAGCCTGTCTTTGTAAAGCTTTGGCTTGACGGGGACGGAAGGTGCAGTATGGTAATGCTTGAAAAAGAATATTGAGGCTCGATAAAATTGCGCAGATCGCAAAAAAGAGATTTAAGCTTACATTTTGTATGTGTGGATAAATACTATTTAAGAACTTAATGAAGAAAAGTCTGCCAAAGCAGACTTTTCTTTTTAATGGTCTCTTTTTTGCTGCGAACAAACGTCACCTCTCGACGTACCTATGTACGCCTTCGGGTTCCGGTTGTCCGTTCTGCACCATTTTCTCTTCGTCTCAAGGGCTCGATAAAATTGCGCAGATCGCAAAAAAAGAGATTTAAGCTTACATTTTGTATGTGTGGATAAATACTATTT
>JAFZQX010000030.1 GCA_017620205.1 Clostridia bacterium | reverse complement strand
TCATTATAAAAGCGTTTTGCGTAAAAACGGTGTTAGAGTTATATCGGCAAAGGAAACCATATCGGACGGTCCCGAAGGGATTATTCTCGAATCCATGCTTGAAGGGTATGCGGAGTATTATTCAGCAGAATTATCGCAAAAGATTATTCGCGGCATGACGGAAAATGCATTAAATGCGAAGTTCAACGGAGGCTGCAAAACTTTTGGATATATCATCGACGAGAACAAACATTTTCAGATTGATCCTACAAATGCACCTATTGTAAAAGAAATCTTTACACGCTATGCGGACGGCGAAGGAACAAAGAGTATACTAAACTCATTAAAGGCAAGCGGTATCAAGAACAGCCATGGCAAAATTCCCGGATATAACTTTATAACAACAATTCTTAAAAACAGACGGTATTTAGGTGAATATCGTTTCAAAGATACCGTTGTCGAAAACGCATTTGAACCGATCGTATCACAAGAATTGTTTGACAAATGCCAAAAGCGCTTGGAAGCAAACAAGAAAAAGCCTGCCCATTTTAAGAAAGTGGAAGATAAATATATCCTGACGGGAAAGATATTCTGCGGTCTTTGCGGAAATTCCATGATAGGCGTCAGCGGAACGAGCAAGACAGGCACGAAACACAGGTATTATTGCTGCCGCAACGCAAAAAACAAAAAATCTTGCAGCAAGAAAAGAATCAAGAAGGATTTACTTGAAAGCACTGTCCTTGTCAGTACACTGGAAATGCTGAAAGACAAGAAGCTGATTAAAAAAATTGTAAATACTTGCTTCAATATGCAATCGAATACAAGTTCTGTGCTGAAATCTATGGAAAACCGTCTCAAACAAATTGAAAAAGAAATCAGTAATATGATTGCCGCAATCAAGCAGGGGATTATAACCGAAAGCACAAAGACAGAACTATCGAGCTTGGAAGCGGAAAAGAACGGTTTGCAGACATCTATTGCCAGAGAGCAGATTAAGCACCCGGTATTAACAAAAGAGCAAATAGAGTTTTGGATAGGTCGGTTCCAAAATACCGATATAACAGATCAGATACAGAAACAAAAGCTTATTGATGTGTTTATAAACAGTGTTTACGTTTATGAAGATAAGATTATAATCACATTCAATTACAAAGACGGCGAAAAAAGCATTGATTTTTCAGATATAGAAAAAATCGCAAAAAAGAAGAACTCCGATAATTCAAACGATTATCAGAGTTCGCCTTTAAAAGTGAATGGTGGACCATAGGGGGATCGAACCCCTGACCTCAAGATTGCGAACCTTGCGCTCTCCCAGCTGAGCTAATAGCCCACGTAACAGTTCTATTATACCATTTTACGCAATATTGTCAATAGCTATATTATATTTAAAGGGATGCTTTGCAAAAACGCGAAGCATCCCTTTTGTAAATACCTAAATTTCCGTTTCCATTGTTCCGCCGAGGAATTTCGGCAGGGGCTTGCCGTCCTTTTTCCACTTTGCGTATTCCGCAGTTGCGGCAAACATAACGTCGCCGGAGGAATTGAGTGCCGTTTCAACGGAGTCTTGAACAACGCCTATAACAAAACCAACCGCTACAACCTGCATAGCGACGTTTGCGTCAACTCCGAAAAGCGAACATGCCATAGGGATAAGAAGCAGCGATCCGCCTGCAACGCCCGATGTTCCACACGCGGCAAGAGTTGCTATAAAAGCGAGAACTATAGCCGTCATAAACGACACATGTATTCCCATTGTATTTGCCGCGGCAAGCGCCATAACGGCAATTGTTATGGCCGCGCCGTCCATATTGATTGTGGCGCCGAGTGGAATTGAAACCGAATACATGTCTCTGTCAAGGCCGAGCTTTTCGCAAAGCTCCATATTAACGGGAATATTCGCCGCGGAGCTTCTTGTGAAAAACGCCGTGATTCCCGACTCTTTAAGACAACGGAAAACCAAAGGATAAGGATTTCTGCGAAGCACTATCGCCGCAATTAGCGGGTCAATTATAAGCGCAACCGCAAGCATACATCCGACAAGCAGAATAAGCAGCTTTCCGTAGTCGGTGAAAATTGCAAGTCCGTTTGACGCGACATTGCTGTAAACAAGACCCATGATACCAAACGGTGCAAGGTTTATTATCCAGCGCACAATTGCCGATATAACCTCTGCAATATCCGACATCATTTTCTTTGTAGTTTCGTTTGCAAGCTTTTTTGCCGCAAGTCCGAACACAACCGCCCAGAATAAAATGCTTATGTAATTTGCACTGCCAATCGCGGTTATGGGATTTGATACCATGCTGAGCACCAGGTTTTCCAAAACTTCTCCTACGCCCGTAGGCACGGCATCCGCAACGGCGGCTTCGGTAAGCGTTATTGTTTGCGGGAACAAAAAGCTTGCCGTTACGGCAAAGAGCGACGCAAGCAGCGTGCTTATCATATAAAGCGCTATTACAAGTCCGAATCTGCTGTCAAGCTTATTGTTGCTCTGCGAAAGCGAGGATACAACAAGCGCGAAAACAAGCACGGGCGCAATCGCTTTAAGCGAGCCTACAAACATATTGCCTATAAGCGGAATTACTTTTAAATCTTTAAAAGCAATTCCGAGTATAATGCCGATAACGAGGCCGCAGATAATACGTATTATAAGACTTGTGCTGTTATATTTTTTAATTAATTTCATTCTTCTGTCCTTTCATGCATATACCGGTTTTTTGTTAAAACATCATGGCATATTTTCACTGCTCCGCTTCATAATCATAAACATCGCAAAGCGGATGCATTGTGCCTATGCCCTCAAATACATATACTTTTGCCGTATCAAATTCTTTGTCCGCCGCGCCGAAGATAAGCTCATGCTGTGCTGCCGGATCAAGCGCGGGTGTGTTTACTATGGAAACATCCGTGACTCTGCCGTCTTTATAACATACAAGTATTACACTTGCCTCTAAAGAAGCGTCCGTAGTATTTGTAAACAAAGCGCTTACATTCTCTCCTGTTTTAAGCTCGCTTATCATTGACTCTTTAAGCTCGCCCGATATTATAATATCGTTTATAGCAATCTCGCCGCTTGCGGGTGCATCCCCTGTTGAGCCTCCCGATATGGTTGTGCGGTCAACTGCCTCAATCCTTATATAAAGCTTGCTTTGTCCGAACGCATCACCGGGCAGAGCTACAGAATCAAATGCCTGCTCCATGGTTTTATTTGTATTTATTGCATATTCCGCGGCGGCTGCGAAATTAATTCCGTCCGTGCTGTATAACAGTTTAAAATTCTTCGGACCTTTTTTAGAGCCGCCGAGCTTTGCGCTGAACGTTACGTTTTTATATCCGAGCGTATCCGTTATAATTTCAAAGTACGGAGCTTCTCCCCATCCGCACTCCGCCGAAGCTGCAAGAATCGGAACAAACAAGTTTTCTTCGCCGCTTTTATACGCGCTGTCGGAATATACAATGTCCGACAAAGCAGCGCCGTTTACAGAGCCTGCGAGCGTCGTTTTTAAAGCTTTTGCACCCTTAAATCCGTCATAGAAGTTATCTTCGCTTTCTTCTATTTCCGCGCCGGCCGTGCCGTCTTTTAATATGAGTTTTGCAATAATGCCGGGTTCTTCCTCTTCTTCGGGCTCTTTTATCTCAATAAATTCGCCCTTTGAGGCAAGCTCCGCAAGCTCGCCATAGTTTTCTTCCACCCAACTTGCGCGGGTTTCTGCTGATGTAATAAACTTGTCTATATTAAATTCCGCCCCGAAATTCCAGCGTATTGAGTTCATGGGACCCGCAACAGAAAGCTGTTCCTTATATGAACGGATAAGGTCCGCCGCGCCTTCCATCGCTTCTTTAATATCGCTGCTGTTTTCATAGTACCACATTACATAGCTTATAAACTCTTTGTGCTCTATAAGCTTGCGGTAGAAAGACGGTGCGGAATCGGGCTTCGACGCCGAATATGTACTTTGCGGCATCCACCATGTGCCCGTTCTGTAATAATAACTGAGCGCGTCCGTATCCCATACGGGACCCGCGTAAATTTTAGGATCTATGCTGTCTTTGTCTTTATAAAAATATGTACTTCCGCGGCCGCAGTCCGTATTCTCCAAAAACTCCTGATGCCAGAAATATCTTACAAAGCTTTCGATATCAATTTTATCAAGCAGAGACGTGCCGTCCTGCATCAAAAGGTCGTCGCTGTCATAAACAGCGTTAAACATATCGGTTATTAGATTTACGATATACGAGTAGCGGTTATCCGCCGTGACCTTTGTATCAAGGTCTTCGGGCGATTTTACGGAAACGGAATTTCCCTGAACCGTAAAAGCTTCTGTGGCGTCCGCCGCGTTATCTATCTCAACCAGATAGCCGCCCGTTTTATCAACGGTGTCTATATTCTCCGCGCCTGCGGCTTCTATTTCTTCGTCCATGTCCGTTATATTTATTCTGTTTGACGCTATTTCAACCTTTTCGCTGAGCATATAAACGCCCATATACGCGCCGTTTAAATACAAGTCTACAAACTCCGAGTCGTTTGTATATTTTATGCCCATATTCTTGCCGAGATCGAGACCGAATTTGTTTTTGAAAAGGTCATAATCGTTTGCGACAAGAACCCATTTTTTAGACTTGCCCATACCGAGTAAGTCAACCTTCTTTTCGGATTTAAGCTGATATGAAGGCTTTTTGTTTGTCTGTATTTTCCAGCTTGAATTGCCTCTGCCTCGCACCGACATGCTGCCGGGCGTATCGCTTTTAGGGTCGTTTATGCTCTCGTAATGCGTGCTCCAGCCCCGGCTTTGGGCAAGCTCTTCGGGCATATCAAGCGAAAAGTCGCCGTAGCAGTAATCAACGTGTTTATCGGACGTGTTCATAACGTCTGTCCTGCCGTAGGTTTCGTCTATATCCATATAAAACGCGGGCAAATCGGACTTTATTACTTTGATTTCATAATCTCCGCTTTGAAGACTTACTATACCTGCCGCAGAATCGCTTTGCGCGGTGTTTATTGTCATATCAGATACCGTTTCTCCGCTTTTATTAATTATATCAATGTTTACCGTATCGCCCAAATACGTTGACGGCAGGAAAATATATGCAGCAGGTGACAAGAAAACGGCATATATGTCTTTTGATATTCCTTCGTTTTTAGCCGCGCTTACAACTATATCTGAAGCTGCGGCGGGGTCCTGCTCTGCAGGAGGATCTGTTTCTTCAGGCCATAACACACCCACCGGTATGCCGTATATTTGGGTGCCGGAGAAAATACCCCTGTCTTCTACGGTATAGTTTTTAGTATTAAAAAGCGTTATTACCGTGCCGTCCGCAAATTCTTCAGGCGTTACAAGCGTGCCGCCCGTGCAGGCGGACGTTACATATATGTTTTCAAATCCCGCGGGATTGTTTTGCGCGTTTAACTTGCAGTTATCTCCCATCATAAGGCAGTTTGAAACGGCTATAGGCTCAGTCGAATAATTTCTCGCTATAAGACCGCCTACGGTATTTAGTCCCGTTACCTCACATTTCGAAATACAATCCGTAATAGTTCCGGCGTTGTAGCTTGTTATGCTGCCGGCGTAATTGCCCGTACCGCTTAAAGCGCCGTGAACGCCGCCCATTGATTCGCATTCGCGTATTGTAACGCCCGCACCCGTCTGCCCTGCTATACCGCCTACGCGGTGCGCGGCGGAATTTACAGTCCCATAGTTTCCACACGTTACTATCTCAAAACTGCCGTTTGCGTATCCCGTAATACCGCCCGTGTACATACAGCCGCCGTTTACTTCTCCGTAGTTTACACATTCTTTTATTTCTGCCGTTGTCATACCCGCTATGCCCGCAAAATATTTCTTTCTCTGGTTCGCAGGGTCGGGCGCTATGCACAGAATACTTCCGTAGTTACGGCAGTCTCTGACGGTCGCTTTCGTCTCCGATACAATTCCCGCAACCTGACTGTCGCCCGTGATTGTGCCGAAATTTCTGCAGCCTGTTATTTCACCGCTGTTTGACTTATCGGCAATACCCGCCGTGTAGTTGGCGTTTGCGTATACGTTTCCCGAATTTTCAGAGCTCGAAATTATGCCCGCATTTGTATTTGCTATACCCGCGCCGTACTGCGAATAGGCATATATGTCGCCGCCGTTAACACAGCCGTCAATCATACCCTCGTTGCTTGCGGCAAAGCCGCTTACATTCTGCCCGCCCGATACTTTGGCGGAGTTTTCGCAGCTCCTTATATCGCCTTTGTTAGAATTTACAAAAGCGGACGCCGACAGTGCAAAAAGCTCCTGATTATAAAACTCCGCGCCCGAAATTTCTCCTTTGTTTTTCGAGTTTGTTATGCTTCCGTAGTTGTCGCGCGCAAAAGCGTAAATCTCGCCGTACTGGGTTGTAAGTTTTCCGCTGTTTTCACAGCTATGTATATTTCCTTTGTTTGTATATACAAAAGCCGAAACAAAGCGCGCGGACGTAAGCGTTGCGCTTGATGAAACGTTTGTAATGTCGCCGTTATTGCAGTATGCCAAAGCGGCTATGGAGTTTTCCGAGTTTTGTGCGCCGCAAAGCTTTAGATTTTTGACCGTGCCGTTTTGCCCTATGTAGCCAAACAGACACGAATATACGGTCTTATCAAACGTTGCGTTTACGGGAGATGTAAACGTTATGGAATATCCGTTTCCGTTAAATTCCCCGTTAAACGGTTTGTCCGCATTAAGACCTATCGGCGTCATATCCGCACCGAGCACAATATCAGCCCAAAGCTCTGCTTTGGCATCTGTGCCGCTTTGAGCTAAAACGGCAAACCCCATAAGCTCGTCTGCGTTTGAGATAGCTATAATCGGATCCGCCTGCACCAAAGCGGGCAGGCCCATAATTATCATCTGACAAATCACAAAGAAGGCAATTAGTTTCCGGGAATTGTTTTTAATGCTCATATTCGCTCTCCTTAATACTAATTAATATATATCCTGCTTAAATACGTTACAACCGCGCCTCTCGGACACATAACGGAAGGGTTTATATCAAGCTCCGTGCCGTTTGTAATTCCATTTTCTTTTGCCCAGGCGGCGGCTTCCTCATACCATCCGTTATCGCCTATGCACATTGCGCGGTACAGGAAAGTTATTATGTGCGCCGTGGAGCATGTCATGGAAGGAGAAAATTCACTCTCCGACGTGCCTGCCGTTATGCCCTTTTCTATAGCCCAAAGCACGGGTTTATAAAAGTAATCCGAAGCACAGACATCGCTAAAGCGTTCTTCCGCAAATATCCGTGGTTCGGGGCAGCCCGCCGCGCGCCACAAAAATGTCACAACCTGACCTCTTGTGCAGCTCTCCCCGGGTGCAAATTCCGTTTCCGAAACGCCTTTTGTTATATTGTTTTTATAAGCCCATTTTACGGCTTCGCAGAAGTCGCCCTCTACATCGGTAAACGGAAGCGGTGCGTTAAAGGAGTCATGCTCTTCTTTGGTTGTAAGGTCGTTTGGCTTGCCGTCCATAAGCGCGCGAACATTTTCGTTTGCAACGGCGTTTTGGTCGGTAAAAAGCTGTGCAGCCGTAGTGTCGCTTGTGATATACCAGCGGTCGCTGTCCTTATCCTTTGAAACGGTTATATACACCTTGTTGCCCGCCGCGTATCCCATAAGCCAGTATACAATATTAAGCCTGCCCGTCTGATTGAGCGTTTTCGCGTTTAATTTTTCGGTATCGTTTCTCATGTAATACATTTCAAGAATATACGGGCGCGTGGGGTAAAAGCCGTTTTCCGCCGCCGCACCGATAAAGTATGATCTTGTAGGCCATTTTGCCGCGGGGTCCGAAAGCTTTTCATTTAAAGCCTCATCCCAGCCGCCGAGGTCTCCCTCTCCGCCATAGAGGTATTTCATCATTTCAATGGCGTTATCATAATCGTCGGGAAGTCTGTTTACCGCCCATACATAGTACGCGGCAACGCTTCTGGGGTCACAAACGTCAACTGCCTTTTGAAGCTCGTCTACCGTCCAGGGCGCCGGGTCGCAGAGCTCAAAATATTGGTCGCGCGTCCACTCGGGCAAAAGCTCTTTTGTTTCAAGCATGTTTTCCTCCGCAAATACGGCGGAAACAGAAAGCATCATACATAAACCCAAAAATATAGAAAGTATTTTTTTCATTGTTTTTCCCTCCCATCAACAAGGCGCGCTAAGAAGCTTTATCGGTCTTACAAAGCTCTTGTTTACGCGGATGCGCACGTCATATGTTCCCGCCGTTTCGGGCTTTAAATAAAGCATTGTTCTGTCAACGTCCGAAAGCTCTTTGCCGCATGAAAATGCGTTTACATATCTCGTCTCCGTTACGTTGCCGTCTTTAATAAATTCTACGGTAATTTCGGGGGGATTTTTCAAGTCTGCCAAAAGTCTGTCCGCTACATAGCAAATTGAAAGCTCCGTGCCGCTATCCGATAAACTAACATCTTTAAACGTTATTGACGAGTAGGGAGACGGCATATCTATAGCTCCGTCATCGCCTATTTTTGCGCCGTTTTGAAGTTCTGCGCCTTCTGCAAGGAAAATATATTTTTCATTTGCTCTTTCATAGTTTGCCATTATACGAGAATGTCCGTCAACGGTCGAACCTACGTCAAACATCTTGCCGAACGGATAGTCTTTTACCGTCAGACCTTCCATGCCGCGGGGCACAAGTCCTGCCGAAACGTTACCCCATTTTTCAACATAGTTTTTATAATCCGATACGCCGAGGTATGAGAAAACATCGTTATATACATAGCCTTTGACCGTTTCAAACAAAACGTTTGAATACGTGTCGTAGAAGTTTGCGTAGCCGTCATGGTATAAAAGCGTATTTATGGATGAATTTTCCGTGCTTGTACCAATATCGTAAACTACGTTATGGTGCAGTCGGGTGTGAACTAAATCGTTTCCTGCCGTAAGACCGAACGAATAGAAGCTGCCCGTATCTCTTGATACCGTCGCGCCCATTCTTATGCGGTTAAACGATAAGTCGCAGCCTATATAAGGGAGCATCATGTCAGAGCCCTTTGCCGCCTGGTTGCGGCTGAGATATAGGTTTGCGCGTCCCGAGCCCACAAGGGTATTTGCAACTACCGTGTGACCGCCGTATTTTGCAGTGGGTTCATCCCACTTAACGCCTTCAAGCGTTATAGCGCCGGGGTATGTACCCATATAGCTTGCCGACTCGATAAAGTTATTTTCAATATAGCCGTAAAGGCCCGTCATATAAATACCCGCCGCCGCGGAGTATGCGATATGCGTATTTACAAAAGCGTTGTTTTTGCCGTGTGCAAAGAAGCCCGCTTCACCCATTTCGGGACCGTCTGCTTTGTTTGTCCATCTGTTTGCTCTGTCTATGTATCTTAAATCGTGCGTTGCGTGCGCCGCACTCCAGTCTATCTGACAGATATACTTATGCGTGCCGCCGTCTATAACGTCCATCTCGGTATCGCCCGCCATTGTAATGCCGCCGCCGCGCGTGTTTATGTTATGAAACTGTACAAACTTTTTATCGGTTAAATCAATTACTACCTGGCGCTGCTTAACTTCAACCCGGAGGTCTTCGCCCTTTGTGCCCTCGGGCGGGATAATATAAAGAATATTATTATCGTTATCAACATACCATTCTCCCGGCATATCAACCGTGTTTAAATGGTGCGTTATATAGCCCCAGTCATTAGGCTTTTTGTCGAGATAATATGTGTCAATAGCATAGCCGCCGAGGCCGTTGTGCGTTAAATCTATTCTGCCCTTTTTGCTGCCCGTGATCTGTGCGTAGCAAAGCGTCCAGCCTTCGCCCGTCATTGTTACAAACGTGCCGCCCTTCCAAAAGTCAGGCTCGTCCTGGTTTAAGTCCTTATCGCTTACCGCATAGTTATATTCACCTGTTTCCTTCTGCTCAACGGGCATCGCGATAGCGCCGTATGTTGCGCGCATTACATTTTCGTCCGTATAATTAGGGTGCGGTGCGGCAACCTCCGATGTATCCGTATTCGGGTGCCTGCCCTCTCTTAAAATTTCATCATTTAATATAACAAAGTTTCTGTCATAGCCGATTGAATTTATCGGCGCCTGATAAATTCCGTTTTTATAAGGCTTAAAGCCCGATAATTCTTCAAACGCGGAAATAGTTACGTTTTCGCCGTCCGCCGCTTTAAAGATTACAGGCTGCGTCGCGTTGCCGCTGTTTTTGGGTGTTACCGTTTCGCGGTATACGCCCTCGCGGATAATAACGGTGTCGCCCGCCTGAGCCACATCTGCCGCGCGCTGAATAGTTTTAAAAGGCGCTCCCTCACTGCCGTCGTTTGAGTCGGAGCCCACAGCCTGCGATACATAGTATGTATTTTTCGGGTTAAGTCCCGATATATCAAACTTTTCAAAGTCTTTTTGAAGTTCTGCGAATATAATGTCGTTTGAAACTATATCGTTTGCCCTTATTCTGTCATCGGCTATAGCATAGCCGTCGCGCCATACTACGGTTTCCCCGAACAGCTCCGCCGTCTGACGGAAAGGTACCCATGTTATGCCGTCTTCGTATACGGCAAATTTATTAATATCTGTTTTTACGCCGTTTTTAATCATATAAGCGTCATCGCCGCGCCGGAAAACATCCGTATTGTCACGGCTTATATATGCGTAATTTAAATCCCCGTAGTCTTCATAGTAGAGCGAAAACGCTCTCGCAAAAGCATGTATCGGGATATAGACTTTGCCGTCTATGTTTTTTGGCGCAAGAGATGTATCCGTGTAATCATAGTAACGGAAAGCGCCGTTTACTTTTATTGCGTTTTTTGAAGGATTTACTACAACAGCCGTCTGCAAAGCCGCCTCATAATCCGTATAGCCTACGGCTATTTGCGCAAAGGGGCTTATGCCGTCTATTTTAGCCTTGTGAAAAGCTATTTCCGTTATTGTTATGTTAGCATCTGACATTACGGTTACAGTGTGCGAGCCTTTGTGTTCTGCTATGGCGACAGTTGCCGTGCCTTCGCCCTGCACGATATTTAAACCGTAAGCGTTTTGCTCCGTTAAAATCTTAACTTCGCCGCCTTCTGCCGCCTCGTATGAAAGCTCAACGCTTTCTGTGTCCGCGCCGAAGAAAATGTCAAACGCGGCAGAGCCGCCTGCGCCGAGTACGAGTTTTTCCTCTCCGCCTTCGCGCGAAAGCGGTTTCTGCAAATCAACCTTAAAATACATAGGTCCCGCAGTTTCGGGAGTGTAGTAAACCCCTTCCGCCAAAGCGCCCTGCGCCATTGGCAAAAGAAGCAGTACCGAAAGTATAACCGCCAACTGTTTTTTCATATCCATCCCTCCGATTGCGTAAATTTGCAAAAAACCTCTTTGCAACAAACGCAAAAAAATAGTAAAACTATACAATTATTATACCATGACGCACCGTCCTTTGTCAACAGCGGAGCAAAGAGAAAAGCGCCCTAAGCATCGGACGCTTTGTTGCCTTTTTTATATATTTAGAATGCTTAATTAATCAGGATAATACACCGCCATATTGTGTTTTCCCGCCTTTATCGCATTTATTATTTCTCTTAAATCTTTCGCCTCAAAGTCAAGCTCCAGCGCGGTGATTCTTTCCCGTTTTCCGACATGGTTGTCGCTTCCGCAGGTTTTTATAAGCTTGTAGCGTTCAGCGTATAAATCCGCCGTCTCGTTTTCAAAATCCTTGCAGCATGCGTTTACCGTTTCAACGGCGTCCACATCACGCGGCAAAAGTCTTATCATATCAATATATCCCGCTTCGCGGAAAGGGTGCGCCTGAACTACATATCCGCCGTCGCCATGAGCCAGCTCGATATACTCTTTTGCTCCGAGCAAATGACAGTCCTCATGTTTTAAAAGCCATTGCTTTTCGAGCCCGTATGTAAGAAAATCCGTTCCTCTGTATGAACACTCCCACGCGAAAAAAACGGAAAGACCTATTTCGTCACCGCGTTTTTTCGCCGCGTCATACCCGGCGCAAAAGAGGTTTATCCTCTCCTCCCACGGTATTCCGTCAGGCACGGCTGAGTTTCCGTTAAAAAAATGGTCGGAGATAACAAGACCGCTGTAGCCCATATTCTTATAAAAATCCGCCATATCCGCGCCGCCCACTCTTGCGCACCTGCTCGCCTCCGACGTATGGCAATGCATTTCGTATTTAAACATTTACCGGTAACACCCTTCCGTAACCCGTTCTTTCTGAATTTTATCATATCTGCCACTCAAGCCAATATCGTCTTTACCATGTCTTGCGGATCTCATCGAAGTCAATGGTTTTACCGACCTTTTTCCACAGGATTATCACAAAGACCAAGCCAAATACTATCTGGAACAGATATACTCCCAGACCGCCTGCGTTTGCCCCGGTATAATTTTCCGCACCGCCAAGGCTTACCTGCGTTTCGGTTAATGCCGACTGAAGGAACGTGGTAAAGTCACACAGCGCGTGTATAAGTGCAATGCCCCAGACGTTTCTGGTTTTCCAGTAAAGAATAAGCCAGCATAATCCGCAAAGTGCGGAGGACAAGATTTTAAGCGCCGCCATGCCGAGCGTCGCCGGAGAGCCGAATATTTTGCCCGATATTACATGAACAGCTCCAAATACAAGACAGCTTATTATTGCGATCCAAACGAAAATGTTCTTATTATTTCTGAACCTGTATAATAATGCATCATTTATGGTTACTCTGAATGTAAGCTCCTCAAAAAGCCCTACAAAAACACATGCTATGACAGCAAGCAGAACTCTCAGCGGCCATCCCGCAGCCACATTGGTGTTTCCCGATACCAGTATAAATAAAAAGCCTAAAAGCATCAACATCTCCGGTATTATGGTCAAAAGTCCCCATTTGAACACGTATCCGGTTGTTTTGTGGCACTTCTCAAAGGATTTTTCTCCCGAAATCAGATACACGAAAGTGCACATAGCCAGAGCAAGTATGATTCTCATATAAGCTATCCTGCCTATAGTGTTTTCCACAAAAATTTTGGTTGCGGCAACGCCGATTGTAACACCTATGATGCCTGTAAACAGCGGATGCCCCTTCATAAAACCAATTGCTTTTTTCATTTGAATCCTCCTGTCTGTTTGGCATCCTGCGCCTTAAACTTATTTTAATTTTAACATAAAATCGAAAAAGAAGTAAAGATTAAAACGGATATTTTGTCAAATGTACCATATAACACCGCCGGATATTATACAAAATAACAAGACGGGATATTTCCTTTTTGCAGCCCGCAAATGGTCCGCCAAACAAAAAAGCACCCCCAAAAGTGATATGCACCCCAAAAGTTAGACACTTTTGGAGGTGCATATTTTATGGGTATGACAAGTGTGTCAAATGTCTCGGAAAGTAAAAGAGAAAAGCCTCACGGCTGTGAGGCCGGTTTGGTGAGTTTAGTTTATAAGTTAATTATAACGCAACTTTTACAAACCGGAATTTGTCTTAACGTTTAAATCCCCGTACTTGTATTCCGGCATTTTCCCGATGTGTTTTGTTTCAAAAAAGAGTTCTCTGTTTGCAAGAACGATAAGCGCGGCGGCAACTGTTATAACAATAGTTTCAACGCACTTGGTTTCAGGTGTCATCGCGATTTTTTCCTGCATAAAATTGACAAACAGATGGTACACCATACAAGCAAGGATTGACCTGTCGCTGACAAGATATACCCACGTAATAACGAATCCCAGCGGTATGCCGCTGATAAAGAAATTAACCACATACAAGGGATTTACCGTTAATCCCGCCTGGTACGTTCCCTGTATGAAAATAAGCGGAAAATGCCAGAACGACCACAACGCGCCGAACAGCATCGATTCCCAAACCCAGTTCATATAGTTTCCGATGGAATCTTCGCAGTAGCCTTTCCAGCCGACTTCCTCAATGATCGATGCAAGCAAAATTGTAAGAAAAGCGCCGCCGATACCAATGCCCGTGAATGAAAAATCTTCGGTAAAAGAAAACTGATTGATCGATTGACCGAAAGCGAGCGAAAGCAGAATAGACACAGCCACAACCGCCGCAAAAACGCATACGGCAAGCAGGACGTTTAGCCAATTGACTTTATAAAACCCTATTATCTTGTTCTTCAAATCTTGCTTTAGCGATTCTGAGCCCGAAAGCAAAATGAACAAAGTTGATATAACTGCAGGAGCTATTAACCCAAGCAGCATCAGTATCTGTCCGATACTCTCCGGTAAATAAATCGCCGGTATCCAGAAAATCCATGTAAAAAGATAAGCGAGTGCAAAGAATAAAACAGGACGGTACTTATAGTGTGTCATTTCATTTCCTCTTTTTCTGAGATTGTTTTCGAAGCCTTTAAATAATCAAACCCCATTTGTTTGATTAAAGTATACCAAAATTTTTCCTGTTTTTCAATCAAAACATCAACCAAATTTCCGCGAAACAGTTTTGTCCCTGTCAAGGGGACGGTTCTCCCGACAACGCGCCCACGTGTCAAGGGGACGGTTCTCCCGACAACGTGTCAAGGGGACGGTTCTCCCGACAACGCGCCCACGCAACAAAAAAGCACAAATTAAAGCGCCCTTTTGGGGCGCTTTTTCTATGCTCTGTTTTTAAGTTAAATCTTTTTCCTCAGCGTTAAACGGTTACAGCCGCCTGAATATTCATATTCCACCTCGTCCATCATGGTTTTTACCATGTAAATGCCGAGGCCGCCTATGGCGCGCTCTTCGCCCGACAGTAAAATATCGGGGTCGGGCTTTGCGAGAGGGTCAAACGGCTTGCCTGCGTCAATTATCTGAAAGGCCGCAACGCCGTCCGTGACATCTGCCCGTATCTCGACCCAGCCGTCTTCGCCCTTGGGGTACGCATAAAGCGTAACATTTGCATAAAGCTCTTCGAGAGCCATACGCACCTGGGTGCAAACCTGCACAGAAGCGCCGTTTGCCTCTAAAAGAGAGCCGGCAAAATCAAGTATTTCATCTAATTTTTCAAGCTTTGCGGGCACTTTAAGTACCTTTGCTTCAGCCATATATATCAAATCCTTTCGGAAGAAGGTTTTTTCCTCCTATTCTTTAATGGACAGAACTATCATAGTAATATCGTCAAACTGCGCCACTCCGTCTGCAAAAACGTTTACATCGGCGAAAATGCGCTCCAAAACCTCATCGCCCGAGTCGTCTTTGCTGCTCTCCAAAACCTTTTCAAGGCGGTCTGTGCCGTAGAGAGCGTCCTCACGGTTGTGCGCCTCCGTAACGCCGTCTGTATAAAGGAGCAGTCTGTCGCCGGGATTTAGCTTTAGCTCGCTTTGCTTGTACTGCGTATATTCCATTCCCGCCAAAAAAAGACCGTGTACGGTTTTAAGCATTTCGCAGCTTTTGCCTTTTGCGAGCAGCAACGGATAATTATGTCCCGCGTTTGTATACTGAAGCGTCATGGTGCGCGTATCGACAATGCCTATCCAGGCAGTTGCAAACATTCCCGCTTCGTTATTTTCGCAAAGACGCTCGTTTACTGCGGTGAAAATCTCGGACGTGGTGCTCCTTGTCAAAGCATAGTCTTTAATAACGGTCTTAGCCGTCATCATAAAGAGCGCCGCCGGAGTTCCTTTGCCCGAAACGTCTGCTATAAGAAAGCAGATGCGGTCTTTGTCTATTGCGAAATAGTCATAGAAATCGCCGCCGACTTCTTTAGCCGTGTTCATACTGCCGCGAAGGTTTATCTCAAGGTGATCTGCAAACTCGGGCGCTACGGGCGGCAGTGCGTCGGTCTGGATTTTTGCCGCTATGCGCAAATCCGTTTCAACCGCCTCGATCTTTGCGCGGGAGCTTAAAATACTGTGTGTGCTGACGTTTGCGACAAGATACACAAGCGATATGGAAACAGGCAGAGACATGGTTTCATAAAGCTGCCCGACATCACCGACAACAACCAGCTCAAGCCAGTATAAAACGGGCACCATAAATCCGAAAGCAATAAGACTGCCCGATATTTCCGCTTCGGCGGGTTTATGTTTCCTGCCGATTGTAAGATAATAAATAGCCCAAAGCGGAGGTGAAAAAAGATATGAGAGAATCAGCCAGTAGCAAACAGAATCAAAGTATTCTCCCGTCTGCACCATTCCGTTTTCGTCCACAAAAAGCATCCACTTAGTCCACCATGTTGTCAGACAAACCAGCGAAAACACTATAAAAGGCAGCACATAGAAAATAATAATATGGATTTTCTTCGGCTTTAAGCCCAAACGGTCTATAAGATAACGGTTTAAGAAAAGCGCAAAGAGCACAAACGCGAGACTGTAGCCGCACGCCGAGGCGAAGGTTGCAGCCGTCGTGTTCGGAAACGCATCGAGGATAGTCCATATAATTTCAAATGCGCTCATAGCTATGCCGAAAATCAGCATAAGAGAAATATAGTCGGTTATCTTCTGCTTGTAAAGAAAGATGTTGTTTATAAATAGTATGGACAACAGGACAAATCCAACAAACAGCAGTTCAAGGTATAGCCTGTATTCAGCCATATCAAAGTATTGCCCGTATTCAATCATAGCATGAATTCCTTTCAGCTGATACCGCCAAATATCCACCCGCCGGGGCGGGTGGATATTTGCGGTAAAGTTAAGTTGTTATTCGGCATCTTCGATGTCGGTTTTTATATTGTTTTTGTAGTTTACAAATACCTGGGCTATTTCTGCTCTTGTGATGTTATCAAGCGGCGCCAAAGTGTCTTCCGAGCGTCCCTTTATAACTCCGGCGCTCAGCGCCCATGTGATAGGCTCTACTGCGTAAGAGGAAATAGTATCTTTATCGCTGTATGCCTCAAGAACACTGCCGTCTTCCACAGCTGTATCGATGCCCTTATATGCCGTATAACGCTGCATCATAGCAACTGCCTGTTCACGGGTTATCTTATCATCGGGGCCAAACGTCTTATCGTCATAGCCTTTTATGATACCGTGCTCAGCAGCCCAGCGTATATCATCTACATACCATGCGTCTTCGGGTATATCCTCAAATGTAAACTCATATTCCGAAGCCTCGGAGCCGTCATAGCGGTGGAGCATTGCCGCAAACATCGCTCTTGTAAGCTCTAACTGAGGTTCGTATGTGTTTTCCGTCATACCGTATACGATACCGTCGTCAACGGCTTCGTAAACCGCGTCATAGAACCAGTCGCCTTCATTTACATCGATAAACTTGCCTTTAGATGTATACGGCTCATCTCCCGCTTCTTTGAAGGTAATATCAACCGTTACTTCGCTTGCAGGCTGTTTGTATGTAAAGGTTTTAGCGCCAAGTCTTGTTACGGGTATTTCGTTGCCGTTTGCATCTTTTACCGTTACGGTATCTACCTCATAACCTTCATCGGGAGTTACGGTTATTGTCACCGTATCGCCGGCTTTTGCTTTTTCGGAAGAAAGTTTAGCGGTTCCGTTTTCTGTTTCGCCTGCGGAAACTGAATATGTTTCAGCGCTTGCAGTTCCGCCGCCACCGCCGCCGGATGATGATGAGTTCTTCTTCCACTGTGCGTAGAGCCTGATATCGTCTTCAAGTGTTATTTCCTGACCGTTTTTATACGATGTACCGCTGCCGTCTGACTTGGTGTTCCAGCCTGTGAACTTATAGCCTTTTCTCGTAAACGCATTGTCTGTAAGCGCGGTCTTTGTTTCGGCTTCGACCTCCATATCTTCCATCTCGCCGCTGCCGCCGTTTGCGTCAAAGGAAACTATGTAGCTGTCATACGTAATGCCGCTGACGGTAAGGTCTACCGTTTCGCTCTGTCCGCTCGGGAGAAGCGTTGCGGTAACAGTTGTTGTACCGTTCTTGATACCTGTTACAGTGCCGTCTTCCGAAACGCTTGCAATAGAAGGATCTTCAACGCTGTATATAACCTTATTCTCTCCCATAAATACGGTTGAATCAAAGGTGGCTTCTACCTGCTTTGTTTCGTCTCCCATAAGGCTTACTGCCTCGCCGCCGTTTAAGCTCAAATTCATAGGTGAAGCGAGCGATACAAACGCCTGGTCGCTTTCCTGACTTACATTGCCCTTTTCGTCTTCAACAACAAGCTGCAATGCGTCATATCCGCAGAACTTAAATACGCTGACCGGGATATCAACGAGCACGCTCTCGTTAAATTCTGTCGTGTGTATAGTTGAAGCCTTGCGCTCTACCACGCCGTCATCGGTAGAAATAAGCTTTGTATTGGGCTCTGCCCACTTGCTGTCAAGTACTAAATCTGTGCTGTAGAGCTGACCGTTTTCAATATTGCCGTACTGGTCGCTGTCAAGGTCGCCGTAAAGACCTACAAGGTTTAACCCTACTTTATAGCCTTCCGGAACGGGCGCGTTGCCTGCGTTTATAACGCTGTAATCAACTCTGAACTTATCGCCCTCCTGGGTTACGCTGTTTACTTTAAGTACAAGCTGCGCTTCTTCCGTAAACGCGTCGGAATAAGATGTAACTGCGGGGTAATATCCGCCACTACTGTTCCTCTCCTGAACTACCGCGGCTATCTGGTATCCGTCTGCGCCCTCTTCGGGAACAGTCCATTTAAAGTTTACAGCCTTTGCGGTATTAACCTGAATATGGTCATCGCTTGTAAACGAATAAATCTTTTCGCCCAAAGCGCCGTCTTTGTACTCATAGAACTCAACCTTGCTGCCCTCGGCGTCCGTAAGACCAACGTTTTCAAGCGTTGCGCGAACTGTTACAGTCTCTCCCGGTGCGGGATTATAATCGGAGTACTCAAATCTTGTAGCCTCCAAAGAGCCTATCTTTTCGCACTTTGTTACCATAAGATTTACGGGCGAATTGTAGCTTAAGGTCGGCGCGTAAGCGTTGCCTTCCTTATCATAAGCAAGACCTATCTTTCCGTCTTTTACAAGCTGCATAAGCTCTGCTTCATCTTCGGCGTTTTTCTTCTCATACTGGTTATGAACTATCATGAGGTTGCCGTCATCATCGAGCGCTAAGGCAAGACCGTCGTTGAAGTTATCATCGCGCGTTAAGCGGTACGGTTTTGACCAGCTTACCGTGCTTTCCTTGCGCGTCTGCTCTTCGCCTGTTTCTTCATTTGTGTATGCAATTTCGCGCTCATCCTGATGTATCATTGCGCTCGCATAAATAGGCTGTGAAACTACGGGGTATGTAATACCTACCTCGTCTGTCACGTCATGCGTTACCGCGTCTGTCCATACAACATAGAGGTTGTCGTTATCATCGGAAATTACTTCGTAATCCGTTATTTCAATATTGGCCGATGTCATAAGAGAGCCAAAGTCTACATACTTAGCATTCGGCGCGTATGTAATGCCTGTTGAAGCGTCAGTATTGAATGTGCCGTCATCGCCGAGTGCATACTGCCAGTCAGCGGGATTTTCGCCGGGCTCTGCTACTGCCGCTACCTTGGCATTGAGCATCTGCGAAATATTGAGATATTTAAGGTTCTGACCGTTTTCTCTCCAGAAGAGGTATGTATTGCCGCCGTTTCGTATGAGCTTCGGCGCGCCAACCTCTACCTGATCCGTATACTGTCTTGTTTCAAACTGCTCTGTTTCGCTGTTATACTTCTCTGCTTCATATGTTACATCGCCCGCAACGCGAACGGGAACATATGTTGAGTGCGATGCGAAATCATAGAACTGTGTATAAAGCTCGCGGTCCTCAGCGGTTTTAAGGTTATAGTCCTTATCAACCGTGAACGCGTATGCCGCAAGGCCGTTATAGCCCGGTGCAGTTGTAAGGTCATAGATAGGCGGATCTGCATATTCGCCGTTATCATAGATTATAGCGGACGGGAGATAACGCTCGGGTCCGTATTCTGCTATGTAGCTATCGCTTGTATAGTTTTCCGGAACCTCGTTATCGTAAAGACCTTCCGTTACCCAGCCTATATCGTAAGGATCGCCGTCTTCCTGCTGACCGTTATAGAGCATATAAGCTATTACGCTGTAGCTCTTTTCGGGATCTGCCGAAGCGCCTACAACGTCTAAAAGCTTATCGCCTGCCGTAGTATAATCCTCATCGTCCTGCGCCGTCTTGTAGTAAAGAACTATATAGTCTTTTGTTTCGGCGTCGTATACTGCCTGCGGGTTGTCATCGTAAAATTCATCATCCGTAAGCTGTGTGATTTCGCCGAATTCTCCCGCAGCCTTATCAAACTCAGCCGTGAATATATCCATCTGGGCGAGTACGCGCGCGGGGTCTTTTTCAAGCATCTCCTGAACGTCTGTATCGGTATCGCTGAGACCTGCGTCCGTAAGCTCTGCGCGTACCGCTTCTTTAAGGTCATTATACTTCTCGTCTGTTATGGACGACCATGAAAGTATAACCTTATCGCCCGCGTCAACAAGATTTGGTTTGCCGTCTGCGGTATTGTCATCCTGTACCGTCACGGGCTCTGACCACTTGCTGCCGTCATAAACGCTCCATTTAAGCGTTGACGCCTGCTGTTTGTCTCTCGACGTTGTATCATCAAGGAACGTCATAAGGAACTTGCCGTCACCTATATTTACTATCTTGCTTGACGGCTGCGAGATAGCATTTTTAACAAGCGGAGTTGATTCTACCGCGGAAAATGCCGCCGTAAGCTCACCGTCATTTGCTACCCACTTGGAATCTACGTGATCGTTTGTATGGAAAGCTATGCCGCTTTCATCCGTATCGTCCTGCAATGCGGCGTTTACTATAGAGCCTACTATACCGCCCTGCTTGTTCATCTCAATACGGCACTTTGCAACCCAAGAGAGCATATCGTGGTCGTATGCGTAGTTTTTAAGAGCCTTTGCCTTTTCCTTTATGGTTTCGGTATTGGACTTATCGCTGTCAATAAGCTCCGAAAGCTCTTTTATCATAGCGCGCGCCGTTGCCTTCTCTGATTCACTTGCCTCTGTGTTCTTCATGGCGTTTTCAACATAGCTTATGGTAAGGTTTGCCCGCCGTACCTCCTGGAAGTAATAGAGGAAGCCGTCCGCCAGCGGAAGCGGCCATGACGCGCTGTAAATATCTATGGATGTTATGAAAAGGTCAATAGTACCTGTGAAGGATATCTCGGAAACATAGCCGAAATCGCTGTCAAACTTTCCGGGATACCAATCCGACATCTTCGGACTGTATGCAAGCTCGAATCCAAGCCCTACCGTAACACGTATACCTATAATCTTGTAAAGACCTACGCCGATAGTACCGCTTACATAAGCGTTGCCCTTAATTTCAAAGGTAAAGCCGAAGTCCTGACCTTTAAGCTCTTTGCTGTTTTTAAAGCTTTCAAGCGTTTTATTCGGATTTGCCGAGGAGCCGAGGAAGAAGGTAACGCCAATTCCCGCCTCAACGTTTACATAGGCAGGTATAACAACCAGCATAAACGCCCATGTATAGCCTACAGTTCCTGAAAAGCCTATAAAGCCGCCCGCGCCCATATAAACCATATCATGGCTCTTTTCAGCGCCGCCGTTTTTGGATATTTCTATATATCCGTAATCGAGATATACGCCTATATACGCGGTTATCTTAAAGTACGGTCCGCCGTAATCGCTGACGCTGTATCCTTGCCCGCTGGTTCCCATATACTTATTATTTCCGTGGATCAAATCGTTTTCTATAACATTGCCGCCGACTTTTGTCAATTCACCGGTCTTCTCGTTAAGCGAACTGCCACCGGCTCCGATTGTATATGTATCGGTGCTCACGGGTTGTTTAAATCTCTTCAAGAACGAGCCCTTATTATGGAACGGGTTTTTCTGTCTTGAATAGCCTTTGCCGCCGCCAACTGCCGCGATAACGCCCAGCATGAACCTTACGCCGCCGTAAGATGTTTCCTGTACC
Source organism: Clostridia bacterium (assembly GCA_017620205.1). Classification (GTDB taxonomy): domain Bacteria; phylum Bacillota; class Clostridia; order UMGS1883; family UMGS1540; genus UMGS1540. The sequence goes on along the minus strand of JAFZQX010000030.1, from coordinate 14,664 downwards.
TCAAAGAACAAACTGAAAAGGAAGGTATAGGAGGTAGACTTCTGTCCGGCGTCGTTACCGGTGTCTCCTGCCGCTTCGTCAAAGTCATCTTCTGTCGGGTCTATTTCAATTTCATTACCGTTTTCATCTACGCCGGTCCCCGTAAGCGACGCGGGATCGGGCGCGTTTTTAAGGTCTTCAAGCATTGCCTCTGCGTCCTCAGACTTCGTTACGGTAGCAACTACCTTACTTACAACGCCTACTGCCGCCGATATCTGTCCTATATACGGGAACGCGCCGAAGCTGTAACGCGTATCGTCGTCATCGCCCAGAAGATCGCCGTCCTCGTCAGTTTTCGGCAAAACTCCGAGCTCGGAGGCTACGTCTTCTACCTTATAGTCAAGCACTAAAGGCGAATAGTTCGGGTCTGCGTAAACGCCGTAGCCTGTTGATACCGCGTCATATACCATATCCTTTACAGCCGCGTTGTCATCGCCCATGCCGCCCATAGCCGTTATTTTGTCCGTTGTAAGCTGTGCCATAAGCACATCGCCGTATGTCCATTCTGTCGGGTGCGCCGGGTCGAAGGAGTTTATAACGAGCCAGAACTCGCCGGTTTCATCATCATAAGACCATTTAGCGGGTCCGCCCGTTGCAGGCTCCGTGTTTGACGAAAATCTGCCGTGTATTTCGCCCGTTTCCTGGTCCATAAAGTAAAGCGTTACGTCTTTTATGTTTTCTGTATATGTCTTATTGCCTACGGTATATTCTCCGCCCTTGTCAACCTTTACCAAAACTCTGAGCTCGTTTCCGTTTAAGGTAAGGCCGTGGAGCGCGCCCTGAAGCTGACCGCGCTGGCTCGCGATTGCGCTTACAAAGTGCGCGCCCGTTTCGGAGTATGTATCAACGCGAACCATGCCCGCGTCTGCGTTTACCGCCTGAACCTGCTTGCCCGATACCGACATCTCGCTTGTCTTTGCCGCGCGGTTTGAGGGCACCTTTGCTTCCTGTATGGTAGTTACGCCGTTGTAGCTTACAAGGTAGCGGATTTTTGCCTCGCTGTCATATAAAAACGCGGGGGTTGTAAATTTACCGTCTTCGTTTGTAACAGCGCCCGTTACGCCAAACGATACTACAGCGCCGTTTGCGGAATTTAAGTCTGTTGCGCTGCGCCCGCTTGCAAGGTTCATGGTAGATGATACTATGGTACCCGAAAGCGTAGCGTAAGTTAAGTGACTGCCCGAAGCCGCGGTAAGCGTTATAGCGTTATCCTTCGGGCGCGGGTTTGAACGGATATACATAGCGTTGCCGAAATATTCGGAGCCGTCCGAAAGCGTCCACTTAGGTATTACTCTGTCGGGGTTTTTTGTATAAGCGTCAAGCTCGTATATATCGTTTGTTAAGATATCCTCGGCAATTACATAGTAATATGCGCCGTCTTTATGCGTTACGCTTATATAGCTTTGTCCGCCCTCTTTAGCGCCTGCAAAGCTAACGTTTGCTTTGCAGTGGCCGCCCATTGCGGGTGCGCCCGATTTATTAAAGTCCCAAAGCATAGAGGGTGAGCCTTTTCCGTTATTTTTATATGCCTTGGCGCTTGCTTCGTCCGGGAAGAACGCCATATAATCTATCTGTATCTGAGTGCCGTTTTTGGTGTTTCCGTCCATCGGGTCAAGACGGAACCATTCGATATTTCCCTTCCATGTCGTGTCTTCCGCGTGAGTTGTCTGCTTATTAAGCTCCTTTAGGTTTACAACATACTCGCGCCAGTATTTATCCTGACTCAGCAGCATCCATGCGCCTGTCGAAGCGCTGACGGAAGACGCGCCGGAGCCTGTAAAAATCTGAAGACCTTCCGCGCCGCCTACGTTTCTTACGCGGAATTTTGCCCACTGAATATCGTCAGCATTTGCCGACATGTCTATGGATACCATCGGGTCTTCCGAGGAAGCAGTGAACGTATAATATTCATCGCCTTCTGCGAAAATACCCGTTGTTGTATCAAGATAGTTATCGTAATATGTATCGGGCACCATAACGGTTATCCTGTTGCCCTTTTCCGTAAATATCGGCTTAAAGCTGTAATACGGGTGATCTACCGTATCGCTGGAAAGCGCTTTATCGGTAAGCTGGAACGGCAGACCGCCGTTTATGTAATGGATGTCGTTAAAGTTTATAAGCTCGCCGTTTTGGTTTGACTTTCTCAGCTCGTAATAAAAGCCGTCCGGTTCCATATTAGCGAGCAGGCCCGCTGCTTTCATCTCGGTTTTAAAGTCAATTTTATCATTAAGGTGGTATGTATATGTACCTGCTTCGTACACTCCGGTTCCGTTTCTATATGCTTTCGCGCTATTCTCGTCCGGGAAGAACGCCATATAGTCTACCTGTATCTTGCTGCCGCTTGCAGCGTTGCCGTCCATCGGGTCAAAACGGATATAGCTTATTCTGCCGTTCCAGCCGCCGTCAACATAGCCCGGAGAATTTTTGATATCTATTACATATTCGTGCCAACCGGTGTCTTTTTCAAGCGGAATGTCAATATGTGCATTTTCGGTAAGACCGCCGCCGTTTATAGATGCATATAACTGCATTTTGTCGGCTCTGTTTAAATTTTTAGCCCTTACCTTTATATATCTTATATTATCAAGGCTTTCCGCGTGCGTAATTACAGGTACAAAGGGGTCTCCGCCTGTGGCTGTAAATGTATAATAATCATCATCGCCTTGCTTTTCGCCCGTCCATGTAACACGACGTGTAGCGTAAAAGGAGTCAACGCCCATAACGTCGTCCATTTTTCTGTCGGAATTGAAATCCCAGAGCATAGAGGGCGTCGGGCTCGGCAGATTAAGCGCGCCGTAACCAAAAGCTTCGTTTTTTATTTCAACGGTTGTATTTATATAGTCAAATACCGGGCGGACGGTAATAGTTCCCTGCCAGGAATCGCCGCCGTTGCCGCTGCCGTTTTTATCCCACTGGATACAGCCCTTCGCCGCCATTGCGTTTATACGGTCCTGCGTCATTTTTACAACAGCCGTATCGCTCTTGCCGTCAATAGTCGCAATGCGATACCACGCTTCTTTGGTGTTATCTCTTACCTTCGCTTCGATACCGACTAATCGCAGAGGGCTCTTGGTATCCTTTGCGGTCAAAGCAAAGCTGTCCTCCGACCAGAGTGACCTATGCGAATAGGTGCTGTTATCGAGCATAACCGCTTCATAATCGTTCAAAACCTGCTCGTCTGTCATGCCGATAAGCGGTTTTACCTCAGCAGGCTCAACATAAATGTTGAATTTACGCTTGATAAAGCGTACCTCATCTACCCACATTGCCGCATAGCTGTCATCCCAAACAGCACCCTCGTTATCTACATTAGCCACCTCAATGGAGATTTTTTCGGGGGCTTTTTTGTCTCCCCAATAGCCGAAAAGCCAGTGGTCGTCGTGCTTGCCGCCGTCATCAAAATCGTTGTATTGAATATTGGTTCCGCCGGGATTCCAGCGTGATAAGCGGAATTCGCCGTCACACCAGTTCAAAAAGCCATTATAGTGTACATACATACCGTCGTAGGCATAGCCGGATCCCGAGGTAGGCAGCCAGAAATGTGTGGTCTCCTCTTTATCTATTCTTGTGGACATATGGAACCCGGTGTCACCATCAAAGCCAAAGCCATTTCCGCCCGATCCCGCTTTGATGTTGATAGGCTCGGTGAAGGGTTGACCTTGGTAATCCGATACGCCCATCAATTCGCCGTCGCTTTGGGTTGTCGCCGCGGGTATAACAACGCGGGCAGTAGCTGTTTCTATTATTTCATCGTCAAGCGGAGTGATAGTGATATTAAAGTCCTTTTCCTCAGTGCCGTGATATACCGGTATTTCTATGGTACGGCTCTTTATGCCCATCGGGAAATAGAGCTTCGCTCCTATTCCGGAATACTCATCGCCCTGTTTTGCGGTGCCGTCCCATGAAGATACCGTAACGCCCTTAATGGCGTTTAAGCGGCCTTCGCGGGTAACCGTGATTTTCGCTTTGCCGTCTTCTGCCATAACGAGCTCGGAAGCCAAAGAAACCGTTACGGGCTCCGGCTCGTCCTCATCGAAAATAGTAATGTTTACAGGGTTTGTGTCCTCTCCTATGCCGAAGTTTTCGCTCGGAGACTTAAGCATAAGCATAATCTGCGCGTCGCCTTCAGCCGCGTCGGAATAAAGCGGTGTTACCTTTAAATATTTCGCTTCTTCGCCCGCCTCAAAGTGGAGCACATACAGAAGGCCCGGATAGCCGTCCTGCGTGGCGTCCGCCATTTCTTGGTCAAACTCGTCATCGGACATAGTATTTCCGCCTACCTGTTCGGCAAGGTCTTTAAGGTCGCCGCCTTCAAGCTCCTGGCGGTCGGAGGCTTTGCCCGTATAGGCGCTGCGTGCCGCACGCAGGCGGTCTGTCGGAGACTTCTTGCCGTCCTGAGCAGTCGCCTCAGCGGTTTCGTCCTCTATAAGCTCTGCCGCCTGCTCTTCAGGGACTTCTTCCCCTTCTTCGGCTTCCGCGTCTTCAACTATCGGATTGCCGTTTTCGTCAAGCGGAGTAGCCGTAACGCTGCCTATAACGGTGCCGCTGCCGTCCAAGATATCGGCGCCGCCCATCTCGTTTATAGCCGCGCCCATACCGTTTTCATCGGTTGTTTCAACTTCCGTATATTCGTTGTCTTCATTTAGCGCCAGATCTTTAACGGACATATCCGCGTATTCAACCTGCGCCTCTGTATTTTCCCTGAAAATTTCGGCTTTATAGTTTACATCGTGCTTAGCCGTAAGGTCAATAACCTTTAAGGTTATATCAGCCTCGGAGTCTAAATCGCCCGTACGCTGAATAGGGATATACATCGGTTCGCTGTCGTTTTCGCTTGCCCACCAGTCAGGCTGCGCGATAAAGAACCAGTTTCCGCCGTCCCGGTACTTTTCGGGAACTACCAAAGTGCTGTCCCATGTCGGATTTATAGCGTCATTCATGGCGTAAGCGGCTTGTGCTATCAAAACGTCGCCTACTTCAAACGTCATAATAAACGCAACAAGAAAACCAATAAACTTTTTCATAAATCGCTTCATGTATGTGCTCCTCCTAAAATGAAATTGCGCTTAAAAGTTAATACTTATCCTTTTTCTCTTACCGAGCTGTCAATTTTCTTTGTTGATACGCGCGCATGGCCTGCGAAAGGATCGCCCGCACCGCTTACCTCGCCGAGATCTTCATCGGCTACTTCCTGCATAGCTTCATCTTTTGCCTGCATAGCTGCGTCCTGAACCTTTTTTTCTTCTTTGTTCTTTTTGGATTTGTTGAACATAATTTTTTCTCCTTTTCTTTATATATTATTTTATTTTTTTATTAACTCTTTCAGCGCGATTTTCTCGCGCTTGCAAGAGGTTCTAACTTATCTGTTTTAAAAACGAACTGACCGTATTGTGCGTTTTCCTTGGGCGCTTCTATTTCCGCGGTGCCGTTTGCCGGTATTGTCAAATCACAAGCGGTAACGCCTGTGCAGACGCCGTTTTCGCCGTATTCCGCCATCATATATCTGCAGCTTAAATCAGTATCTGTCAAATTTTGTATCTGCGAAGCCGCACCCGTTTCGGGCAGAAACCTCAGTTTGCGGTTTAAAAGCTTCGTAACACAGCCGCCTATTTGGAGGATGCCCGCGCCGTAATATTCGTCATAGCCGTTATCGCCTTTATCGGCCGCCGTTTCCGAAAGAATTCTCATTATGTCACGCGGCGTCAGCGCGCCGTCAATGCTCAGCATCACGGCTGCGGCTGCAGTTACAAAAGGAACGGCAAATGATGTGCCCGATTTCAGTTCGTAACCGCTGAATCTGCCCAGAGTTTTAACATTTACGCCAGGCGCCGTTATAAACACGCTTTCGTTATGGTTGGAGTGATAATAAATCTCTTCGGTTTCGTCTACCGCGCCAACGCCTATTACGGAATCATATGCCGCGGGATACAGCTTTGCGCGGCTTCCGTTGTTGCCGACAGCGGATACCAGTAAAACGCCTTGCTCCTCTGCGTGTTCCACAGCTTCTTTCAGCGCCTCGGACTCTACCTTTATACCGAGGCTCATATTCAGTATATCGCAGTTAAAGTCATCTATTCCGCCGTATATGGCGCGGCAGACGGTGCTAACCGCAACCGGTTTTCCGTCCGTTACCTTTAAAGGCACTATTTCGGCTTTCGGCGCGGCACCTATATATCCGTTTTTCCCGGAGCCTGCTATAAGTCCCGCAACGCTTGTTCCGTGCCCGTATTCATCGGCGGTGTCCGTCGGGCTGCCGTTTTCCATGTAGCAATGACCTCTTTTTAAACTGTCCGCTAAATCTTCATGCGCGTTTACGCCGGAGTCGATAACTCCTACGCGAACGCCCTGCCCGAGATAGCCGCGCTCAAATGCCGCGTCCGCATTTATCATCGGAAAATCCCATTTATCGGCAGGATAATTATACGTTTGCATATCATCCAAAAGCGTCATTTCGCCGTCTTCCTCATACCACTTTAAAAGTCCCGCCTCCGCGAGCCTTTTCATTTCCTCTTCGCTTACAACATCGAAAGGCTCGCTTTGCTCTCCCATTAGGCGCACGGCGTTTTCATTATATTTTACTATGTAATCGCCCTTTGCCGCGCTTGCGGAAATGCTGAATACTATTAACATCAGCGCCGCCCAAAACAGGGTAAGAACAGCTGTTTTTTTAAGTCTCGTTTTCTTCATTTAAGCTCTTCACCTATCTTTTTAAGCGCTTTTTTGTGCTTTACCTTTACCATGCCGTAGCTTATTCCCGTGAGATTTGCTATTTCCGTCAGGGTATATCCCTTATAGTAGCGAAGGATTATAATATCTCTCTCTTCCCTATCCATTGCTTTTAAAACTTTGGCAAGGTTTTCGAGCGTTTCTTTTCTTATTATTTTTTCCTCTATATCATCCAAAACCGCCATATTTTCGGGAAGCGGCATACCTTCATGTTTTGTTCTTATATAATCTATCAAAGTGAACCGGGTTATATTATATATCCAGGTTGAAACGGAGGAACGCTCCGCATCGTACCGCGGGAGGGATTTAAGTATCTGCTCGAACACATCCTGGCATATGTCCTCTGCTTCCTCCGCGCCCGCAACTCTGCTTTTAAGATAGGCGAGCACTTTTTCGCGGTATTCTTTATATAGCTTTTCGTAGCTTATATTTGTCACGGCTTTTTATCCCGTTTTAGGGGATCGGTGATACCCGTATATGCATCGCCCGCCGCCGAGATGCCGCCCAAATCGTCATCCGTTAGCTCTTTACCTTCATATCGCTCCTCGGTTTCATCTATTATGCTTTTTAGCGTCGGCTCATGCTGGAACCGCTGGAAGTCAAAAAGCTTCCCAAGCAGTTTTTCCGCATCCATATACGTATCACCTCTTTTCCTTTATATTTATTTATCCGAATCACTTTGATTTTTGGCAATATTTTTTTAATTTTCTAAATATCTATTCTCTGGCGCTCAACAAGCTCCGCGAATATGCCGCCCTTATCTATCAGCTCGTCATATGTGCCCGCTTCGGCTATTTTGCCGCCGTCGAGTACCAGAATCCTGTCGCACTCTTTAACAGTTGACAAGCGGTGCGCTATGACAAGGCGCGTGCATTTGAGCCCAGTGAGCGAGTCCGATACCTGCTTTTGCGTTTTGTTATCAAGCGCGCTTGTCGCTTCGTCAAAAAAGAGTATCTTCGGCTTTGCCGCAATAGCTCTTGCTATCATGAGGCGCTGCTTCTGCCCGCCCGAAATTGCGCCCTGCTCATCGCTTATAAATGTATGCATTCCCATTGGCATATCGCGTATATCGTCCGCAATGCCGGCCTTTTCCGCCGCGTCCCATGCGTCATCAAGCGTCAGATTCGGCGAGGAAACCGTTATGTTTGAAAAAATACTTCCGCTAAAGAGGCTTCCGTCCTGCATTACAACGCCTATCTTGCGCCTGAGTGATTTTAAATCCAGCGAGCGTATATCGCGTCTGTCGTAATAAACGGCGCCTTTATCGGGCGTTTCAAAGCCCAACAGCAAACGCATAAGAGTTGATTTGCCGCAGCCCGTTCTGCCGACAATTGCAACGTATTCGCCCGGTTTTATTTTAATATTAAGATCATTTAAAAGATACGGCATCGTTTCATTATATCTGAAAGAAATGTTTGAAAGTTCTATGCTGCCCGAAAGCCTTGTAACTATTTCTTTTTCTTCCGCAACTTCCGGCTCCGCTTCCAAAATAGGCTCTGCCATCTCGAGTATCGGGCGTATCTGCGCCGCCTCTATAACAGAGTCCGCAAACACCGTAACCGCGCCCGTAAGCGCGCCGTATGCGGCTGTAAATGCCAGATACGAAGAGGGACTGACGCCCGCTTTGCCCGCCGCAAAATAAATGGCAAGCATACCTATAAGCGAAACGCCCTGCAAAAGCGCCGTATGTATTTTTAAAAACAGGGGGGAGTTATATTTTATCTCCGCGCCTTCTGCGTATTTTTTTGCCCAGCGCGCAAAAGCTCTTTTTTCTGCGCCCGAAAGCTTTATCTTTCTTATGCCCGCTATAACTGCGTAGCTGAAACCCGCTTCCTTTGCGTCGGCATTCATATACCCGCGGTCCTCTTTTGTCTGCAGATAGCCCGAAAAGAGCGTAACGCCAAGCATAAGAAGCGTTATTGCAAAGGTTATAAAGCCGAGCGAGGGGGCATAATCAAAAATCTGTTTTATGTATAAAAGCGAAGCTATAGCGGTAAGTCCCGTTGAAAGCACGCCGCCGAGCATAATCGTCGAAAGGTTGTTAACAGCTCCGCTGCGGCTTGCAAGCTCGCCCGCGCTGAACTTTTTAAAAAACGGTGCGGGAAGGCTCATAAGGCGCGCCATCATAGCGGCCTCCATAGGAAGCGACGCCTTAATTCTGATCCTTGCCATTGCAAGCTCGCGCGCAGACGTTAAAAGCTGTGACGATACTATAACGCAAAGCATAAATACGGCAGTGGCTATAAGAACTACTCCGCTTCCGCTTTCCAAAACAAAGCCCGTCAGCATCTTCGTTATGCGCGGCAAAAACAAGCCCGCAACGGTAACCGCCAATGTAAGTCCTATTAAAAGAGCATAGTCACTGAAATTAAGACAGCCCCGCATAAATTTAAAAAGGTCCGATATGCCGAGTTTTTTAAGCGGCAGAGGAGTGTAAAAGCAAAGAGCTTCGGAAGAAAGATATAAAGCCGTGTTTTTATTGGCCGTAACCTTTTCTCCGCCCTTATCATACCAACAATAGCCGCCGAACCGCTTCGGGAAAAGCACAACGGGCATACCGTCCTCCTCGCGGTATGCTATCATCGGCCCGAACGCGCTTTTATACCAATCCCCCGTGAGCGAAACCTCTCTGTACATGATCCCGTGCGGGCGGAGCGCGTATTCAAGCTGCTCCTCCGGCTCTTTTATGGAATCGGGAATTTCTATGGGTCTGAAATGATAATATTTTAAAATATCACCGATGACCTCTTTAGTTACTATAAACTTATCCCTTAAAGCGTCAGCGCCGTGTCTGCCGACAACGACAGATGCCATCTCTAAAATGGCGTCTTCAAATATTTCCCTGTCTTTATCCTTACGGGTGCGTATTTGATCGTCAAACCAACCCATACGCTGTCCTCCCTCCCCCGGGTGTCTCAATATAGTGCAGAACGGACAAACTGAACCCGAAGTCGTATCAGGCTGACAGGAGCCGGGTACAAACCGGTTTTTGTCGGCAGATTTACGCCAATATGTTGTCAAAAACCTTGGAAATACCTTGTATTCCCTGCGGCTTTTTCCTTATCTTGACAAAAATCTGCTCGGCAAAAACTGCTATGCACCTATAAGCTGGATAGTTTCTGCCTATTTTATTCGCGGAGGACGCCGCCTTGCTGACGCAAGGCAAAGACGACAAGGAAAAAAGAGGCGAAAATATCCGCTTATAGGCGGTTCGGACTCGACTTCTGTCAGCCTCTGTCGAGAGGCGAAGTTTGTTCGCAGCAAAAAACATTTATTCATCAAAAATTCGTTTTTACGAATTTTTACATCAAGTGTTTTAATAAGTTTTTTAATCTAAAAATTATTGGTTTACCTTGCTTTTTGCGGTCTGTGCATAGTGAGGCAGCCCTCAATCGCTTGAAATAAGCTCAGTATAATATCCGCCTTTTGCGTATAATTCTTCGTGCGTTCCGCGCTCAACGACCTTGCCGTGGTCAAGAACTATAATCTCGTCGCAGTCGCGTATCGTTGAAAGGCGGTGTGCTATTATAATGCACGTCATGCCGCGTCTTTTAACCGTTTTAACAAGCTCGTATTCCGTTCTCGCGTCGAGCGCGCTTGTCGCCTCGTCCATAATAATTATGTGCGGGTCCTGCGCAAGAACGCGGGCTATTTCAAGCCTTTGCCGCTGTCCGCCCGATATATCGCGGCCGCCGTCCGTGAGCTTGCTTTGGTATCCGCCGGGGCGCAGCATAATGTCTTCATGTATCTGCGCGTCCATAGCGGCCATTATCATCTCAAAATCTTCTATAGTGCTGTCCCACATTTTAATGTTATTAGCTATTGTATCCTCGAAAAGGATAACGTCCTGGTCGACAACCGCAACGCTGCCCGTGAAAATATCGCGGTTTATATCGGATGCGGGTATGCCGTCAAAAAGTATCTCTCCACTCCAGGGCTGATAAAGTCCCGAAATAAGCTTTGCAACCGTTGACTTGCCGCAGCCCGATGCGCCGACAATGGCAACGCGCCCGCCCGGCTTTACGCTGAGCGAAAAATTCTCTATCAAAGGCTCCGCAAGGCGGGAATAGCCAAACGTTACATTTTTAAGCTCCAGCGCGCCGCCGAGCTTTTCATATTCTTCGAGTTCGGCGCCCGAGGCGCCCGATACGCGTGTATCCTCGGGATACTCTAAAACGTCCTCAACGCGCTCCATCTGCGTCCGCATTTCCTGAAGCGTCTGTCCGGCCGTTATAAGCGTCATGGCGGGGTTCATAAACGAAACCAAAAACGCCTGAAAAGCAGTTACCATACCGAGCGTAAACTCGCCCTTCATACAAAGCCAAACGCCCATAATAAGCACTGCGGAATTTGTAAGTAATGTTATAAACGGGGGGATTATTCCGAGGCGCTGATTTAGCTCTTCAAACCTTTTATCCTGCGCGTTTACGGAAGCCTGAAAGCCTGCCCAACGGCTGAAATAGCCGTTTTCCGTACCGCCCGCCTTTATGGTCTCTATCATGCGGATACCCGAAACGGTAGCCGCCGCAAGTTTTCCCTCATCTCTCATGCTTACGCGCGTTATATTTACGCGCTTTTCGGAAATCAGGCGGCTCATAAAGAGATTTATTAAAACGCTTATAAGCCCTATCAGCGTTAAAACAAAGCTGTAACGCATCATTACAACAAGGTAAAATACCATCATTACGGCGCTCAGTAAAAGCGGCGCCAAGGTATTTACTATCATTTCGGCAATCTCAACGTTTGCCTTATGGCGAAGCTGAATATCGCCCGCCATGCGCTGTGAGAAAAACTCCATCGGCATACGGAGTATCTTCCACATAAACGAGCTGCTGCCTATAACAGCCATCTTGCCGTTTACCTTAACAGAATATGCCGCGTGAAAAGCCAAGATCAGTATCTGGAATATGCTGACGCCCGCGACAAGCGCTATAAACGGCATTAAAAGCTCCGTGTTTTCTCCCGTTAAAAGCCTGTCAGTAAAGAAGCGGGAGAACGCGGGACTCATCGCCGAAAGCAAAGCGGCCGCCATACCTAAAACCATTACAAACGCCACCGCCGCGCCTACGCCTTTTAAACGGTTTCTCGCAAAGGCTAACGTGCTTTTGCGTTTGCCGCTTTTCTCAAAATTCTCCGAAGGCGTGAAATTTAAGCATACGCCCGTAAAAGCTTTATCAAATTCCTCCATTGTAACTCTTATACTGCCGCGCGCGGGATCGTTTAAATAAGCATACTTCCCGCTAAAACCGCAGAGCACAACAAAGTGATTGAAATTCCAAAATATTATACACGGAAATGTTCCGCTGTTTTTTAAAGCGTCAACGCCCGTCTTAAAGCCCTTTGCGGTAAGGCCGTAGCTTCTTGCGGCTTTTAAAATATTTACCGCGTTTGAGCCGTCCCTCGATACGCCGCACTCCGCGCGCACCTGCTCAAGCGGAAGCCATTTTCCGTGATACGCAAGTATCATGCAAAGGCTTGCCGCGCCGCATTCAAGCGCTTCCATCTGCATAACAACGGGAACTTTGGCGGGCCCTTTTTTATGTTTGCACATTTATATCATCCTTAATTGAAAAACATTTCTATTATCTTCGTGCTCTTGTAGCCGACGCGGGCTTCATAGCTGCCGTCGGGAAGAGAAGTTTCCGCAACCGCGAACATATTTCCGTCGCCGTCCTCGCCGATACTCATTACGGGCGAAAGCGTACCGCCTACTTTTACGTTCATGCCGACTTCTACGTTTCCGGCTTTCTCGGCGTCGTCAAATGTCAGCGTCAAAACCCCGCCGCAAACCTCGGCGTCTCCCGCAGCATAGCTTTCAACCGCCGTCACGCAGCTCCAGATAATCAGGCTTGCTATAAGCAAGAGAACCGCACCCAAAATTATCCAGTTTTTCGGGGACGTTATGTGCAGATATTCATTTAACTCCTCCGGCGAGGAAACGCGCTTTAAGCTTTCTTTTCTGAATAATGACTGTTCCATATTACTCTCCTCTCTGACCTTAGAATAACCGTAAAAAGCACAAAAGCACGCGGCAAAGAACAAGATTATCCTTTGATGTGTGCTTTTTTATAAACCGTTTTACAAAAAGGCGCTTCTGCGCTGTGTATAAATGTATTTAAACTGTCATGTCTATACAAAGTTGCCAACCTCTTTTCGGGATAAAATGACAATTTAATTGTAGCAGATTTCTCCAAAAAAATCAAGAAACAGTTGTGTATTTTATATATTTTTATCAAAGTGCACAAAAATTTTTTGTAAGATTAGTCAATAAAACAATTGACAAAAAACTGACGGAGCATCAACCGTTCGGGCAGTTTTTTTCAAAACATCAAAATATATGCGATTTTTAATTATTCAATGCCAAAAACTGCGTCAAGTCCGGTGTTTCTTAAAACCTCGGTAAAGTTTTCGCCGAGGTTTGTAAAACGCATTTCCGCACCGTTTGCTTTAAGCGTCTTAAAAGTCGCAAGCAGCACGCGCAGTCCTGCCGACGAAACATAGTCACAGCTGCTAAAATCGAGCGTTAAAAGCGATATGCCGTCTATCCCGCTGTTTATTGCCGCTTCAAGCTCCGGCGCCGTTAGTATATTTATTTCACCCTCCGGCGCTACTGTGAATTCATTTCCGTTTTTGTTTGTTTTGATATCCATTTTCATTCTCCTTTATTTCATTGCGATATAAGCGCCGTAAACAACTCAGCGCCTAAATGCAATTATACTGGATTATATGTTGATTATAGCTCTAATATATTTAAAAGTCAAGAGAAACAATGCAGTGTCATTTGTGTCATTAATTTAGTATAAACAGGAAAAACAATTAAAGGACAAAAACAAACAACCGCAAAACATAGGACATTTGCCTGTTTTGGGGAAAAGAAAAGTCCTACAAACCGCATGGTTATACGATTTATAGGACTTGACTTTGGTGGGCATTCAGACGAAGGTGTTAAACAAAACAATCCTGTGAATTGTTTTGCAGCCCGAGAGTCCCTGCGAGGCGAAAACGAGTTTGCGAAGTTTGAGCCCGTCGAACGTTAGTGAGAAAGACCCACGCAACAAAAAAAGCACCCGAAAAATCGGATGCTATTTTGTTGGCAAAGACGGGCAAAAAGGTACATTTTAGGGGTAAGAAAAGCAAATTGTACACCATTTTGCTCTGTATCCTTGAAATAGTAATATATGCCAATTGGCATAACACTACGTTTAATTTGTCAACACAACAGAACCGTCCCCTTGTGTTTCTGCTATTATTCTATCGTAAAACTTTCTGTCTCAAGATCACAGTAGTATCTTCCGCTTTCTGCAGTGAATCTCAAAACACAGTAGTCAGGGTCTGTGACACCGCCCTTATAAAACATCGTGTCGCCTTTGCGCCAGATCATGTCTTTCGTCTTTTGGTCAGTCAGTACTTCCATCGTGCCCTTAAGCATTACACCCGTGTATTTGATCAGTCCCTTATGATAGAAATAGATACATGCATTCGGGTTATTCATATACTGTTTTACTCTCATAGAAGAAGTGTTTGTCGAAAAATAGAACTGACGTAACCCGTCGATCTTTCTCGGCTTGAGCATCGCTTTTACATTGGGATACCCTGTCTCATCAACAGAGCATATAAATGCCACATTTTGTTTTCTGATAAAACTCTCTATTCTGCTGTTATCCATTTATCCTTATCCCACCATACTGTTTATATTCTCGTCTAACGCTCTCATTATACCAATGCTATATCGTCGACTTGATGATAACCAATAATTGGATCAGTAGAAAAGCGTAAGCAACATCTATTACTATGTCCTTCCATAGATCAATCGCCATTCTCCGGTCTTCGATCATTTCTCTGAAGCCTTCAGAACGGGCAAGGAACGCCGTGTTAGACATTAGGCTAAACAGAAAAGTT
>JAFZQX010000002.1 GCA_017620205.1 Clostridia bacterium | reverse complement strand
TTTCATCAATAAATCCTCCGTTTGTTTTTTGTTTTGACTGGCAGGTCTTTACAATTATACCACAAACGGAGGATTTTTTCTCATCGGTTAACCTTTTTTGAACCACGCGACTATCGCGTGGTTTTCGTTGACACAATAAAGCATCCGTCCGCAAAGCGGACGGATGCTTTTTGCAATATGTTTTAAACTCTATTTTATCTCAGCCGTTGCGGTATCGTAAATCATTTCCGATGCGCAAAGCGCGCCCCAACTGAAAACGGTACTGAGCTGTCCGGCACCGCCTTCAAGGCTCAGACCGCCAACTGTCCACGGCGCGGTTTTGCCGTAATAGCCGTATTTGCTTTCAACTTCATGCCCTGCAGTCTTCGCACCGTCAGAAATGTTATCGGGGCCGGAAACCTCATCGCGTTTAAACCAATTGCCGTAGTCGGAAACAAGGCGCGATGCAATTTCTTCCGTGTAACCCAAAGCCACGAGAGCCGTCACTGCGGCATCTTCATTTTCCGCTTCCGTTATTGTATCAACAGCTTTTTTATACTTGTCAACATCAAGCGTGCCTGTGCGCACCGTCGCGGATGATTTCGGCACGGAACGCTGTGAATCATTAGGATAGCTTCCGTCTTCATTTTTTCCGTATGTTAAAGAGTAGCCCCCGTCACCGCCGTCGCGGCTTACATCAAGCGTACCGGAAAGCTCACTTATCGAAGCTATTGTTATGGGCTCAAATCCGCCGTAAACAGGCCACGCGAGGTTAAAGTGCAAATCTCCGTTATTATCGTAAAGCACTATCGTTTCCTTGGCGTTGCTCGGTGAAATAAGATCGTATGCGGTTACGGGCCAGTTCTCGTCACTCTCCGAAACAAGCTCATATATTTCCATGCCCGACATTGACGAAAACGCCATTTTCTGCGACTCCGGCGGAAGCGCCTTAAAGTCTGCGTATGACATTACCAAACTTCTCATAAAGCGCGCAATTACAGCCGCCGTCTGCTCACGGGTAACTTCGGATTTCGGATCCAGTCTGTTATCTTCCGTTCCGTAAATTTCTCCGTTTTCGACGGCCCAAGCAAATCCGTTTACCGCCCAATCCGATACATCCGCATAATCATTAAACGAGGAAAGAGCTTCTGTGTTTTCAACTTCAGTTACGGCGCCCTTAAACTCCGCGTATCTGAAAAGGAACGTCACAAACTGCTCGCGGGTAAGACTTCCTTTGGGTTCGAAGCTGTTCTCCGAAACACCTTTCAAAAGTCCCGTTTCCGCGCCCCATGTTACGGCGTCATAACAGGGGCAGTCTTTATCAATATCCTCAAAGTGACCGTCGCCTTTCGGGCTCGGCGAACCCGCCATACGGTTTAAAGCAACGGCAACCGCAATGCGCGTGCACACTTCCTGCGGCGCGAATGTGTCTGCGCCGGAGCCTCTCATAATACCATTTTCGGTTACATAAAGAATATCATCGTAAAACACGGACGTTTCGGGAACGTCACTGAATGCGCTTACTGCAGTTTGACCGAAAGCCAAACTGAAAACAAATAACGCGCATAATAATGCCTTAATCTTTTTCATCAAAGAACACCTCTTTCAGTATTTATTATATTTTATTTTATAATATTGGCGTGAATTTGTCAACACAAAAAGGGCAAAGCCCCACAGAGCTTCGCCTTTTTTAAAATCATTATTTTGAACTTATTGTTATAAGCTTTGTATCGCCGTCCCACGAAACCTTCATGCCCATATTTTCCGAAACAAATCTTACCGGTATCATGGTAGCGTTACCTATGATTTCCGGCGCGGCAAGCAGTTTTACTTCTTCGCCGTTTACATATGCCGTATCAGAGCCTATTTTCAGCAATATATTTGTATCGTCTTTTACAGCCGTTACGGTTTTAGCTTCTTCGTCCCAAGTAACTTCGGCGCCGAGCGCTTCAAGGATAGCGCGGAAGCCTACAAGCGTTGTATCGTTTTTCAAAACGGGTTCGGTTTCAAAGCTTACTATATGTCCGTCTGCATGGACGCGGATAAATGTGTTTTCTGCTTTAGAGCCGAACATGCCGCCTTTGCCCTTTCCTACTTCGGGTATTTTTTCTTCAAACCCCTCGGGCATTTTTCCGTCAAAGCCTTCGGGAGGATTGCCGCCGCGTCTTTCTCCGCCCATCTGCGGCATATCTTCGGGCATATCGCCGTCGAATCCGGGCATTTTAGCGCCTCCGGGAAATTCACCGGGATTTACGCCGCCCTGCATTTTAAAGTCGCCTTTGCCTCTGCCCATGCCGCCGAAGCCCATTGAATCGCCGGGTTCGGTTGATTTTGAGGCGATACCTTCAAACTGCGCTTTAAGGTTATCATATCTTTCTTTCATAAGATTTAAAATTGATTTTCCGCCTCCGAAGCCCCTGCCTTTTCCAAAGCCTTCAGCTTTATTCTCCGCAGGCTCTGCTTCAGTTGTTTCTTCTGTCAAAGTTGTCGCTTTTTCAAATTCTTCCGGAGTGTAAAAAGCGGACGGATCGGCTTCAACATACGGCTTTATTATAGCTTTAATTTCATTTACGCGCCCTTCGAGCTTTTCAAGCCACGCCATCATATCTTTTATGTAGCCGTAATATCTATCTTTGTATTCATCTATAGCGAGGAGCTTACTTATAAGCGGAGCATCTTCCATACTGCCCGAAACAAGCGGCGTGTCAATTCCGACATTGGTATTACTCTCCCTGCCTCCGAATGACATATTTACGTCCCACGTTAAAACGCTGAATATGCCGTCACCATTTTGATAGAGATAATAATTATGTTTCATACTGTTGTTATAACTGTCATAGCTGCAAAGCACGGTGTTTGCGGCGATATATATAAGCGCGCTGTCAACGTCAAGTACGCTTTCAATTTCGTCTTTATCTCCGCTGTCAAGCTTTTTGATAAGGCTTTTAAGTCCTTCACGCTCCTTGTCGGAGCCGGATTTAAGTTCGCCGTAAGAATAGGTTTCTTCTTCGTTATATATAAGTGACGCGCCCTCTTCCATCTTATAGAGGTTTCCGTTTTGGTTCTCGCCGTAGTTGCGCTCTAAAAAGCTGTCGTCAATAGCTTCAACCGCCAGATAAAATCCATAAAGCTCGCCGTTTATATAGAGGTTGCAAAAAACCGTTTCGGGAACTTTTTGTCCCATTTCACGGAGCAGTTCATAATGCAGATATTCGCGCATATATGAAGGGTCGGAATATTCATTGTTTAAGCAAAGCTCATTAAGTCCCAAAAGCTTCTGACCTTTAACATATTTATTAAACTTTATTCTGAAGCTGTATCTGTCCGAATCGGAGCTTGCAACGGACGAAAGCGTCATGTTGCCCTTTGTCCTTATGCCGGAATTTTTAATTTCAATGCCCGCAACCGTAATATCGGCGCTGTGGTATTCCTCATTTTTCGGATACGCGTACATATCTTCTAAATCTTTCTCATCTATCTGAATGTTTATGTCTATAACGCCGTCCTTTTTAAAAAGCTCCGTATAGTATGAAGGCTCTGCGCTCTCTCCTTCAGCCGCGCACACAACCGCACACTGCGACAGAATCACTATAGCCGCCAAAACCGTTAATAATATTCTTTTCATAATAAAGACCTCATTTCTTATTTTAATTACGCTGCCGTAAGTTTATAGCCTATTCCTTTTATATTTAAAATCCTGACGCCGGAGTTTATTTTTTCGAGCGTCTTTTTAAGGCTTTCAATAACTATATAAAGCCGCATCGTATCACCACCGGGAATATTGCTCATCTCCGCCAGATTCCCCGCACCTACTATAACGGAGCTGCAGTCTATAAGGCTTTTTAAAACATCGCATTCATTTTGCGAAAGCGTTATATTTGTATCGGCTGTTTTAAGGCTTTTCCCCGAAACCGTAAGCGTTATATCGTGATAGCGGAGCGTATCGCTGTCAAAATCTATGCTGCTTCTGCGCGCAAGCGCTTTTATTTTCGCGTGGAGTATATCCATATTAAAAGGCTTTCTTACATAATCGTCTGCGCCCATTTCAAGGCTTTCTATATTATCGCTTACGGTGTCTCTCGCCGTCAGAACTATGACGGGAGTTTTTCTGCCCTCGGCGCGAAGTTTTTTTAAAAAAGTATATCCGTCCATCTGCGGCATCATAATATCAAGTAAGATAATATCATATTTTTTAGAAAGCGCGAGCCTCAGCCCCGCTTTGCCGTCCGCGGCGCATTCGGCAGAATATCCTTTATGAACAAGATGCTTTGAAAGAGCATGGCACAAAGCCGCGTTATCGTCAACTATCAGTATTGTCACAATAATTACCTCCGTCATTTGATGCTTTTATATTAACGCGCAAAGATTAAACAAAAATTAGAGAACTAAAAAGTTTTAAAATATTGAAAAAAATATTAAAATATGATATTTTTATTAATATACACAATGCGTTTTAATACCATTTCCAAATTTCGTTCCGAAAGGAAGATACGCTCATGAAAAAAAAGTATTTTTTACTCGGTTTTTTTGTAACGGTAATCCTCGTTTTGGCGGCAGGCGCATTTTGCGCTAAAGCCGACTTTGAAACGGTTATAACGGAGGAAAACGGCAGCACGCACAAAGAAGCGGGCTTAATAGCCGCAAATACCGCTAAGGAATACGAAATAAGATATAACGGAAAAAGAGTAATCTCCGTAAAACAAACAAATGCGGACACGTCTCCGTGCCTTTTCGGCACAGAAGAAGAAACGCACGGCTACTTCAGCGTTGAGTTTGAAATGACGGAGGACACCTCAGCGTATATCGCAGGGCTTTCAAAAGCCAACAAGGACGAGGTACAGGCAAAGCTGCTTGCGGCAGCTTACCGCGATGAGGCGATAAACCTTGAATCGCTTGATTTTATAGACGCCGAGAAGGTTAAATCAGTGACCGCCGGCGACGATTTGCTCTGCTGGGCGGCCGCAACTTCAAACGTGCTTTGGTACACAGGCTGGGGCCGCGAAGCGGGCTTTGAGAGCGAGGACGATCTTTTAGATCTTTTCAGAGATACGTTTACAGATCGGGGCGGCTACGCCGAATATGCCATTCCATGGTTTTTAAACGGTCACTATCCACTGCAGAAACGGGAGGGCATGCCGCACTTTAAAGACAACGAACATCCGGGCGGATATTTCCCCTTCTATTCCGCGCAAAAGCTGTTGGGTATATATGGCGGTATGCCCGAATGCATACGCAACGCCACGGACGCTTTGAGGCGAGGAGAAGGCATTTGTATAGCAGTTGACTGGCTTGAAGGCAGTAAGGTTGACGGCGCTCATGCGGTTACGTTTTGGGGCTATATATATGACAACCGCTACGAAACGGAAAGAGATGCTAACCCCGAATATATAAAAGCGGTTATCCTCTCTGACTCCGACACGGACAGGGTAAGCGATGAACGGCGCATGTCTCCCAATACGCTGCAGGTTTATAATGCCGTGCACTATACCGAATACGGGTATAATACGTTTTTGCTTGATACGTATAATGACGGCAACGGAATTATACATAGCTTTGTGACACTTGTGCCTTTTGGCGATGATATCGAAAAGGAAACGGACGGGAGCGCCACTCTCGACACCAAAAACACGGTTGATTTTACAGCCTTAGGTATGATTACAACCTGCGATAATATAAAAACAAACGTCTTTTCAGCGGGCGACACAATAAGTATAAGCCCCCGGGTTATTTTAAACTCGGATATTCCGTTTAGCGGTGAATATGAATACACCGTCACGGTCAATTCACAGGTGTACGCGCATAACGAAAGTTTTTCTTTTGAACCGGGATACATTTACATAATTGACCCCATAGATATTTCAAATCTTACGCCGGGCGAATATGAAGTTAGAATAGCTTTAAATCCCGGTAAAGCCTTTCCCGAAGCGCATTATTACGACAACGTATATGTAGGCAAAATTAAAGTTTTGGGCGATGCCCCCGATATAAGCGGCGCAAAAATGGAGGTTTCCTGCGGGGAACAGAATGGCGGTAACATTGACGTATTTTTTGAATATGAAAATACGGATGAAATCTTTGAGTATCTCGGAGATAAATATGAAACGTCTGTCGCGGTTTCTTATTACGATGACGGTAAGTGGACCGATTGGGAAACAATAACGGAAAACGTGGACTGCGACGCCTCATTCCCCAAAATCGGCGCAATTGAAACAGGATACGAAAAAGTAAAATTCATGGCGTATGCTGAAGCTGACGGCAAGCCGTGTTTCAGATTGTTTTCGGAAGAATTTGATTTAGACTACATATATTTTTATGTAGATGAGGCGGAGGGCAACACCGGCATATACACAAAGCTTTCACAAAACGCTTCATCTCTCGCAGACGGCGAAAAATTCGCGTTTGAGGTATCAAACGGTTCAACATATGACGCAGATGCAACGTTTGATTTAGCCGTTGTGGCTGTGCCGCAGTATTCGCAGAGTATTATAATTCTTTATGAAGAGAAAGGTTTAAACTTACCGTTCGGTGCCGAACCGCTGTTAAGGGAAGTATCGACCTGGGACGGGGGTTTAACACTTTCGGGAAGATACAGCATATACGCATGCATATCGGGCGAATACGGGGATGACAATGTGTATCTCGGAAGCATTGAAATAAAAGAGACGCCTTTAACCGTTGTAACTACCAAAGAGGACGTGTGTGACGAATATGACGGCAGAACATCGCTGCGCGAAGCGGTAGCTTTTTGCGGCGAAGATGACACGGTTACCTTATCCGGCGACTTAGAATATATAAACCTTGACAGTCCCATAGTAATAGATAAGCCTGTTTCAATAAATTCCCTCTATGAAGATAACGAAGGCGCAGTAGAAAACCCCTACGGCGCTCCTCTCGGCGCGATGATAAATGCGGGTAATAACTGCCGCGCTTTTGAAATTAAAGAAGGCGGCAGTTTAGAGCTTTGCGGCATGGCAATAATGCAGGGCAAAGCGAAGGACACGGGCGGCGCCATTTTACTTGACGGCGGCACGGCAACACTTTCGCAGTGCAGAGTATTTAACTGCAAAAGCGGCAGGGCCGGCGGCGGCATATATGTAAAAGACGGCTCTCTCATATTAAAGGACAGCACATTTAAACTAAACGAATCGGGCTACGGTGGAGCGATAGGCTCCTCTGATGCGGGCAAAATCGATATGGTAAACTGCACGTTTTTCGCAAATTCTTCAAACGCCGGCGCGGTATATACGGACGGCACATTTACGGCAGTAAATTCAACCTTTGAAGGAAACACCGCAAAGACCTCCGGCGCGGCGGCGGTAACGGCTGCGGGCATTTCGGACACAACTCTTATAAACTGCATAGCACCTGACACCGATGCACTCAGTTCAAACGTTAAAGTATACGGCTGTATACTCGGAGATACTCAGTTTGCGGGCGATGCAAACGGCAGCCGCACGGGTGTTTCAACGGCAAGTCTTTTTAAAACGGATGCAGAGGGCAAAGCACTCTGGACGGGCTACGGCGGCTATCGATGCATACAATATGCGGCGCTCGTAAGCCGCGAAGCGGAAAACGGCGTAACGGTTATAAACCAAGACGGCAAGCTCGCTTTGGAAACAGGCGACGGCACGCTTCAGACAGATATCACCTCTGCCTTTTCCGATGAGGATTTGGCGTTTGACGCATACGGCCGGGAAAGAGACGGCTGCTGCGGAAGCTTTAACCTTAAAATTGACGGAGCCGAAATGTCGCTTACCGATAAAAACCTCTTTATATATCTTTACGAAGATACCGACGCCACGCTTATCTGCGCAGAGTATGACGAGCGCGGAAATCTTATAGATATTGAAACGTTTGCCGATACATTTAAAAGCGGCACGAATATCTTAAACGCCTTGTCAAATGCGCCTTCATGCAAATATATGCTGTGGACGGGTTTAGACGGGTTAAAGCCCATATGCCCCTCCGTTTCAAGATAATAAAGGCAATAAAAAAGCACGCCTCAGCGTGCTTTTTTATTGTCTTTATTGATAATATATCGGGCCCGAGCGGGACATTTCTATTCTCTCGTCAGTGATTTGTTTATTCTGAATAATGCGGTATTCTCGTTGCCTTTGGAGATTCTATATATTCATAGTGCTCGCCGGTGTGCAAATGCATATCATAACTGTGTCTATATCCAAACACCTCTTCGTAGCCTACATATTTGCCATCTTCATACATACTTTCTTCCCATTTGTACAACCTCCATTTTTGCTCATCGGTTTCAAAATATTGATTATTCTCATAGCCGTATGTTAATGTATGCTGCAAATCGCCGGTCGGGTCAAAGTTAGTCCAATACTCGGGACACTCCGTAAAGTAGTCGCGCCGCGTAATAGTGCCGTCAGCATTTGCCTCTTCCCGCATGCTTAGCAAACCGTTTTGGGCATACTCCTCCGTAACCAGCCACGTGTTGCCGGAGCCCCAGCTGTGCTCTCTCATGTTGCCGTCATAATCAAATCTGTAATGGTCTCCGTAATATAAACCGTTGCCGTTATGCATTTCAATGTATTTTACCTGCTCGGTAACGCCAGGCGGCAGCTTTGCAATATCGGAATCTTCAAAATAGTAATGAACCGATGTTTCTACAGAACCCTCATCCCAATTTCTGCCGTTTGTATATGAAGTGTAACAAGTTTTTCTTCCCGGGTGCTTTGTCGTTCCGGACTTATAATCGTAATTTGTTCTCCACAAAAGTGTGCCGTTATCGTCATACATATATACGTCTGTCAAAACGCCTTCATAATATATTTCATAGCGTCCCACATAGTCACCGTTTGCATTTTGAAAATACTTTTTGCCGTGCGTGCCTCCTTCAACGCAATATGTAATGCCGTCTCCCGCTTCTTCTGCTCTCTTTTGGTCGAGTTCTTCCGTTGCTACTTCCTCAAAGCTGTCAAAAAGCTCGTCGTATTCGTCCTTTTCGCTGCCCTTTTCTATTACGTTGCCCTCATCTAAGATTTCCGCGAGTTTATCCATGGATATTATATCTCTGCCCTCGTCAAAGAGCGACTTGGCATCTAAAAGTCTTTCATACTTGTCATTACCTATAAAAGCAGGATCATTTAAAAGCTTTTGGAAATTGTCTTTCGTCATGCCCTTCTGGAAGATATCCATCATAAGCTTGCCGCCCGAAAGCTTAAAGGAAAGCTCTTCCGATGAGAAACCGAATTTTTCCCTTGCCCATTCGTTTATATCGCCGAGGCATGCTATCTTTTCGCCCGCGGACGCGCCGCTGAATGTAAGTATCGAGAAAATCGTAGCCGTTGTTGTTACGGGCGCAAATACCTTTTCATAGTGCGCTACCTCTTTGCTGTCGTCACCGTACGCTATAACAGCCGTTGTTCTGCCAACATCTACAACCGCATCCGCCGTACCGAGCCACAGCCCCGTAGCTCCCGTCAGCGTTGCGCCGCCGGCGCCGTATGTTGCAATTGTTGCACCTACCACAAGACCTACCTTGCAGCCTGTTTTAATAACGGTCAGACCTTTAACCCAGTTGTCGGCAGCTTTAGCGTCCTTTAAATACTTGCCGCGCAGAATATCCTGCGACGCGTCAAGCAGCGCCTTTGCTTCCTTTACGTCGCACCCGAGCATTGCGGCAAACTGTTTTAGTTTCCATGTGCCCTTAATTGAGTCATAAAGCTTTGTTATCTGCTCCGCCCAGTGCTGCTGCTCCGCGTCTGTCGCCATAAGTTTTGCTTCTTCCATTGAAGTAAGCTTTGCGGAGTTTTCAGTTACATATTCGTCCGAAACACTGTAAAGCACTGCCGCGGCTTTCATAGCGTCGTCATACGCCGCCTGCGCGTCCTCTACCAAAGCTTCATATTCCGCAAGCTTTTCTGCGTTTCCTTCAACGGCATCCAAATCAAGCGCCAAAAGCTCGTCAACTTTTAGTTTTGCTTCCGTATATTCACGTATCGCGGCAGTTGTAGCTTCCGCTACCGCGCCGTCAACATACGGCACTTCAACAGATCCTCTGTATGTGCCCTCGCTGTATGAAACCGTTTCGCAAAGCGGCTTCATTGTTTTCATATTAACAGCCATAGCTTTATACACATGGTCGCTTTTAAAAGCTGTTGTCAGAAACTTGGCTTTTGACAGCGACTTTATCTGAAACGTATCTATCGGGTCATTCAGACCTGTGTATGACGTGAGAATAATTACGTCATCTTTACCGAAGTCACCGCTGAAAGTCGCAATAACGGCGTTGCTGTTGCTTGATTTTTTTATTGCAAGCGCAGGCGCCTCCGCCGAAGCGGTAACAGCCAAAAATGTCATCAAAGAAGCAAGAATACATAGGCTGAGTATTAAACTTAATAAAGCTTTTTTCACACTCATCACTCCTTTTTTTTATTTTATCATACGGAGCATAAAAAGTAAACAATAATTATTTTTTTGACGATTTATCATACTTGCATTTTTTTCACACTCATGTTACAATTAAAATTGTAATTATAGGAGGCTTTTATGATACCCGAAGTTTTGTCTTTAATACTTGAAATAATAGGCACGGTGGCGTTTGCGCTGTCCGGCTCCATTGTAGCGGTGCACGCAAGCCTTGACATATTCGGCGTTATGTTTATAGGCGCCGTAACGGCTATAGGCGGCGGAATACTCCGCGATATTTTAATGGGCAAAATCCCGCCTGCAATCTTTTCAAAAGCGGGTATATTTTTAATTGCAGTTTTAACGTCGGTAGTTTTATTTATTTTCACATATATCAAAAGAAAAAAATACTTGGAGATAGAAGAAAAAATAGAGGCCGTAAATAACGTTTTTGACGCTATAGGTCTTGCTGCATTCTCCGTTATGGGAACCGAAGCCGCAATATCCGGCGGTTTTGAAACGCATATGTTTTTCTGCATAGCGCTCGGCATGATAACGGGCATAGGCGGCGGCATTTTCCGCGACATCTTAACTTCTAAAACGCCCTATGTTTTCAGAAAACATATTTACGCCGTTGCTTCTATCCTGGGCGCCGCAATTTACTACATTTTAAGAAGATACTGCGGAATGCTTGTCGGCGCTTCGGTTATTTCGATGGTGTTTATAGTTACGGTTCGAATGCTTGCTACAAAATACAGGTGGAGCTTACCGAGAATTAAGCTTTAGCGACGTAAAAAAGCTCAGACCGCAAAAGACAAAACTAAAAACAGGTCAATTTTAAGCGTTTATAAAATTCAAGCTTTAAAAAAAGGACCACACGGTCCTTTTTTATATTATTATTCCTCCGCCCAGAATACAGTCATTTTCATCATAGAACACTGCCGCCTGTCCGGGCGTTGCGGCTCTTACCGGTTTTTCAAATTCTATTTTAACTTTGCCGTCCCCCGCGGGTTTGATTTCCGCATTTTCGCCCGCGTGGTGATAACGGATTTTTACTTTGCAGTTTATTCTTTCTCCTGTATTCAATGGCTCAATCCCCATAAAGTTTACGTCGCGCACAAATATTCTGTCCGTGTATAAAGCGTCTTCCGATGATACAACAACCTCGTTTTTATCTGCACGTATCTCTTTTACATACGCGGGGTATCCGAGCGCCAGATCAAGTCCTTTTCTCTGTCCAACGGTATAGTGGATTATGCCCTTGTGACGACCTAAAACATTTCCGTTTTCATCTACAAAGCTTCCCCCGCCCTGTATTTCGCCCTCCGCGTTTTCCTTTATAAAATCGGCATAGCCGCCGTCTATGACAAAGCAAATCTCCTGCGAATCCGCCTTTTCCGCCACGGGAATACCTGCTTTTTTCGCAATTTCCCGCACGTCTTTTTTGGAAAGCTTTGAAAGCGGCATAAGCGTCTTTTTAAGCTGCTCCTGCGAAAGCCCGTAAAGCATATACGATTGGTCCTTTTCCGAGTGCAGAGATTTCTGAACGGTATATCTTCCGTTTTGGAGTTTTATTATCCTCGCGTAGTGTCCCGTCGCAATAAAATCGGCTTCTATTACCTTGGCGGCAGAGAGCATTTTATCCCACTTTATTTTTTTGTTACAACCCGTGCATGGGTTCGGCGTAAGACCTTTAATATAGTCTTCTGTAAAAGGTTTAATTACTTTTTCCTGAAACTCCGAAAGACAGTTTAAAGCATAGTAAGGTATACCTATCTTATACGAAACGGCACGTGCGTCGTCTATCTCACAGCATCTTCCCTCGCTGCCGTCCGATGCCACCCATGTGCGGAGTGTAACGCCGACAACCTCATGCCCCTGCTCCTTTAAAAGATATGCGGCAACAGCGCTGTCAACACCGCCGGACATGCCTACAATAACCTTTGCCACTCAAATCACTTCCATATCCAAAAGCTTTTTATAAAGAGCCAAAGCAAGCTGTCTGTGACCCGTTTCGTCCATGTGCTCGTTATCCGCGTCGTCGGGTGCGGCAAAGTCTGACGCCGCCAAAAAATTAGCACCCATATTTTTTGCTATATCTTTAAAAACAGCTTTAAGCTTTTTAGATTTTTCGATTGATTCTCTGTCAAACTCCGGATCCTTTTCGGGCTTCCAGACATCGCGTCCGAGATATATGGGAGACACAAGCAAAATATTTTTTGAAGGCACATACTGCTCAATTTTTGTAAGGCACAGCTTTATGCCTTCTCCTATTTCTTCCGGCGTGGCGCCGTATTCGGTTTTGCAGTCATTTGTACCGAGCATTATAATTGCGCCGCTAAGCGGCGCGTGCTTTTTAAGAATCTGCGAAAGCGCTGCCGCCCCGTTTCTGCCCTCTCTTTTTTTATCTTCAAATACTGTCGTTCTGCCGCAAAGACCTTCTTCAATTATTTCGGCTCCTTTTATATTTTGGCGCAAAATCCCCGTCCACCTCTTATCGGACGGATATCTTTCTTTAAAGCCTGTTTTGGGTATCAGACCCCATGTGTTCGAATCTCCGAACGCGAGAATGTTTTTCATTTTTTGCGCCTCCTTTTCTGTAATTTAAGGGCATTATACCACACTTTGCCTACTATGTCAATAGGTTTTATATGTTTTTATCTTGGGCGCAAAAAATCCCGAAAGAACGTCTTTCGGGATTTTTTTTATTTTACTATCAGGGGCTTTAATGAAAACAGCGCAAACGCCAAAAGGTTTGCAGCAACCACCGCCGCGCCTGCAGGTATCTCGAAGACAAACGAGAGGAAGATGCCGAATATAAAGCACACAACCGAAACCACGGCTGAGCTTATTACAACGGATCGGAAGTGCTTAAATACGCGCATAGATGTAAGCGCGGGGAAAATTATGATGCTTGAAATCAAAAGCGTTCCCATAATTCTCATGCCTATAACAACGGTTACGGCAGTTAAAAGCGCGATAAGAGAATTAAACGCAGAAACGTTTACTCCCGCAGCTTTCGAAAAGCTCTCGTCAAACGTTACGGCGAAGAGCTTGTTATAGAAAAGCACAAATACCGTAATTACAATTACAGCAAGGCATGCGCTTATATATACATCGGCTTTATTCATCGCAAGAATACTGCCAAACATAAGTGACGAAATATCCGCGTTAGTGCCGCCTGAAAGTGAAGTTACTATAACGCCGAAAGCAAGCGCAGAGGTTGATATTATAGCTATTGCGGCGTCGCCTTTTATTCTGCTGTTCTCGCTGAGTTTTAAAAGCAGAAAAGCGGACGCGGCAACAATAGGCGCCGCAACAGGCAGCGGTGCGGCATTTAGCGCAAGCGCCAAAGAAAGTGCGCCGAAGCCTACGTGCGACAGTCCGTCGCCTATCATAGAAAACCTTTTTAAAACAAGAGTAACGCCGAGAAGCGCCGCACAAAGGCATATAAGCCCGCCGCAGACTATGGCGCGGACAATAAAGGGATGTGACAAAAATTCCATTATCATTTTGCGCCACCCCCAAACGAACTTAATTTTCCGCTTTTTATAAATTCATCCGGCGTGCCGAAAAAGCTGTCACCCATTCCGAGATAAAGCATTTTATCGGCGTATTTTAAAGCGCCGTTTATATCGTGAGAAACTATTATTATTGTCATATCTTTAAGCTGCGCCAAAGTTTTATAAAGCTCTTCGGCAGCCGCAAAGTCAAGCCCCGTCAACGGCTCGTCAAGAATCAAAAGAGAGTCCGTCGCAGAAAGCGCGCGGGCTAAAAGTACCCTCTGGCGCTGACCGCCCGAAAGCTCGCGGAAGCACTTGTTTCTCGCTTCAAAAACGCCCATTTCACGCATTTTTTGAAGAGCCTTGTTTTTCTGCTCTTTTGAATAAAAGAACTTCGTCTTTTTAACCTGTCCCGACAAAACAACCTCAAAGGCTGAAGCGGGAAAATCGTTTTTAACGCCACCGTTTTGAGAAAGGTATCCTATATCTGTCTTTTTATCAAAAACAATTTCGCCTTCCGATACGTGAATAAGACCCAAAATTGCTTTTAAAAGCGACGTCTTTCCGCTTCCGTTCTCACCTACTATATAAAGGCACTCGCAATCGCGAACTTCAAACGATATATCATGAACCGCGCAGAAGTTTTCATATTTAATTGAAACGTCCTTGCATTTAAGCATTATATAAACCCTTCTTTAAGTTTTCGAGATTATTATTCATAAGTGAAAGATATGTGACGCCCGCGTCAAAATCATCTTTTGTCACGTTGTGGCAGGAGTGAAACAAAAGACACTCGGCTCCCGTTTCCGCCGTTATCGTCTCCGCCGTCTTTGTATTTTCAAGCTCTATACACCAAATATATTTAATATTATTCTCTTTTACGTGATTTATTATATCCGTCATTATCTTCGCGGAGGGCTCGGCTTCCTCTTCGCAGGAGTCAAACGCCGCCATATGCGATGTGCCGTAACGTTTTTCAAAATAATGCAGCGGAAAAACAGACGCAAAAACCATCTCTTTCTGCGGTGCGCCGCTTATTGTTTCTTCAAAGTCACCGTCCAGTTTTTGAAGTTCTTTTATGTACTTTTCCGCGTTTTCCGAATAATAATCACTGTTTTCTTTATCAATTTCAGACAGTGCCGCCGCTATGCTTTTTACCATAATAATCGCGTTTTGCGGGTCTGTCCAGATATGCGGATCGGAATCCGCGTGAATACCTTCGGAAAGGTTTAAAACGCGCCCTTCTATTTCGCCCGATGACAAAAGCTTTTTAGCCCAAGGCTCCATATTATCGCCGGTATATATAAACAATCCGGCAGAATCTATTTTTAAAATATCATTTGCCGTCGGCTCAAATTCGTGGCTTTCCGTACCGGGCGGAAGAATAAGCGTTAAGTCTATTTTATCACCGCCTATTTGGCGCGCAAAATCATACTGCGGAAAAAGCGTTGCGACAACTGATATTTTTCCGCTTTTATCATCTAAGCCGCAGCCCGTCAAAAGCGTGCAAAAGATCAAAGCCCCCAAAAAACAGCATAACAATCTTTTCATTTTAATCTCCATTCCGCCGCTCCGCACCGGCACAAATAGTCATTAAATCAACTCTTATCAGCGAAGCAAGGAATGATAAGAGATTAAAACGCGCATGTGCGTTTCCGAATGAAATGAGGAAAATCCCGCACGCGCATAAGTTCCGCCGGAGGCATTAATTTGAAAGGAACTTTCAAGTTAATTACCTCTTTGATGCGCATTTCTCGCAAACGCCGCAAAAGACAGTGTTTCCGAGATCTACCGTAAAATTATGTTCTTTATAAATATGCTCGCAGGCCCTGTCAAGCTCTCCGCAGTCAACGTGCAAAAGAGCGCCGCAGCGGCTGCAGACAAAGTGATAATGGTTTTTGCACTCCTTGTCCCCCGCCCATTGATAGCAAGCCCCCTCAGACGACGCAAAGCGGCGCACACTGCCCTCTTCAAGCAGTCTGTCCAAAAAGCGGTAAACCGTTGATGTTCCGACCTTTGTGCCGCTGTCCGTGAGATGCTTTACAATATCGCCCGCAGTTACATGGCCTTTCGAGTTTTTAAGATATTCCAAAATAAGCTTTTTTTGTTTTGTATTATAAACCATAACTCCACCTCAATATGAAAATGGTTATCATTTTCATATTATAGTCTTTTTTTTGACGTTTGTCAATGCCTTTCGCTAAAACTAAAAATAACTATATTTAGTATATTTTTATACAATCTATTGCATTATACCCCAATATATGATAAAATGAAAGAAAACACGGTAAGGAGAAAAGTAAATGAAAAACAAGTTTTTACGCTTAATTCTTATTCTCACTTTGGCATTATTCATGACGTCTTGCGCAAAAGCGCCCGTTGAAACAGGAAAACCGCAAGCAACAGCCAAACCTGCTGCAACGCCCGCTGCGACAGAAAAACCCAAAGAACCGGAACCGGACGCTTTTTACACCGAATATATCAATGACGCAAACAGACCTATCGCTGTTATGATAGATAACGACAATAAAGACGCTTGGCCGCAGGCAGGCTTATCGGACGCTTATCTCGTTTACGAAATAACGGTTGAGGGCAGCGCAACAAGACTTATGGCGCTCTTCCCCTACAGCGCGGAAACCGCTAAAATAGGCCCTGTGCGCTCTTCACGTCACTATTTCCTTGACTACGCCTTAGAGCATGACGCAATTTATACGCATTTCGGCTGGAGTCCGAAGGCGATGAACGATATTCCCGCGCTCGGCGTAAACAACATAAACGGCATTTATGACGCGGCTGCTTTCTGGAGAGAAAATAAATTTAAAGGCGACTATCACAGCGCTTATACTTCAATTGAGAAGATTAAAGCAAACATAGGCACCAAAGGATACAGAACCAACAGAGAAAAAACACCGCTAAACTTTGCAAAGAATATAAAAGACATTGAAGGCCAAGTTGCAAATTCCGTAAACTTCGCGTTTGCGGGATTCTACAGCGTGAAATTTATGTATAACGCTGAATCGGGTACATACGCAAGATATGTAAACGGCAACCCCTATGAGCTTCAGGAAAAGGTTGATATAGCGGCTGAAAATATTATTGTTATGACAATGAACGAAGCGCCCCTCGGCGACGGCAGCGCGAGAATAAACATCTTCGATGTCGGCGAAGGCACGGGCTACTACATAACGCGTGGCAAGTATATCCCGATCACATGGTCAAAGGCCGACAGGGATCAAAAAACTGTCTTTAAAGATGCCGCAGGCAAAGAAATTGAGCTGAATCCCGGTCAGACATGGATAGAAATAGTATCGCCAAAGATGGCAGTTACAATAGAATAGTTCGGGACTTTTAAAATTGCGCAGAGCGCAAAAAGCTAATCAGAATTATAACTAAGAATTTATATTAATCTGCTTTAAAAACCGAATAAATATCCACCCGCATAGCGGGTGGTATTTCATTTTCGGGCATAGCCCTAACCTTTACTGGCAACGCACAAGTGCGTTTTTAATTGGCCTGCCAGCCATGCAATTACTACTTACTACCCATAAATGGGTCCCGCGGG
>JAFZQX010000029.1 GCA_017620205.1 Clostridia bacterium | reverse complement strand
TTAAAGGTACACAACTATAACTATAACAAGTTTCCTATGCGTCCTCTCAACTGGAAAGCTCCTGCCGATTACATAAAAGCTTTCCTTGATAATGGCGAAGTGTTTTAGAAATTTTGTAACACATCATTGACAAACCTACAGATTTATCATAATAACATAAGCGCGGACATTTCAGTAATATTTGTGACACATCGCCTCTTTTCTTCATACTATATAAGAAAAGAGGTGATTTTTTGAATAAAAAAGGCGATTTCGTTTTAGCGCTTGCGGGAAACCCGAATGTAGGGAAGAGCACGGTTTTTAATTCTTTAACGGGGCTTCATCACCATACGGGAAACTGGGCGGGCAAAACGGTTACAAACGGCGTGGGGTTTTGCAAATACGAAGGGCGCGATTTTGTTTTGGCCGATCTTCCCGGCTGTTATTCTCTGTATGCGCACTCTGCAGAGGAAGAAGTTGCGCGCGACTTTCTATTGTTCGGCGGTGCGGACGGCGTTTGCATTGTTTGCGACGCAACGTGTCTTGAAAGAAACTTAAATTTAATTCTGCAAACGCTTGAGATTTGCAAAAACGCGGTTGTCTGCGTTAATATGATGGATGAAGCGAAGCGGTGCGGGATACATATAAACCTTAAAAAACTCTCAAAAATACTCGGCGTGCCCGTTGTGGGGACTGAGGCGCGGCGCGGCAAAAATCTTAATGAAATTCTGCGCCTTGCCGCAGAAAATAAAAATCAAGAGAGATTCAGAATTGAATATGATGAAAAGCTGAAAGATGCTATCGGCATTATAGAGCCGCACTTATCAAAGTTTGAAGACAAAATTTCGCCCGTATGGCTGTCTCTTACACTTTTGCAAAATGATAAGACAATTCTTTTTTCCGTAAACGAATATCTGGGCGTTGATTTGATGAAAGATGGAGAAATAATGCTGTCCGTCATGCGCGCAAAAATGACGCTCGGAAGCATTATAATAGAAGAGGCCGTTGTAAGCTCTATTTATCAGATGAGCGAAAAAATAGCCGCGGAAGTAACCGAAGGGGAGAGACGGGAGAGAAACATAAAGCTTGATAAAATACTTACGTCACGGCTTTTCGGTTACCCAATAATGATTTTACTGCTTGCCTTTATCTTTTGGATAACGCTTTCGGGCGCAAATTACCCTTCTGCGCTTTTATCAAAATATCTCTTTAGGTTTCAGGATTATCTGGATTTTCTCTGTGTAAAATTTGGGATAAAATGCTTTTTTACCGATATGCTTATCTTTGGCATGTACCGCGTTTTGGCGTGGGTTACAGCCGTTATGCTGCCGCCTATGGCTATCTTCTTTCCGCTTTTTACGCTTTTGGAGGATTTAGGGTATCTTCCGCGCGTCGCATTTAATCTCGATAATATATTTAAAAAGTGCAAAGCCTGCGGCAAGCAGGCGCTTACAATGTGTATGGGTTTCGGGTGCAACTGCGTAGGCGTTTGCGGCGCGAGGATAATAGACTCGAAAAGGGAAAGGCTTATAGCAATTCTTACAAATTCGTTTGTACCCTGTAATGGACGTTTAGCTCCGTTTGGTTAAGTGCAATAAATGGGCTCGATAAAATGCACAAAAAAATAACTTACCTTCAGGAAACATAGTTTCCCGGATTTGGGTCAAAGCCCTTGGTAAGTTATCTAAAGTTATTATATAACAAAATATGCCTGTTGTCAAGACTACAAAACAGGCATATTTTGTTACATTTATTTATACAGCGCGCAGCCGTTTTTAAAGTAAAGCGCGTTTTCGGGTTTTTTGAGCGTGCCTTGTCTTTTAACCGCGGCTTTTAGTTTTCCGCGCTCAACTATAACGGTATCGTCGTCCTTTGCGTAAACTCGGGTTTTGCCTTCTCTTAAATCCTTATATCCGTTTTTGAGCTTTCCTAGCTCTATAAAATACGAAAGCAGTTTTTTGTTTCTGTTTTCAAAGTCGAAAAAGCGCCTTGAAAACGGGTCTTCAAAGCCCTGCATGCCAATCTCGTCGCCGTAGTATATACAGGGGTTGCCGGGCAGGATATATTGAAGAAACGAAGCCTGACGAAACATTTTAAGAGCGTTATCCAAAACCTCGCCGCCAAACGTAAAGTTTGCCCTAACTTCCTTGTCCTCCGGCACCATTCCGCAAAGGCGCGTTATTGCTCTGTAGGTATCGTGCGTTGAAAGGCTGTTCATAAGGCAGTCAAGCGCGTCCTTCGGGTAGTTTTCAACTATCGTCATAACGGTTTCGGAAAACTCTTCCGCGGTAATTTTATTTGATACAAAATCTATTATGGCGTTCATAAACGGGTAGTTCATAACGCTGTCAAGCTCGCCGCCCGTAAAATAACGACGTCTTTCGCTGTAGCTTATCTTGTTTGACGCGTCCTCCCAAACCTCACCGAGCAGCAGCGCTTCGGGGTTTATCTCTTTAAGGCGTTTGCGAAGCAGTGCTATAAATTCATCGGGCAGCTCATCCGCAACGTCAAGGCGGAAGCCCGCCGCGCCGGCACGAAGCCAATGCTCTATAACGCTGTCTTCACCCGTTATTATATAGTCAATATAAGAAGGGGAGAGCTCATTTACGTCCGGCAGAGTTTTAATGCCCCACCAGCTTGAATATTTATCGGGATAGCTCTCAAATTTATACCAATGTCTGTATGGCGAATCGGGGTTTTTAACTGCGTCCTCAAAATATATACTGCGTATGCCCGTGTGCGAAAAAACGCCGTCAAGAATAATTTTAATGCCGAGCTTTTTCGCGCTTTTGCAAAGCGACACAAAATCGTCATAAGTGCCGAGCATGGGGTCTATCTCTTTATAATTATAAGTATCGTATCTGTGGTTTGAAAAAGCCTTAAAGATAGGGTTTAAGTAAATAGTTGAAACGCCGAGCTCTTTTATATAAGGCAGCGTGCCCTCTATGCCGCGGAGATTGCCGCCGAAAAAGTCGCAGTTTAGTATTTCGCCCATATCATCGGGCAGAAACGCGGGCGTTTCGTGCTTGTTTTCGTGAATCCAAAAGGGCTGAAGCTTATCTTTTAAATCGGGCTCGCCCATCTGCGCGAAGCGGTCCGGGAAAATCTGATACATAACGTTTCCCTTGAAACGCTTCGGCGTTTTATAGTCCGCGGGCACAACCGTTAATTGCCATTTGTCGCCGTCTTCCATATTCGTGTCCGCGTAACCGTATTTATATAGATTAAAAGCGGAGTTTTCCGCGAAAATTCTGAAATAGTAAAAATACAGTCCCGCTTCTTCAACATGAAACGTCACCGAAAAAATATCGTATAAATCCTCTTCGCCGTCTAAAGAAAGCGTGTGTGTAGCTACGGTGCCGCCGTTATCGTCCTCCAAAAAAACGCTTGCCGAGAATGTGCAAACGCTTTTTGGTATATAAACGGACATACGGATGCCCTCACCTGCGTGAGAGCACCCGAACGGTTTTTTATATTTTTCTTTTTTACTGTCGTATAAAATCCTCATTTAAATTACAGCTTCCAAATATTTTTTGCGTATTCGAGTATTGCTCTGTCCGAAGAGAAGATACCCGCTTTCGCGATATTTACGAGAGACATATTCGTAAATTTGTCTTTATCTTTATAAACCTTTGAAATTTCGTCATGCGCGCGTGTGTAATCCTCAAAGTCCGCAAGCGCCATATAAGCGTCCGCAACGCCGTAATTGCCTTTTAAAAGCGCATGCTTGATATCGTAAAACGTCTTGCCTAATGTGCCGTCAACGAGCATGTCGATAACTTCGCGAAGGTCTTTGTTTGTGTTGTAGTAATATTCGGGGTTGTAGCCCTCTTTCCATTTTGCTTCAACCTCGTCACTCGTCATGCCGAAGATAAACATGTTTTCTTTTCCTACCTGCTCGCTTATCTCAACGTTTGCGCCGTCAAGCGTGCCGATAGTTACAGCGCCGTTTATCATAAGCTTCATGTTGCCCGTACCCGAAGCTTCTTTTCCGGCAATTGAAATCTGCTCGGAAATCTCTGCCGCGGGGATAATGATCTCGGCAAGTGAGACTTTGTAGTCTTCAATAAACACAACCTTTATCTTGCCGTTTATTTCGGGATCGTTGTTTATTGTATCCGCAACGGCGTGGATAAGACTTATGATCTGTTTTGCCATCATATATCCGCTTGAAGCTTTAGCCGCAAATATAAACGTTCTGGGCGGTATGTCAAGCGCGGGATTTGCTTTAAGCTTTTTATACATATACATAATATGCAAAACGTTTAATAACTGACGCTTGTATTCGTGAAGACGCTTTATCTGAACATCGAAAATGGAATTGGGGTTTACTTTTATGCCGTTTGCTTTTTCGATGTATTTAGAGAGGCGCACTTTGTTTGCCTTTTTAATCTTGCGGAGGTTTGCTAAAACTTCCTTGTCGCCTTCGTATTTCATTAAATCCGAAAGGGCTGCGGCGTCTTTTAAGAATTTATTGCCGATAAGCTCTTTTAAATATTCGGTAAGCTCGGGGTTTGACTGGCACAGCCAGCGTCTGTAAGCGATACCGTTTGTAACATTTGTGAATTTATCGGGCATTATATTATAGTAGTCATGGAAAATAGACTTTGTAAGTATATCGCTGTGCAGCTTTGAAACGCCGTTTACCTTGTGGCAACATGCCAGGCACATGTTAGCCATGCGTACTTCGCCGCCCGCGATAACCGCCATGTATTCTATTTTCGGGATATCGCCCGCGTAAACAGTGTTGAGTTTTTCCATAAGACGGCGGTTGATCTCGCAAACTATCTGATAAACTCTCGGAAGCTGCTGGCAGAAGAGGTGCTCGCTCCAGCGCTCAAGTGCTTCGCTCATGACTGTATGGTTTGTGTATGAGAGCGTATTTGTTGTGATCTCCCAAGCCTTATCCCAGCCGTAGCCGTATTCGTCCATAAGTATTCTCATAAGCTCCGGTACGCATAAAGCCGGGTGCGTATCGTTTATATGGATAGCCGCCTTATCGGCGAAGTTATCAAGCGTTTTGTATTTGTTATAGTGCGCGTTTACAACGCTCTGGAGTGACGCGGACACGAAGAAATACTGCTGGCGAAGTCTTAAAGTTTTGCCTTCAATATGTTCGTCCGCCGGGTATAATACTTTTGAAATAACTTCTGCAATTGTGTTTTGTTCAAGCGCCTTTGCGTATTCGCCGCGCGAGAACGCAGACATATCTATTCTGTTCGGGGATTTCGCGCTCCACAAAACAAGTTTGTTAACGGCTTTGCTTCCCGCGCCCGAAATATACATATCATAGGGAACGGCAACAACAGAGGTGTAATCAACATGGTTAAACTTAAAGTTTCCGTCTTCCATGAATTCATGAACAGAGCCGCCGAACTTAACTGTTACGCTGTCATCCTCGCGGCAGTTGAGCCAAACATCACCCATATCAAGCCAGTTGTCGGGGAATTCCATCTGCCAGCCGTCAACTATTTTCTGCTTGAATATTCCGAATTCATATCTTATTGAAAAGCCTGTCATCGGAATGCTTTGCGAGGACGCGCTGTCCATATAGCAGGAGGCGAGTCTTCCGAGACCGCCGTTTCCGAGACCTGCGTCGGGTTCTAAAGCATAAAGCTCTTCTATATCGAAACCGCTTTTTTCAATAGCTTTTTTGAAGGGGTCTATGATGCCGAGGTTGTAGAGGTTGTTGCGAAGTGACGTTCCAACCAAGAACTCCATCGACATGTAGTAAACCTGTTTCTTTCCGCCTTTTCTCGTCTTTTCTGCAAAATCGGCGCGCTCTTTTGCGAGCAGGTTTTTAACCGATATGCATAAAGCCTTGTAAATCTGTTTTTTTGTTGCTTCCTCGGCTTTGCAGCCAAAGTTCTGCATGCACTCGTCATTGAGCAT
The DNA here is from genome assembly GCA_017620205.1 of Clostridia bacterium. Lineage (GTDB taxonomy): Bacteria > Bacillota > Clostridia > UMGS1883 > UMGS1540 > UMGS1540. Next base: position 49,548 of record JAFZQX010000029.1, on the reverse strand, counting down.
GCGCAAAGCCGAATCCTGTGATAATCTCATTTGTCCTAAAAGTCCTTTCCGAAATAAAATTGTGTATAATCTTTGTTATTGGCAGTCAGCCGCCGCAAAGTTCCTTATAAATATTCATATACTGCGTAGCGGAACCTTTCCAGCTGAAGTCTTTCTTCATAATATTGTCAACCACCTTGGCGCGCTTTTCTGTCTGATAGAAGAAGTCTTCCGCGCGTCTTACGGCGTCAAGCATATCATATGCGTTATACGTCTTAAACGTGAATCCGCGCCCCTCAAGCGTTTCCGTATTGATGGGGGTGACGGTATCGTAAAGACCGCCTACCTCGCGGACTATCGGAATAGTTCCGTAGCGCATTGAAATCATCTGCGCAAGGCCGCAGGGCTCGCTCTTTGACGGCATTAAGAAATAATCCGCGCCGGCGTAAATCATGTTAGCAAGCGGGCCGTCAAATTTGATATTTGCGGAGATTTTGTTTTGATAAGCATAGTCGTAATATTTAAATGTGTTTTCGTAATTTGCATAGCCTGTCCCGAGTAGAACGAGCTGAATATTCATTTGCGCCATATCTTCCATGACGCGCTCTACAAGGTCAATACCCTTGTGCGGCACGAAGCGCGAAATCATCGCAAACATAGGAATCTGGTCGCTGACTTCAAGACCCAGCTGCTGCTGCAAAAACTTTTTGTTTTCGGCTTTCGCTTCAAGTTCCCCGTGAGAGAAGTTTTTGTAAATACTCTTGTCGGTCTTGGGATCGAACAGTTTTGTATCAATACCGTTTAGTATACCTACGAGCTTGTAGGAATTTTCCTGCAAAATCTTTTCAAGACCGTTTGCAAAATACGCAAAGAGTATTTCGTGCGAATACGTTGGGGATACGGTTGTCAGCTTGTCGCACAAAACGATAGCCGATTTCATTGCGTTTATAAGTCCGTCAAAGCTTACAACGCCGCGCCAGTATTCCGAAACGCCCAAAACTTCCGGCAGGAAATTCGGGTCCGCTTTGCCCTGATATTCAATATTATGGATAGTGTAAACTATTTTAATATGCGAATATTCTTCTATATTTCTGTAAAACGCCTTGTAGAAAAGCGGCAGAAAACCTGTCTGCCAGTCGTTACAGTGAATAACGTCGGGATAAAAGCCGATGTGCTGTAGTGACTCCAAAATCGCTTTTGAGAAGAAAGCGAATTTTTCGCCGTCGTCCGTGTCACCGTAGAGATGACCGCGGTCAAAGTAATATTCATTGTCAATAAAATAATAGGTAACGGTTTTTCTTCCTACTTTTCTTTTGGCTCTGAATATTCCGCAGTAAATGTTTCTCCATGCCAGCGGAACGGAAAAAGAAGTAATATATTCAACTTTAAATTCCTTATTATATTTAATAGCCGAATAATAGGGAATAAAAACAGCAACTTCGTTTCCCTGGATTTTTGAAAGCTCTGCGGGCAGAGCTGAGGCAACATCTCCGAGGCCGCCTGTTTTGATAAACGGTGCGGCTTCGCTTGCCGCAAATAAAATCTTCATAAGTGTCTCCTTAATCTATACTTTAAACTGTCAATCCTTTTGTAACTATGTACGGCGCTGTGGGTGCGCCTGCCAAGGTTGTGTTATCTGTGATTAAAACATTTTTATCTGCAATAACATTTGTAAGCTTCGCGCCTTTTTTAACTCTTGTGCCCTGCATTAAAATACAGTTTCTGACTTCTGCGCCCGGCTCTATATAAACGCCGCGGAAAATAACGCTGTTTTCGACCGTGCCGCGGATAACGCAGCCGTCCGCAACGATACAGTCGTTTATCGTGCTTGTTTCGGCATAATATGAAGGCACTTCATCGCGAACTTTTGTATAGATAGGACGTTCTGTTTTAAATATATCGCCGCTTATTTTTCTGTCAAGCAGAGAGAGGTTGTTGTCAAAGTATGATGAAATACTCTTGTTTCTGAGTACCGTGCCGTCAAAAATATAAGCGTTTATTTTAAGGCTGCCTGCAATAAACTGTTTCTGCATAAAGTCTCTTTCGAAATGCGCAAGACCGTGGGATATGGACTGCTCGATTATCTTTATAAGCTTAGTCCTTTCCATTATATACATACCCATTCCCATTACCTGATCCGGCGTGGGTATGGTGTCTATTGCGAGATCCGTTACTTTGCCGTCTTTTGTGGTAGATAAAACAAGCTCCTGGGATGTATCCGTATCTTCCGAGTCTTTGTTTGCAACAACAGTGATATCGGCGCCGGAAGCTATATGCGATTTTAAAACAGCTTTATAATCTATGTTGCAGATAATAGTTGAATCGCACATTAAAGCATACTCGTCGTCTGTTGATTCGAGGAATCGCAGTGCGGAGTGAAGCGCTTCAAGCTTTCCGCGGTACACTGTTGTCTGTCCCGAGGAAAAGGGAGGTATTATAAAAAGACCGCCGTTTTTTCTGTTTAAATCCCAATCGCTCGCGTCTCCGAAATGGTCCATGAGCGACTTGTAATTATATTTAGTTATTATTCCTACAGATGTTATATCTGAATTTACCATGTTGCTTAAAACAAAGTCAACCTGGCGGTATCTGCCGCCGAAGGGAAGGGATGCAACAGTGCGCACACGTGTCAGCTCACCCATTTCGGCGTCATATATATTTGAGAATATTATTCCAAACATTTTCATCTACTTATCCCACCTTTCAGAGTTAAACTACGTCGCCTGCCTGGATTACCGTGTTGCGTTCTATATTTCTGTCGTTGCCCACAACGGAAATAGAAAGCTTTCCGGATTCATCCTGCTCGCTGCCGATTTTAGCGCCCGGGCCGATTATGCTGCGTTCGCCTATAATGGCGTATTCAATATGCGCGTTTTTGCCTATAACGGCACCCGGCATAATAAAGCTCTTATGAACATAAGCGCCCTTTTCAACCGTACAGCCGGTTGAAATAATGCTGTCGGAAATATGACCTTCAATATCGCAGCCTTCGGTTATAAGAGAGTTTTCAACCTGAGCTGCTTTTGATATTCTGCTTGCCGAAACGGAATAGTTTCTGGCATATATCTTAAATTTCGGGTCATTGAGCTTAAAGGTGCTGTTGGGATCTAAAAGATCCATATTAGCTTCCCAAAGACTTTCGATTGTTCCAACGTCCATCCAATACCCGTCAAACGGATAAGCATAAAGCTTTTTGCCGCCTGCGAGCATTTTCGGAATTATATTCTTTCCGAAATCGTTTGAGGAAGTATCGTCCGCCTCGTCTTCGATAAGATACTTGCGGAGTACGTCCCACTTGAAGATATAAACGCCCATTGAAGCGTTTGTGCTCTTCGGCTTTTTGGGCTTTTCCTCAAATTCGTAAATCTTGCCGTCCGCGTCCGCATTCATAATGCCGAAACGCGAAGCCTCCTGAAGCGAAACGTTTAAAACCGCAATAGTGCAGTCCGCGCCATGCTCAATATGGTAGCGGAGCATATTTTTGTAATTCATTTTATAAATATGATCGCCCGAGATTATGAGCACATGCGAGGGGTTGTAACGGTCAACAAAATTTATGTTTTGATAAATAGCGTTAGCCGTTCCCTTATACCATTCCGTCTTCTTACTCCTCTGGTAGGGAGGGAGAATAAACGCACCGCCGAAGTTGCGGTTGAGGCCCCAAGGCTGTCCGTTTCCTATATAGCTGTTGAGTTCAAAGGGCTGATACTGGGTGAGAATACCCACCGTGTCAATATCCGATTTAACGCAGTTTGCAAGCGGAAAATCGATAATACGGTATTTACCGCCGAACGGTACGGCGGGTTTTGCATTTTCTTCAGTCAGCACCTTAAGTCGACTTCCCTGACCGCCTGCAAGCAGCATTGCAATACAATTCTTACTGCGATTGTTCATTAAAATCACCTCACTAAAGCATTTATACGTTGTCTGTAATATTGTCTATAATATAAGGAGACCTCTCCTTGTGGAAACCAAGTTATTCCGCATACTGATAAAAAGTGACCGACATGGGCGGGATATGAAGGCTTAAGCATTGGTCAAAGCCGTGTATATTCTTGTCGCGCGTTTTAAGCGGCATAAGCCTTGTACCGCATCCGCCGTATTTTACCTTATCCGTTGTAAATATGGGTTTATATTTTCCTTTGCGCGGAACGCCCATAAGATAGTTTGTGCGTTCGACGGGGCAGAAGTTACATACAACTATAAGCTCGCCGCCGGATTTATCAAGTCTTCTGAATGTGATAACGCTGTTGTTGCAGTCGTCCGCGTTAATCCACGAAAATCCCTGCCAGCCGCTTTCGTTTTCCCAAAGCTGCGGATGGTCGAGATAGAATTTGTTTAAGTCTTTAATAAAGAGCTGCGCTTTTTGGTGAAGCGGATTTTCTAAAAGATTCCAGTCAAGCTCTTCTGCGTAGTTCCACTCGTTAAACTGCGCAAACTCCGTTCCCATAAACGTGAGTTTCTTACCGGGATGCGCCGTCATATACGCGGTAAAAGCTCTGAAGTTTGCAAGCTTTTCATCCATGTTGCCGGGCATTTTATTGAAAAGAGAACGCTTGCCGTAAACAACCTCGTCATGCGAGATGGGCAGTATAAAGTTCTCGGAGAAAGCATATGTCAAAGAAAACGTCAGCATATTGTGACAGCCTTTGCGGAAAAGCGGATCCTGAGACATGTAACTCAGCATATCGTTCATCCAGCCCATGTTCCACTTGAAGTTAAAACCGAGACCGCCTACAAACGGAGGCTTTGTAACCATCGGGAAAGCCGTCGATTCTTCGGCAATCATAAGTACTGACGGATTAACCGCGAAAGCGGCGTTGTTGAGTTTCTTTAAAAACTCAACCGCTTCAAGGTTTATGTTTCCGCCGTCAGAGGCGCGGCGCCACTGACCGTTTTGTCTGCCGTAGTCGAGATACAGCATGGACGCCACGGCATCAACGCGCAGACCGTCTATGTGATATTCGCGCAGCCAGAAAGACGCGTTTGAAATGAGGAAGGATATAACCTCGCCTCTGCCGTAGTCAAAAATACGTGTGTTCCAGTCCTTGTGTTCGTTTTTTAAGGGATCGCTGTATTCATAGCAGCATGTGCCGTCAAACTCGTAAAGACCGTTTTCGTCTTTCGGGAAATGCGCGCCTACCCAGTCGAGTATTACGCCTATTCCGTTTTTGTGGCACGTATCCACAAACTCCATAAAATCATGCGGAGTCCCGTATCTTGAAGTAGGAGCATAGTAGCCTGTGACCTGATAGCCCCATGAAGGATCGTAAGGATATTCGGAAACGGGCATAAGCTCTATGTGCGTATAGTTCATTTCTTTTACATAGGGTACAAGCTGTTTTGCAAGATCCTTGTAGCTTAAATAGTTGCCGTCGCCGTATTTTTTCCAGGAGGCTAAATTGACTTCGTAAATATTTATCGGTTTTTCAAGGTTGTTTCCGTTTTGGCGAGAAGACAGATATTCGCTGTCGCCCCAGTTATAGCCCGAAAGATCGTAAACCTTTGAAGCGTTTTCGGGACGGGTGCATGCGTGAAACGCATAGGGGTCGCTTTTATATACGCTCTTGCCGCGTCTTGTGATGTAATATTTGTATTTGTCATACACGGAAACGTTTTCTACATACGCTTCCCAAACGCCCCAGCCTATCGACGTCATATGATTTTTCTCCGTATCCCAGGAGTTGAAGTCGCCTGCCAGACTTACGCTGTCGGCATTCGGCGCCCAAACTCTGAATACATAGCCGCCCCATTCCTTATGGCAGCCGAGAAACTTGTAAATATCATTGCTTTCGCCTTTCTGGAAAGGCGGGAGCATGCAAAACCTGTCATTTGTTTTCTGTACGTTCATATAAGACTCCCTCGGTAGTTTTCCTAAAAATACATATAGGTATAATCGCTCCGGATTATAATATATTATAATTCTATATAAATACTGTATTTTCCTGCTTTTTTCGCAAAAAAAGTTCGATTTTTTCGCTCTTCTTTTGTTAAAAAAATCTCAAAGAAATACAAAAACGCAATTATATCCCCGGGAGAAACGCATAAAAGAGAGTTTTTTGCCGTAAAAAGCGACAGACAAAAACCGCCCGCGCTATGGTAATATCCGCATTTTTGAGACACAATATGTATTTTTGTGTGTTCATTTTTCATGACACTTTATACTTTATGTTTATTTTTTAAATATATGCTTCATACATTTTATTAAAAAAGCAAAAAGGCGTGGGTGTATTTTGAAAATCGCGGTTTATTCACGGAAATCCGTTCTGACGGGCAGGGGAGAGTCTGCAGAAAACCAGATAGAACTCTGCAAAAATTACATAGAAACGAAAATGGGCGGAGGCGAGTTTGAGGTTTACGAGGACGAGGGCTTTTCCGCGAAAAATACGGACAGACCTGAGTTCAGACGGCTTTTAAAAGATATCAGAGAGGGGAAGATAGGCGCACTCGTTTGCTACAGGCTTGACAGAATTTCAAGAAATGTAGGCGACTTTGCAGCGCTTTCCGAGGAGCTTATAAGGCGCGGCGTTGCGTTTATCAGCGTTAAAGAGGAGTTTGATACCGGCACGCCCATGGGCAAAGCCATGATGTATATAGCCTCTGTTTTTGCCCAGCTTGAGCGTGAGACCATTGCCGAACGGGTAAAAGACAACATGCACATGCTTTCCAAAACGGGACGCTGGCTCGGCGGAACTGCGCCTACGGGATATAAATCGGAAAAATATGAGGTTTTGGAAAACGGAAAAAAGCGCACGTTTTTCAGACTTTGCGAAAATAAGGATGAAAGCCGCAAGGTAAAGCTAATTTTTTCTCTTTTTTTAAACTTAAAAAATGTTTCTGCGGTGCGGCGGAAGCTTTCGGAGAGAGAAGTTAAAACACGCTTAAATAACGGCTTTTCCGAAACCGCCATAAAAGAAATACTTAAAAATCCCGTATACGCCGCGTGCGATAAAGACACATACGGATATTTTAAGGAGCGCGGCGCGGAGGTGACTTTTAGCGAAGACGATTTCGGAAAAGGCATAATGCCATACGGCAGAAGGCGCGGAAAAACGGGCGCGGCCGACATCACGAGTTTTGTAATAGCGGCGGGAGAACATCCGTATCTTATAACGGGCAAAGAATATACGGCGGCGCAGGAGATCCTTTCGGAGAAAAAGGCGGGAAAAAAGAGAAGCAGAGACGGAAAAACCGCGCTTTTAAAGGGTCTTTTATATTGCAAATGCGGCAGGGAAATGCGGGCGAAAAAACGGTATAATTCAGATAAATTTGATTATATTTGCAGCGGTAAACTTGACTGCGGTACAAACTGCTGCGGCATTTCAAATTTGCCCGGCGCTTTTACGGACGACGCGGTGTTTTCGGCGCTTTTAAGGGAGCGTTCCGCTGAGGAGCTTTACAAAGGAAAAAACGAAAAAAGCGAAATAAAAGCGATAAATGACGAAATAAAGAGAAAAACGCGGAAAATAGAAAACCTTATAAACGCTTTGGCGGAAGGCGAGGGGTATTTTGCTGAAAGAGTAAAAGATGAGATAAACCGCCTCCAAAAAGAGAGAGAGGCTCTTTTAAAAGAAAAGGAAAGAAATATAAATTCTTTGAAAGAAAACAATTTGACTACGGACAGCAAACGTGCGTATTTAAAAAGATTTGTGGAAAAAGTTGTATGGGACGGTGATGAACTTAAAACATATTTTTTGCCTTAAAGCAAACGGAGCTTTTCCTACGCTTACGGCAATTATAGGCATGTTTTTTCTCGGCGGCGCATTCGGCTTTAAGCAGAGCGTTTTGTCGGCGCTGTGTCTTACGGGCGTGATATTGCTCGGTGTTGCGGCTGCTTTTGCGGCGTCGCTTTTTCTGTCAAAAACATTTCTGCGCGGAGAGCCTTCAACGTTTATGATAGAATTGCCGCCTTTCCGCAAACCGCAGATAGGAAAGACAATACTAAGGAGCATTCTTGACAGAACCATATTTGTTTTGGGGCGCGCCGTATCCGTGGCGGCACCCGCCGGGATACTCATATTTTTGCTTGGCAACACGTCTGTAGGCGATACTTCGGCGCTTTTGGCGGTCAGCCGTTTTTTAGACCCCTTTGCGAAAATTTTCGGTCTTGACGGCGCAATACTTTTGGCGTTTATTTTGGGGTTTCCGGCAAACGAAATTGTAGTGCCCATAATAATTATGATATATACCGCAAGCGGTACCATAACGGAGCCTTCCTCGCTTTCCGCCTTGCACAGCCTGCTTTTGCAAAACGGCTGGACTTACGTTACCGCCCTGTGCGTTACGGTTTTCTGCCTTTTTCACTGGCCTTGTTCAACAACGCTTTGGACGGTAAAAAAAGAAACGGGAAGCGCAAAATATACGCTTTTGGCAGCTCTTTTGCCGACAGCACTGGGCTTTGCGATGTGCTTTCTTATAAACGCTTTGCTTAAATAATAAATGATAATGCAGAATGCGGAAATAAAGAAAAAACGCGCCGAGAGGCGCGTTTTAGTTTTTGAAGTATTCGTCTATCCCGTTTGCTATTGCATTTGACATTTTGATTTGATAGCCGGGAGTTAGCAGAAGGGTTTCTTCATCGGGGTTTGACAAAAAGCCGCATTCAACCAAAACGGCGGGGATTTTAACCTCGCGTAGTAGGTATATGCCGTCTGTGACGGGCTTTATCTCCCTTGTACAGTGACTGCCGATGTTTTTTATAAACGATTCTCTTATACAAACTGCGGCGCGCTCGCCGCTTTCGGAGCCTGCCTTATAAAAAACCTGCGGACCGCTTGAATTTGCTTCTCCGAAAAAGTTCATATGAATACTTATAAATAAATCCGCATGGCTTTTTTGTGCTATCCCAAGCCGGTTTTTCATATCCTCGCGCTTTTTTTCTTTAATACTGCCGCCTGCGTTTTTATATATTCCGTTTTCATCGCGTCTTGTCATTATGATTTCGTATCCGCGTGATTCAAGTTCTTTTTGCAAAAGGAGTGATACTTCAAGGTTTATATCGCTTTCGGGCGTGCCGCTTTTGCCTACCGCGCCGCCGTCCGGCAAGCCGTGCCCGGCGTCTATAACTATTACTGTTTTGCGGTTCCCTGAGACGGGCAAAATGCCGTGTTCTGCGAAAAAAAGCGAAAAAACGGTAATTACAAACATAAAAAGCGCTATTTGATATTTTTTAAAATTCATAATTTATTTACCTCCTGTCCGGAAAAAATAAAAATATAAGCGGAAAAGACAGCAAAAGCGCTGCGGCAAAATACATATAAGGGCTCGTTTCAAAGACGGCTGCAGGCGCGAAGGTTTTTACCGAAACGGGAAAAACGCGCAAAAGGAGACGCGCTGTGGCTGCAGCCGCACCTCCCGAAAACAGCTTTCCGGCTATGTAGTATTTAAGGCTTAAACCGCTTTTGGCTGCAAACGACATTGTCTGAAGAAAGACGGATGCGCCTCCTATCGATATAAGCGCCGCTGCACACGGTATGTTTTTGCATCCCGAAGAGAATAATCCGCTTGTTATTTCAAATATCCCGCTGCTCAGCATTTCGGCACATTTGCGTTCTGTGCCGAAAGCGCAAAGTATACGGCAAAGAAAATCTATAAAGCCCAAAGATTTCATAATTGCGAGTATTACAGAAAAGAATATTACATAGCCGCTAAGATTTAAAATACTCATAACGGCATTTGGTACCGCGTCTGAAGCGCCGGTATGACGGTTTTTATACTTTTGAACGGAAGTTTTTTCTTTTTTTGCAAAAAATGAAAGCGTTATGCCGCAAAGAAAGGCGCCCGCAACATGAGAAAGGTAAATAAGAAAACCAACTTGAGAATTGCCGAAAAGTCCGTTTCCCACGGCGCTTATTATAAACATGGGGCCGGCGTTGTTTGAAAACGCCATAAGCCTTTCGGCTTCGTTTTTTGAAAGACTTCCGGCGTCGTACATTTTGCATGTAACCACAGCGCCGCATGGATAACCGCTGATAAGTCCCAATATAAGCGGCAGAGCGCCTTTGTCTCTCACACAAAACAAAGGACGCATAATTCTTCCCGCGCCCTTTGAGAGAATTTCGGCGCCGCCGAGAGACAGTAAAAGATTTGCGCATACGAAAAAGGGAAAAAGCGACGGGGCTAAAACCGAGGCGCAAAGCTTTGCGGCGTCCAGTGCGGCGGCGGACACCGCGGGTGAAAACAGAGCGCAAAGCAGAGCTCCCGCAGCCGACAGAATCAGTATTATTTTTCTCAAAATCATCACCTCCCATATTTAAAACTTATTTCGAAGCTCAAAAAAAAGTACTTAATAATTCAAGCGGACATATAATTTTACAGAGGTGAAAGGAGTTTGAAAAAGAAAAAAAGAAAAATACCCGCGGCAGAGCGCGCCATTGAAGCGATTGATTTGCCGAGCGAGCTTGTGCTCGGCACGCCCTGCATAACGGTTCGCGGCGACAGGGGCGCAACCGTAGAAAACTTAAGCGGTATAGTTGAGTACGACGAAAACTTGTTGGTGATTTCAACATCGCTCGGAATATTCAGAATAAAAGGGGAAAAGCTCACCATAAAATCGCTTACGGATGTCGACATAGAGCTTTGCGGCAGGATAAAGGGGTTTGATATAGATGCTGATTAGAATTATAAATTTTTTCAGAGGGTATCTCGTAATAGAGGCTTGCGGAGCATTTTTGGAAAGGTTTATAAATCTTGCAATAAAAAGCAAAATATATCTGTGGGATATAGAAAAGAAGGAGAAAAACAAGGCGGAGATGAAAATCTCGATCCGCGGCTTTCACAGAATAAGAAAAGCGGCATATCGAACAAAAACACGCGTCAGAATTAAAGAAAAAAGGGGTCTGCCGCCGTATCTTCATAAGCGCAGAAAGAGAAAAGCGTTTCTTTTCGGGATCGCCGTTTTCATAGCCGCCGTAATACTTTTAACTTCGTTTATTTGGTCCGTTGAGATAGAGGGCGCGGAAAAAATTGAAAAAAATAGCATAAGAGATGCTTTAAGGTCTTGCGGTATTGGCGTAGGTGTGGTAAAATACAATCATGATAAAAGGGTGATTCAGCGCGAAATGATGAAAAAAGTGCCCGGTCTCTCCTGGATTTGGGTTGATATTAAAGGTACGCGCGCCATAGTAACCGTTAAGGAGCGCACCGGTAAACCCGAGATTAAAAGCGATGATCCGTGTAATATTGTTGCGTCATGCGACGGCGTTATTACGCGGATGATAGTCCGGGACGGACAGAAAATGGTACAAGAAGGCGATGTGGTTTCAAAAGGTCAGCTTCTTGTAAGCGGAGTAATGGAAGGCGCAGAGCTACAGCTCAGACATGCGGACGGCGAAATATACGCGACCACATGGCACGAAAAAAACGGCAGTTTTCCGCTTTCAAAGACCGAAAGTCTGAAAACCGGGAGAGTTTATAAAAAACACTCTGTTGCCGTAGGCGGATTTTCCATTCCCGTATATCATTTCAAACGCAGTCCGTATAAAGACGCCGATGTATCCGAAAAAGAGTATTCCCTGCATCTCTGGGGCGATTTGTATTTGCCTTTAAGGCTTAAAACGGAAGTTTTTGAGGAAACAAACATTTTAAAGTATGACTTAACGCCGCAGGAAGCGGCTCTGTATTATTCCGGGGAATTGTTTGCGGAACTTGAGGACGGACTAAGTGACGGCACAAAGATACTAGACAGGGATATGCAGTATGTCAAAACGGAAAACGGTATAGATTTGAAATGCATGCTTACCTGCAGTGAAAATATAAGCGAAACACGAGAAATAGAAATAACTGAATAAATATAGGAGGAAACCTTGACAGAAAAAATTTTCAAACCAAAATACTCAAGGAACGCGCCGCTGCTTTTCGGAGAATTTGATAAGAACATAAAGATCATGGAAAGCGAGCTCGGCGTGCAAATTATAACGAGAGACGATACTTTTAAGATAATAGGCGACGAGGAAAAAACGGAAAACGCCGCAGAGGTTTTGGGAAACCTTGAAGCCGTTATCGAAAAGGGAGAGGGTCTCTCGGAGCAGGATGTGCGCTATGCCATAGCCATGGCGATAGACGGCATAAAGTATAACGCCGCTGAGCTCGGCGATAACTACGTTTGCGTAACCGCGGCAGGAAAGCCGATAAGGGCAAAAACCGTAGGGCAGAAGGTATATGTTGATACGATAAAGAAAAATACGGTTGTCTTCGGCATAGGCCCTGCCGGAACGGGTAAAACGTATCTCGCTGTCGCTATGGCGGTTGACGCATTCCGCAAAAAACAGGTTTCAAGAATAATTCTCACAAGACCTGCCGTTGAAGCGGGCGAAAAACTCGGCTTTTTGCCGGGCGATCTGCAGAATAAGGTTGATCCGTATTTAAGACCTTTGTATGACGCGCTTACCGATATGCTCGGTGCTGAAAGTCATCAGAAGTATCTTGAAAAAGGCGTTATAGAGGTGGCGCCGCTTGCATATATGCGCGGCAGAACGCTTGACGATGCTTTTATTATTCTCGATGAAGCACAAAACACAACGCCCGAGCAGATGAAAATGTTTTTAACAAGAATAGGCTTCGGCTCAAAAGCACTCATAACCGGCGATATAACGCAGATAGATCTGCCGGACGGAAAACGCAGCGGTCTGCGCGAGGCGGCAAGGATATTAAAGGACATTGAAGGCCTGGAGTTTGTGTATCTTACCGCGAAAGACGTTGTAAGACATCCCCTGGTGCAGAAGATAATAAACGCATATGAAAAGGCAGAACAGAAAAGAAGATAAGTGAGTATACCGCTATGAAAAAACAGTTAAATTACGTAATACAGGCTATTTGTATAGCGCTTATGACGGTTATAATAATTAAAGGCATTATCCCTCAGAAATATGACATAAACGTAGGGGATATTTCTCCTGCGGATATTTACGCAACGCGAAGCGTTGAGGACAGGATAGAAACGGAAAAACGCAGGGAAAAGGCCGCGGAAGCCGTTGAGACAAAGTATGAAATTGACTACGATGTTTCGCAAAAAAACAAGGATAAGCTTGAGGAATATTTCAAGGAAAAGGAAGCGGAAAGAACGGCAGAAGATACGGCGAATGCTCAAGACGAATACTGCCTTACCCTTTCTGCGGACAGGTTTGAGGAGTTTAAAAGCACCTTAACAGAGATTCATGAAGCGATTATGGATCGCGGCGTCCGCAATAAAGAAGAAGCAATTGAAGAAGCAAAAAAGCAGGTTTACGAACGGCTCGGCGATAACGGCGCAGTTGAAGCCGCAGGAGAAATTTTTGGTGAAACGATTGATGTAAATGCCTCGGAAAGCGAAGAAAAGACGCAGGAAGAAAAGGAAAGGGTCAAGGCAAGCGTTCCGAGCGTTATTTATAAAGAAAACGAGAAAATAGTAGGCCGCGGCGAGGCGGTTACGGAATCGCAGTATGCCGTTTTAGCGGAGCTCGGTCTTGTATCCGGCGTTGAAAGTATGCGTATTTGGCAGATAATAGGCGCAATACTCTTTGTTTTAATATGCGTTGCGATTGTTGCCGCTTATATTCTGCTGACCGATAAAAAACATAAGTTTGAGCCTAAAATATTCACAATGACAAGTATAGTGGCGCTCTTTGCGCTCTGTGTTTCTATGCTCAGCGTAAGCGGTTCGGTAAATAAATATATTCTGCCGGTTGCGGCTGCTGCAGCCATACTCGCAATTCTTACCGAAGTTAGATTTTCGCTTTTGATTTATATTTTAATTTCAACGGCGATAACGTTTACCGTCGGCGGAGATATATATTACTTTGTATCCGTATTTGTAGCGGGATGCATTTGCATTTTCCTTTTCTCAAACATAGCGCAGAGAAGGAAGCTTGTTTTCCTGTCGCTTATTTTCTGCGTTTTGGCGGCGGCTTCCTATTTTGCAATAGGTCTTTTGCAGAACGTCGGAACAAAAGCATGCCTTGTGCGCGCGGTGTTCGGAATAATCAGCGCGTTATTATCTTCCGTAATAGTAATGGGCACGCTGCCTTTCTGGGAAAATGTTTTTGATATTATAACGCCTTTCAGACTGTCTGATTTGGCAAATCCCAACCAGCCGCTTCTTAAAAGACTCCTTCTTGAGGCGCCCGGCACATATCATCACAGCCTTATGGTGGGTAACCTTGCCGAGGCGGCGTGTGAAAAAATCGGCGGTAACTATCTTTTGGCGAGAACGGGCGCGTATTATCACGATATAGGCAAGCTGTCGCGTCCCGAAATGTTTACTGAAAACCAATACGGAATAAATCCGCATGATACCATGGAGCCTGAAGAAAGCGCGCAGATAATAATAAAACACGTAACAGACGGCAGGGCGCTTGCTAAGGAATATAAGCTGCCCGAAACAATAAAGAATATTATAATGTCGCATCACGGAAAAACGCCCGTCGCATACTTTTTAAATAAGGCACGCAAGATGTACGAAGGCGTTGATGAAAGCAAATTCAGATATAACGCGCAGCTGCCTGCAACAAAAGAAGAAGCGGTTGTTATGCTCGCGGATTCGTGCGAAGCGGCGGTTCGCTCGCTTGACGAAAAAAGCGAAAGCTCAATAAAAGCGATGATAGAAAAGATTTTCGCGGCTAAGATTTCCGATTCCCAGCTTGGCGAGAGCCCCATTACGTTTGAAGAGCTTGAAACGATACAGGAAGTTTTCATCAAAGTATTCAGCGGCTATTTCCACAGCAGGGTAAAATACCCCGAATACCCCGAAAACCTAACGGGAAAGGATGAAAGACAATAGTATATATAACGAATGAACAGGATAAGATTCCGTTTTCAAAAGAATATGAAGAGAATATTATAAAAGCCGCAGAGCTTGTAATGGGCGAAGTGGGTCTCGGCGAATTTGAAGTTTCGGTGCTTATAACGGACGATGACGGGATTCATGAACTGAACCGCGATTATCGCGGGATTGACAGAAAAACCGATGTGCTTTCTTTTCCCATGCTCGAATATGAAAGCGAGGAAAAGCCTAAAGATGAAATATTCGAGGATGAAGAAAATATTTTGGGCGATATAGTTATTTCTCTTGAAACCGCCGTAAGTCAGGCTGAGGAATACGGTCACAGCGTTTTGAGAGAAGTGTGTTTTTTAACTGTTCATTCCATGCTGCATCTTTTCGGGTACGACCATGAAGAGGATGCGGACAGGCAGAAGATGCGCGAGAGGGAAGAATACTTTTTAAATAAATTGGGACTGGTGAGAGACATATGAGCGAAAGTTTCAAATCGGCGTTTGTGGCCGTTGTAGGCAGACCGAACGCCGGTAAATCGACTGTTATAAACAGAATAATGGGCGAAAAAATATCAATAGTATCAAAAAAGCCGCAGACAACGCGCGGCAAGATTCTGGCAATTTTAAACGAAAAAGATTGCCAGATAGTTTTTGTTGACACGCCCGGCGTTCACCGCGCGAGAACAAAGCTCGGAGACTATATGAACGAGGCGGCGCTGAGGTCCGCCTGCGGCGTTGATATGGCGGTTCTGATGATTGACGCCGAAAAAGGCTTCGGCACGCCCGAAGAGAGAATTTTAAAAGAGCTTCAAAAAGAAGATATTCCCGTTATCCTTGCGATAAACAAGGTAGACGCGGTAAATAAAGAAGATATTTTGCCGCTTATTGCGGAGCTTTCGGAAAAGATGGATTTTGCCGCCATCGTGCCTATATCGGCTCTGCACGGAGACGGGGTTGATTTGCTTTTATCAGAGATTAAAAACCTCGCGGAGGAAGGCCCTATGTTTTATCCGGAAGATGCGGTAACGGACAAAACGGAGCGCGAAATAGCTTCTGAAATTATAAGGGAAAAGATACTGCGCCTTATGCAGCAGGAAATTCCGCACGGCACCGCCGTTGAAGTTTTTGAAATGAAAGACGACGGTAAAACTCTAAAAATCGGCGCAAATATTTTTTGCGAAAAAGCGTCGCACAAATCAATTATAATAGGCAAAGGCGGCGCAATGCTGAAAAAAGTTGGGACATACGCCAGAGAGGACATGGAAAAGTTTTTCGGCAAAAAGGTTTATCTTTCGCTTTGGGTAAAGGTTAAAAGCGATTGGAGAAACGATAATTTTATGCTTAAAAATCTGGGCTTTACAAAAGAGGAATAAATTGCTATAATATATTTTCGGTGCCTGCAAAAAATAGCTTTAGAATTTTTTTGCGGGAGGCATATTATGAACAGCTTGTGGGAGAGATTTACTTTAAGCGGCAGCGCCGAAGATTATATAAACTACAGCAAAAATCGGGAGGAAAAAGATGGACCCGATAAAAACGATGGGGATAGTAGCGCGGGCGAGGTCTGTCGGCGAGAACGATATGATGCTCACAGTAATAAGTGAGAATCTCGGCCGCATCAGCGTTTGGGCAAAGGGTATAAAAAGTCTTAAACATAAAGCGCATGCAAGCGCCGCACACCTTTGCTACAGCGAGTTTATAATAAAGCCGAAAGGCGATATATACGTTTTGTCGGAAGCCGCGCTTTCCGAAAGTTTTTACGGACTGAGAAACTCTCTTGAATCACTTTCGGAGGCGGTTTATTTTGCCGCGTTGGCTGAAGCGGTTTCGGCGGAGGGCATTGAGGCGAAGGATGTTATAAAGCTTCTCTTAAACTCTTTGCATTATCTTGAACACGGCAAAAAAGATTTTTTCGATATAAGGCTCATGTATGAAATAAAGATTCTTGAAATATCGGGCTTTTTGCCGGATATGGGGAGCTGCGCCAAGTGCGGCAGTGAGAATACGGCGTATTTTGACGGCGCGGCGGGCGAAATGCTTTGCGAAAACTGCGGAAGGCAGGGAGCATCGGGCGTGTCGGAAGACTGTGCGAAGCTTATGAAAATGTATTCGTCTTCACAGCTTAAGGACGCTTTGAATTTTCGTGGCGCACGCGATGCGGCAACAGAAGGCATATGTGTTCTGCAAAGGTTTTTGGCGGAGCATATAGGAGCTGTTAAAGAAAGAAACTATTTAAATAATATCATTGGGATGTGATTTTTTTTGGCAAAAGAACAGCACGGCAAAAACTTTATGTATGGGGCAGCGGTGCTCCTTGTGGCGAATATTCTCGTAAAAATAATAGGCGCATGCTTTAAAATACCGCTTACATATCTTTTGGACGAAGCGGGAATGGGCCTTTTTACAACATCATATACAATTTACACATGGCTCTTTGTTGTTGCAACTGCGGGACTTCCCGTGGCAATTTCTAAAATGGTTGCGGAAAGCAGCGCGCTCGGAAAGACAAAGGAAACAAAGAAAATACTGCACGCAAGTCTTG
The DNA here is from genome assembly GCA_017620205.1 of Clostridia bacterium. Lineage (GTDB taxonomy): Bacteria > Bacillota > Clostridia > UMGS1883 > UMGS1540 > UMGS1540. Next base: position 32,279 of record JAFZQX010000029.1, on the reverse strand, counting down.
TTTTGCTTGCAATAATAGGCGTTGTAGGAACATCCGTTTTGTATTTTTGCGCTGACGCATTTGCCGATTTCACAAAAAGTCCTTTGGCGGCGCACGGTATAAGAGCTATTGCGCCGGCGCTTTTGTTTGTGTCGTTTATGTCTGCGTTCCGCGGATATTTTCAGGGTACGCAGGATATGGTTCCCACGGCGTCTTCGGAGGTTGCCGAAGCGCTCGGAAAGCTTATAATAGGATATATTCTTGCGTCTTTACTTATTCCGCGCGGCATAGAATACGGCGCCGCAGGCGCTGTTTTCGGCGTTTCGATGGGTGCCGCAATGGGTCTTGCGGTGCTGCTTATAATGTATTTTACAAGAAAGAATAAAAACGCGGCGGAGGACGGTGACGGGAAAACCTCGTCAATGGGTTCAATATTAAAGAAAATGCTGTTTATTGCAATTCCCATAACCATAGGCGCATCCGTTTTCACGCTTACAACGGTTATAGATATGTGCATGATACAGCGCCGTCTGCTTGCGGCGGGTTTTGAGAGCAAACGCGCACTGGAGCTTTGGGGCTCATATTCGGGATATGCAATACCGCTTTTCAACATGCCCCCAACGCTTGTAACGTCAATCAGTATAAGCCTTGTGCCGGCGATATCCGCGGCGTTTGCAAGACAAGAGCTTGACGACGCGCGCAAAATGACATCTTCGGCTCTTAAAACAACAATTCTCCTTGCCGCACCGTGCGGCATAGGTATAACGGTTTTGGCAAGACCGATTCTGCAAACGGTTTATAATAACACAAACGCGGCGTCAACTTTGTCAATACTCGGTTACGCCGTAATATTTGTATCGCTCGTTCTTGTTACAAACGGCGTTTTGCAGGCGCTCGGCAAGGTTTGGCTGCCTGTTATACATATGGCGATAGGCGGAGTCGTTAAAGTTATTATAAACTTTTTCCTTGTAGGCTCGCCGGATATAAACATAAACGGCGCGCCTGTCGGAACAACCGTTTGCTATGTTCTGATTCTGGCGCTGAACCTTATAAGTATCAAGCGGCTGCTTAAATGTAAATACGATATAGCGTCGCTACTTGAAAAACCGCTTATCTGCGTTGCCGTAATGGCGCTTGTTTCGTTTTTCGCCTGCAGATTCGCGGCGGGCACGGGCAGAATTTTCTCTGTTTTGATCCCCATAGTTTTGGGCGGTATTGCGTATGTTCTGATGCTTTTTGCGACAAAATCGCTTACGGATGAAGACGTTTTGATGCTCCCGAAGGGCGAAAAACTGCTTTCGCTGTTTAAAAAAGTCGGAGCAATGAAGTAGATAGGGCTTGTCCGCGTCTTAAAAGCCATTGTTTGTCAGTTAATTAGAGTGATACCATTAAAACCGGGAAGGAAGATAAGGAGCTGTGACGAAAGTTGCGGCTCTTTTTGCATGCAAAAAAATAAGAAGGAAGGTATTTTTTATGATCAAAGTTTCCGAAACGCTTTATGAAGCTATAAAAAACTTTTTAAACTTTTCGCCGTCCGTCGCGGAGCATATGGAAAACAAAGAAAACCCGCATGAAGTGACTAAAGAGCAGGTCGGACTCGGAAATGTGACAAACGACAGGCAAGCGACAGAAACTGCGTTAAATTCACACGCGGGCAACACATCAAATCCGCACTCTGTTACAAAGTCGCAAGTCGGACTCGGCAATGTAACAAATGATAAGCAGGCGACAAAGAGTGAATATGACGCGCATGTCAGAGGCACGGCTGACAAGCACAGCGGTAATGTTGTCATGTACAGCCCTACTAAATCAGTAAACGCCAAAATAGATGAGCTTGTTATTACGGGCGGCGGCGGTACGATGTACCATGACGAATTGCAAAACAGAGCGCAGTCTAATGCGCATCCTATTTCGGCTATAACAGGCTTGGCGGCCGAGCTGGATAAGATAGAGGAAGCCATAGGCGAAGTGCTGGTCTTTGAGGGCGTTACAACAAACGCAACGCCTACAGAGCTGCAGCTCAACGGGAGCAGCGAGTACGTAGACAGCGGCAAATACATAAAATTACCGCTAAAAACCGCGGCAACTCTTGATGTCAGTATAACGGGCGTAGCACTTGAAGGTGACAGCATAGCTAATGATTGCGGCGGCTTATGGTCCGGGCGGGCGCTTTGCTACCGTTGGGCTGACAAAACAAAAGTTACACTACATGCATTAAGCTGTGCGCGCATAAACGTAGACGAAACAGACACAGCGGCAGAGCTAAAAATGGTAAGCAACGATACGATAATACAAGTCACGGGCTTGGCTGATACAACAATGTACTGGCGCGCGGAAGTTAAAATTTCAAATGTATTGGAAATAGAGTAGTTTAAGCGCTGCGGGGCAAAAGCTTATCTTTTGCCCCGCCTTTTTATGCGCACAAAATCTTTTCCTGACAATTGTAAGAGAGACTACTTGCGGCGGATGAGGTGTAACCTTCGGCAGATAAAACAAATTTCCCGTTTTGTTTTGTTCAAAGTGTATTGGTAATGATAACTATTTTAGCGGTTTTTTACATATACTTTTGGTGATTGATGTGTTAGAATTACAGATAGATACTATATGTTATGATTTAAGACAAAAAAGGGAGGGCGCAAGTTATATGAAAATAAAACATATTATTGCTGTTTTTACGGTCTTGGCAATTTTGTTTTCGGCTTCAGCCGTATCGGCAGCTACTCAAACAACATTTGATTTTACGGTTTTGGGCTCGATTGGCGAGTATGGCGGATATGTAAAAGTACCCATTTATGTTGTATCTTCAACGGGCACTCATGCAGTTGGCTGCGATATCTTGTTTGACCCTGAGATGCTTACCTATGTAGGCTTTGAAAACACATATGGCATTCGTGACCGGGACTTGTCAGATCCTTATATTGATGAAAGAAAACCGGACACAATCGAACTCAATTTTGGTTGCGAACAGGAAAATCCGATTAACGGAATAATCGTAACTCTAATCTTTAAATGTCCGGAAGATATACCTGACGGCGCAAGTGTTACAACGGAAATAACGCCGGCTTTTCATAAAAACGTCTGTGTCGACATTGAAGGAAATAAAGTTCCAATAGAAAACCAGACATTTAACAGCGGTACCGTAACAATAAGAGGATATAAGCACACGGCGTCATCGTTTAACCTTGCCGTAGAGGGCGAAGCAAAAGCCGGAGGGGAGCTTAAAGCCCAAATAACTAATTTTTCGGACCCGTGGAATTTTGAACCGGTTTACAGTTATAAATGGATAATAGACGGTGAAACGGTAAGCACAGCCTGTAAATATATACCGGGCATACAGGATATAGGCAAGCGCGTTACGCTTGAGGTTACGTCAACGGTTGCGGCGTATAGCGAACCTGCAACAACGGTATCGGTTTTGTCGGACGAAATAGATTACAATTACTCTTGCGGAGATAACCTTACATGGTCCTTTGACAACGGAACGCTGACGATAAGCGGCGTGGGGGATATGTATGATTATTCCGCGGACAATCCTGTTAATTGGTATCCGTTAATTGACAAGATAGACCGCGTTGTTATAGGTGCCGGCGTTACCGGACTCGGGAAAAACGCGTTTGAAAACTGCTCCGCTTTGCGCACGGTCGACTATAACGCAATATCGTTTAACGAAGCGGGAGATTCTAATACCGTATTTGTAAACTGCAATAATATTCTTGAGGTAAATATAGGAGAAGGCGTGCAAAGTGTGCCTGAAAACTTATTCCGCGGTGCAAACAGTATTGTAAGCGTAAGCTTTCCGGGCACGCTGAAAAATATCGGCGCACATGCATTTGAACTCTGCCGCGGTATTACGTCAATAGACCTTTCCGGGACAGATTTGACAAGTATCGGCGAGAGTGCGTTTTCGGGCTGTACTGCGCTGGGCAGTGTATATTTACCCGATACTCTTTCCAAAATAGATGATAAGGCGTTTTATCAGTGTTTTGCGCTGGATATGATAACGGTTCCGCAGTCTGTTACCGAATGCGGAAGTAATATATTGCCTTTAAAAACCGTTATTAAGGGCTATGGCAGCTCTGCTGCAAAAGCATACGCCGACAGCAGCGGCAACCGCTTCATACCGCTTGATAATACTATAATAGATGGATTGACCGCGAACAGAGTTGAAAACAAAATAGTAATAGGCGCCGATTTCGGCAGGGATATAAACGGCGCGCTGGTACATATCGGGGTATTCTCAAGCGGGGGTTCGCTTTTGGATTATTCTGTTCTCCCCATAGAAAAGGCGACAGAAAATATATATATTATATTCAGCAATCTTGCAGACGCGTCATATGTAAAGATGTATGTATGGGATTCACACAGGAATATGCATCCGGTATCTATTGCGGAAAGAGCTGAAATAATTGATAAATAACAGAAAAAAAGAGCTGCGGCAAAACTGTTTTGCCGCAGCTCTTTGTTTTTTTTCGCCTTTTGCGTGCCTTGACAATTAAGCATAAATATGCTATATTACATACAAGAAATTATGATAGACGGTGATAAAATGAAAAAGCTTTATTTATCAAAGACAGACAAAAAACTTTTCGGCGTATGTGGCGGAGTTGCGGAGTATTTCGAAGTTGATTCAACGCTTGTGCGCCTCGGGCTTGTAATACTTGTCGCGTGCTTCGGAACGGGACTTTTGGCATATATCCTTGCCGCGCTTGTTATTCCCAAAAAGCCGGAGGTTTGATTTATGAAATACATGTTTTTGAGATTTCCGGACGGCAAATATAAGGCGGCAACACTCAGCTATGACGACGGCTGTCCTACGGATTTAAAACTTGCCGAAACGGTTACAAAGTACGGTCTTAAATGCACTTTCAATATGGTAAGCACGGATACGCTGACGCCGTCTGTTATAAAAGAAAAAATCCTCGGCGCGGGGCATGAGGTAGCCGTTCACTGCGCAAACCACAGAGCGCCCGGTCTTCAAAGACCTTTGGCGGGAATTAAAGAGGTTTTAAACTGCAGACTGCGCCTTGAAAGTGATTTGGGGCTTATTATCCGCGGCATGGCATACCCGGATTCGGGCATAACGCGCTTTTCAAACGGCGCTTCATACGAAAATATAAAGAGATATCTTAGCGATCTCGGCATAGTATATTCGAGAACTCTCGGCGGTGATAACAACAGTTTTTCTTTGCCGCAGGATTTTTACGCATGGATGCCCTCGGCGCGCCACGCAAACCCGAAAACGCTCGAATATATAGACGAATTTGCCGCGCTTACGGACGACCTATACTGCGCAAGGCGCGACGCCCGCCTTTTCTATCTCTGGGGACACAGCTATGAGTTTGAAAACGATAATAATTGGGACTATTTAGATGAGATTTGCGGAAAACTGTCGTCTCTTAAAGACACATGGTTTGCGACGAATATAGAGATTTATGATTATGTAACTGCTTATAATTCGCTTATTATGAGTGCGGACGAAACAATGGTTTATAACCCTTCTTTGCTCCGCATATGGTTTGACGTTGACGGCAAACTGTATGATATAAAACCGGGCGAGACTTTAAATATAGGATAGATTTATGATAATACACGAAATACCTCCGGTATACGATAAAAACTCAAAAATACTGATACTCGGCAGCTTCCCTTCGGTGAAATCGAGGGAAGCCGCTTTTTTCTACGGTCATCCGCAAAACCGCTTTTGGAAAGTTTTGTCGGGCGTTTTGGAAGATGAATGCCCAAAAGCGACAGACGAAAAACGCGCGTTTTTGATAAGGCACGGAATTGCCGTTTGGGATGTACTCGGCAAGTGCGACATAGAAGGCTCCGCCGACAGTACAATAAAAAACGCAGAGCCGAATGACATAGATATAATACTCAAAAACGCCGATATAAAAAAGATATTTGTAAACGGCGGCGCGGCTGAAAAGTTTTTCTTAAAATATCATAAAGATTTAAAAGCGCACCGCCTGCCCTCAACAAGCCCCGCGAATGCCGCGTTTTCGCTCCAAAGGCTTATTGAAGAGTGGGGGATAATAAAAGAATTTGTCTTGTAATTTTATAGAATTTATGATAAAATAAATATATTAATATAAACTTTCGGAGGGGAAAAATGAAAATAACAAACGATATTGTATACATCGGCGTAAACGACCATAAAATAGACCTTTTTGAGGGTCAGTATGATGTGCCGAACGGCATGGCGTATAACTCTTATGCAATCGTTGACAATAAAATTGCAATTATGGACAGCGTTGACATAAAGTTTACGCACGAATGGCTAAATAACATTGAGGAAGCTCTCTCCGGCAAAAAGCCCGATTACCTCATAGTTCAGCACATGGAGCCGGACCATTCCGCAAATATCAAAAACTTTATGAAAAACTATCCCGAAGCTACGGTAGTTGCGTCGCAGAAAGCATTTAACATGATGCAAAACTTCTTCGGAACTGATTTTGAGGACAGAAGAATAGTAGTAGGAGAGGGAGATACTTTAGACCTCGGCAAACATAAACTTACGTTTATGACGGCGCCCATGGTGCATTGGCCCGAAGTTATAGTTACATACGACAGCACGGACAAGGTTTTGTTCTCTGCTGACGGTTTCGGCAAATTCGGCGCTTTGGACGTTGAAGAGGATTGGGCTTGCGAAGCGAGAAGATATTATTTCGGCATTGTCGGAAAATACGGCGCGCAGGTTCAGGCGCTTCTCAAAAAAGCGGCAAATCTTGAAATTGAAATCATTTGCCCTTTGCACGGCCCCGTGCTCTCTGAAAACCTCGGATATTACTTAAATCTTTATAATATATGGTCAACATACGGCGTTGAAAGCGACGGCATTATGATTGCATATACCTCCGTTTACGGAAATACAAAGCAGGCGGCAGAGCTTTTGGCTGAAAAGCTCCGCATGAAAGGCTGTCCGAAAGTTGCCGTAAACGATCTGGCGCGCTGTGATATGGCTGAAGCCGTTGAGGACGCTTTCCGCTACGGCAGAATAGTTTTGGCGACAACTACGTATAACGCCGGCATTTTCCCCTTCATGCGCGAATTTATAGAGCATTTAACGGAGCATAATTTCCAGAATAAAACCGTGGCTCTTATAGAAAACGGCTCCTGGGCGCCTATGGCTGCAAAGACAATGAGAGGAATGCTCGAAAATTGCAAAAACATAACGTTTGCTGATACAACGGTTAAAATAACTTCTGCATTAAACGCGGAGAGCAAAGAGCAGATAGAAGCGCTTGCAAATGAGCTTTGCAAAGACTATCTCGCGCAGCATGACGAAACTGCCGATAAGCAGGATATGACGGCGCTCTTTAATATTGGCTACGGTCTTTACGTTGTTACAACAAACGACGGTAAAAAGGATAACGGTCTTATAGTAAACACCGTGTCGCAGGTGACTAGTACGCCGAACCGTGTTGCGGTAACAATAAACAAGCAAAACTATTCGCATCATATAGTAGAGCAGACTGGTAAATTAAACGTAAACTGTCTCTCCGTTGAAGCACCGTTTTCTGTGTTTGAAACATACGGCTTCCAAAGCGGCAGAAACGTTAATAAATTTGAGGGTACGGAAATTCTCCGTTCCGATAACGGTCTTATCTTCCTGCCGAGATATATAAATTCGTTTATGTCCTTAAAGGTTGAAAACTATATAGACCTCGATACGCACGGCATGTTTATCTGCAGCGTAACTGAAGCGAGAGTTGTGTCCGATAAAGAGACTATGACATATACTTATTATCAGAACAACGTAAAACCGAAGCCCGATACGGAAGGCAAGAAAGGCTATGTCTGCAAGGTTTGCGGATATATCCACGAAGGCGAGCTGCCGGATGATTTCATTTGCCCGCTGTGCAAACATGGGGTAGCAGATTTTGAACCCATCGGCTAAGTTGGGGCTTGAAAAAATGCACAGACCGCAAAAGGCAAAAGTAGAATAATTAAATGAAAGTAAGAAAGGAACCTGTTTTTGCAGGTTCCTTTTTGCAATTAAGCCTTTCTGCGCCATTTTCTCTTTTCCCCAATGTGCTCGACAAAATGCACAGACCGCATGAAATACGCGTTTTGTAAACCTTAAACAGAAAAGCGGAGAGAAATTTCTATTGACTTTCAGAGTGAAAACATCTATAATTGTTACGGTATCGGCTTTTGCAAATAAAATACAGAAAGAAGGTGCTTTGTTATGCGTTTACAGTCTTTGGTTAATAAAAAAAGATATATTGCGATTTTTCTCTTTTCGTTGTTCGTAATTTTATTAACACTTTTTCGAGGCGACAATGTTTATCTTTCGGACAACGGAGATTTTGAAAGAGTTATGAGACTCTCCTCTTTATATAAAAGCGGGTCCGGAGAAATTTTAATAAATCTTAACGGTCAGTCGCTGTTTTCGTCTTTATTAAAAATACTGTTCGGCTTTAAAGGGTTTTTGACATATCCGTCTTCGCAAGTTATTCTTGTCCGTTTGGGCGTTGCCGTAAACGTGCTTAGCAATGTTATTTTTCACAAGGCGCCTGAAACATTTAATATTTATATACTCGGTTTTTTGTTTGGCGTTTTATATGCTTTGGCGTTGTCGTTTACGCTGGGACAAATTGGGTTTAAGAGCAAACTGTTATCTGTTCTGTTTTGCTTTTTTTCAGTCGTATTGTTTTGCGACATAGCATATATCAGCTATTTTAACTCTTTATACGGCGAAGGAATACAGCAGATTTTGTTTGTTTTTTTATTGGGATTCATTCTCATGTTATTTAATAAAGGATTTAAGAAATCACACGCGTGTATTTTCTTTGTAATTCTGATTCTTTACGGAACTGTAAAACCCTTCAATATGCCTGCCGCGGTGATTTACGGCATTATATATGCCGTAACGGTTTTTGTTAAGTATCCGGTACGTAAAAATAGAATTATTACGGCGGCGGCATTTGCACTGAGCGTTGTACTGCTTTTGCTGTCCGTTGCGGTAATACCCGGATGGATAAAAAAAGAGACCAATTATAATTCTGTGTTTTTTGGGATTTTAAGAAATTGCAGTGATGCCGAAGCTAAAGAGTATTTAAAGAGCATGGAGTTGGACGATTCGCTTTTTGTGCTTAAAGATACGCACAGCTATGTTAGCGACGCGGGTGAAATACGCCAATTATATGATCTTTCCGAAGTTGATAACATATCCTATACCAAGCTCCTCTCTTTTTACATTTTTCATCCGCTTAAAACGCTGAAAACAGTAAAAAGAATTTTAAAATTCTGCGGCATGCTGCAAAACCAATTCTTTCTAAACTGCGACTATATGCGTGATTATTTCAGAATGAATATCTGGAGCAGGATAAGAGAAAAAAGCGGATTTGATTTGGCTTTTATAAATGCTTTGGTTATCATAGCGTTTTTCGTTGTAATAACGCGGCTGCTATGCTCGTATTATAATAAGAAACGGCATGCCGTGCTTGTTTCGGGATTACTTTTGATAACCGTTTTATATGCGTTTTTCTCGCCCTATGTAGCAAACGGAGAAGCGGATTTATCAAAACACATGTTTCTTTATATGGGCTATATTGATGTAATGCTGCTCTGGCTGCTTTACACCGCCTTTTCAAAAAAAGGATTATTAAAAAAAGTATCGGTTTTGGCGCTTTTGCTTGTTTTAATCTTTTATATTAAGGGCAATATTTATTCGTCTCCGGAAACCGTAAGCTTCGGCAGATATAAAGGCCGCGATTTAAACTGGACTGTTATTGATGAAACGGAAGATTATAAAACGCTTATTTTAAGCACATCCGTATGTACACAGGCTTATTCCGAAAATGCCGACAATTGTTACGAAGATTCATGGATAAGAAACTGGTTAAACGGCGACTTTTTGTCGGAGTTTACAGAAGATGAAAGAATGTGCCTTTCCGAGATAAGACATAAAGTTTTATACAGCAAGAGCCAAAAAGAAAACGCCGCAGAGGGGAACAGAGATTTCTACTGTTGTCTGTATCCGGAGCTCGCATACGAAGGTACTGCCGAAGCATACGGAAGCTATGTTACGGATACAGTGGTGCTGCCGAGCGTTTCGCATATAAAAACAATGGCTGCTTTAAACTATAAAATAGCGGACAGCGGGAAGTATTGGCTTGAAACATGCTATTTCAACAACAAAGAAAAAGTAAGGTATGTAAATACAGACGGATTTATCTACTTTGAAAATGCTGACAAAGAATTGGGAATCCGCCCCGTAATACACCTTAAAAAATAATGAAAACAGACAAAAAAGCTGAGCGAAAAATGTTTTTTCGCTCAGCTTTTTAGTTATTCAAAACTCCAAAATCCCGTGCCCGTTTCCGGGTCGAATTTCTTTTTAATGATGCCGCCTACGGTCGGGCGTATTTCTATTTCGGCAGTATATAAAACGGTTGCGGATTTCATATGTCCGCCCGCCTGCTTGTGCTCTCCGTTTTCCTTAAAAGAAAACATGGCGTGCGTATGGTGGCAGTAATCGCCGTTTTCGTCTTTTAAAACGTTTCCGTTCATTGAAACAAGCTCCAGCATACCGCTTATCTTTTCTGTTTCAAACGCGCCCAAAGACGGAATAAACGTTTGAATTTCCGCTTCGCTGCAGCCGCCAATGCCGCTGAACACGGCGGAGTCTATATTTTCTTTTTTGCATACAGCAAGAATATTTTCTATTATCTCATCGCCTTTGTCTATTCTCGCATATATTGTCTGACCTATTTTTCTGTATTCCATGCTGTTACACTCCTTTAAAAATCATGTATTTGCTGAAAATATAATTAAGAATTATAACTATAACGTTTTGGATTATCTTCATTAAGGGACCGTTTAGCTTAAATAAATCAACCGTTATATACATAAACAGGACAGTGAAAATAAATGTGCCGATGCGCGCGGCAATAAATTTTAAAAATTCCGGCAGCGCTACCAACTTGTCCCATGATTTGCTTTTAAAAACGAAGAGTTTGTTTGTCACAAACGCAAAAAGCACCGCCGCGATAAAAGCTGTAATTGTGCTTAAAATATTGTTTATGCCGCAGTATGTATACAGCAAATAATATATGGCGAAATCTATTAAAGTAGTAAGTGCGCCGAACACGGCGTAGGGAATAAGATCGCTGTATTTAGATATGAGTTTTTTAATCATTTCTGTTTCGGACACCCCCTGAAAATAAGTCTGAAGGGTATGCGAAACACAACATGTGCATCCACATACCCTTCACTAAGGAGTTTAGTTTGGCTCCGTATTTTTTGGTTCTCCCCACTGTGCCGTTTGACGGCTGTATTTCAACCTGCTTTGCAGGTGGGTAACCTTAGCCGCAGTTTACGGGTTTTCCTCAGACCGTTATACGGGGGCATAACACACAGCTGCAGCAGCTCGGATTCCCTTACATAATAGTGTTGGCTAAAATGTGACCGCTTAGCGCACACCGCAGGGATTTAATTACTCTTCTTCGAATTCGAACTCTTCGCTGTCCATGTGGGTTTTAAAAACCTCAAAAACAGCCTGAAGCTCTTTTTCGTCCTCAACGGGCTCTAAAATGTCTTCTTCTTCGTTTGCGTGCACCAGGTGCATGATAAGCACGGTTGCTTCTTCTTCGTCTTCGGGAGTGTCGGCGGGGATGCCCACGGCATATTCCTTGCCGCCGTGCTCTAAAATGTCAAGTATTTCAAGCTGATATTTTTTCCCTTCGTCATCGATTAATTCAACGATGTTTTCGTTATTTTCGCTCATTTAAATCAATCCTTTCGGGCGTTTTATCTTTGACTGTCAAGATACCCCTGCAAAATGAATACGGCAGACAGCTTATCTAAAATTCCTTTGCGCTTTTTGCCGCTTACAGAGCCTTCGGCGAGTGTCCTGTGCGCCGCGGCGGTTGTAAGCCTTTCGTCCCAGAAAATAATCTCGGCGTCAACTTGTTTTTTTAAAGCGTCTGCGAAAACTTTTGTCTTTTCGCCGCGCTCGCCAACCGTGCCGTTCATGTTTTTGGGGAAGCCCAAAACAATTTTTTCTGCTTTGTATTCTTTTACGTAAGACGCAACCTTTTCAACCTGATTTTCAAAATTCTTTTCGGCAATAACGTCAATTCCCTGTGCCGTGATCCCGAGTAGGTCGCTGACTGCTATGCCTACTCTTGCGTCACCGTAATCAATTCCGAGTATCCTCAAATAAAACACCGCTTTCTTAATCTCATTATAAACTATTTCGGCGTTTTAGGCAAGTGTTTTTATAAATTACTTTGACAAAAAATATATGGCAAGGTTTAAATATCCCGCGAAGGCTACCCATACTATATACGGAATTTGCAGATACGCCGCAGGTTTTGACGATTTTCTAAAGCTTACCGTCATTAAAACAATCAAAATCCAAAGTGCCAGAAGCCAGAAAAAAGCGACTCCGAAAAGGCGCATGTTAAAAAACAGTATGCTCCAGAAAAAGTTAAATATAAGCTGCAAAACATAAAGCCGTAAAGATTCTTTTTTTTGTCCCGTTTTTGAGTCCGAGGTTAATACAAGAGAAATACCTATGCCCATCAGAGTAAACAGAATTGTCCATACAATGGGAAAAAGCGCGGCGGGCGGCGTAAGCGGCGGTTTTTCTATGGTTTGGAATACGTCCATATTTCCGGAAACAAACGCCGAAAGCACGCCAACTCCGAGCGCGGCGGCTATGTTTACAGTATAAATCCAAGTTTTTTTCATAATTACGGTCTCCTGTCTTTTTTTTCTATTATATGCAGAAAACAAAACGATTATTATATGTCAAAAATTTACGGGTTAGATTTTCGTTTTTTCAGAAATACTATATTTCAGAACGGAGAATTGCTATGAAGAGAAAAATAAAAAAAGTATCACTTTTGGCTTTAATAATTTCTGCATGCGTGCTGGGCATAAGCGTTCCCGAAACAAGCGAAGCTTTATCAAAATTCGGCTCAAGCGGTACGGAGGTTTATAATATTCAAAGACGGCTCAAAGCATGGGGGTATTATTACGGCGATATAGACGGGATTTACGGCTCGCGCACCGTTGCCGCAGTTAAAAAGTTTCAAAGCGCAAACGGTCTGGCGCCGGACGGCATAGCAGGCCCCGCAACGCTCGCGAAAATCGGGCTGTCAACGGGAACCTCGTCATATAACCAAAGCGGTACGGTAAACCTTCTGGCGATGGCTATAAACGGAGAGGCGAGGGGAGAGCCGTACACGGGGCAGGTAGCTGTAGGTGCGGTTATTTTAAACCGCGTAAAGCATTCGTCTTTTCCAAACAGCGTAGCGGGCGTTATATATCAGCCGGGCGCTTTTGACGCCGTATCGGACGGGCAGATTAATATGGCTGTGTCCGACAGCTGCATAAGGGCGGCGCAGGACGCACTCGGCGGCTGGGACCCCGCCCACGGCGCAATTTATTATTATAATCCGAGGACGGCAACAAACAGCTGGATTAAATCGCGCCCCGTTGTAGCGTCTATCGGCAAACACGTTTTCTGCCGCTGAAGTATTATGTATTGGAGGTAAATCTATGAAAAAAACAGGTTTTGTTGTAGGTCTTATATCGGGAGCTGTTATAGGCTCCGTAGTCGGCATGATAGCAGATCCTTTAAATGACAAACAGAGCAAGAGTTTAAGAAAGGGCACAACAAAGGCCTTCAGAACTTTGGGGAGCGTTATAGACACTATCATTGACTCATAATCAAACGTGAAAAAGGCTCTGTTTCGGCAGAGCCGTTATTTCTTTTGGAGGAAGCATGGAAGAGGCAAAAAGAGAAAACATAAACGATATGCCGTCCGCGGAGATTAAAACTCAAAAGGGAAATATTTACTGCCTTACAATAATAGGTCAGATAGAGGGGCATATGCTGCTGCCGCCGCAGAATAAAACGACAAAGTACGAGCATATTCTGCCGCTTCTGGTGTCGGTTGAAGAAAGTGAGAAGATAGACGGCCTCTTTATAATACTTAACACAATGGGCGGCGATGTTGAAGCGGGGCTCGCGATAGCGGAGATGATTTCGGGCATGAAAAAGCCAACGGTATCTCTGGTGCTCGGCGGCGGTCACAGCATAGGTGTGCCGCTTGCCGTTGCCGCAAAATATTCGTTTATAGTTCCTACCGCCACAATGACGCTGCACCCCATAAGATTTAACGGCACCGTCATAAGCGTTCCGCAGACGTTTGAATACTTAAACAAAATGCAGGAGAGAGTTGTGCAGTTTGTAATTAAAAACTCTAAAATTTCAAGGGACAGCTTCAGAAGACTTATTATGAATACGGGCGAGCTTGCAAACGACACGGGCACTATTCTTTTGGGCGAAGAAGCGGTTTCGGCGGGGCTTATAGATGAAGTGGGCGGCATAGCGGACGCGCTCTCAAGACTTTATGGAATGATAGATAACGGCAGGAGTTGACAAAATGCTGCTCTTTGTGTATAATTTAATAAAATTATAAATACGGAGGATAAAATGCATTACGAATATAAAACAAAAGACGTTTGCTCGCAGATGATAAGCTTTGACATAGAAGGAAACGTTATAAAAAACATAAGCTTTCTCGGCGGCTGCAACGGAAACCTTAAAGCAATTTCAAAACTTGTTGACGGCTGGACTGTTGAAAAAATAGAGGAATATCTGCTCGGAAACACATGCGGCTTCCGCCCGACGTCCTGCGCCGATCAGCTCGCAAAAGCCGTGCGCCAGGCGTATGACAAAACAACTGCATAATTTTTAAAAGCAAGCAACAGCGTGTTGCTTGCTTTAGACGGCTGACAAACTCGGTCTACCGCAAGGGGAGCGTATTTTGTTGGCAATTAATAAAGAACAAACATAGTTTTTTTGATTTCAAAACCCAGCCCCAAGAGATTGTCGAAATCCCTTGGGGCTGCTTGCTTTCCGCGAATTCAAACTCTACCGTACCCACGTACGCCGACGAATTTGAATTCGCGAAATATACCGTCGTTTCTCAGCGTCTTATAATCCTGATGACTTTGTCATCAATCTGAAGCAAGCAACAGATAGTTGCTTGCTTTTTTATTTTTGTTGCAGTATTATATATACGAGAGGTGATTTTGATGTCAACAAAAGAAGTGATATATAATTTAAGAACGCAAAAGGGAATGTCGCAGGATGAGCTTGCGGAAAAGGTGTTTGTAACCCGTCAGGCGGTGTCACGCTGGGAAAACGGAGAAACCGTTCCGAACACCGAAACGCTGAAGCTTTTGTCGGAGCTTTTCGGCGTTTCAATAAATACATTGCTCGGCGCACCGCGTCAGCTTATGTGTCAGTGCTGCGGCATGCCGCTTGAGGATAGCATAATAGGCAGAAACAAAGACGGCTCCATGAATGAAGACTACTGTAAATGGTGCTATGCAGACGGCACATATACATACAGCAATATGGACGATCTTATCGATGTCTGCATTCCGCTTATGACAAAAGAAGGATTTTCGGAAACTGAGGCGCGTGCCTATATGAAAGAAAAACTCCCGAAGCTTAACTACTGGAAGAAATATGAAGAGCTTTCCGATAACGGTCAGTTTGAGGAATTTAAAGAAAAGCTGATTGAAGAAATAAATGCGCTCGGTATAGAGGGTATGCCGAAGGTAGAAAAGCTAAACGCGCTTGTGGGCAAATTCATAAACCTTGAATTCAGACTTCCAAGCGGAAACGCGGCAAAGCTTCTTGATGATAACGTAACGTATCTCGGGAATCAGCTTCCCTCGGAATTCGGCGGCGACAGATGCTTTGGTATAGCCGCTAACATGGATTTTATTCTCGTTTGCACCTATGAAGAAAACGGAGAAAATCCGGAGCTTGTATTATATAAAAAGAGATAAAAAAAGACTGCAAAATGAAGTGTACCCCAAAGTTTAGACAAAATTAAATATTAAATTGATTGGTAATGAGTTCGGTAT
This sequence comes from Clostridia bacterium, assembly GCA_017620205.1. GTDB lineage: Bacteria > Bacillota > Clostridia > UMGS1883 > UMGS1540 > UMGS1540. Next base: position 16,397 of record JAFZQX010000029.1, on the reverse strand, counting down.
TGTACCGGGCTCATTCCTTTTAATTTCATAGATATTCTTTCGTTATTATGCTGTGTCCTTCTTTTCGCCGTTTAGTTTCTCTATCTGCTCTTTGCGCTTTTTGAGTTCACCTTCAAAATCATCTTCCGAAAGAGTAAAGAGATCTGCAAGCTCGCCGTTTTCCTTGCTTTGCTTGCGGTATAAATCTTCAAGCTCGTCCACGTTCTTTTTCTCTCTCGCGTCCTTCTTTCTCTCTTCTTTTTACTGCCCCATTTTTTGTTTTCTATATTGTCTTGCGTTGCTCTCTCTGACATTCGCGTGATATAAAGCAATTTGCCTTCGGGCGTAAGCCTGTTGAGAATAGCCATAGCCTGTACTGCCTGACCCGCTTTTGCAGCCTGTTGTGAGAACGTAACGGCAGGATTATCTGCTTTTGTTTTGGTTAAATATATCTAAAATTTCCTGTCTTACAGCAGCATACTTGTCAACATCTTTATGTTTGAGATAATAGTAGTATGTGCTTCTTGCAATTCCTGATAGTTCCAGTAAATCTTTAAGCGGATATTTATGCCTTAATTCAGCTGCTATTAACGCTTTTTGCCATAAAAATATGCACCTCCAAAAGTGTCTGACTTTTGGGGTGCATATCAAAATGCAGTCTTTTTTATGATGAAAACTCAAAATAATCAATAATAGCTTTTATTGCCTTATCCATTTTAAGGGGGTCCGTAACTCTGTGGTCCGCGCCGTCTATAGGCACAAATGAAATACCGTTTTTCTCTGCAAAGCTTTTGCTTTCTTCAAACGGAACAATTTCGTCTTTCGTGCCGTGAATTATTAAAATGTCATGTGAAAATGGCGTAAAATCAAGAGTTCTGATATCATTTTCTTTAAGCTCATTAAGAAACGAATTTGTTATTTTAACTTTTACGCCAAAGCCTACAGAGGCGGGCTTGTTATTTTTCAGCGCCTTTAAGCTTTTTTGGTCAAGAATGTTTTGAGATAAGCTTTCGTGCATATTAACGGCGGGGGAGCGCAGCGCGGTTTTTTCAAACGGGCTGCCGTTTTCGTAAATTAAACTAAGCGTTAAATATCCGCCGAAGCTTGTCCCGAATGCGTATATCTTGTCTGTTTTAAATGTTTCTTTTGCATAATCCGCCGCAAGTTCCATATATGCTTTGCAGTTTTGCAAGGTGAGCTTTAAAGCGTCGCCGCCGTGAGCAGGCAGATTAAAAGAAATAAGGGCTGCGTCTTTGTTTTTCTTTAACAGGAGCGACGCAAATCTTGACGCCGTGCCCGTGTCAAGATTACTTGCAAAACCGTGCATATATATGACAACGCGTTTTACGGCGTCCAAACTGTTGCAGTAGATTTTAGAGCGTACGCTGAAGCCGTCTTTTGTTATGTTAAAATATTTCTCCATTTTTAATCACCAACCAGTGCCTACGCTTGAGTAGTCAATATAGTAAGTGTCGTCGTATGCAGCATACAGTTTGCCAACTCTTTGTTTGCTTGTTACCCAGCCGGAATCTTCATCATATACGCCGTCCGGAATTGTAAGACCTGTAACATCGTCTTCATCAGACGGCAGCAATTCGTAGTTTACGGTAAATTTTACATAATCCGTACCGCCGGGAGAAATCTTAACGGATTTAATTTTTACGTCGTAAACCGAATCTCCACATGTGTCGTAAATATATTCAAGCCACAAGTCTTTTATTTCATCTTTAAGGTCGCTCTCGTCAACTCTGTCGATAAGCGGCATGTTGCTTCCGGCAGAGCCGCCGCCGTATTCTACGGGCTCGGAGTCAATATATATTGTAATGTCGCTGTTTACCGTAATAGTGCCGGTGTAGTTGGTTGAGTAGAAAATGTACTCATCTGTGTCTTTAGGCAATTTAACGGTATATCTTGTGCCTCTTGCAACAGAGGAAGAGCGCGGCAGGCTTACACCTGAAACTTTGGCGCCCGGCTCCCACTGATAATCAACCGTGTAGTATTTTGTTGAAGAAGAACTTGTTGTGGCTGTTGTTGTAACCTTTTTGCCGTTTTTGTACTCAGCGTCTGTATCAAGACCTCTGAATACAAGGAACACCTTGTTTTTGGCGTCTTCAATAATTCTGTCGCCTTTATTTATCTTGAGTTCGTATAATGAGTCTTTCATAGCGTGCTTTGTAACCTCAATGATATTCTTGGAGTTAACGTTTACGTTTATAAGACAAATAAAATATGAGCTGTAATTATTGGGAGAGAAGTCTGAGTATTTTGAACTGTTGTCAAGCTTAATGTCCTGATCGCCCGCAGAGCCGCTTGAGTATGTAACAACGCTTGCGTTTCCGTCCAAATCGTTTACACCGTAATAAGTTACAAGTTTAATTTCGCCGCTTGTGTTGTCAAATACTGCGAAAGTATCTTCGACAAAAGAGCTTGATTTACTTGAAACATCGTAAACAGTGCCTTCGATTTTTGCGGTTGTGCCGCCTGTTTTTGTCGTAACCGTAGTTACAAAGCCCGCGTCTCTTACCGTTTTGGTTTCTGTTGTGGGCGTTGTTGCCGGTTTAGTGCTTGTAGTAGTACTTGTTCCGAGACGGTTTAGCATATTATAAAGCGCAACGCTTACCTCGCCGCGGATAGCGGGGAAGCTTATGTCGGAATACGAAACGTTTGAAAGAAGACCGTAGCCCGCCGCATAGTTTATGTATGCATTCGGCCAGTCGCTCTTATTTGGAATTTCGTTTTCTTTCTTCATTGCTCGGATGATCATTGTAAACATTTCCGCGTATGTAACGTCGTTATTTGGTTTAAACGTGCCGTCGCCATAGCCTATAATAATACTGTTGTCAACGGCTGTTTTTACATAGTCATAGAACCACATGTCGGAGCCGACGTCGGGAAACTGCATGGAGGATGCACCGGTGGCTTTAAGATTTAGAGCAGAAACGAGCAGCTTGCAAAGCTCTGCGCGCGTTACACTGTTTTGGGGCTTAAAAGTGCCGTCGCTGTAGCCGTCAATAACTCCGCTGCCGCTTAATACCGAAACGGCGGTTTCATATTTTGTGCCGTTTACATCCGCAAATTTGCTTGCGGCAAATGTCGTGCATGTGCACAAAAGCATGAGTACGAGCGTTAAGCATAAAGCTTTTTTCATATAATTCCCTCCGGTTGAAAATGTTTCTTGTTATTAAATTTATTATACTATTATATAGCTCTTTTGTCAACAAATAAACCCTGTGAGAATTACGGCACGGAAAACGCTTTGGAGTATTTTTGCATAATTATTAAAATAATTTTATAATCCGTATTGAAATTTGAAAAATATGTGTTATAATACTAATTGTAGTATTTTCAAAAACATGGAGGAGATGTAGATGCTCAGAGTAGGAATTGTCGGCTGCGGCTGTATTTTTACAATGCACGCAACCAGCGCACATCATTTAGAAAATTCGCAAATTGTCGGCGTGTGCGATATTAAAAAAGACAGAGCCGATAAAGCCGCTGCAAAATATAATTGCAAGGCTTATTATGACTATAAGGAAATGATAAGCAAAGAGAATATTGACGTTGTTCATGTTTGTATTCCGCATTATCTGCATCCGGTAGTTTCAAAATATGCCATAGAGCAGGGCGTTCATGTTCTTTGCGAAAAACCGATGGCTATTAAATATGAGGACGCCATAGAAAACGTTGAACTCGCTGAGAAAAACGGCGTTAAATACGGTATTATATTCCAGTGCAGATATAACGACGCTTCGCAGCTTGTTAAAAAGAAACTCGATGACGGAACGCTCGGAAAAATCATTTCCGCAAGAGTAGTGCTCACATGGAGCAAACCCGATGAATATTACAGTCTTTCGGACTGGAAAGGCACATGGGATAAAGAGGGCGGCGGCGTTATGATCGATCAGGCTATTCATTCCATGGATCTTGCAAACTGGTTCATAAACGATGAGATAGACACCGTTCAGGCGCACATGGCAAACCGCCATCATTCAATCATGGAAGTTGACGATACAGCCGAAGGCTTTGTTACATACAAACACGGTGCAACGCTCGGCTTCTGGGCTATGAACAACTACGGCTGTGACGATCCTATAGAGATAAGACTTTGCTGTGAAAACGGGAAAGTTGTTATGGACTATGACAACGCCAAAATAACGCTTAATAACGGCGAAGTTTTAGAAGCGAAAACGACGGTCGATCCCAATGTCGTATATGAAAACGGCAAGGACTACTGGGGTTTCCAGCATATCCGCGAGATCGCAGATTTTTATCATGCCGTTGAAAACGATTTAGAGCCTACGATAAGCGGCAGAGAAGCGCTTAAAATTCAAAAGCTTATTTGTGAAATCTATAAAGAGGGAACAAAGAATTTCGAAAAGGTAAGATAACAAACAAAAGGGACGGTTCAAATAAACCGTCCCTTTTCGGATTTGAGGGATATTTATGCTGTATCTGATAAAGCAAACGCTTGAAGCGGCAACGCTTGATGAAATGAAAAACGGAGCTCAGCAGTATGTTGCCGTTTTGTCCTCGGCTGAGTGGAAACAAAAAAGCGCCGAGTTTGATATGGGAATAGATTTAGATATTGAAGACACAGACCTTTTAACAACAAAAGCAGAGGTAAACTATGATTCTCTGACGGGCTCTTTTGTTATACCTGAAAGGCATGATATTTCGGGCGAGAGCAGTAGGTTTTCCTTTGCGCTTGACGAAAAGGGCATAGTGTTTATTGACGATACGGGCGCGGCAAACGCAATTATCGAAGGGGTCATAAGTACGAAAAAGTGGAAAATGCCATCTCTTGAACGGTTTTTGTATGATTTTCTCGATCAGATAGTCAAGGGCGATTTAAGGCTTATGGAAAGCTTCGATAAAGAGCTTGAAGGAATGGAACACGCAATAGAAAACGGAGACGAAAGCATTCCTTTAGGCAGAGTAAATGATATAAGAAGCGATATAAGGGATCTTCGCACTCACTATGAGCAGCTCATTGACCTCGGACAGGAGTTTGAAGAAAACGAGAACGGCTTTTTCAAGCAGGAAAATTTAAGATACTTCAGACTGTTTTTAAACAGAATGGACAGGCTTCACGACAGATCTGCGGCAATTCAGGATTATACCATGCAGATACGCGATCTTTATAAGTCACACCTTGATATAAAGCAAAACCGTATTATGACAGTGCTTACGGTAGTTACATCTATCTTTCTTCCGCTTACGCTTATTGCCGGCTGGTACGGAATGAATTTTAAGTATATGCCGGAGCTTCAGTGGCGTTTGGGTTATCCCGCGGTAATCCTATTAAGCGTAATAATAGTAATAGGCAGTTTACTGTTTTTCAAAAAGAAAAAGTGGCTTTAGGGCTTGCTTGTAACGGGGGACGTTTATATGAAAAAGACAGTATTGGTTTTGTTGTGTCTTTTTGCGGCGCTTTTGTGCGGATGCGATAAAAAGGAGCAAAACATTATGGAAACAAAAAGCGGAAAGACGGTATCTTTTATAAACAATGCTTGCGGTGCGGACGTGTGGATCCTGCCCGAAACGGAAGAAAATCTTAAGACGACCGTTTGGGGCACGGCAACCGTTTCAAAAACAGAAACGGGCGAAAGCTATGAGGCGCAGCTTGCCGCAGCGGACGGCAGTTATATTTTCAGGATGATTGATACAGAAGAGTTTTTCTATTCCGCAAACGGCATTGAGCTTGAAAACGGCTGGACGCTGCAGATAAAAAGCGAAAACTCAGATTCCGTCATACTTGAAGTGTCGGACGGAAACGGCGCTTTGAAAAAAACATACGAAGTATTTAAGGCAAGACTTTAATTGCAGCACCTCTTATGAGGTGCTTTTTTTTAACAAATAATTAAGATATAAATTGTGCATGTCGCAGAAAAGTAAAGGCCCTGTTTGGTTGTTGTTGAAAAAGCCATGCGGTATTACATAATTAAAATATATGTTTTCGCATTTTAAAATAAAAAAGAAAAATGTAATAAAACGAAAGTACTGAAAGGAGAAAAACTATGAAACGCAAAAGACTGATTGCATCATTTTTGGCTTTGGCGCTTATGCTTCTGTCAGTCCCGGCTTTGGCGGACGGTGCGTTCTTCCGGTTCTCAAGCCCGTACTGCGTAAGCTATCTTAAAAACGGCTCGTTTTACGATGTGGATCAGGGTGTTGCGCCCGATGTATATATCCGCGACTATGCAAACTTCTATAACCGCGATGTGATAGTAGATCTTATTCACAATTTAAAATAGAATACCAAGTAAAAAAAGCACGCGTATGCGTGCTTTTTTGTTGCAAAGTATTGCTTTATGCATCCGATTAATATATAATTATTCTGTTTGATACTTCATTAAGGAGAAAACAAAATGAACGGAATGAATAAACTGCAGGCAAATCTCTGCCTGCTTTGTGTTACGCTGTGCTGGTCAACGGAGGTCATAATCTATGCCTGCATTCCCGATGCCGTTTCGCCGTACGCTATAAACTGCCTTACATCCGCGATAGGGGCAGCGCTTTTAATAGCGGCGTTTTGGAAACGTATTAAAGAGGCTTTTAAAACGCACGGCAAAGGTCTTCTAAAAGCCTGTATCTGGCTCGGAGTTTTAGACGCAGCGTATAATACTATGTATATATACGGCCTAAATGATTTTGACGTTTCAACAGGCGCGTTTACTATTTCAATGACGGCGGTTGTGCTGCCTGTAATACTTCTTTCCATGCGGCAGAAAACAGACTTAAATACATGGATAAGCGCGGTGCTTGTACTCATAGGTATATTTGTCAGTTATATAGGAAACGTAAGTATAGGTCAGGCGGCGGGATTTCTGCTGCTTTTGGGCGGCTGTATTATAAGAGCCGTTTATATAATCGAGGTTAACAGATTTGCGAAAAAATACGATCCGCTTTCAATGAGTACTATTATGTGCGTGCTTATTGCCGTTATGAGTTTTGGCTTCTGGTTTGCGGGCGACAAGCACACTTTTGCTTCCATAGAGTGGTCAAGACAGCTTATAGCAAGTATTTTTATTTATTCGTATTTTATAGTCGCGTTCGCGCAGACATTAAACTTTTTCGCGCAGCGCAGAACAACTCCGGCAAACGCTACGGTTGTATATTCACTTGAAATTGTCTTTTCGATAATTTGGGGCATGATACTTCCCGCAAGCCTTGTAGACCCCGTAAAGCTGTCGCCGTATATTGTAATAGGCGCGTTGTTTGTCGTTGCAGGAAACCTTGTTGTTTTACTTGATTTTAAAGCACTCGGGAAAAAGGAGGCGGTTTAAATGAAAACAAAAACGTATGGCAGAAGTATAGCCGCCTTTATAATACAGATTATAGTATACCTTATTGTGGCAGTGCCTTTTAAGGTTATGTCGGTGATTCCGGGGTTTACGGATATACGTCCCGTTATGCTTTTGGTACCCGTTTATGCCGTCTTTTTCGGCACGCAGGGCTGTGCTTCGCTTGCAGTAGGCAATCTAATAATGGATATCGTAAGCGGCAGCCTGCATTGGTCGTGCCTTCCGGGGTTTATTGCAAATTTCCTCGGTCCGTTTATAATATATTGGTACTGGACGCGTATTTCAAAAACGGAGTTTTCGTTAAGAAACGGGAAAAATCTTTTAAAACACGCGGCGCTTATTGTTTTCATGGCTTTCGTGCAAACGCTTATAATAACGCCCGCCGTGGCGCTTTACGCAGGTGTTGACGTTTGCCTTTTTGCGACAACCGTAATGCTTAATACGTCTCTGTTCCCGATAGGGCTCGGCATTCCTCTTACAATACTTATGCAGGAGGAGCTTGGATTTAAAGCCTGCGGAAGACGCTGAATGCGGTAAATAACACGTCATGTGTTAGAACTATTTCATAAATTGGAAACATGCGGATTGTGCACATTGTAGAAAAATCAGGTTATCTGCGTGTTTGTGTTGAAATCTGCGGAAAAGTATTATATAATTTTATAGTAAAATTTAAGTGTGAGTAGGTATTAATGTATGGATTTAAATTTATATGATAAAGTTGACAGTTTTTTGCCGAAGAACATATTTGACGCACACGTTCATATAGGCCAATGCGGAAATGAGATTTATACGGCGGACACATTTTTGGAGTCGCAGAAAGAGTTTTTTCCGAATGCGGAAACAATATCGGGAAATTTAATTCCGTATCCGGATATGTCACTGCGTGATAAGAAAAAAAGGTATGAAAGCGCTGTGTTTATGAAAGAACAGCTTGATTCGTACAATGACTTTTTCGGCGAGGTAATGGTATTGCCGGGCGATACAAAAGAAGAAATTGAAGCGCTTCTTATTCATCCCAGAATAAGAGGGCTTAAGTGCTATCATTTTTACGCAGACAGGGAAGACGTAGATAATGCGGACATAGAAGAATTCCTGCCCGAAACGGCGCTTGAAGTTGCAAACGAGAGAGGACTTTGCATAACGCTGCATCTGGTTAAGGACAAAGCGCTGGCAGATGCGAAAAATCTGAATTATTTAAAGATAAATGCGGAGAAATACCCGAACGCGAAGTTTATTTTATCACATTGCGCGCACGGATTTGCCTCCTGGACGCTTGTTGAGACAGTTAAAGAACTGAAGGAATATATGAATGTTTATTATGATGTCTCATCTGTGTGCGAATCGCCTACGATATACGCTTGTATCCGCACGGTCGGCGTTAAAAGGGTCCTTTGGGGCAGCGACTATTTTTCATCATGCGCCAGAGGTAAATGCGTATCCCTGGGCGACGGATTTGTTTGGATAATGGAAGATGATTTTAAAAGGATAAATAAACGCGATATTGAAGTAAATACGATTCAGACAGAATCACTGCACGCATTGATGCAGGCTTGTCACATGCTCCAGCTTACAAAAAACGACGTTGATAATCTTTTCTATTATAACGCATTGGGCTTGTTTGTAAAATAGCTTAAAAACTAAAAGCCACCCTTCAGGGTGGTTTTTTTGTGGATTTTTGCAGCCTCTCGAAAACCGCGCTGTTATGGGGTTTTTCAGACTTCCGACTTTTGCATCTTGTCGCGGTTTTTAGTGGCTTTTTGTAACAATAATGGACAAATAATGGACAAAAAATCTGTGATTTACCCTCTGAAAAATTTAATTGAGGCTAAGATTTGATTAAACTAAAACAATGTGAATTAAAAACCGGAATGACAAAGGGCAGTTTGAGTTTTAACTCAAACCGCCCCATTTGTTTGGAATTATTGCCCCGCTATAATACGCTCCCCTGTAAAAGTGTTAAAATCAAGCTGGTCAATTTTTACTCCGTCTTTTACAAAGAAAACTGCGATTTTATCTTCATAAACAGTATGCCACTCGAGCCTGTCATAATCAATATTAAGTTCCTGTGCCATATCCATGGCTTTTACGATATCAAAATTCCAGTTTTCAATATCAATGTGTAAATCACTTCCGTACAATCTGTTAGCATTTGTTTGATACTTATATCTGATTTCGTTATTGGCAGTATCGACTATAACAAAGTAGACGTCGGGAAAATGCTTTACCCTTTTTGTATAAATAAATATGATTTCACCTTCGAAGTCTTTGTCATGGCTGCCCTCAATACTATGCAGTTCATATTTATCGCCTAAATTTCTTTTTGCGTAGTCATTGGCATATGCATAAGCTTCTTTTGTGGTTGATATTTTAATGTTTTGGTAGATCTTTATGTTTGGCTTGTTTGTATGTATATTATAAAGGAAAACAATTGATACTAAGGTTAACAGTAAAAACAGTATTACTGTTATGGCTAACAGTATTCGGGTTATTTTCATTTTTTTCTCCTTTATAAATTTCATTAGTTTTATAGTCACATCATTTCAGTATCCCGCGGTTTTTACAATGCACAAGGAAAACGTGCCAAAAATATACGTCCCCAAACCACTCATTATTTAATGTAACCCCACAAGCCGATATCTTTAGTCTTTCCTTCATATATAGCCCCGTTTACCATATTTGCATTTACTCTGTATCTTGAGTTGTCACTTCCGGTAAGATCAATAACCAACACGTTTTCATATACGGGTGATGCCCAAAAATCAATACTATCATATTTAATATTATGCTCAGAAGCATATTTCTTGACAGTGTTTATCATTTCATCAAAAGTAAACTTCCACTTGTCAGTATGATGATGTAGCTTTCCGCCGAAGCCTCTGCATTCTCTGTCAAGGAAATATTCAAGAGTGTTTTTTTCCGGATGCAGTGTGACAAAACATCCTTTTTCATGTGTTTTTCCGTCTTTATAAACGAACAGCAAATCTGTTATTTCATCTGTTGCGCTTCCGTGAATTTCATTTAAGTAAGGCTCTGTTTTTAATGCATTTTGAGCAATAATGAACGAGGCTTGGTTTATTTCTTCAAAAGTATTATTATAAACAATATACTGCCCGGCGTGTTTAGTACACCCCGAAAGAGTCAAAGCCAGAAGGACGATAAAGCACAACATATTACTGAATAACGGTTTGTTTTGTTTATTTCTGCACATCCTTTTATTCCCCTCATTCGCCTATCATTTTTAATTCTTAATATAATCGGGAATATACACCTGCCTGTCTGTTATGCGCTCAGACGTAAAAGTGTTATAAATAATATGTTCAATTTCTGCTCCGTTTTTATAAAAGCTTACGGCAATTCTATCTTCAAAAAAAGTATCCCATCGAATCTCGTCATAATCAATCCCCAATTCCGAAGCCTCTGTCAGCGCCGTTTCAAGGTTAAAATCCCAGTTCTCTATTTGTATATGCGGATTTCCTACATACACGCTGTGGGCATCCGGCCAATAGTCATATGTTATCTCGTTATTGACAGTATCAACTATTACAAAATAGCCGTCCGGGGAATGCTTTACTCTTTTAGTATATATAAATTTAATTTCGCCTTTAAAGTCTTTGTCGTGTTTGCCTTCTATTCTATACAGTACGTATTTGTCGCCTAAATTTCTTTTTGCATAGTTATCAGCATAAGCATAGGCTTGTCTTATTGTAGATATTTTAATGTTTTTGTCAATTTGCTCGGTTGGTTTTTGGGGACTGCAGGCATTGAGAAAAAAAGACAAGGATAAAACTAATAAAACCATGTATTTTTTCATTTTCGCCCTCCTTCAAAATGTTATTTTAATAATTCATTAATATAAGGAATATATTCCATTACCTTTTCGTTATAATTGTTGGCGTTATTGTAATGGTTAAGAATTGATTTCCATTGTTCGTCTGTTAAATAATTCATTTGTTCATAGGGTATTTCACAAATCTTCTGAGCAATATATCTTAGTCCGGCAGCCAAAGTTTGAAGATTAAAATCAGGGTCAGTTAGCATTCGTGCTAATTCAGCATCGTCCTTTCCTTTTACAAATGATTCGTAAACGCCTGTATGGACATATTGCCACGCATCCCGTGCCAATGTTGGCGTAATTGCCGCCAATCCTACAGAATGCTTATCGCTTATATTCAAGAATTCTGCATCCAATATTGATAAATTATCCGGTATTGATTGTGTTAATTGCTCTTTAAAAATAATACCTGCCATTATATCAGGCCGTACATTATATGCCTTCCCAATCTTGTTTATAGAGTCTTTATATTTCTCAACGCTGTTTATTGAATGATTTATTCTTGCTCCAATTAGCGATGCGTAGGTGGGATTAGACAAAGAAGCGCCAATCATCCATTTGTATTGGTCATAAGCAGTTGCAGCCAAGCCTGCTTTTGCTTTTTCTTTATTAGCCCAAGAAGATATATTTTCCTTTGTTTTATCAAAAAACAACACATTTTCTGCTTTGTCGGTATCATATACAGAAGAAGCGAGGTTTTTGCTGTCGTTTTGTTCTTTTTCCGAAGGATGGTATATATCATCTGTTTCCATAAAGGAATCTCTGTTTTTTCCTTGCATGGTGTTCCATGCCCATTCTGTTTTAGGGCCCCAAATGCCGTTTTCATCAAGTTTTTTGCCGTCACGGTCAGTGAACTCAAGCACATTAAGCGAATGCTGCAGGGCTTTGATATCATCGTTTGGTGCACTCAAATTTTTAGCAACAGAATATGTGCTGTTTTTCCCGTTAGTCTGAATACCCTGTGACAAAAGCCCGCCGGGATTACCGGGCGCCCCATTTGGCGTCGAATTAATTCCAAGCTTTTTTAAAATATTCAAAGCTTGTGTATCGGTTTTGTCTGTATCTTTCATATTCTCGGAATAATACATTTTTTCATCTCCTATTATATAATTAGTTTAAGAGAAAAGCAATGTTTTTCTCTAAAATACAGAATACAGCATTCTCGTACTGACAAACAATGGTCAAAATATCTGTGATTTACCCTCTGCAAATTTACAAATTGAAGCCAAGATTTTTTAAACGAAAAAAATGTAAATAAAAAAACCGGAATGACAAAGGGCAGCTTGAGTTTTACCTCAAACCGCCCCTTGTGTTTAGTGATTTTTGTTCCATTGTGCTATTAGCCGTGTAGCAATCGTTCCAATCTGCTCCTGCAAGAATTAATAGTTTCTACAAGTTTACTTTTGTTTAATTTTCTGTTGTTATTTGTCATGGTTAAAACTAAGTTGTCAGGACTGAATATTTGCTTTGCCGCACGCTTTAAATCAGTTAATGAAATGCTTGAATACCTTTCAACCAAATCATCAACGGAAGTCAAATTCTCATTCTCTATAAAGCTGCGCCAGCCTATAAGAAAATTAAGTTCACGGGCATCATCCAAAAGTCTGTATTGGTTCTCTGTATAGAATAGTATATTTGAATCAATATCGACCTTTGTCAGCTCATTTTTTGCGTTTGATAAAACATCAAACGCTGCGTTTAAACTATCGATAAGCTTTGAATTGCTGACTTCAAATTCAAAAACCATCCTTCCCGAATAGCTTGAAAATTCTGTATTGGCATCTATTTCGCTGATAAGCCCCATTTGATCTCTTAAAAGAAGGGATAATTTGGACGTGACACCATATCCAAAAATACTGCATAGAATTTCGGCGGCATAACGGTTAACTTTTTTTTCATCTACATCAAAAGAAATGCTTACATCTGAAAAAGTATCACAACCACAATATATTTTGTCGTCTTCACTAGAACGCACGGAAAAGTTTTTAATATATAATTCTTGTGTTGTGTGCTTTCCGTATGGCGGCACTTTTGAAAGCTTTTCCATACAGTAGTTTAAATCATTTTGACTGAAATTTCCTGTAATAACAACACAGCAATTATCGGGAATAAAGCAACTCTTTTTATAATCATTAATACGCTTTGCACTCATTTTCTGAATATCGGATAGCTTTCCCATTAAAGCACTTCCTTTGGGTGTTCCTTGATAAAAGCGCATATCAGCCTTATTATATAAGGAATTATACTTTTCTTCTATTTGCCTTTTTACAACTTCTTTTTCAGCCGCAATTTCCTCCGTTGACCACTCAAAATTGTCAAATATTTTTAGAATCAGATTGAGGGCGGGAACAACTTTGGTTGGTGATGATGTAATATCAAATACTATAAAATCGGAATATGTAGCCGCTTTAAGAGTGGCTCATATTGTATCTGTTTCAAAATATAGCCTGCTTTGCGGAATGTCCGACAGACGTCTAAAAAACATATGCTCAGTCATGTGTGCAATTCCGCATACATTTTCAGGCTCCTTTTTTATGTATATGCCCACATTAACACTGTGCAAATGTTCGTTTCTGAGGCTTTTAACCGTGAATCCGTTTTTTAATGTGTTTGTATTAAATGTTGTATTCATAAACATATTCCTTTCTTATGGGGTCGCAAGATTTGCAGGCAAAGTCCACCAAAATGCGGGCACAAGAGATGGGAGAATTCTAACCTCGCGATATATCAATGAAAACAACTTTGTGCCATCATGGCACAAAGTTGTTTTCTATTTTATTAGTTGTCATTAATTTGGCATATTTCTATTCTTTAGATTTTGTTTCATCAACTGTTGTCCACTTAAACATTTCCTTAAAATCGTCATAGCAATCCCCGCATATCCAATGATAATTATCTTCTGTTGCATAAGCAAATGGCACGGACGTATCTATGCGGCATCCGCAAAATTCGCAGTGATCATGTTCCCAGCTTTCACGAAACGGTTTGTATTGTTTTTTAATTAGTTTTTTCTGAAACAAATAATTCATTTGATTTGTCAAGCGCCAATCGTCGGTATTCATATTCGGTTGTTCCTTTTTTTCTTTCTTTTCATGGGTTTCAATTTGTAATCTCATATTAAAAAGACCTATCAATGATTTTCATTTCCACAATTATATCTTTTATTGTTTTATCTCCAATTTTATATTTCATTGCTTGCTTTGCGTTATCATATATTTTTACACTGTCTGAATTGTAGAATTCTCCGATAATTATTTTTCCGTTGTTAAAATGAGTAATAGAATATTTTTTATCTTTGTAAAGAAATTCCACATCACAACCTCTTTCTAATGCTTGTATTAAATCTTGTTCGTCAAAAAAATTGTTATCATATTTCATTGATAAAAACCCCCTTAGTTTTACTTGCTTCTATTAAATGTTGGTTTTCCCTCTTTACCCCAATGAATAGTATGTTCATGAGGAATCGCGTGATTTTGGGGTTCAACACGGTTCTGCTGTGATTTGTAACTTTATATTATTTCAAGGATGAAATATCGCCTTTTGTTGGTTCTTGTATACTTGAAACACTAACTGATTCAGCGGCAATAGTTAAACTATGACATTCTTCTGTTTTATCATTTAAAAACTCTAAATACATTTCGTTATCTTCTGTTTGGCGAACATCAATAATCCCATCACAATTAATTTCAACCGGGACACAATCAAATTTCGATACTTTGCTGAATATAATTTGAATCTCTCCTGTTTCTTGCATGTCATCAGTATAGTATTCTTGCTGCCAATAACAAAAATCTATATTTATTCTTACCGTGCAGTTGTTTTTATCATAATCAATTGATTCTATTAGGCTATCGTGTAAATTATATTTTTTTATAAATTCAGATATTGTCATTTTATTACCTCCAAACCTATGGTACTATATGAGATGACTTGGAATTCTTAGGAACAGGGTTGCCGTTTATGTCTAAATAATAGTCGTGTTTACCTGTTGAATTCGGATTAAGAATATGATAATGGTCTTTGCCACCATATCCGCCTAATCCCCTTTGTCCTTTATCGAAACGTATTTTGATACCACTGTTTTTATTTGTAAATAACTGTGACGATGTTTTTTTCGACATTTCGTTAGGAGTTGTGTTTATCCACCCGTTTTTAAGCAGGTTCTTTGGATTTTTAGGTAAATGTGAAATTATATTCTTATATTCGTGTTTTTTACCGTTTGTATTTCCAAAATTACCGCCCATTCCTCCACCCATTAAGCAGTCACCTGCCTTTTGGATTTCGAAATCTCACTTTCAAAAGGAATAATCTGAATTCCCAAATCGCGGTATTCTTTAAAAATATCATCGGGAACTCTGCCATATACTATAATAGTTTTAGGCTTTAGACGTCTGACCAATTCCGCAAGACCGTTTTTGAAGAAGTTTCTGTCAATATTGCTTTTGATACAACCGTGTGTGCCGACTGAAACGGTTTTATTCTTTTCTTTCCCACAATACTGAGCCGTCCTCTTTTGTTATTTTTTCTGGAATATTCCATATACAAATTTCAATGGAATTATCACATATTTTTACTAAATTATCATTTCCGTTTTTTAAGATTTCCACTTCGCTGACTCCTATGGAATATTCGCCGACATAGTCATCATCTTCCGGTTCAGCATCGTTCTCAAAAATACCGGATGTTGACTTACATTTTACTTTCAAACCATTACTCCATTGAATTATAATCGGTTCACCTTCATAATAATCATCTATGACATATAACATTTTCAAATATTCTTGCTCATTCATAGTATCATCTCCTATAATATTTATCTTTTAAACCCTCTTGGAGCTGCAGGAACAATATGGGCATTGCCTTTGGTATCATAGTGAATTGTGGCTCGTGTTGTATCATAATATTGATTGGATTTTGTGTCATAAAATTTACCAACAACTCTGCCATAATCAATTACTTCCTTATTACCGTAATTTGTTCCTTTTCCGGCACCTTCTAGCAGCATTTTATTTGGATTATCCGTCAAAATACTTGGCTTTTTTCCATTGGCTTTTTGCCGTTTGTAGTTACTCGTACCTTCAATGTGCTTATTTTGTCTGCCGGGGTGAATTTTTGAATTTGCACGACTTCCCCTTGTGTTTCCGAAATCACCTTTAGCGCTTCCACCCATTAAGCAGTCACCTGCCTTTTGGATTTCGAAATCTCACTTTCAAAAGGAATAATCTGAATTCCCAAATCGCGGTATTCTTTAAAAATATCATCGGGAACTCTGCCATATACTA
>JAFZQX010000008.1 GCA_017620205.1 Clostridia bacterium | reverse complement strand
TGTCTGCTCCACGCCGCAGTATTCGCATACCGCCGTTCTTTCTCCGATATGTACATCTAAACTGCCGCCGCAGATTTTACATTTGAATACCATATTATGCCTCCGCTTATTTCTTTCTTAAGCTAATCCATACACACGGACGGACGCCCATGTTTCTGACAACACTTTCTCCGTATGTATCAACATCGCCGCTTTCTCCGTAAACATACATCATTCCGGCATCGGTTTTTGTTCTGAGCCACCAATCGTTATATGTTGTTAAATCTAAATTCTCCGAATACTCATTATATTGTTCTTCTGTTAAAAGGAATATATCGTCATTTAATCCGTCATCGCTTTTTATTATTCTGCTGCGTTGGTCATCGGAAAATTCGGACAGAAAATCATCATTCAACCAGTTTCTTACAGTAGAGGTTTCATAAGCGATGTTTTTTAGCTCATCATTGAAAGCTAACGTTTCTACAGGATCTTGTGTTATCAAAAGCATTCTGCTTTCTTCGGTTTTTAAGATTTTCCACGCAACGGGAGCTCCTTCATAAACGCCGAAATATACTTCTCCGCCCCCGGCAAATTTATTGTAAATTTGTTCAATCCGATCTTTGGAATCTTTATAATCCCCGAGCTCGCTGTATAAGCGCATTGCCTCAACATAATCTTGGGTTTTATAGCAATTTTCTGCCTGTATATATTTATCTTCATATAGTTTTTCTTTAATTAAGTCAACCTTAGCTTTACTGTCCTTATAGTTGCCGAGGTTTTCAAACGCAAACAGCGCTTCTTCGTATTTTTCGTTTTGATATAAAGCGTTTGCGGCATTATATTTGCCGTTAGGAATAATTATAAATGTCAGTAAAAATATGAATATAGCCGCAAAACCAAGCACGGCAAGCGCGGCAGATAATATGTTAATACCTGAATTATCTTTTTCCGCTGCGGGTTCGGGCACGCCTTTTAGTAATCTGCACTTTTTATTTCTTTCCGAGAGAAGTTTCTGCATTTCATCGCAAAGTGTTAAAGCTATGCTTGGATTATCAATGTTTTCTTTGAGAATGTTAAACTTATTCGTGATTTTGTTTTCCAGAGGTGTAAGCTGTGAATGGCTCATGGGATCACTGAATCTGACTGTATCTTTCAAGTCCTTCAGTTTTGCCGAAACATCAGGATTATCGGTTTCTGTCAGTTCAATATCGGTCTTTAAGTTTTTAATATAGAATACTTTTTCGGCTGTTTTTTCATCGACTTTTTCGATTTCTTTTACACCCATATTTGTTAAAATAAGCGTAATAATAACAAATGCGGCTAAAGCTGAATTAATAATCACTCCCGCAAAATACGGAAAATCAAAGCTTGTCATTTGCCATATTGACAAACCCGTTTGAATAGCAAAATATATCCACACAACACTAAGTGCGGGAAGACCCAAAAATGTTTTACTTATATTTGGTTTGTTAAGCGTAACAACAGCTGTTACAACCAATACAATGTTTGCAAAAACCGCAAAACTGTATCCCATCCAAAAATGTATTCCGTGGTAAACCGGAAGAATAAACGCAACAACGTTCAAAAGAATAAGTGCTATCAGCGCTATAACAATACTCCAGGCTTTGTTTCTAGTAAATCCCATAAAATATTCCCTCCTAAATTAAATACTTTCTAACAGTTTCTTTTTTTGCTCGTTAAACTCTTCTTCCGATAGGGCGCCCATTTCCTTCATAAGCATCAGCTTTTCTAATCTTTGTTTGAAAATATCCATACTGTCATGACCTTCTGCATTTTTAATTGCTTCTCCCGTCATACCTCCGACAGTTCCTGCAACTCCGCCCATCATTCCAAGACCGATGCCGAGACTTGAAAAGTTACCAACGCCTTCGTTTTCCGCAACCTTTTCTGCAACATCAAAGCCTCTCTCCTGAGCGTAGGTATAACCTTCGATTTTTCTTTTTTCCGCAATTCCTTCAGCCTCTATAATTCTCCGTTTCTTTTCCGTTTCCTCATCTATTACGCTTACCTGCTGTTTAAGCTTTGCTTCGGCAACATCCGAATACCGGCGAATATGTAAGTCCTTATATTTTTCGTATGCCGGTTCTCCGTCCGGTTTTGCAATATTGGTTACAAAGAAGTTTTCAAGCACAAGACCGTACGTCTTGAAATCAGGAATAAGCATTTTATGTAAATCCGCCGACAGTTCATCCATGTGCGAATCGGTTTCAAATATCGAATATGGCGCCTCCTGCATAGTTTTTCCGATGTATGGTTTGATTTTTGACATTAGCAGCGCACGGAACTTTTGAACTAATGCCGCTTGTGTCAGTTTCTGTTCTGTGCCTACTATATAGACAAGAAGTTTTCTCGAATCATCAACGGATAAAATCATTTCTCCGGACAATCCGATTTGCAAAGGAAAATGATACTTTGGTTCCATATACTGCACCTGACTGTCCGTGCCCCATTTGATAGCCATTTGGTGCGTTTTGTTTATAAAATACACCTCACAGTGAAACGGAGTTTTTCCTCCGGTGGGGATATTTATAACATTTCTCAAAAGCGGAATGTTTTGTGTAGTCAGCGTATATCTTCCCGCTTCAAACAAATCCAGTGCCTGACCGTTTGCAAAGAACACAGCCTCTTGAGATTCATGGACGATTAACTGTGATGTTGTGTTAAAATCCTCGCAATCGTGCTTCCACACAAAGGTTGAATTGTCACCTTCATATTTAATTACGTCTGCTGCTTTAAACATACAAATACCTCCGTTATTTTTCAATTTCAATGCGGTCTACCGCAAACTCTATACACATCTGAATGACTTCGTTTTTCGTTCTTCCTGTTATGTCACATATATCGTCTAACCGCTTGATCAGTTCAATAGGAAGACGCGCAGAAACTACCGCACTTTCACCGCCGTATTTTTTTGCAGAAATTATTAATCTTTCTTCCGCCATATTCTCACCTCTGAAAATATACTTTTATATTTACATCTTACTACAAATGTTTACAAAAGTCAACAGATTGTCTCAATAAGTTTTAAAATACAAGTCAAATGCTACAACAATCTTAGCAAGCTATGCTTTTATGACCTAAAAGCACTAAAAAAGCAAATCCCGCAGGTGTGCATGATTTTCATTTTTGCTTGTTGAGGCTACTGCCCCAAACCCAAAAAACAAAGAATTCTTCTTTGAGCTGCGCCCCTTGCAGTGCTTATACTATCAGTTTAAATAAAGCCAAAAACAACTTTGTGCCATGATGGCACAAAGTTGTTTTCGTTTAGTCATATATTATTTCATTTAAGATAATTTCTTCGGCTTGTGCTTTGCAGGCATTGGCAAGTCCAACCCATTTTAGCTGATCTTTTTGCTTTAGTTCTTCCGTTACGCCCGCCGATTTCATCATAGCCGGTAAAACACTTTCAAGCCTATCTCTTGCAATTTTGTCAATTTCATTTAAGTGCGGAACAAGTTCCGCGCGAAGTATCAATCTGTTCCATAATCCCGTCTTATGATTTTTTAAATATTCCTCCCGCATCATTCCGTATTTCCCGTATGTTCGTTTTGTTTCGGGATAACTTAAATTCGGCAAATAATAATCTCCCGCTTTTCTGTAAGCTATCTTTTTCATAAAGCACTCAACCTTTCATACTTTGATGATTCCATTTTAAAACACTTTTGAAAAAGAGACAACGATGTCAAATTTAAAAAAGCTCCTTTGGGGAGCGTAGGTCGCAGAAGTAATTTCTGCGTTTTTAGTGTTTGGGGCGGTAGCCTCAACAAGCAAAAGGGACAATTTCAAGAAAGTTAGAAATTGTCCGTTTTTCGCAAATGTATATACGTTTGCATCGCTTGCCAAGCATGATTTCTGCTAAATTGGCGTTGTTGAGCAAAAGAAAAAGCATTACAGATTTTGTTTTCCGTAATGCCTTTACTCAATTTTTTAGTTTTTCTTTAATTCATCTGTAATCAAATCGGACAATCCTTGTGATGGGATTTCTTTAAATATTTGCGAATTGTCATATGCAGGATAGTTATATCTCCACTTGTCGTATTCCTCTTTTGTTATCTCACCGTTTTTGATTTTTTCTGTCTGCTTCGCCCACGCAAACAGCATTTGATGGAACGAGGGATCCAGTTTTCGTTCGTCCTTGAATTGAAATATCAATTTATCATCTTCCGATTTTATCTCCAAT
>JAFZQX010000007.1 GCA_017620205.1 Clostridia bacterium | reverse complement strand
GTTGATGTAAAGACGAACGAATGCGTTATATTTAGCTGTGAGATTTACAGCTCCGCGCTCTATTTCAAAGCCGTCAAGATAGCATCTGTATTCGCCATTTATAAAGTCAAATATAGTCGAAACATGATGCCATGTATCTTTATCGTATGTGCTTGCTTTCAACGTACCGAAAGTATAGCCCGGTACAACCGCTGAGCTCTGTTCGTCTCTGAAATGATGTGAAATCGTGTTGCCGCTTGAATTTGCGGAATAGAAATCATAATCAAGTGTTATGATATTGCTTTCCTCCGGAACTGCAACAGTGTGCGTTTCGAAATTGCTTGCGCCTGTTTCGGCAGTAGACGCAAACGCCATTGCCATGCTGTTTGTTCCGGGAGCTTTTTGGTATGTGCATGTTTCGCCCTCGGCAAGAGAGGGATTGCCGAATGTTACGTCAGTGCCCTCAACGCCGGAGTCAAAATCCTCAATTACGGAATCTGTTGAATCAGCCATAACTGTTGCCGTATAGCTGTATGTTCCAACTTCTGTTTCGCTTCCGTCTACTTTATGTACTATAACTTTTAAAGTATGGTAACCGTTTTCAAGAGGAACATCATAGTAATAAGGACCTACGGATGTGCTTTCCTTAAGTGCATCGTCAATATAAAAGTCAACAGATGAAACTGCGGAAGCAGCTTCGGGCTTTAAGCCTTCAAATCCTTCGTCTACAACATAAACTCTCTGTGCTGAACTTTCAATTGCGGAAATCGGGAAACGGTCATCGTCTTTAATGCCCTTAACCTCATAGTTTATATCTGCAATATTTGCAGGTTCTTCTTTTCCGCAGAACTTAAAGTTGTCTATATAAAGCGTACCAACGCTGTAACGGTTTAAGTATAAACGAATATACGCATTTTCGGAGTCATTTAATGTTCCGCGTTCGATTTCATATCCGTCGAGATAACCTCTGAATGTGAGGCTGTTAAAATCAAAAATGTATGAAATGTGATGCCAAACATCTTTCGTATACTTACCGCTGGTGAGATAACCGAATGAGGCTCTCGGTACAACTTCATTGCCTTTGCTGTTTCTCAGATGATGAGAAATGGCGTTGCCGCTTGAGTTTTCGGAATAAAAATCATAATCAAGAGTTAAGATTTTGCTTTCGGGTACGGGAATATTTTTTAAGTAAATAATGCTTTGGCCGCTTTCGTGTTCGCCATCGTATGAAAATGTCATTGCCATGCTGTCAGTAATGGGAGCCACCTGGTATGTGCAGCTTTCTGTTGATGCAAGCTCTTTTCTGCTGCCGAAAACCACTTCAGTGCCTTCTTCGCCGTTATCAAAAGTTTCTATAACGGACTCGTTTGTGTTTGCCATAACAGTTGCAGTATAGCTGTATGTGCCGATATCAAAAGGCTCTCCCTCTTCGGGGTTTGCAACTACTTTTAAAGTATGCTCGCCTTCTTCAATCGGAACTTCGCAGAAGTAAGGTTCTGCAGACACGCTGCCGATAAGCTGACCGTCAACATAATAATCTGCCGATGAGAGACCTGTAGGTGCAGTGGGCGTCAAACCCGTAGCGCCTGCGTTTACAACATATACGTTGCAGGTAGATCCTTCAGACCCTGAAATCACGAATCTGTCGCCGTTTGCTATGCCCTTTACGGCATATTCCCCCTCTGCCATAGCGGGAACAAACGTGCAAATCATGCACAGAGCCAAAAGAACAACTAATAGTTTCTTCATTTTAACTCGCCCTTTCTAATATTTTTTTGTATTGTTTAGATTGTTATATTCTAAGATCAGTTGTCGTAAACCAATCTGAATATCGTGTCACTTACGGGCAAAAGCGTATCTTCGCTTTCAACCGCGAAAACTTCAACATAAGTGTTTTCTGTTACGGCATTTTCCAAAGAAAATATCATAGTTCTTGTTCTCTGTCCGTTTGCGGGAATGCTTACGTTTTCAACGATATACTGCTTCATTTTATTTCCGTCGTAAACAACGCATATAATGTCGCTTTTCGTAGCAGAATCCGTATTGTTTTTAAATAAAACATCAACGTAAACAGATGTTGTATCCGAAGCGAGTGAATTCATTGGTGAATTATAACTTACCGTTACCGGGTTTTTCTTTGTTTTAAGCTCAAAGATTTTATCTCCGCCGAGTCCCCTTCCGTTCAAATCCGAAATATCCGAGCCTATCTTAAGCAGATATTCGTAATCGGATTTAAGCTTACTGAGAAGATACGTTTTATTTCCCTTAACCGTAACAGGAACCTTCTCGCCTGTCAATTTATCAACAACCGAAACGTTTCCGCCAAGTGTTTCTTCAGAAAGACCGTCTTCAAGTTCAACAAGAATTGAGTCCGTATAAGTGTCTGCTGCCGTTATATCCGGAATCTCATTACCGTCTTCGTCAAACAGCGATGTGTATGACAGGTTTGCAGCTTCACCGAGCCTGTAAAAAGCGCAAGTGTCTATATACGCATTAGATTCATCAGCACTATCGAGTGTGAGTGAAGCTCCGTCATCAAAGCCTGTAGCAGATATATCGTCAACTACCGCTTCACCGTTTACAACGCACTGTGCAACGGATTTATCGGCATTAACAATAACCGAAACATCATATATGCCGTCCTCACTCTTTTTCGCGTTTACCGGCTTTCCGGCTCGTTTAAAGCTTCCGTCAGCCGCAAATGTCAGAACTTCATAGCCTGCTGTGCCCACAAGCATGAGCTTGTGTTCTTTATTATCTTTTAAAACAAGCCTTGCGTCAACCTGCCAAACGCCGCTTGACAGCTTCTTTCTGCAGTTTCTCTCCGTATAATCATTTTCCGTGCTCTTTATTTTTAGCTGCGGAAACTGTTTGCCTAAGTCTATAACATTAACAGTTGTCTCAGCCTCGGCGGTTAAACCGTCATCATCCTCCGCAACGGCACTGAAAATATGTTCGCCGGGAACAAGCTCGTTTGTATATGTATATGCCGCAGCTGTAGCATTTTCCGCTTCTGTATATATAAGCTCGCCGTCAAGAAAGAAGTTTACAGACTGAACTGTTCCGTCAATATCAGACGCGGTTGTCTTCAAATCAATCGAAACAGGCTGTGCAACGCCGGAAATGCTGTTATAAACCACCATTCCGTTTTCCGGCTTATCCATTGTAACAGCCGGTGCGTGATAATCAGCTATTTTTATTCTGACACCGTAGGAAAACTCCTCTTTGCCCTTGTTGTCATACGCTGCTGCGGATATTATATTACCGTTTAAGTTTTCCTTAAGATTTGTCCACTCAAAGGAATACTCATCAGTACCCGAATATGTGCGGCTTCCTTCTATCAGCTTGCCGTCACAGTAAAACTCAACATATGATACGCTGCCGTCCGCGTCAGACGCATTGGCTTTAAGAGTTATCGTGTCATCCGGGAAAAAGCGTTCTCCTTTTCCGGGGCTTGTGAGTTCCACATCGGGAGGAATATTCTCACTCTCTCCCCTCGTACGGAAGGAAATTGTTTTTTCCGAAAAACTTAAGCCGTTATTGTCATAAAAGCCGTCGTCAATTGAGACTGTATAATCAGTCGAAAAATCCAAATCCTCGTCAAAAACGATGTTCAGAAAGACATCGTCAATCTCTGTGTGGAACGCGACCTCAGGCTCTACAGTTACGCTGCCGTTTTTCAGCGAGCTTTCAACAATGCCGGGTGCCGCAATCTGAATTTTGGGTAAATTCTGCTTTACAAGCTTTGCGCCGTCCTTTATGTTGGTCACGCCAAAATCAGAACCCGCCGGAGCTTCCTTTGAAAGCCACATATGATTGAGATAAACATATGCCGCCTGAAGCTTATCCCTGGTATTGTCAATATAATCTACAGGCGTTGTGCCTCTCGCGCCGAAACCATAACCTTCTGTACTAAAACAAACCTTAGTTATGGCACCGCCGCTGTATCCTCTTAATTCGTTTAATGGGAAGCTGAAGCACTTCCAACCGGTAAAGTCAAACTTTATTTTCCATAGGGAATTTACGGTCGTACCGCCTATTGTCGGTCTGAAATCTATTGTTACATTATTGGGGTTGTCGCAGTACATCCACATATTTATGTACGACATACCCGCTGTACTCTTATTTACCGGAGTTGACCACGAAAGTTCAGTGTCAAAATCAATCATTTTAAGCGAATATTCACCTACGCGAACCGCTTCCTGAGATTTATGAGCACCGGTGACATCAAAGCTTCTTCTTTTCCATGTACTGAAATCTTCAAGGCTGTTGAATGTTACCAAATCAACTGTATCATTATCCGCAATTACAGGGCTGATGCATGCTAAAAGCATGCATACAGCCAATATAATACTAATACGGTTTTTCATTTTTACACCGCCTAACTGCTATTGTGTGAAGGAACAAAGTTCCGATACGCTCGCCCAAGCGCTGCCGTTGCTGTTGCCGTGGAAGCTTACCTTTAAGTATCTCGCCTGAACGGGACCTACTATGAAGCTCTGGTAATCTTTTGTCTGTCCGTTACCGCCGCCGTCATAAACCTGTGTATAATTCTGTCCGTCAGTTGATACTTCCAAGGTGAACAAATCGCTTCTTGCGTCACCGTTTGTAAACGCCATCTTTACTTCGTAAAGGTTAACAACTTCGCCGTAATCCAGAATGAGATAGCCGCCCTGCTCGTCTGTTGAGAAACGTGTACTAAAGTCTGCGTCAAACAGGTGCGATGCCGGGTTGTTGGATTCAGGCTCACTTGTTACTTTGTAATCCATTATCGGAATCTGCTTATCGTTTAAGAATTTACGCGTATCGTTTACGGGCTGAATGATAAAGTTGTAACTCGAAACAACCGCGCCTTCCTTTTTAAGAAGAACTGTTGTTGTTCCCGGCGCCTTATCTGCTTTAATATATTCAAGCTCACAATCCGCGTTTTCCGCTACCGCAGAAATATCCGGAACTGCCGATTTTTCTGTGGGAACTTTTATAGTATAGTTGAATACATCCTTATCAAACTCTGAATATTCTGCGCCGTTTACCGTTACAGACGCAAGTCTTTCCGGATCAACGTCTTCAAAGCGCCATTCAGACATGTACTGATCCTTAGGTATTACCACGGGCTTATCTGCGTTTCCGTAAAGCGGTTTTATAGCTACTGATAATTGGAATCTATCAGTTTTCTTGCGAACCGCAAGTTTTTGATATGCGCTGTTATCGCCCTGCAGCGGAGGAATAGCATAATATCCTTCCATTGACTGCGCCGGCATAACCTGGAATGTCTCATCGCCGTCTGAAATTATGGATACCCAAACACGCTTGTTGTTTTTGCTGAGTATTGCAGTTTTCTTATCGGCGCTCAGTTCAATATCCGCCTGCGTGTGCATGAACCACCAGAACTCAGTTTCTTCTACTGCACGGAAATCGTCCTGAACAATTACCTCATTGTTATACTTATCAAGCTTAACGCCTCGTGCAGCAGTCTTATAAAGGGGATTCGTCTGCGTCATATCAAGTATCGCATAAGCGCCTGATTTCTTCGAGGAATATTTAACTATCTCAGCCAAAGCCTCGGGAACCTGATCTGCTCTTGAGGAGCCTAGATTTGCAATTACAGTGTTGTGACCTTCAGCTTTATAGCGGTAATAGTCCGAGGGGCCGTAAGGCGACTTCGGAGCTTTGGAATCGTATACGTAAGAGCCGTAATAAAGAATGTTATACTCTTCTTTCGGCACTTCGCACGCCCAACGCTCACCGAGCATATCGACCTGGAATGTTCCGATATCGATATGACCGTGGTTAGTATTGTTCATACCGCCGTGCAGGATAACCGCCGTATCGCTTGCGTTCCATCCGGTACGCATGGTAGCGGTTTCCATTTTTCTGAAATAATGGTCGTTTTCTATTGTTGCGCTTTCTCCTTCAGAATCGAATACCCAATTCAGAACGTCCGTGATACCGGCGCCGTTTAATGAGGCTTTTCTCATATTTGCAAGCGCCTTGTCTCCGTACACATTCGCAAACCACATAAGACTTGCGTGATACGGGCTTATGCTGGCGTCATCGCCCATCGGGAATGTACCCGACGCGCCCGAAACACCAAGCGGGAAGTATGCCGATTTGTGAAGGCCGGGCGTACTCAAAAGACCGAAATCATCGCCGAGTGCTGTTCTGAATATATTTACGAGCGCCGGGAGCGAACCCATTGTATACTGCCAATAGGAAACACCTTCTGTCCACGCGCCGTCGGGAGCGAACTCGCCGAGACACGTTTCAACGCTTCGTATAGCGCAGGATATTACCTCCGAGCATATATCGGGATACTTATCGAGGAGCGCCAAAGCGCATCCTGCGATACCGCAGTTTATTATTATAGGCTGGTTTCCTATGTTATAGGCAAAACCTGTTGCGTTTGAACCCATAGGGCTGCGGTAACCTGCTATTGCGGGCGCAAGAACTTTTTCAAGAATTATTTTTTCAATTGTTTCCTTCTGTTCTTCCGTCCAGCCGTCATACATCCAGTCGGCGGCAAATTTAATACCGTTTGCACTAACGCCGACGTCGAGGAAGTGGTTCGGGTTCAAATCGGGGAACTCCGCTACAGCAGCGAGGTTAGCCCACATTGCGTTTTTATATTTTTCGTCACCGGTCATCGCATATGCAAACGATAAATATGTACCTCTGTCCGAGAGGGGCTGCTGAAAGTCGCCGCGCAAACCGTCGCTTTTAGTATAAGCAACAGGTTCCAGTTCTACATAACCGTCGCCTTTTGCAATAACCTGATTAACAAGCCTTTTATACTCTTCGTCGCTGTCAAGATTGTTTTTTATTGTGTCAAAATCGTTTATAAGAAGTCTCGGATGCTTGTGCTCCGGATTATGGTTTTCAAACGATTCCAGAACGAGCTCTTTTGACGGACGTTCGTAAATAAGAGAATTCTCTATTCTCTGGAACACTTCACCTTCCATCGTGTAGCCGCGCTGGTTTTCAACCATAACGCCCAAATCATACGGGCACTTAAGCTCGTCTCCGAACATCAGGAGCTCTCCGACTCTCTTATAGGAGATTCCGAAAAAGCTCGTCAAAACTTCAAGCTGTGCAACCGATTTACCGTTTTCAAGAACAACCGGGCGAAGCATTCTCGCGAGCTTGCCGTTTTTGTAGTAGAGATCGTCTCCGAGTCTCATCTGCAGTGTGTTTTCGCCGTTTATTACGGTTATCAAGCCGTCATCCCATAAAACCTGCGCTCCGAACACTTCGGAAAAATCGCGGACCGGAACGGTAATTACACCGTCGTTTTCCGTAATGGGAGTAGAGAGCGTATGATATTTGTTATCCTTATAGAATCTGTTGCCGTCAATTCTTGCAACAAATTTATTGTAAAGCGTTAAAAATACAAACTTATCATACTGGAAAAGACGTCCGAGCTCATACTTATGTTCAGGAATTATATCGCTGTTTTCATAATAGCTCCACTGCTCGCTGAGTTCTTCATCAGAGAGCTTTTTGTCGCCCATATAGAGTCTGAAATCATCTATGCACCAGCTCGCTGCTTTATCGGGCGCAAAGAACGTAAGTCCCGCAACATTTACCATACCGGTATTGGGAAGCGCTTCCTTGCTTACAAACTTATCATCGTTTAAATAAACGTTCATCTGTTTGCTTCCCATATTAATTTCAAACTCAATTTCGTACCACTCATTTTCCTTTATGGAAACTTTCTGAGTACCAACCTGCAGAACGCCTGCGCTTATAGTCATTATATTAAAAGCGGTTCCGGTTGTATCAAGATAGAGTGTGTTTCTTGGCTGAGTTGCGTCGGTTGCCACCGAAAGGCGTTTCATTGAAATGGGATCCTCATTTTTAAAACGGAATCCGAACACAAAGTTATCCGCTATCGGTGCGTAATGAAGCGGGAGCTGCATACGGGGAATGTCGCCTTCCCCTGAATAAGTAATCTGCGCAGCTTTATTATTCTGATTTTCATCATCTGCCGCATTTACTACGGAAAAGGCTTCCTCTCCCCAACTCCAGTAAAAACCGTAGGGTATTTGACCCGCTTCCTGTTCCTCAAAGTCAAGACATGAATAAATCAAAATAGGAACGTCATTTTCCTCTGCCGAGGCAGGTATGCATACGGCGTAGTTTGCCAAAAGCAATACCGCCGCAAGTATTGTCCCTATAATTCTTCGTTTCATAGATAATCTCCTATTTTTGGCTGTTGTATCTTTCATAAGCACTCTGCTGGATTTCCAACAATCTCTTCATTCCGAGCGAATCAAGGTCGGAAATATATGAGTCGTATTCACTTTCGATATCTGAATTACCTAAAATCCATTTCTGCTGCATTTCATCTACTCTTGTAGTTATCTGCGTCTTAAGATTTGAGTATTCTTCCATTTCTTCGGGTGTGAATTCCATTGTTAAAATCGGGAACTGTTCTTTAATGAATCCGCCGTTTTCATAAAGCTCCATTGCCGCTACGGCGTCATCTGTAAGCCACTGTTTTTCATATTCGAAATCCTGGCGGTAACCGATGTCCATCTGAACACCTTCCTGAGCCAATTTCTGTTTGAAATCAGACTGTGCCAAAAGCTCTGCCTTAAATACCGGTTTGCCGTCTACCATGTCATAATGTTCGCCTTCAATACCGAAGTTCATAAGACGTCTGCCTTCTTCTGTGAACCAGAAATCAAAGTATCTTACGATCATTTCGATATTTGCGCTGTTGCTGTTTATTGCCCAGCCGTAAGCTGATGAAATAGGTCTGCTCTCAAGTTCCACGCCTTTTTTGCCTGCTTCGGATGCCGGAGGTGCCATTGCCGCAATATTGAAGTCGGGAGCGTTTTTAAGAACGTTTTCGTTTGTGTTAAAGCCTGCCGTGCTGCCTACCCAGTCGTGTGTAACACCGCCGATGTTGTCGGCAAACATTTTTTCACGCGGGTTATCTGTACGTGTATAGATTTCTCTGTCTATAAGGCCTTCTTTATACCACTGTGCAATGCCTTTAACAGCATCTTTATACTCCGGTTCATAAGGGCCGTATTTAACCTTGCCGTTTTCTACATACCAATCCGGATTTGCATCCCAAAGCGGGAAGAGACATTTGATTTTGCTGCTGCTGAAGAACGGGATTTCGTCAGCCTGACCGTTGCCGTTGGGATCCTTTTCTTTGAACGCTTTTAATACGTTATATAATTCATCTCTTGTTGTCGGCTCGGACAAGTTGAGTTTATCAAGCCAATCCTGACGTACAAACCATGCCGTGCTTACATGACCGCCGGGAATGAACGGGATATAGTAAATATTTCCGTCATAAGCCGTAATTCTCTTTTTGATATCGGGATTTTCGTCCAGGAACGCTTTGATGTTCGGAGCGTATTCGTCAAAGTATTCGTTAAGCTTTACAAACGCGCCCTGTGCGCCGTACTGTGAAAGTGTTGTAGGATCATAAGTCTCAACGATGTCGGGCATGTTCTTGGGGTCGCCTATCATGAGACCGAATTCCTGTTCGAAATCTACGCTTTTTGCAACCTGCGGTATAGCGTAAACATTTGTAAGTTTTCCTGCTTCGTTTAGCATTCTCCACTGACCGTCAGCAGCTTCCGACTGCTTGTAGAAAAATGTAACCTCTGCGGGTTCGGTTGCTATTAATGTGCCGCCCTCAGACACGTCTGTGAGCTCAAACTTTTTCTGTTTTTCTCCGCAGCCTGCCAAGCAGGAAACGAGCATCGTTGATGCTACTGCGAATGCTGCCAATTTTTTAAACTTTTTCATGGTTAATCCTCCTGTTAATGAATATATATTTATTTTTTTTGGATCTGAATATAATATAAATCTTAGTCTACAAAGAATATAATATCGTTTGTATATCCGAGAGATGATCTCACGATTGCTTTCGTGCATCCTTCGGGATTGTTTATATAACTTGATATATAACCCGGTTCCTTAGCATCAAACAGTTTTGTATCCGTGCACGTAGATATTCCGTTGCTGCCGCCGCTTTTTACCGCCCTGAAGCTTACGAGTGTAATATCTTCGGGCTCGGGAGTTTCGTCGTTGAAATCAACGGGAACAAATTCTATAAAGTCTGAGCCTTGCGGCGCATTATAAACCTTTAAATACTGGATGCAGCGTCTGTCCTGAACCGATCTGCCCTGATATTCAGGGTATAATACTCCGTCCGAACAATCAAAAACTTTTTTGATTTTCTGGATCTTGTTGCCCGAATCCAAACTGAATACAACAATATCTCCTTTTTCTATATCGGGAACTTCTACACCTTCCTTAATATTAAAGGATGTCTTTGCTTTCTGGTAGCATCCCGTCAGAGTAACTATAGGCTCTCCGTCCTTGTCCGCAACAGTTTTAACGGATTCCACAAGGAACAGCGACGCCGTATCGCTTATTTCAATTCCGCTGCTCAGTGTGTACCAAATCGCAGCGACCGGCACTATTTCATCCTTGTCGTTTACATAAGTTTCAACACAATAGCTGCTGCCGTCTGTATATGTATTGTTTGTATAATCACAAGTTCCGAAATAATCGTCATCCAATTCTTCCTGCTGGTCGGAAGGAACTTTGAAAATCTTTGTCAAAGAAGAAATTGCATATTTTCCGTCGAAAATACCTGTTAAGTAACCTGTATTTCGGTAGAACAGATTGGAGCCTTCCGCGTTACATTTTAATAAAAGCTCGTTATCGCCGGCGCCCTTCCCTGCTGTGCAAACCTCTTTTACCGTATCGCCTTCGTTTGCAAAGTATATTATCTGTGAAGCCTTTCCGTCAGACGCAAGGTTTAATGCATTCTTTGAAGCTATTAAAGTTTCTCTCACATCTTCAGCCTTTACCATATTTCCGTTGATTTTAAGTTTTTCACCGACTTTATATCTTTCGGTTTCACCGTTTTCCTGCAGGATAGTTAAGCCTACTTCTGTTGTAAGCGCTTCGCGGCTCTCGGCAACCTTTATAAGGTATCCGAGCTGATAACCGGACATTTTCTGTTCGGTAAACCATACGGCCTCACCGTATCTGTTTATACATACCGCATATGCAATACCGAGGTCTATCTGAGTATTATTTGCTCCGTCGGCTATTTTATACTCTTCGCCTTCTTCGGTTATAATATAATTGTTGCTGTTGTCAAGTTCTCTTATTATCATGCGTTTTTGATTTCGCAAAACATATATTCTTACATTTTCCGATGCGTCATCGGCAACAATTTCCAAAACGTCATCAGGAAGAATATCCGTAAGCTCCATTACTTTTCCGTTTTCATCGGAAATCGAATAAGCTTCTGCTTTGCCCAAATCTATCATACTGTTTGTACAATAAATATAGTTAAGCGAACCGTCAACATATTTTACCTTATCATATGTGCTGCGCTCGATGATAACAACATCCGACGACGAATCTCCGTCATTACTTATAAGAGTAATTCTTCCAACGCCCTTCGAAAGCGCATCATCAATTCTTCTTTGCATCAAAACTCCGTTTAAAAGCACTGCGGCGTCATTTGAAACCTTAACCGACACATCGCGGTTTTTATCAGAGATGTATGATACTTTACCGTTTGAATAACCGGTAAACTTTGAGGAAGATACCGTAACAACAGAATTGTTGCTTGTTGGGGTAAAGTACATAAGCTTTAAAGTATCATCAACGTTTTTCTTGTAATAAAACTCTATTTCGTAACCGAAGTAGTTCCGTATCTGATCTCTGCCGTTAACATCAAGAATCAAATTGCCGATAAGCACCTTATCGCTTTTGGGTTCAAAACTCGAAACCAGACTGCTGAACGCATTTGAATTTACGATAGCCTTTTCCTTATAAATATCGGAATACTGATTCAAAATATTTGTATCTTTGTCTGTTTTAAGTGTTTTATATGTTCCGGACTGTCCTTCTATTTCGTAAATAGGAATATCGAGAGAATTATATAAAATTCTTACAAGCTGTGCTCTTGTCAGCGGTTTTTCGGGACTTCCTTCAACGCCCTTCATAAGTCCCATTGAATAAGCCGTTGTCAGATATCCGGGGGGATATCCTCCGTTTAACTCCGCTTTCCATTTCCAACCGAGCGCACAAACCATTGCTTTTGCAAACGCCTGAAGCTGAATATTGCTGTCCGGCTCAAAGTTGCCGTTATTCATACCTATCATAATTCCGAGGCTGAGCATTACGTCAATTTCCGCTGCCGCAGGATGAAACTCCGGCACATCGAGGAAAACGCCGCTTACGCGCCCGGGATCTCCCATCCCGGCACATCCTATAATACCGGATATTGCCTGCGCCGCCTCTGCCCTTGTAACGGGCTCCGAGTCGTTAAAAAACATTCTTTCGTCTTCATAAAGCGAAAATACTTCCAATCCTCTCAGCGTGTTTAAAAAGTATTCGGTCTCCGGATCGGAAAAGATTATTTCCCCCGCGCATACGTTAAAAGCAGAAAAGCCCTGTATCAAGAATACAACAGTAATAAATATTGTTAATATCTTACGCATATAATCTTTCTCCTAACTTATAGCTTTCAGAATTCCGTATACCATTTGAGCCGCTTCTGCTCTTGTGGCACATCCGTACGGGTCAAACATATCGTTGCCTTTACCGTTTAAGATTGCGGCGTTGCTGAGTTCCGTAACGCTTTCTGTTGCATATGATGCAATATCGTCTTCATCCGCAAATTTAACTTCTCTTACGCCTGTAAGCTCTTTTCCTAGTGACGAGAGAATGCGGCGGCACATTACCGCCATATCTTGTCTGCTTATATAACCGTTTGGGTTAAATTCCGTATCACTTATACCTTTTATTACCCCTGTCTTTCTTGCTGCCATTATGTAGTCATAACCCCAGAAGTCTTTCGGAACATCTGTGAAATCTTCAGATGCAGTGCCTTCTGCTGCAGGCAGTTCAAAAGCCTCGGTAATAATCTTTACGAATTCCGCACGTGTAATGTTATCACCCGGAACAAAAATCAAATCTTCTCTGCCGCGCACAATTCCTTTTGAAGCAAGTGTTATTATCGCTTCTTTTGCCCAATCATATCCGTCTAAATCCTTAAAATAAGCTCTTTCGGGATACTCTATATCAGGTAATATATCATTGTTCACCTGATAGGAACCGCCTCCCGAAGATGTGCCGCCTCCGCCGCCGGAAGATTTGCTGCCGCCTCCACCGCCGCCGTGAGAGTTACCGCTGTCCTCTTTCTCTGAGTATTCCTCATATAACTCATCAAACTTCTTTTTTATGCCATCTATGCTCCCGATTCCTCTCAGCGCTTTTGCTAAATCCTTCTTAAAAGCTTCCTTATTGTAGCCGAGCTTTGAAACGGACTCCAAATCCAAACCGAGCACATCATTATTTTCGGTTAACACCGTATACTTTTCATTGTAATTTGTAACACTGTCCAGTTCTTCGAGAATTATTTCTCCGCGCAAACCGTCATAAAACTCGTCAAAGCTTTCGTATTTATTTCCCTTAAGCTTCTCATACAGTTTAACTTTTTCCGCATCGGTCATATCCTTGTATATATTACCGGAATTACTTTCTTCCAAATCTGCCTCAGTTATCAGTTTATCACCGAGTTTCTCTGTCTCCTCAGCAGGTTTGCTTCTGTTTATCATAACGAAAAGTTTTGATATATCATAAGCATTGAAAAAATCATTGAAATCATCATACTTCTGATTTTCAAGGTAATTCAGAAAGATGCGGTTTGTTTTTAAATCTTTATATTCCACCATGTCAACACCGAGAAGCTCACATTCATCACTGATTACGCTGTCAATGCTTTCCGATTTGGAGTTTAACCTCTCAATAACCGCTGCAAATTCAGCGGGAGTTGACTTAAATATCTGTTTTTCACCGGCCGCTTCTTTGTCGTCTTCCAAAACCAAAACATTTGCTTTACCGTCTTTATCAAGTTCAAAAGAAAAGCTGTAGCTGCCGTCTGTGTCTGTCATGTTTTGTTTAATATAAAGCGTGTTGCCGTCTTCATCCTTCACTCTTAGTGTAACAGTTTGATTTTGTTTTGGGATATCTGTTTTGCCGGTAATGATGAACGGTTTATCGCCGCCGGCGTAGGATATTTCATAATCCGCATAAACAGCAGGTGCACACATGCTTATTGCCGCAGCAATAACGACGCCGGATTTAAGAATTCTTATTGCGCCATTTTGTTTTAACATACATTCTCCATTCCTTTCTCTGCTGAGATAAAAGACCAATAATCCGTTTTTAACCTTACTCTATGCCGGCAAAAAGCCACAGAACGCTGTATCTGTCCTTTAAATCCTTCGCATACAGGATTGCATCTTTAATTTTGTCTTCGCCGTACATCTTTTTAAATTCGTTTATATCAAGCTCTATGCTTTCGAGATAGTTTGTAAGCTCTTTAGAAGAAGGACATTCACTGAGAATTGCTTTAATCTCATCCCATTTTTCTTTATAAATATCAGTTTTATCTTCTTTATACCAGCCGAGTTTATTTTGAAGGGCTATAACACCGTCAGCCGCCTTTCCGTAAATGCGTCTGATTTCGTTCTCCCAATTGCCGTCCGCTTCCTTTTTGCGAGGAGTTTCAATTTTCAACAACTCTTCGCGGAGCTTTTCGGTATAAACGGCTGAAAAAGCTACATCCGTGCCGTGCATAAAATACGGTTCGCCGCGCATTATGCCGGTAAGCTCAAAGAAATGCGACAAATGGTGTTCGCTTCCCGAAGCCGGTCTTGAGTTGCCGGCATAAGCCATTGCAACGCCGACTCCCACAAGAGCCTCCATAAGAGTTTTAACCGCTTCTTTTTCCCTGTTTAAAAGTCTCTTTCCCAAATCTTTAGTTTCAAGAAGCATTTCATAAGTTAAATCATATATATAATCACAGAAGTATTCGCCGTTTACCGCTTTTGAAAGCTTCCAGTCGTTAAGACACGAATACTTGCCGAGTATATCTCCGTAACCGGATTTAATCATATCCATAGGCGCGTCTTTTATAACGTTTACGTCAGCTATTATAGCTTCGGGAACGTGCGCCGAATATGTTATTTTCATATTATTCATTATCATTGCCGCACCGACGGATGCGTAACCGTCCATCGAAGGCGCCGTTGCAACAATCATATAAGGAATTCCTGCGTTAAAGCTTACATATTTGCATAAGTCCTGAATAACGCCCGATCCTATGCCGAGTAGAAGGTCAGTCTTGTCGCTCATTGCTTTCTGGACCTTTTCAACCGCTTCTTCGTTTGGAACCAAAAAGCCTTCGGTTTCAAAAACTATGACGTTTTCGCACTTGTCTGCTATTTGCGCTTTAGCTTCGTCGCCGCATACGGCGTATGTATTGTTGTCTGCGACAAGTACAATGTTTTTATACCCTTCTGTAATGTCTTTTACTTTTGAAATTGCGTTTTCTTCAATGAAAACATATTTTATATTGCAGTTATGCGTCTTTCCGCAGCTGCACTTTTTTTCACATAACAAACCGTTTATATTCTTCATCGGATTTCTCCTTCAATCAGCTCATTGTAAATTTCTTTTATATTTTTATATATCAGTGTGGGTTTTACATCGCTCTTTTCAACGTCGTCCATAGTGGCTTCGCCGCTTAAAACAAGTATTGATGTTATGCCTGCGTTTACGCCGCAGGCGATGTCTGTGTATAATCTGTCGCCCATAAGCGCTGTTTCTTCTTTTGTGAAACCGTATTTTTCCATTGCGGTTTGTGCCATTGTCGGTTTCGGCTTGCCGATAACCTCGGGCATTCTCTTCGTTGCGTTATAAAGCATTATCGTAACCGAACCGCAGTCGGGAACGTATCCGTACCACGTGGGACAAACCAGGTCAGGGTTTGTCGCTACATAGTCAACGCCGCTGTTTAATATGATGCATGCATCTTCAAGCTTTTGAAACGTAAGCTCTGTATCAAAGCCCATCAAAAGGCAGTCGATACCGTCTTCGCGTTTGTCCGTTACGGGCAGACCGGCGTTTTTAAGCTGTTCTTTAAACGAAGCCGTTCCGAAAGCGTATATTTTTTTATAATTTCTTTTCTTTACAACGCTGATTGTCGAATCCGTCGATGTAAGAAAATCGTCCTTTTCTGTTTTAATTCCCAAAGAAGCCATCTTGTCTATGTATTTGTCTACACTTTTCGAGGAATTATTTGTAAGGAAAACGTATTTTCCGTTTATGCTTTTAACATAATTCAAAAAATCGACTGTTCCGTCAAAAAGATCGTTATCAAGATAAATAGTACCGTCCATATCAAGTAAGAACAGTCTTTTTTTATGTAATTCGCTCATTTAATACTCCCCCGGAATTTTATAGTAACTGCGCCGCTACGATTTTGGGGAAATCCCTGTAATCGTCTATTGTAATATACGGAAAATCGGATTTATAAACCGATTCATCGTTGCCGCCGAGACCGTAATCATCGCCTATATACACAACGTTTTCATGCGTAAGACCTTTTTCTTTGCAGTAAATATCTAGCGCATGGTATTTGTTGTAGGGCTTCGGCGCCATATCAAACGACGACGAACCGCCTACAAAAACGCAATAATCGTCAAAAAGCGCCGTAACCTCGTCATATATTTTTCTTCTTTTTACGCGATCGGGGTCAAACGCCAGTTTATCCGCCTGGTCAGCCTTTGTCCCTAAAATCGGAAAAGTAAGACAACCCGACGGATGATATTCAACGCTCTCTCCGGCAAAATCGGTAAAACCGTATTTTTCTCTCAAGAACGTAACCTTTTTTTCAATTTCTTCTTTATTAACGGAGAAACTGTCGTCTCTGAGCATTTTCATGTCCTTTGTTTCGGGAACGTATTCGCCGTACTGAAGACCGTAGTTTCCGATAATGTCAATGGGATAACGGCCGAGCTGATTGAAAATTCTCATAACCTGACCTGCTCCCGCCATAAGAAGCTTATATTTTTCAGACATCTTATCAAGCGCTTCTTTATGCGCCGCGTCAAGTTGAGATTTATGCTGCGTCAATGTGCCGTCAAGATCCATCGCAACTACTTTTATTTTATCTTTATCCATTATCTTAACCCCAATCTTTTAAGCTTCTCCAAAGCGTCCTTCGGATTGTTTGTTGTAACGAGTTTCGCTCCGAGCTTTGCGCAAACGCCGAGCAATCCTTCCTGAGTAACTCCCGCGCCGATCCACGTTTCTATATTCTTTGAACTCAGATAATCGTAGAGGTCTTTGTTCATATCGTCAAAGATACATGCGCAGTATAAGTAATCATCGGGATTTAAACTTACGTTGCTCATTATGTCATAGGGGTAAAAGCCGTGAAGCATGTATTTCTTGCCGTATTTCTTATAAACATATTCAAGCACCCATGCGTCAAAGCTGTTTAAAAGAATTCTGTCGCCCATGTTATACTTTTCAACAAGCGCGATTACATCTTCGATGCATTTTACGCATCTTTGCTCGTTTTCTTTACTAAAATACTCTTTGATTTCAATATTGAGTGTAATCTCTGTATCTTTCAGGAGCTCTAAAAGAGATTCAAAAAGCGGGATTTCTTCGGGATTGTCCGTATCGCCCGCGTTTAGCTTTTTAAGCTCTTCATATGTAAAGCCCGCAACATCCCCCTTGCCGTTTGTTGTTCTGTCAACCTTGTGGTCGTGAATCAAAACGAGGACGCCGTCTGCCGTTAAATGTACATCTGTTTCTATCATATCCGAGCCGCATTCAATTGCTTTTTTATATGCGGTCATTGTATTTTCGTAATAATTGTAGCTGTCACCGCGATGTGCCGCTACTGTCATTGAGCCAACATGTTTTATACTCATTTTTTCCTCCGGTTTTTATATCTCTACTCTTTTCATATCTCAGGTTAATGCAGCTCTTTCAGCGACTCCCGCTATTATGAGAGCCGCTTAAGGCCGCAAATAGAGAGATGTATGAAAAAACGATAATGTCAATAAATAATAAGGTTTTTACAGATTTAAGCTTCCCACGGGAACTTATACTGTGTAAGACCAAGCTCGTCACGTACCGCCGTGATCTCTTTCTGTACCGATTCGTTAATCGGAACGCCGTCGCGCCTTGAAAGGCGTATGAGATACTCTTTCTCTCCCGCAGAATAAATTCTTTCAGCGCCGGGCATTTTCTTGGAATTTCTAACCTTTCGGATGATTTCGCCGGCTTTCTTTCTGCAAAGGTCTTCGCCGAGGAAGTGGTTTGTATCTATTGCTATAAAGAAGTGACCGAGATGATAAGGAGCTTTATTTCCGTTTTCATCTTTACCGTCAAGCATTTTGCCGTAGTTTCCGTCCTGTAAAACAGCAGAAAGAAGCTCTATTGCCATAGCGTAACCGTAACCCTTGTATCCGCCGAGTGCTTCACCGATGCCTCCGAGCGTTGTGAGCGCCGCCGTGCCTTGTCTTATCATGCGGAGCGCTTCGCCGGAGTCACCTTCTACGGGACTGCCGTCCTGACCGATAACCGTTCCGGGATGTACGTCTTCGCCGATTCTTTCGTAATATTCAATCTTACCATTCTGGGTAATTGATGTTGCGCAGTCGATAAGGAAGTTAAACTCTTCATCTGTCGGAATGCCGATTGTCAAGGGGTTTGTGCCGAACATGCCTTCAACACCGAATGTAGGAGCTACAGAGGGACGTGCGTTTGTGCCCGTTATACCTATGCAGCCTTCCTTACACGCCATATCGGGATAATAACCCGCGATGCCGTAGTGGCAGGAATTGCGGACAACAACCATGCCCATGCCGTACTCTTTAGCCTTATCGATAGCCATTCTCATCGACTTATAGCCGATAACCTGACCCATGCCGTCATGTCCGTCAATAACAGCCGTGGTAGGCGTTTCTTTAACAATTTCAAAATTAGTTACGGGGTTTTGAATACCGTCTTTTATACGGTCAAGGTAAATGGGTTTAAAACGGTTAACACCGTGAGACTCAATACCTCTTTTGTCTGCTTCAAGCAGAATGTCCGCACAGATTTCCGCGTCCTCTCTCGGAATTCCGTAACCTACAAACGCGTCTGTTACAAAATCCGTAATTGTTTTCCAGTCTACTACACTTGTCTTTGCCATTTTTTACTCCTCCAATAATCGTAAGAACAGAAATGTCTTCTTACATATTTTATTTTAACATTTTTGAAACATTAATACAATTTTCAAAAACGTGGAAAAGTTTTTGATTACGTGGATTTTTTATGCAAATTTACAGTTTTACCATAATACCAAGAAAAATTCGGTACATTTTGACCGCAAATTTTTTAAAAACCCTTTACTTTTCCAATTATGTATTATATAATAAATACGCAACAAAAAGCAATATTGGCGCAAAAAACGACACTTTTTAAGCTTTTTGATTAGAACTGCGCAACAATGCGCAAACGCAAGGAGCAAATAAAATGTACGGCAATGAAAGAGAACAGGAAATAATGCAAATACTGACTAAGTCAGGCTACGCAACTGTTGATTATCTCGCAGATAAAATTCATATAAGTCCTTCAAGCATAAGGCGTGACCTTAAAAGACTTGAGCAAAGCGGTCTGATTACCAGAAGCTACGGAGGTGCGGAACTAAAGCATTCTTTAAACAGGCAGATCCCGTTTGATTTGCGCTATCACCTAAACACTAAGGAAAAATCAATAGTTGCATCAAAAGCAGCTTCTCTGGTTAAAAGCGAAGATGTTATATTTTTGGACAGCTCAACAAGCACGTACTATATGATTGAGCACCTTGTGTCATTAAAGAATATAACGGTTATAACAAACAGCCTTACCGGCATGACCGCTTTATCGCAGTTCAACATAAATTCAATTCTTATAGGCGGGCACATAAACAGCGAAAACCGCACCTGCTGTGTAGGCCCGTATACAGAAGAGTTTATCAATTCTCTTCACGCTGATTACTGTTTCTTTTCCGTTCAGTCGCTGACAAAAAGCGGAGAGCTTTTTGACTGTTTTTCCGATGAACTTGTCCCCCGGAAAACAATGCTTAAAAACGCTGAAAAAAAAGTATTTTTATGTGACAGTCACAAATTAAACAGGCATTCCGCATATAAGCTCTGCAATGTATCTGAGCTTGACTATGTTGTAAGTGATGTTGAAATTGAGGAATACCTTGACGATAAGTATGATAATATAACGTTCCTTTAAGAACGGGAATTAAATCCGCCAAAAACGAGGCTTGCAGCTGCAAGCCTTGTTTTTTGTATATTTATCTCTGAACTCTGCCGCTGGCATCGCCGCCGGCGAGCTTTTCTACTTCAGCGACCGAGACTCTGTTATAGTCGCCCTCTACGGAGTGCTTAAGTGCCGATGCCGCAACGGCAAACTCGATAGCTTCTTTTGAGTTTTTGCCCGATGTGAGCGAATAGATAAGTCCGCCGCCAAATGAATCACCGCCGCCTACCCTATCAACAATGTGCAGGTGGTACGACTTTGAGAAGTGGAAATCTCTTCCGTCATAGAGCATTCCCGCCCAATCGTTGTCGCTTGCGGAAATTGAAGTGCGAAGCGTTATTGCAACCTTTTCAAAGCCGAATTTGTCGGCGAGCTGTTTTGCAACGCTCTTATAGCCTTCGTGATTTAGCTTTCCGCCGTATATATCAGTGTCCTCGGCTTCTATGCCGAAAACATCTTTTGCGTCTTCTTCATTTGATATGCAAACGTCTACGTATTGGCAAAGGTCTGTCATAGCACGGCGCGCTTCTTCTCTTGTCCAGAGCTTGCCACGGTAATTTAAGTCGCAGGAGATTTTAACGCCTTTTGCCTTTGCCGCTTTGCAGGCTTCTCTGCATATTTCTACGAGGTTTTCGCCGAGTGCCGGAGTAATTCCGGTAAAGTGGAACCAATCCGCGCCTTCGAAAATGCTGTCCCAATCAAAGTCTTCTTTTGAAGCCATCTGAATAGCGGAGTGTGCTCTGTCGTATATACATACGGAGCCTCTTTGAGACGCGCCTTTTTCAAGGAAGTATATACCTACTCTGTCGCCGCCTCTGACTATTTTTGAAGTATCAACTCCGAAATATCTTAAGCTGTTTATAGCAGCCTGACCTATCGCATGCTTCGGAAGCTTTGTTACGTATACGCTGTCGATTCCGTAGTTTGCAAGCGATACCGCAACGTTTGCCTCGCCGCCGCCGAAGGTTGCCTGCATCTGATCGTTCTGGAAAAATCTATAGTATCCGTTAGGCGCAAGCCTTAACATTATTTCGCCGAAAGTAACTACTTTTGTCATATTACTTATCCCCCATTTTTTCAAGCGCTTCTTTAACAAAGAAGCTGCCGCCTATAGCCGCTATCTTGTCAAAAGCCAGGAACTCGTCTATGTTGCTTCTGTCAACGCCGCCCGTCGGAATAAATTTAACCTGCGGGAAGGGACCGGAAAGCGCTTTTAAAGCTTTAAGTCCTCCGTATACGTTTGCGGGAAAAAATTTAACCGTTGTAATACCAAGCTCCAATGCCTGCATTATCTCGGTAGGTGTTACACAGCCGGGATAGTAAGGAATGTTTTTCTCGCTGCATATCTTTGCAACAGATACGGAAAGGCCGGGAGATACTATAAATTTTGCTCCCGCTTTAAGTGCGGCTTCGCACTGCTCCGCGTTTATAACGGTTCCGGCGCCGATAAGCATATCGGTGTATTTTTCCGAAGCAAGTTTTATGGCTTCCTCGGCGCAGGATGTTCTGAAGGTTATCTCGGCACAGTTTATGCCGTTTGCTTTGAGTGCCGGAAGTATTTTATCAACTTCTCCGATTTCTTTTATAACAACAACAGGTATATATTTATCCATATTGCTCATCCTTTTATCAAAAATTTTCCGGTTATCTCTTATATGGTGCACATGCTTTCAGCGACTCGCGCTTAAAGGGAGCCGCTTTTAGCAGTTGCACAATAGAGAGATGTATGAAAAATGAAAATAGCTTTATTTAGGGCTGCTTGCCGATGTATGCAAGTATGCCGCCGTCAACATATAAAATGTGACCGTTTACTGCATTTGACGCTTCGGAAGCGAGGAACACTGCAGGACCTGCGAGTTCATCCGGGTCGAGCCATCTGCCCGCGGGTGTTTTAGCGCAGATGAACTTGTCAAACGGATGTCTTGAGCCGTCCGGCTGGATTTCGCGAAGCGGTGCCGTCTGCGGCGTTGCGATGTAGCCGGGGCCTATGCCGTTACACTGAATGTTATACTGACCGTACTCGGAGCAGATATTTCTTGTAAGCATTTTAAGACCGCCCTTAGCCGCAGCATATGCCGAAACAGTTTCACGGCCGAGTTCACTCATCATGGAGCAGATGTTTATTATTTTGCCGTGACCTTTTTTAATCATTGAAGGGATAACGGCTTTCGAAACTATAAACGGTGCATTGAGGTCAACGTCTATAACCTGTCTGAATTCCGATGCCTTCATTTCGGTCATGGGTATTCTCTTTATGATGCCTGCGTTATTTACGAGTATATCTATAACGCCTACTTCTTTTTCGATTTTTGAAACGAGCTCGTTTACGGCGTCTTCATCGGTTACGTCGCAAACATAGCCGTGCGCTTTTATGCCTTCTGCCTTATAAGCTTCAATGCCTTTATCGACAAGCTCCCCATTGATATCGTTAAACACAATAGTTGCGCCCGCTTTTGCAAAGCCTTTTGCGATTGCAAAACCTATGCCGTATGACGCGCCTGTTACAAGTGCTACTTTTCCGTCTAATCTGAACATATTCACATCTCCTTTATCTTAAATCGCGTGTTTCAATGTGATCCATATCGGTAAATTCCTGGTTTTCGCCGCACATAGCCCAAATAAACGAATAGTTCTTTGTGCCGACGCCGGAATGGATTGACCAGCTGGGTGATATAACCGCTTCTTCGTTATGCATGATGATATGTCTTGTTTCGTTGGGTTCTCCCATCATGTGGAATACAACGTCGTTTTCGTCCATATCGAGATAGAGATAAACTTCCATTCTTCTGTCATGAGTATGGCAGGGCATCGTGTTCCAGTTGGAGCCCGTTTCAAGCTGAGTAAGTCCCATAGCGAGCTGACAGCTTTTCATAACCTCGGGGTGAATGTACTGATTTATTACGCGCTTGTTGCACTCTTCCACCGAGCCGCAGGGAACTTTTTTAGCTTTTGTTATATCTATTTTAACTATCGGATAAGACGTATGTGCGGGGCAGGATGAAACATAGAATTTTGCGGGATCGTTTTCATCCGCGCTTTTAAATGTGATGTCCTTATTGCCCATGCCTATATAAATACCGTCTCTCGGGTTCATTTCGTAGTCCGTGCCGTCAACTGTTATAATGCCTTTGCCGCCTACGTTTATGCAGCCCATTTCACGTCTTTCAAGGAAATAGTCCGCCGCGAGCTCTTTTCCGGCTTCAAGTTTTAAAGTCTGGAAAACGGGCATTATGCCGGCTGTTATAATTCTGTCTATATGGCTGTAAACCATTCTTATATTATCTTTTGTAAAGAGTTTTGAAATATGGAATTCTTCTCTGAGTCTATCCGTTGTATAAAACTTTACGTCTTTCGGGTTTGACGCGCATCTAACTTCCATTTTACTTAAATCCTCCTTTATATACTTGCCGTATACTTCTATCTGCGATAACGCCGCCCACGAAAACGGCAGTTCCGCCTGTTTGAAATTGGTTAAATGTATTTTTCTTGTTACTTTGCTTTCACTTA
The DNA here is from genome assembly GCA_017620205.1 of Clostridia bacterium. Lineage (GTDB taxonomy): Bacteria > Bacillota > Clostridia > UMGS1883 > UMGS1540 > UMGS1540. The sequence goes on along the minus strand of JAFZQX010000007.1, from coordinate 116,704 downwards.
AAATAAGTTCCTGTCCGTCTGCCGTTTTTGTAAAGTTTGCGGTTTCTCTCGTCCCGTCATCAAACTCAACGTCAACAGACTTCCAATATGTATCGTGCGGAAAATCCGCCCTCAAATAAAATGTGAGTTTATCTATTTGGGCTTTTGTGCCGAAATCTATATAGTATTCAAGATCCTCTCTGGCGCCGCCCGCCCATGAATGGTACGGATATACGCCGTGACTCGTGTTGTCGCACACTCCGTCAATCGCGTTTCTCTCAAAGAACCAAACTTCGTCGCGCGTAACGAGATTTGCGTATGCGTGCGGATAATACTTTTTCTGTCCGCGTCTGTCGTGAGAATTTAGAGCTATATTGCGGTAACCGAAGGTTTGCTCATCAGAAGGCTCATAAACCCTTATACGGTGTTTGTCTCCTGAAAACGCTTGTTTATCATAACCGTGTTTCAGATTTCCGAACGGTATTTCAAATACTATTTGGCTTGATTCCGAAAATATAATGCTTTCTTTTAAAAACTCATCAAGCTGCAACGAGATGTATTCCGAATCCTTTTTTGCTATAACTATCTTATCGCCTTCGGAATATTCTGCGTTATATGTCATGTCTATATCGCTGCCGCCGCACTTTTTAAGTACCGCGCCGCAAGCGTCAATAATCGATACTTCCAGCATTTTAATCACCCGCCGTTTTTTAACGGAATACAGTTTTAATGTCTTCTGTGTCCGGGAAGCTGTCATACATATCGGTGACAGCTCCCGTTATATACACAAAAGATTTTTAAGAAGAGTGTTATCCTCTGTTTATGAAAGGATTGTATGTAAATAAAACTCAAAAGAGCTTTATAAGCAAGATTAATATCCCACTTTTTCCCAGCACTCGAACGGAGCCGCGATTTCTTCGCTCACGTAAACCTGAGTCTTCATAAGCTGGAGCATTGAGCTCGGGACAAGCGGAGTTACGGGGCCGTGGAGAACAAGACGTGATGTCATTCTCTGCCATGAAGAGAATGTGTTGTTTGTTAAGAGCGCGTGAACTTCTATTCTCTCTCTTGCATTCTTAACGTCAACAGGTCCGATTGTAGCAGCCTTCGGGGGAACGTCTGCAACGTAGCCGGACTGACCGAATACGCCGTGCAGAGAGTTCTGCGCAACCGTTAAGGGATGAAGCGTAACGATTTTTGCTTCCTGCTCTAAGTATTCTTCCATGGTGTCTGTTATAAAATCGCTTACGGGGTCGATAAATGCCATGTGACCTGTCCAACCGGGTGAAGAGCTGCATATATCAGCGCCGCCTTCGCCGCAATCCGTAATCATTTTTGAATAGTCGTTTATATTTGCGTTTGTCGGATAATGAACGTTTTCAAGAGGCATACGGAGTTTTTCGTCTATCTGGTAAACGAGGTATTTAAGCATTGAATGTGCAAAACCCGCTTTGTATGTTTCGGGAGCTATATTGCCCTGATCGTCTGCCCATTCGTCCATAGCGAAAATATGTACCTTGCTGCAGTCAACTTTGAAATAATTAATAAGCTGTGCAAGCGGTATATATGTTTCGGGTTCGGGGTTACCTAAAATAAGAGTAATCTTTCTGCCGTTTTCCGAAGCTTCTTTAATTCTTGAAAAAAGCGTTGCGATTAAAACGGGATGCGGATTCATCATAACCTTGATTTTAAAATCGGGATTAGGATGCTTTTCAAGATCCGTTCCGCTTATTTTGCGAAGCTTTTCGCACAGTTCTCTGTCCTTAAAAGGAACATAATCACCGGGTACAAAATTAAAATCTGTCGGGGGGTCAAAAATAATGTTTTTCATTTTACAATTTCTCCTTTTAATATGGTATTCTTAACTTTAAACCAATTATCAACTATTATGATATTGGCAATATTTCCTTTTTTAACAGCGCCCATATCGCAAAGTCCCAAAAGACGTGCGGGGTTTCCGGATGCAAAACGGAACGCGTCGCAAACTGAGCAGCCCGTGTGCTTTATCATGTTGCCGCAGGCAATGTCAAGCGTCATTTTGGAGCCCGCTATCTCGCCGTTATCATCAAAATTAATATCAAATGCTTCTTCGCAGCCCGGTATAGGAGGGCCGTCAAATACACAGGCATCCGAAATAAGAATTATTCTCTCATCGCCTTTTATCTTTCTTACCAAACGGAGCATATAGGGATGAACGTGTATGCCCATTGAGTCGCAGATAAGCTCGGCATATATATCGTTATGATAGTTTACCGTTTCATCAACACATACGCCGCGGCACTCGGGATAGTTTTCTAAAGTTCCCGTAGCATTTGTATGATGCGTGCCGAGCTTTAAGCCGTACGGCATTAGTTCTTCTATCTTTTCGGGAGTTGATTCACTGTGCGCTACGGAAAAAACGATGTTAGGAATTTTCGCCTTAACACTTTTTGCAAACTCCAATGTCCCTTCCCTTTCGGGAGATAGGCACCAAACTTTAGCGGTATTTGTAACCTTATCTAAAATCTCTTCATAATCTTTTCCGTCAATATCGCCCTTCCAGGGATTGTTTTCCCTGTCGCATCCGAATTTAGGGTTCAAATACGGACCTTCCATATAATACCCGAGGAAGTTTTCGAATTTTCCCTCTTTAACGGCGCCGTCTATTACATCAATCGCCTTTAAATACTGTTCTTTGTTCATATTATAATAAAGCGCGGGCATAACCGATGTAACGCCGTGATCCAAGAGTGTTTCGGAACAGCTTTCGGGATTTTCGTAAAAGTAATACTTGCCGTCCGCGTGAGTATGTATATCAATAAGACCGGGACCCGCAAAATTGCCGCCGCCGTCTATTATCTCAGCGCCTTCAGGCACCCGGAGCTTACGCCCGAAATCAAATATTCTGCCGTTTTCAACGAGAATCACGCCGTCCGGAATAAGATAATCCTCTTTTACTATGGTAACATTAACAATCGCAAGCATGATAAAATGCCTCCTTATATACAAATTATATATAAGCAAAAAATCAAAGTCAATTGAATCCGTGCGAAAATTTTTCGCCCGATTACGAAAAATTTTCGTAAATTGTTGAATTTTGAATTCAGCCGTGTTATAATGGATTTATACTGATTATAGGAGGGTTTGCATAATGAATCTCTCTAAACTTGCCAAGCTTGCAAATGTTTCGGTATCAACCGTTTCCAAAGCTTTTGCTGACAGCGATGAAATAAGCAAAGAAACAAAGGAACGTATAATTGAACTCGCAAAAGAAACAAACTGTTACGAAAAATACTACAGACCCAAATATCCGAAAAAACTCATTGTTGTAATATGCCCCGAGATTTTGGGACTTCATTACGGACAAATGGCAACTAATATTGAAAAGGAAATAACAGAAAACGGAGACACAATGGTGCTTTCCGTAAGCAATTTCTCCGCCGCAAGACAAAATGACCTTATAGATTATTATACAAAGTATTTAAAACCGGACGGAATTATAGTAATAGAGCCCGCCGGAACAATTAAAAACAACACGGATATTCCGATAGTTCAGATAAGCTTTGAAAACGCGGCAAAAAACGTTTACAGTGTAAAAGCCGATATTTACCCGGCTTTAAATGAAGCACTTACAACTTTGCAAAATCTCGGACACACAAAAATAGGATTCATCGGAGAAAAATATGCAACTGCCGAATTTGAATTCTTTAAAAACGCCATGGCAAAAAAAGAGATTTATGTTCGCAAAAAGCATATCGTTATAAGTGACAAGCGTTTTCTTGACGCGGGATATTTCGGTATGGAAGAAATGCTTAAAAACGGTTCTTTGCCTACGGCAATTATTGCCGCATACAGTCATATATCGGTAGGAATGATGCAGAGAATCAAAGAATGCGGACTGCGTGTGCCGGAAGATATATCTGTAATTTGCATGGATGATATAAACGTCATGCCGTATTCCGACAAAACGCTCTCATGCATTAAAATGCATCTCGACGAGCTTTCCTGCATCGCAATAGACATGCTTTATCAGAAAATAAAACGCGGATATATAAGAATAGAACAGGCAATTTCCGTAACCCGCGAGTTTGAACCGGGAGACACAATAGGTCCCGCGTCAAACCAATCATAAAAACGGTACCGCCTAAAGATATACAAGGAGGCAAAACATTGGGTTTATTCAATAGCTACAGTAAACCGGGCAAAGGAATCTCGCGCGAAGAAGCGGAAAAGCGAGAATACTTCCCTATATTATTCAGGAAAACAACACTTTTATTAAAAACAAATTTACTCTTTTTCGGTGTAAATATTATTCTGTTTGCACTGCTTTTGTTTTTCTTTTTACCGCTTTTTACAAGTATGGATAATCAGGACACGAGCTCCTTTATTGAGCATCTGTCTTTAGTTATACAAGGGAAGCAATTAATGTCACCGTTCCCTTTCATCGTTTTTTGGCTCTTTTCACCGACGGTTGCGGGACTTACGTATTTATGCCGGAATTATGCAAGACAACTACCGGTATTTCTTGTAAGCGATTTTTTTGAACAGACAAAAAAGAACTTTAAACAATCCATAATTGCAGGCTTTATTATGACTGCGGTTTTATATTTATATTTGACGGCATTTTTCTTTTATTCGTCAACAAACATTGTAATGCTGTGTTTGACATCTATGATAGGCATCATAATCAGTATGGCGTCTTTTTATGTTTTTCCGCTTATTGTGACGTTTGACATGCCGCTTAAAACAGTATTTAAAAACTCTTTGCTTTTTGCGTTTATTAATCTGCCGCAAAATTTACTTGTATTAATACTGCTTATTCTGATAAATATATTTCTTATGCTTAAATTCCCCATCTGGTGGATTATCCTGATTGTATTTTTCCTTATTGCTTTTTCTTCATATACAATTAATTTCGTTGCCTGGAACGCAATCAGCAAACACACGGAAGTGTAAAAAAAAAGCCGTCCCGCTTTCCTGCGGGACGGCTTTTTAGCTATTCAAAAAAACAGCGGAGAATAGAGCTTTCTTTGAAGGATATCCGAAACTTCTTTTGCGCTTTTCCCCGTACCGTCAACATAGAATACGCCGTAATTTGTATGTGTTTCAAGGCTGTTTGTCAGTTTTCCTTTAATGCCGCAAACAACCGCCGCGTCATAAGGATACTCGTATTCTCCGAAGTATACCGTGTCATACCCCAACGCGGCAAGTTTACTTTTTAAACTTTTAAGTTTTTTATCAACAGCTACTATCATATTATTTATTATCTTGCATTTTGAAAAAAATATGCAAAAATAAGCCGCAATAATGCGGCTTATTTTCTAAATGCGGTGTATACTACCCCGCTTTCAAGTGTTTTTCCCCTGTAGCTTGCCAGCTCGCTGACGGTAACTAACTGAAATCCGCGGTTTCGAAGCTCAGGCACAATGCGCGCCACAGCCGCGGCCGTAGCTTCGTAATCGTCATGCATAAGAATAATATCTCCGTCTTTTACATTGTTTAAAACAGCCGCGCAAATCATGTCCGCGTTTTGAGTTTCCCAATCGTGCGTATCGAGGGACCATAAAATTATTGGTTTTCCCGCTGCTGCGCATACGTTTGTGTTTTTCGCGCCGTTTGGCGGACGCAGAAGGTGCGTAAAGTGACCTACGGCTTTATAAACGGCGTTATCCGCGGCGTTTAGCTGAATTCTTATATTATTATATGACATTCCGTCAAGCTTAGGGTGCGAATATGAATGGTTTCCTATCTCCATTTTGAGCGCTTCCTCGCACTGAAGTACGGAAGGGTATGTCAAGGCGCACTCCCCTACTACAAAGAAAGTTGCCCTGCCGCCGTTTGCGCTCAATGTGTTTAGAATTGACTGCGTATACAGGCTCGGTCCGTCATCAAAAGTCAAAGCGACCATCGGCTTTGACGGGTCTGCGTTTAAAGGTCTGTCGTACCAGCCCTGTTTTTTATACTTTGCCCAATCGGCTTTATATATGGTTGCGCTTCTGCCGCCGGTGGCGTAAATCGTCATTATTACATCTTCGTATTTTTCTTGCCAGCCCTGTGCTTTATACGCGGGAAGCTGTCCCTTATATATAACAGCCTGTCTGCCGTCGTTTGAAAAAACGGTGGTTATTACATCTTCGTATCTGTCATACCATCCCTGCGCTTTATACGCGGGCAAATCAGCCTTATAAATATTGGCACATCTGCCGTCGGGCGCATACACGGTTACAACTACATCCTCATACTTTTCAAACCAACCAAGGCTCAGGTAATCCCACAAATCCGCTTTATATATACGCGCGCATCTTCCGTCAAGCGCAAAAATCCATGTTGTTACTTCCTCAATATTTTCATACCAACCGACAGTTTTATACGATTCAACTTCAGAACCGTCAACAGTTATTTCTCTTCCGTCCATGCTGTACATCTTAACAGCATCCGCGCCCGCGGCAAACGCAAGCAAAATCCACGCCGCAAGTAATAATACCGCTATCCTTTTCATCCACACATACATCCTTCAGTAATTTTCCTCCGTAACAAAAGCCGCAATTATTTGCGGCTTTCTTATATTATCTGATTGCGCTGTAGGTTCCTCCGCTTTGAAGATTTACACCCTTGCAGCGTGCAAGCTCGCTTACCGTTACTATCTGATAACCACGCCTTACGAGTTCCGGAACAATGCGCGCCGTTGCTGCGGCTGTTGACGGATACAAATCATGCATCAGAATAATATCTCCGTCTTTTACGTTGTTTAAGATATTTGCAACTACTTTATCCGCATTTCTGCTTTCCCAGTCGCGCGTGTCAACAGACCAGAGAATAAGAGGTTTGCCGACAGCGGAGCGCACCGTGGAATTCTGCGAGCCGTACGGCGGACGCATAAGGCGCGTATATTGTCCGCATGCGTTATATACGGCCGTATCCGTTCTGCTTATCTGGGACTGAATATTTCCGTATGACTGTTTTGTTAAATCCGGATGCGAATATGTATGGTTTCCTATTTCCATTCCGAGCGACGCTTCGCGCGCTATTGTTGATTTATAAACGGCGGCATTCTGACCTACAACAAAGAATGTCGCTCTACAGCCGTTAGCCGAAAGCGTATCGAGAATTGACGATGTATACTGACTCGGTCCGTCATCATAAGTAAACGCCACCATCGGACGCGACGGGTCTGCAAACACAGCCGTATCGTACCAGCCCTGCGCTTTATAAGCCGGCCAATCTGCTTTATAAATCACTGCCGACACGCCGCCGGGAGCATATATTTTCATTACAACATCTTCATATTTATCATACCATCCCACCGACTTATAGGCAGGTACCTCGGCTTTATATACTGTTGCCTGTCTGCCGTCAAGCGCGTAAACCGTAGCGGTTACATCCTCAATTTTATCGTACCAGCCCTGTGCCTTATACGCCGGTAAATCCGCTATGTAAACATTTGCGTATCTGCCGTCGGGAGCATAAACGGTTACGGCAACGTCCTCATACTTTTCAAACCAGCCAAGCGCCAAATAGTTTTCAAGCTCCGCCTTGTATATAAGCGCGGTTCTGCCGTCAGGCGCAAAAATAGTAGTTGTGACTTCTTCAAAGTTCTCATACCAGCCGACCGATTTTAACGATTCAACCTCGGAACTGTCAACATAAGTTTCTCTGCCGTCCAAGCTGTACATTTTTACGGTGTCGGCATAAGCGCCGGTTGTCAGAATAAAACACGCGGCAAGTAATAAAACAAGAATTCTTTTCATTTGCAGGCGTACCCCTTTGCTGATAAAATATTATATTATTATTTTATCACCTGTGCACCTTTGAGTCAATATATTTACAGTATTTTTAAAGCAAGAATTTTAGTATTGACTTTAGCTTGCGAAAGCTATATAATAATACGGAAAAGAAAGGTGCTGAGATAAAGTGAAAAACGACAGAACAGACGATCAGCTTAAACAGTTATATACTGCTTTTACTCTTCTCCAAAACGAGGATGAAGTAAAAAACTTTTTGTTTGATTTATGCACAAAGGCGGAGCTTGCCGCTATGGCGCAGCGCTTCAGAGTTGCGCAAATGCTTGTGGAAAACTGCGCCTATAACGAAATTGAGGAAGAAACAAGCGCCAGCAGCGCAACAATTTCACGCGTTTCCGCTTTCCTTAAAGGGCGCGGCGAAGGCGGATATAAAACCGTGTTGGAGAGAATGTAATGTACGGCGGATTTGCAAGCATATATGACAGACTGATAGATGTTGATTATAAAAAAATAGCCGATTTTTATGAAAAAGTATTTGAAAAGTACGGGCAAAAGCCGCACCTCATGCTTGACCTCGGCTGCGGCACGGGCACGCTTACGCATATGCTGCACAAGCGCGGCTATGACATGATAGGCGTTGACGCTTCGGAAGAAATGCTTATGCGCGCGAAGGAAAAGGACGGGGATATTCTCTACCTTTGCCAGAGCATGACGGATTTTGAGCTTTACGGCACGGTAGGCGCCGCGGTAAGTTGTCTTGACTGCGCAAATTATCTCCTCGAAGAGGATGAGCTTTTCAAAATGCTTTCGCTTATAAATAATTATTTAGATCCCAAAGCGCTTTTTATTTTTGATATAAGCAGCTTTAAAAAGCTCTCGGAAACGCTCGGCAACAATACATTTATATTTGAAGAGGATAATATATTTTATACCTGGGAAAATTCTTTTGAGGGAAATATACTCGATATGCGTCTGAATTTCTTTGAAAAAGACGGAAATCTTTACAAGCGTTCGGAAGAAGAACAGACGCAAAGGGCATATTCTATTGACGAAATTCTCAAAAACGCGGAAAAAGCGGGACTTATCTGCGAAGACGTTTTTGACGGATTTTCACTTAACAAAGCTAATGATGACAGCGAAAGGCTTGTCTTTGTTATGAGGGAGTGCGGAAAATGAAAGTGGCGGTAGTCGGCGGCGGACCTGCCGGTATGATGGCGGCTTCGCGCGCCGCACAGTGCGGACACAGCGTAATACTGCTTGAACAGAATAAAATGCTCGGCAAAAAGATGCGAATAACGGGCAAGGGCCGCTGCAATATAACAAACGCGGGCGATGACATTATCGCAAACATTACGAAAAACCCTCGCTTTTTATACAGCGCTTTAAACGGGTTTTCAAATTACGACGCTATAGATTTTTTTGAAAGTATAGGCGTTAAAACAAAGGTTGAACGCGGCAATCGCGTTTTCCCCGAAAACGACAGCGCGCCTTCTGTTGTCGCGGCGTTTTCAAATCATCTTAAAAGTCTCGGTGTTAAGTGCTATAATGTCCGCGCGAAAAAGCCGGTAGTCGAAAACGGCAGGATCTGCGGCATTGCGGATGACAAAAACAGAAAATTTCCTTGCGACGCGCTTATTCTGGCAACCGGCGGCGTAAGCTATCCTCAAACGGGCTCACGCGGCGACGGGCTTAAAATGGCAAAGCTTCTGGGGCATACAATAACGCCCTTAAAGCCTTCCCTGGTGCCGCTTGCGGCAGATGAAAAGATATGCAGGCCTTTAATGGGATTAAGCCTTAAAAACATAGGCTTTAAAATAATTGACGGGCAAAAAACCGTATACGAAGATTTCGGAGAAATGCTTTTTACTCATTTCGGGATAAGCGGCCCCGTGGTCTTAAGCGCGAGCTGCCATATAAAAAAACCGGAAGGGCTTTTTGCCGTAATAGATTTAAAACCCGCGCTTGATTTTGAAACGCTTGACAAAAGGCTGATAAGAGATTTATCTGAGTTTTCGAGAAAGGATTTCATAAATTCACTCGACAAGCTCCTCCCCCATGCGCTTTTTGAAACGGCGGTAAAAATGTCGGGCATTGACGGAAGAAAAAAATCCTGTGAGATAACCAAAGAAGAGAGGCACCGCTTCTCAGATACACTTAAAAACTTTAAAATAGAGCTTACGGGCTTTCGCCCTATTGCGGAAGCAATAGTTACGGAGGGCGGCGTCTGCGTAGATGAGATAAACCCCAAAACGATGGAGAGCAAGCTTATAAAGGGGCTTTATTTCGCAGGTGAAATGATAGATGTTTCCGCGTACACGGGCGGTTATAACTTACAAATCGCATATTCAACAGGTTACGCAGCAGGTAACAGTATAGGCTGAAAGGATTGATTTATATATGAAAACTACATACGGCAGTAAAGAGATTTGCGCGGACGCCGTAAAGCTCGCTTTAACTGAGGATCTTGATACCGAAAACGCTTTAAAGCAGGATCTTCGCGACAAGGGCGTTTCGGCGGCGGCTGTTAATTTCGGCGGCGAATTTATTTCATCCGTTAATAAAATAATAGAAAGAACGGTGGTAGCGGCAAAGCGCGAAGGCGTTATAGGCGAAACGCACGCAGAGGAAGGCGCTGTTGCGGGCGCGGCTAAGGAAGCCGTATCCCAGATAGCAAATAAAGCATTGGGACTTAACGTAGGCGGAAAAATAGGCATAGCAAGAAGCGGCGAGCATATCTGCGTATGTGTATTTTTCGGAATAGGTCTTCTGCATCTTAATGAAATGGCAGTTGCACTCGGTCACAGAGCTATTTAGTATATAAGGAGATTAGCCATGAAAATAATAAATATTGCAATAGACGGTCCTGCCGGCGCAGGCAAAAGCACAATTTCAAAAGAAATATCAAAAGAGATGCACTATCTCTATATAGACACGGGCGCAATGTTTCGCGCCGTAGCATATTACGTTTTAAGCCACGGCGGAGATACGGAAAGCTCAAAGAGCGTAAACTCCATGCTCGATGATATCGATATAGACCTTCGCCAAAAGGACGGCGCAATAACCGTTTATTTAAACGGCGAGGACGTTTCGTCTCTTATAAGAACACCGGAAGTTTCGCGCGGCGCGTCCGATGTCGGAACTATCCCCGAAGTGCGCGAAAAGCTTTTGCAGATGCAGAGGAAAATAGCGTCCGAGCAGAGCGTTGTTATGGACGGCAGGGATATAGGCTCGCACGTTTTGCCTAACGCACAGGTTAAAATATTTTTAACTGCCGATGTGGCCATAAGAGCGCGCAGAAGACTTGCGGAGCTCGTTCAAAAAGGTGAAAACGTAACTTTTGACGAGGTTTTAAAAGATATGAAATTCCGCGACAAAAACGACAGCGAACGCGCCATAGCGCCGCTTTGCAAAGCGGATGACGCGATAGAGATAGACACAACGCATTTAACTCTTCCGCAGTCTATAGAAGCGGTTAAAAAAGCGGTGAAAGATAAAATCAAAAAGATTAAATGAGTATTTCAATACACAAAAAAAGGCAGCCCGAAGGCTGCCTTTTCTATTATCAAATATCAAAGTTATCTCGGCTGAACTGTTTTACCGTCAAAATCAATATAGTGAAATTCAATTTCGTCTTTTTCTTCTTCATCGTTATATTCGTTTTTGTCAATAATTCTTATTAGATTTCCTACTCTTTCCCACTCTTTGCCGCTCTCAGCTTTGCAAATCACATTAAGATTTCCGTCAGGTGTTAAAAGAGCAAAATCATTATCTTCCGTTACAACAACCGCGCTGCCGTTTTGAAATTTTAAACGGTCTAAAAGTTTCACATCGGCTATTATTTCGCCGCTTGCATTTATTATTTCATAAGCTTGCTTTTGCTCTCCTACGGTTTTTAACTTTGCAAACAAGCCTTCACCCAAATAAGATGAAACAGAGTCTATGACTATATTGCCTTGAAAATCAAATGCCGATTTTTTGCCGTTTCTCATGGCGATAACAAATCCGTCACGGGCATCAAGAATACAGTCATATTCTGCATCGGAAATCTTATTCATTTTGTTGTCATAAAGCATTTCTTTGCCGTCTGATTTGAGACTTATATAACCGGAGTCAAACAAATCTTCAACTTCCGCTATTCCGGAAATTTTTACAGTTTCTCCCGCTTTATTTATATAACGCGGTTTTCCGCTTAAATCTATAACTCTTGCTATACCGCCCGTAAAGCCGTAAACGTCTTCAAATTCTTCATCTATGACGATGTTGCCCTCTTTATCAAACACTTTTACTATGCATTCAATGCCGTCAAAAGTGTGCTGCTTTTCTCCCTCTTTATAGTCGCGCACATATCTTGCGGCAACGCCTTCCGAATAAAACCCGAGCGCGTGATAACAGTATTTTTCGGACATTTCGCCGTTTGCATATACATAACGCTCATAACCGTCCGCATCTCTCGCTATTCCTACGCCGTCGGAAAAATCCGTGCAAAACTCATATTTGGGCGCAACCAAAACATTTCCGTTTTCATCCATATAACCGTACAGTCCGTCTTTTTCAAACGGATAGAGCACACTGTTTGAAAAATCCGAAATATAAACCGTTTCGTTGTTGCCGTCCCAATCTACGTTTTTATTCAGAAGCTCCGATATTGCGCGAAGCGGCACAAACGTTCTGCCGTTTATGTTATATATTTTTTCACTTATATTGCCTTTTACGCCGTCAACAGAAATGCCGTAAGAAACTTCAATAGCATTTATACCGCCCGAAAATTCATCGCACGAAATTTTGTTTTCAACTTCAATTTTCGGTAATGTATTAATGCTTATATTTTCCGTCTCCGCATCCCACAAAACTTCCATGCCGAAAAGCTCGGAAATGCCGCGAAGCGGCACATACGTGCGGTCATTTATGTTAAACGTAACAGAGCTTTCCTCTTTGCCTTCTATTATTATTTTGTAGCCAACAAGCTTTGCGCCGTCCGCAAAAGCAGTAAATGAAACAAGGAAACATGTTAACAACAAGAAAATAAATACTTTTTTCATAAACAAACCTCTTTTTGATTACCACTTATTCTTCACTTTTATTCATTTTTATTATATCATCCTCCCTTGCGAAAATCAAGGCATAAAAAAAGCAGCCCTGAGGCTGCCTTTTTGCTGTATTTAATAATTATTTTACAGCGTCTTTGAGTGCTTTTCCGGCTTTGAAACCGGGAACCTTTGTTGCGGGTATTTTGATTTTTGCCTTTGTCAAAGGATTGATACCTTCTCTTGCGGCACGTTTTTTAACCTCAAAGGAACCGAAGCCCATTACAGCAACTTTGTCGCCTTTCTTTAAAGCTTCTTTAATGCTTGCGAAAAACGCATCAACAGCAGCTTCTGCATCTTTCTTTGAAAGGTCTGCTTTTTTTGCAACTGCAGCAACTAAATTGCCTTTGTTCATAGTACAAAATCCTCCTTAAAATTATTATTGTGTTTATATACAAAAACTCTGTCAAAACCAGCTTTAGTTAACGCGGGCATTTTTCCAGATGTTTTTGACTTCGTCATCGGTAAGCTCATCAAGTCTTACGCCTTGTTTTGTAAGCTCTTTTTCCTGCTCTTTGATAAGATCCCAGTTATAGAGCACCTCGCCGCTGCCCGAAACATTCGTTTCGCCGAATATATGCGGATGGCGTCTTATAAGCTTGCGGCAAATTGAGTTTGTAACATCCTCTATATCAAAGTCGCCGTTTTCTTTTGCAATTTGCGCGTGAAACACAACCTGCAGCAAAACGTCCCCGAGTTCGTCATAGAGCTTATACGGCTCGCCGCTGTCAATAGCTTCGCACGCTTCCTCCGCTTCTTCAAGCATGTTTTCGCGGATGGATTTATGCGTCTGCTCTCTGTCCCACGGACAACCCTCATCGCTTCTCAGCTTTGCCATTATGTTAAGAAGGTCTTCAAAACCGTATTTTTTCAAGTCTATTCCTGCCTTTCGTGTCTTATAAGCTCCCAAGTAGAGTCATAAAGATTTGCAAATACGGGATTTTTAATTGCCGGACAGATAAACTGCTGTCTCGGAGAATTTATATCCTCTCCCGAAATTTCCATAAGGTTATATTTCTTCGCAAATTCTTTAACTTTTAAAAGCTGCTCCATAGTATTTCTTGAAGGCATATATGTAACGGCGTCAAAGCCGAGGGACGATATTTCTTCAAAAAGCTCGGGAAGATAATCGTCTTCGAATTTCTGCGTTTTCTTATCGCCCGTGACAGAATCGCCTACGTCGCCGAGATAAGCGTAAGCCGCAATAGCGCCCACTTCTTTTGAAAACGCCAAAACGTCTTTAACGTCCGCGCATTCGTCCGTAGCGTCAATATAAAACTGCTCAACGAGACTGCCTTTTAAAACGTTTAAAAGGTCATAGTCCGCTATCTTATTGTCTTTATCCTGCAAAAATGCTTTTGCCTTTTCGGAAGGGGTAATGCCCAGTTCCGAAAGGAATGCCAATACGTCGCTCTTTTCAGCCAAAATCTTTTTAGCCAAAGCGAAAAGGATATGGCGCTCCGTTACGCTGCCGCCCTCCGAAAGCTTTGAAAGCGGTACAACATCGCGTTCAAAATCAAGAGAAATGCCCGTAATACTCGAAAGCTTTTCGGTCATTTTTTTATTTCTTTCGCAACGTGCTTTTGTAAGCGGCGCGAAAAAGTCCGCAACTTTGTCTATATTTTTATGCGGAATTGAATGAATTGTCATATAAGCTATAGACTTTTGATCGGGGTTATTTATCCTCTTGCCTGCAAGGCTTGTCTTTGAAAAATCAGCTCTGCATTCGGCGCCTATCGTCGTCGCCATGCCTATTATCTCGCCCGCCTTTAAAAACTCTCTGCAGCCGCCTACGCTGTCATGGTCCATAATACCCGCGGTTTCAAGGCCCGAGGTATACGCAAGCCACAGCGCCTTTGTGGGCGAATAAGGAGAAAAGGAATAAAACGTATGTATATGGTTATTTACATATCCGAGCTTTTCGGGTTTCTCCGTCTCTTTAAAAAGTTTTTCTATCTCGGATAATCTTTCTTCTAAAGAATTACTGTTCAGCAAATCCATTATCTTCATCCCTTTTCAAAAATCTTTCAATGTGCCTATTATACTACGGTTTTTCTGAAAATTCAATGAAATTTTTAAAAAAACCCTAAAAAAAGCGTATTTTTGGCAAATTTATAACTATTTCAGCTCATTTTTGAGTGTTTCGAGCAGCTTTTTTTCACATCTTGACACCTGAACCTGGCTGATTCCGAGCTCCTTTGCAGTCTCCGCCTGTGTTTTGTCTCTGAAATATCTGTTTATTATAAGCATTTTATCGCGTTTTTCCATTTTTGAAAGAGCTTTAAGTATAGATATCCTCTCTAAACACCCATCCTCATTTAAACTGTCCGAAATAAATGTATCTATTGCGGACACCCCCTCTTCGTCCCCATATAAAGACTCGGGCACGCGTGTGGCTTCAAGTGACTGGGCAAGCTCCTCCAAAGGTATGCCGCTGTCACTTGAAATCTCATTTATTGTCGGCTCTCTGCCGAGTTTTGCGCGCAGTTTATTTACGGAAACATGCGCGCGGACGGCGTTTTCCCTCAGGCGGCGGCTGACCTTTATTATTCCGTCATCGCGCAGAGACTTTCGTATCTCGCCCATTATCAGCGGCACGGCATACGTTGAAAAACAATATCCTCTTGATATATCAAAACGCTTTATGGCGTTTATAAGCCCTATGGAGCCGAGCTGTACCAAATCTTCATACTCCGTGCCTCTGCCGCGGAATCTTTGCGCAACGCTGTGTACAAGGCGGATATTTTCCTCCGTAAGTATTTCAAGCGCAGCTTTATCCCCTTGCTGCGCTCTGCAGAATAAATCCTCTGTCATAGTATTCTTTTTGTCATCAAAACACTTGTACCTTTTCCTACTGCGGATTTTACCGAAAGCGAATCCATAAAGCTTTCCATGACCGTAAAACCCATTCCGCTGCGTTCTAGACGAGGCTTTGAGGTATACATGGGAGTCATGGCCTTCTTTATATCCGCGATGCCGCGTCCGTAATCGGTTATTTCTATTGTAAGAAGGCGTCCCGATATTGAAAGCTCCATAAAAACCTTACCCACACTGTCTTCGTAACCGTGTATTACAGCATTTGTAACAGCTTCGCTTACTGCAGTTTTAATATCGGAAAGCTCTTCAACGGTAGGATCAAGCGGTGCGACAAATGCAGCGGCTGCAACCCTCGCGAAAGCCTCGTTTTCGGAGCATGACGAAAATTCTATTTTTGCGGTGTTCACGGTCTGTCACCTCCGACAGCTTCATCAAGGCTGTGATAAACCGGAATAATCTTATGAATGCCCGAAAGAACTATAAGCCGCTTTGTATAGCTTGACGGCAGTGCAATTGACGTTTTGCCGCCCATGGCAGATACAATTTTATACCTGCCTATAAGTATCCCCAGCCCCGAGCTGTCCATAAAATGAAGCTTTTCAAGATTGAAAACAAGATTTCTGGCGCCCGATGATGAATATCTTCTGTCAATTTCTTCTCTTACAGTTACTGCATTGTGGTGATCAAGTTCTCCTATTAAAGAAACTATAAGAGTTTGCCTCAGTTTTTTAAAAGATAAATGCATATTTAAAACTCCTTTCCGCATGATTTTATAATGCAAAATCTTATTTCTTTACCGTCTGAGGCTTTCCCTTTGGCATAAAATCGGTACTTTTGTCGAAATTGAATATTTTATACAAAATGTATAATGATTATGTAAACCAAACGCAAAAATCAGCATGTTCTTTTTAATGTGCCGCGCAAAAGTTATCCACATCAAAATGGCTTGTTTGATGAGTTTTACACTTAGTTTTCCACATTTTCCACATGTTTTTTAATGGCTTTTCGGCAAAATGTTAATAACTGTAATCAGTGGTGTTTAGGGGAAAAAACAGGTTTACAAAATTAGATTATAAAATCTGTTCACCCGTCCCAAAACCCCTTATTTTAAAGCAAATCACGCAAAAAAAGACCTTGCCGAATATTTTTGCAAAATATTCAGGCAAAGTCCTTTTGTTTAAATTTTTATCTGCGGGCAGGGAACGTAAATGTAAAAGTTGTGCCTTTGCCGAGTTCGCTCTGCACTTCCGCCTTGCCGCTGTGTTTTTCGGCTATCCATTTTACCATTGAAAGCCCAAGCCCCATCCCGCCGTTTTCATTATCGGAACGTGCCGGATCAACCTGGTAAAGGCGTTCCCATATTTTCGGCAGGTTTTCCTCCGCTATACCTATACCCGTATCACTTACTGCAAATATGACGTCTCCGTCATTTTCCGAAAGCGATACTTTTATTTCTCCGTTTTCTTTGTTATATTTATACGCGTTTGATATAAGGTTTATAAACAGTCTTGCGAGCAGGAACTTGTCCGCCTCGGCAAGTATACCCGGTTTTATCTCGCGTATGAGCTTTATTTCGTCCGTATTTATCTCTTCCTGCTCGTCACAAACAAAAGAGACAAGCTCTGAAATATCGGTTTCTTCAAAGTTAAGCTTTAATGAGTCCTTATCCATTCTTGCAATAGAGAGAAGCTCCGAAACAAGTCTTGACATTTTTTGCGCTTCTTCTTTTACAGACTCTGCAGAGTCTTTGAGCTCATCAACCGTATCGGCGCAGTCTGTCATATATTCACATTCCGACAAAATAACGGCTATCGGCGTTCGAAGCTCATGCGACGCGTCCGACGTAAACTGCTTTTCCCGCTGAAACGCCCCCTCTATCCCGGAGAGCATTTCGTCAAGCGTTGCCGCAAGGGAACTGAGCTCATCGTTTGATTTGCCTATGTTTATTCTTTGCGAAAGATCTTTGCTTTTTATAATTGAGTTAGCCGTTTTCGACATAATGTCAACAGGCTTTAGGGCGCGGCTTGTAATAAAATATCCGCCGAGTGCCGCCAAAAGGATTAAAAGCGCCGTTAAAAGTATGTTATTTCTCAGAATGGATTTTACTGCCAGGTTTCCTTCGTCAATCGAAACAAAGCCTTTTATATATACGTTTCCGTTTGCCGTTTCAACCTTTTTGTCATATACCAGGAAGCTGTTTCCGTCATAGCTCTCTTTTCTGACGGTGCCGTCATTAATATCAAGCTCGTCAGTAATGGAAAACGGAATGTTGCCTTCTATTACGTTTTTATCTTCATCAAGAATTATTGTATGAACGCCGTTATCGTAAAACCTTCTCGGCGGACCTCCGGGTTTGTTGTCACGTTTGGGAGCGCAGAGCTGCATTTCCATTCCCGAAACGGCTTTCATAAGCCTGTCCTGTGCGTCTCTTAAAACCATATAACGGCTGAAAGACGTAATCGCCGCAAGCGCAATCGCAGAGATTATGAGCATTATCAGAACATACCAAAGAGTCAGCCTTAACTTGAGGGACATTTTACGCATCCTGTTCCTCCTTTATAACATATCCTTTTCCCTTAACTGTATGAATAAGCTTTTTAGGAAACGGCGCGTCAATTTTCTTGCGGAGATAGAGAATATAAACGTCAATAACGTTTGTGCCGCCGGAATAGTCAAAATTCCAGATGTGGTTTTCTATTTTCTCACGCGAGAGCACGATGCCTTTGTTTATCATAAGATATTCAAGAAGGTCATATTCTTTCGCCGTGAGGCTTATGTCTTTCCCGGCTCTTTGAACGGTTTTCGCGTTTGTATCAAGCACCAGATCTCCGACCGTTATTGTGTTTGTTGAGTTCCCGGCGGATTTGCGGATTATTACACGTATTCTCGCCAAAAGCTCTTCAAATGCAAACGGCTTTACAAGATAATCTTCAGCCCCCGAATCAAGCCCCGCAACTCTGTCTTGCACGGCGTCTTTCGCTGTCAGGAGCAAAACGGGAGTATCGTTGCCCTTTGCGCGCATTTCGCGCAGCACCGAGAGTCCGTCTTTTTTCGGCATCATAATATCAAGTATAACTGCGTCAAACTCGCCAACGTTTAAATAGTCCGTCGCTTCTTCGCCGTCATAACAGCTGTCAACGCTGTAGCCTTCTTTTTGAAGTCTTTTTGTTATTACGTTATTGATTTTTACCTCATCTTCTACAACGAGAATTCTCATGGAAACCACCGCCTTACCTATATCACCGCGCCCAAAGGCGCGGTGATATTTATAGCTTTATTTTATCATAAACTGTTTACAAAGTAAATATTTTACCGCATTTCTCCTCTGCCCATACCAAACGAGCCCATTTGCACCTCTCCTACTGTTGTAACGCTTCCTGAAACGGTAAATGTATCCGTTACCGTACCGTTTACGGTAATTTCATATTCTTCGCCTTCGCGAAGCTCAGAAGATGAACAGAGTATCTGCGAAAACTGCTTCTGCGTTTTATCTATTGAAGCCACAGTGTTGCCACTCTTATCATTTATTTTAAATTCCGAGCCTGCCGCAACCGCTTCGCTTAAATATATAACCGCCGTATTCTGCTCTGCTCCCGCTTCGCTTATCGTACTGCCCGCAGCAAGCACCGTGCCGCCTCTTATTATAAGCGCCTTATCGGTATCAAGACCCATTTCGCCGGGAGTTATATTTGCTCTTCCTTCTATTACAATGTCTCCGCCTTCAATTACGAGAGAACCGTTTGCGTCAATTCCGTCATTTACTGCGTTTATATAAAACGTGCCGCCGTTTATCTCTATGTGATGCTCTGTGCTTATCTCCGTTGAATTGCCGCCGAAACCCATGCCGCCCATTGGCATTCTTTGATTTCCGCCGTTTTCACCGTTTGCTTCGGGAGGCATCATCATATCATCTCTGCCGCCCCTCATGCCGTTTCCGGTCTGCGGCGTTGCCTCTGATGTCATATCCGGAGGCGTCATTTCCCGGCCGTTTCCTCTTTGTCTCTGCTGAAACTCTCCGTTTCCGCCGTCCATTTCGGGAGGCGTTCCCCGGTCTCTCTCGCCGCGCATGCCGTTTTCAGCCTGCAGCGTAGCTTCCGATGTCATATCGGGCACCGTCATATCGCCCCTGCCGCCCCTCTGTCTCTGCGGAAATTCTCCGTTCTGCATACCGGGGAACTGACCGTCCTGCGGCATCTGCGGAAACTCTCCGTCCTGCATCTGCGGAAAACCTTCGCCGAACGGCATACCGCCGAATCCGTCTCCGCCGCCTGCGTTTAAGCCGTCGTCGCTTGCTATTATATAGAAGCTTCCGTCATTTATTGTCATTATAGCTTTGCTTTCAATACCCTCGGTCGCTTTCGGAATATTGAAGTTTCCGCCGTCGATTGTAATATTCTCGTGTGCGGATATACCCTTGTTGCCGGACGAAATATTAATATCGCCGCCGCTTATATTTATATCAGATGTGCAGTGGATTGCGTGATCTGTTGAAGTTATATCTATGCTGCCGCCCGAAATATCAAGCATCCAGCCTGCTTTAATGCCC
Organism: Clostridia bacterium; assembly: GCA_017620205.1. Classification (GTDB taxonomy): domain Bacteria; phylum Bacillota; class Clostridia; order UMGS1883; family UMGS1540; genus UMGS1540. Next base: position 96,557 of record JAFZQX010000007.1, on the reverse strand, counting down.
TTGCTTGAAACGGAATCTTCTTCCTCTGTTTCTTGCTCTGCCGTCTGCATCCGGCCGAAGCCTCTTTCGTTTGTGCCGGCGGGTACGTCGCCCGTTGTTGTGATTTCTATGGTGCCGTCCAAAATATCAACTATTTCGTCAGAAGCAATGCCGTCGCCTCCGGCTTCTATTTTAAGGCTGCCGCCCGTCATTTTAAAGGTGTCGTTTACATGAACGCCGTCATTTTCAGCGTCAATCTTTATATTTCCGTTTTCAATCTCCAAGCTGTCCGAAGCGAAAATGCCGTGCCCCGTATTGCCCTTAACATAAAGCGTGCCTTTGCCTTTAATTTCAAGACTGTCGCGCGCGGTCAGTGCGCCTTTTTCCTTTTCGTCCGCACCTTCGTATACCGCCGCGTCTTCGAGATAGTTTTCGGTATCTTCCGTGAGCGTTATATATGCTTTGTCCGCGTTTTTAATAAAGATCGCGGAGCCACTCTCATTTTTAAGGCTCATTCCCGAAAGTCTCAGTTTTACTTTGTCTTCCGTATCAACAACTATCTGCGCGTCACCGGCTTCTCCCGTTACTGTATAGTCGCCGCCCTTTGAAACCGTAATAACTTTTCCGTCTGCGGATAAGCCGTCGCCCGAAACGCTTAAATTATCAAGATTTATCGCGCCCGTGTTTTCCTTCCAGCTCTCGTCCTCTTCCTTATCACTTGTAATATTAACTGTCCTTGTATCATTGTCCCATGAAACGTCAAGTCCCAACAGCTCGCTTACAGCTCTTAAAGGAATCAGCGTTCTGCCGTCTTTGATTTTCGGCGCCACGTCCGACTCATATGTTTCATCGTTTTTCTTAATTTCTTTACTGTCTATTGTCAGCTCAATCGTTTTTGATTTTTTCTTTGAAGTTACGGTTTTTGTTTCACCGTCCCATTTTACCTTTGCTCCGAACGCCTCAAACACTGCGCGCATCGGAACCAATACTCTGTCATCCTCAATTTCGGGGGCTACGTCAAAAACTATTTCTTCGCCGTCCAAATAAACCTTTATTACATCCGTTTGTTCAGCCGAACTGTTTTCGGTGTACGCGCTTATAGCCGTGCACGAGCAAAGAAATATTAATGAAAGCAATAATATAAGTATGGTTCTTAACCTTTTCATAATTTCAACCCCTTTCATTTTATGCTTTGCGGAGCAACCGCAAGCGTAATTTTAAGGTTTCCGTTTCTTACTCTCAGCTCATTTAAAAATTCCTGTTCGTTTTGTCCGTCGTTCATCAGTACGCTGTAGCAAAGCTCAAACAAAGCGCCGAGATCCGTTGTTTTAATCTTTGTGAGCGTATACTTTTCCGTATACTTTTCAAGAATATCGTCAAAAGCGCCCTGATAGTTTAAATCCTCCGGGATCGTGATTTTTAAGGTTTTACGCGTTTTCTTTTTCTCAAAAAAGCCGAATTTTGTTACCGCGAAAATGATTACGCAAAGCGCCAAAACAAAAAGTATTCCGTATCCGTAAAGGCCTACGCCGCAAGCGAGTCCCGCAGCTATGTCAAAAAAGATAAAGCCAATATCCTTGGGGTCTCCCGGTGCGCTTCTGAATCTTATAATGGAAAGCGTGCCGGCAAGACTGAACGCTCTTGCAATATTGCTGCCGACAAAAATTATAATAACCGAAAGAATTACGGGGAGCATCAAAAGCGTTACCGCAAGACTTTTCTGATAAACTTCGTCATCCTGTGTTTTGTAATACGTGAAAGCTATCACCGCACCGAACAAAGCTGCTATTACTATTGTCAGAATTGCCGACTGAGGCGTTATATCGTTTGAAACGTTTACCAAAATATTGTTAAATAAATTATCCATTTATGTATCCTCCCTTTATATTGCCATAGCCATTTCTTTTTCGCATGCGAGGCTTTGTTTAAACTCCGTACCGTATTTTGAAAAGCTTTTGCGTTTTATGTCAAGCTCACAGAGCATATCCGCAAACCACAAGGGCTTTGCGAGGGCTGTTTTAATCTCCATAATGTATAAATCATCCGGCAGAAGCAGTTTTCCGTAATCGCCTTTTTCAAGGCCTATGTTATACCGTCTCGTTCTTATATTTGTATCAAACGATATACGGAGATCGGAATTGCATTTTTCATAAAACGCCAGTCTGTCATATGCCAGATATACTTTAGGCTGCGGCTGATAGAGTTTTAAGAAATACGCAATCTCTTTTAAAACCTGAGCGTTCATATAATCTTTCGGCAAAGGCGCCACGCCCGTTTCCGCAAAGTCGTATGCTTCCGCCAATGTAAGTGCCGTTCTTCTTTTGTTGACCAGTCCTTTATACTTTTTCTTTATTTCAAAATAAACCTTTGAATCAATCCCCGGAACGCCGTATCCGCGGAGCCTCAGTTTTTCTTTATAAACGGGCTTTTCAAGAGACGTTCTTATAAGGTCGTCTTCCTCTGTGTCAAAATATATGTTTGAGATTGTATATGGCTTACCGTCCTTATTGTACGGGTCACTTTCCATGTGCTCATTCATTATTTCTATTACTTTTTCGTATGTTTGTCTGTCTAAGAGATATTTATGTTCAAAGCGGCTGAATACTTCCTGTGCCATATACCCATCTCCTTTCTTTGACTTCATTATAACTTCGCAAAATTAAATGAAAATTAGAAAATTTAATTTTGTTGATTTATTTTTACTTCCTTGCCGTCACTTACCAAATCTACCTGTCCGTCCGTTGTTAAATACACTTTTGTGCCGAGGTTTTGGAGAAGCGATATAACCTCATCAGAGCACATTTCTTCTTCGCTGCATGTTATAACCGCAGCTTCCGGATTTACCAGAGAGAAAAACTCTTCACTGTTTTTCTCCAAAACTCCGTGGTGCGGAACTTTCAAAAACGTATGCTGCATATTCTCTATCTGCTTCGGCAGCTCCGCTAGTCTTTCGCTCTCCGCGTCGCCCGCGAAGAGGAAAGTGTTTTCGCCGTGGGTTACGCTTATTACTATAGAATAGTCGTTATCGTCCTCGCTGTATGAATTTTTCTGCGGCGGATAAACTTCAAAGAGCACATCGTCTAATATGAAGGACATCTTTTTAGTCAGCGTATACTGTTTTTTGCTGTTTTCCGACAGCGCCTTTATGTATCTCGTGTATTCGTTTGAAGAGCCTTTATATTTCGGCGCCACTACTTCTCCTATCGTGAGATTGTTTAAAAGCTTTACCGCGCCGCCAACATGGTCTTCGTCAAAATGCGTTATGAAAAGATAATCTACGCCGTCAATGCCTTTTGCTTCGAGCTGCTCCAAAATCTTTTTTCCGTCGCCTCGGTTGCCCGTGTCTATCAATACCGTGTGATTCTGCGTTTTAAGAATTATTGCGTCCGCCTTGCCGAGGTTTAAAACGCTTACGGAAAACTCTCCCGAGGCCTCAGGGGCTTCAAGGTTTTCAACTTCTGCGCCGTTTAAGCTGCAAGAGCAAAGAAACAAAAGAGCCAACACGCAAAGCGTTACACATAATATTCTTTTTATCGGTAAAGTCATATTAATTACCCTCTTTCCTTTTCGTAGTTTTATGATAACACGGCAAAATTAGAACAACATTAGAGCATAAAAACACCTTGCGGTGTTTTTTTAGTTTTTTCCGTTTCTTATTAAATGCCCTTCCTCTATTGCCGCGTAAGCCGCGGCAGTTAAGACAAAAGGCGCGGAATATTTTATGTCAATGAGCTTAAACGTCAGCGGCAGCAAAAAAAGCATTGCTCCCACAGCTTTATTCATAAAGCTGTGAACGGATACAAACTTCTTTTGAAGTACAAAGCCCGAAACTATATTTATGATTTTTATAAAAACTATAACCGCCGTACAAACATAAACCCACTTTGGAATATTAAGCATGGGGCAAAGCTTTATAAAGCACACCAAAAACAAAGCAAGGTCTGCCAAAGTATCAAGCTTTGCGCCAAACGTGCTTTCGCTATTTAGCTTTCTTGCAGCAGTGCCGTCCGCGATGTCCGTCAGCCCCGCCAAAATGTAAAAGATATAAAAAAGCGGCGTAAGCGGCGCGGGAAATAAAATCGCCGCCGCAAGTATAATTCTTAAAACAGTAATAAAATTTGCCATTTGCACCTCGCTTTTAAACCAATTCTTTAAGCATAGAGGTTATTTCGTTTACAAATTTTTCGCCGCCTTCGGGCGTTGTTACCGTACTGAAAATCATGGTCGAATAGCCGCCGTGCTCAATTGCTTCGGCGGTCGGCAGGTATCCCAAAGTATCGTTTGTAAGCTGGACATCAAAGACGGGGTTTTTAGGGAATTTTGCCGTAATTCTTTTTGCGTACTCAGAAAAAAGCTCTGCAGGCGCCGTAAAGAAAAGCATTTCTCCTATTCTTAAGACGCTTACTCTCGCTTTATAAAAATCCTCTGCGGCGGCAGCTTTTACGGAATGTGCCGCCTGCGCTTTTTTTATCCATTCATTTGGATCTGCGCTTTCGCTGTGGTCTGAAGATAAATATTCTTTCGCGCTGTCAAGTTCCTTCTGCGACGGTTTTCTTACGGGAAACGGTATTTCTTTTGTTATTCTCAAATGACTTATATCGCCCTCAAAAGCGCGCAGCGGTCTTTTCATTTCACTCAAAACTGCTTCAGCTATGTTTCTGCCTACCCTTTCCGCCGCTTTAGAGCCCCATTCGGCTTCAGCGTACTTCGCGTCAATACTTAACAGCCTGTGCGGTGAAAGTTCTCCTGCGGCGCGGCATACGCCGAGTACGGGAATATTTTTGCCGAGCGTATCTTTTATAATTTCCCTCGCGTAATGCCAATAGTCCGCAGTGATGTACAGGGACGCTTCGTCTGCCTGCGCGGGACACGGGACGGCTGTGAAAATCCCCAAAAGGTCATGATTATCTTTTCCGTAAAAATAGATTATCTGCGCGCCGCCGCCGTCGGGGTATTCCATTCTTAAAAAATCATCGCGGCTGACGTCGCCGTACATTTGGGCAGTATTATCTTTATATAAAACTCTTCTGCAATAGCCCGTCAAAATATCCGCCGCGGCAAATTCCGCCGCAGCTTCTTTCATGCAAGAAACAGCTTTTAAAACAGCCGAAGTTATACCGTCGCAAACCTGTTTCCTTGTTTCTTCAAAAGGCATCATTATGCTTTTGTCCACGTCAAACGCCGAGTTTAAAAACTCGTCGTCCGTAAGATAAAAGCAGGCGGTAGAATGCGTTGCGCTTAGAATAAGCTCATCCTCTTTAAAACCGGGCAAGCTTTTTTTAAGGCTTTTTATAACATCGTCCGTAAGTTTTTTTGTAGGGTGGCAGATATCGCACGAAACCCAAATTGTGCGCACGCCTCCACTCTCTGTTACCATGGCAGTTGCATAAATACCGTCATGTACTTTATCTGTGTACCGAACGGGAATTTGACCCGCTATTACTATTTTTCCGCCTCTTGGCGTAATTGGGGCCGAGCCGAATCCAACCTTCATATAAATCTCCCCTCCCGGGCTGCTATATTTATTCCGAAGCTGTTTCTCTCTTTTTTAAACACTTTTGAAGAAGATAAAGAGCAAACAGTGCGCCGCAAGCTTCGCCCGCAGGCAGTGCCGCCGCAAGGCCAACTTCTCCGAAAGCACTGTCGAGCAGAAACATAAACGGAATGTAGAAGACTATCTCTCGCACAAAAGCGTGAAGCAATGTTTCACGTCCATGCCCCATTGCCTGCATACAGAAGGATGTGTGATAGTTTATCAGCTGAACTGGCGACGCAAAGCATCTTATCCTTAAAAACAGCGCGGCATACGCCACTGTTTTCAGCGCCGTTTCCGCGTCCCCTGCCGTTGTACTCAAGAACAGGCGCGATGCGGGATTTGCAAAAACTTCAAAAAGAACTATGCAGATGACTGAAACAAAGAGCCCTACATTCCTTGCGGTTTTGATTGTCTCTTTCATACGCTCCCGGTTTTCAGCGGCATAGTTAAACGCTACAATCGGCAGCATACCCTGACAAATGCCTATGTTTACGGCGTTCGGGATACGCTCGATTTTCATTACAATTCCCATGCCCGCCAGAACGAGATCGTTATGCGCCGCCGCCAGGATGTTTACGCAAATATTGGCAAGGTCAAAAAGTCCCGTCAGCACAGCGGACGGCACGCCCACCGCAAAGAGAGACTTTATGTCGTCTTTTTTTGCTTTCACGGCATTATTAATCTTTAATGATAAAGGCGCTTCTTTTGAAGCTTTTATGTAAGCATATAAAAGATATACGCACGCCAAAACATTTGAAACCGCAGTGGCTATTGCCGCGCCCGTTACCTCCTGTCCGCGCGGCATTATATAAAACATAAAAAGCGGATCTAAAAACACATTTAAAATGCCGCCGCCGCTGAGACCTATGCTCGCCTTAGCGGAATAACCGGTGTTTCTCAGAAGATGCGCCAAAGTCAGCGCCAGAATTGTGGGCACGCTGCCTATTACAATTACTATAAGAGCATAACTGCGGGCATAGTCTATTGTATCTGCAGATGCTCCCAGAAATTTTAAAACAGGATCCAAAAACAAGCCTATAAGGAGCGAAAACAAAAATGCTATAAGAGCCGCGCCGCAGACTGAAAAAGAGCTTACATTCTTTGCTCTGTCACTCTCTCCCGCCCCCATGAGCCTTGCTATAAGGCTGCCGCCGCCTATGCCGAAAAGGTTAGACAGCGCAACGGTCATCATAACCATTGTAATTGTAATGGTCGTTGCCGCCATCATATATGAGTTTCCGCACCTGCCGATAAAGAAAGCGTCAACCATGTTATATATAAGGTTTATAAGCTGACTTATAACAGTCGGCAGCGCCATAACAAACAGTGCACGAGGCACGGGCGTTTTGGCGAATAACTCTTGTTTATCCATTATTTTCTCCGTTTAATATGAAAACTTTTAAAAAATCTCAGCAAAAAGCACTCTTTCTTTTTTATCTCCGTTTGCCCCAAATCAGGAACAGCTACGAACTCCGCTTCGGCGGTGCCGTTGAGTCCGTCGGATTCAAACACTATGATTTCGTTTTGTCCCTCCTTCAGAATTGACGCGGGAACGTACAGGGTTTTCTGCGGACCGATTTCCCAATACCTTCCGATATTAAAACCGTTTATCATAACGAAACCTTTTCTGAAATTATCGAGTCTTAAAAAAGTGTCGCACGGCTTATCCGCATCAAAACTGCCTTTTAAAAACAGAGCCGTTTTTTCAGAGCAGCCGTTGTAAAACTCCAAATTCTCAAGGTCTTCCATCGGCAAAGGATATACCTTCCATCCGAAATACAGTTTGCCGTCTATAAGACATCTGCCGATAATACCTTTTTTGCGCGCCATTTTTGAACCGAAATCCGCCCTGCCCATGTTTTCACAAAGCACGGTCAGAACATCGCCGCTTTTCGCGCTGAATTTAACCTCTTTATTTTTATCGTTTATATATAAGGTTCCGCAAAGCTTTTGGTTTACAAACACATGCGCGCGATCACCAATGCTTTCAAAGGAGACCAAACTGTCTTTATAATCTCTTTTAAGCTCTGTGCAGTACGCTATATACCCGTATCCCTCACCGTACTTTTCCATGTTTTTCGGAGTGACCGAAAAATGGGATTTTGATATATTGTTAAGGTTTTGAAGCAGCGGCGCATATTCTTTAAATAAAACCTTGCCGTATGCTCTTTTTTCTCTGTCTTCGGGGATTTCGGGCAAGGGGGTACCTAAGGTTTCTTTTATAACTTCTCTTACCGCGAGATACTTAGGCGTTATATCGCCGCACTCAGTCAGCAGCGCGTCATAATCATAGCTTGTAACCACAGGCGCATAGCTGCTGTCGTGATTCGCCCCGTTTGTAAATCCGAAGTTTGTGCCTCCGATAAACATATATATATTCAGGCTGCCTTTTTTTATCATGTCGCGCACGGTTTCGGCATAGCTTTCCGCGGACGCGGTATGGTGAAATTCATCGCCCCACGCGTCAAACCATCCGTCCCACAACTCCATACACATTTTCGGGTCGTTTGGAAACAGTTTATCGTGCGCTTTGAATTTTTCAGATACGCGGCTCCCGAAATTAAGAGTGGGAAAGCAGCCTTCGGTTGTCCCGTCCATAAGATTCTCCTGCGATACGCCGTCGGACGTAAAAAGAGGAACGTCTATTCCGTTTTCGCGGTAAAAGACATAAAGATGTTTTAAATACTCCTTATCGTTGCCGTAATACCCGTATTCGTTTTCACACTGCAGCATTATAACGGGGCCGCCGTTTGTACAAAGCAGCGGCTTTATTTCTTCAAACAGTCGTTTGAGATAGCTTTCATAGCATTTTGTATATGCGGAATTTGAAGACCGGATTTCCATATCTTCTTCGTTTTGCAGCCACCAGGGAAGTCCGCCGAACTCCCATTCCGCGCATATGTAAGGTCCCGGTCTTACAATAACATAAAGCCCGGCTTCTCCCGCTTTTCTTATGAAAGCGGAAACGTCAAGCATACCTTTAAAGCAAAACTGCCCCTTCTTCTTTTCGTGCATATTCCACGCGCAGTACGTTTCAACACAATTTAAACCGAGCGCGCGCATTTTCGCAAAAATATCATCCCACGTATCCGGCATGTTTCTGAAATAATGCACCGCGCCCGACAGCAATTTTGTTTTTCTCCCGTCTATATAGAATTCTCCGTTAACTACTTCCGATTTCATTTATATTCTCCGTTTTATTGCCTCTTATTTCTGCTTTTTAAGCATTATATATTATTATACACCAAAAGGCTCTTAAAATCAATACGCTATAGACATTATGCCTATATAAACGGTATGTTTTGTGAAGAAACAGAAGTGTTTTTCGACATTTTGCACAAAAAAACATTGTTCGCCTCAGCTTTCTTTTCGGTTAAATCTCTTTTTTTATCTAAAAAAAATATTTAATTGACATAGCAAACCAGATATGTTATAATAGCTGAGAATTAATTGAAGACTATTGTTTTTTACCTTATATTTAATAGATAAACAGAAGGAATCAGCCATGACATATACTAATATTGTTATTGTTTCCACAAACATATTATTTGCCGTGATGGCATTGCTTTTTTTGCATTTTCTATTTTTTGCCTTTGTAGGATTGTTTTTTAAAACTTCCTACCCGAAGGCCGAAGAAAAGCTTAAGTACGGTTTAATTATTCCGGCCCGTAACGAAGAGGCTGTTGTTTCGGGGCTTATAGAAAGCATGCAAAAAAACAATTATCCGCAGGATAAGCTTCATATTTTCGTTATCGCTCACAACTGTACCGACAACACCGCAAAAGTGGCACGCGAGCTTGGCGCTACGGTATATGAGTATACCAATCATGATGAAAATACAATGGGATTTGCGTTTAAGCATTTGTTTTCTTGTATTGAACGTGATTACGGAACGCAAAACTATGACGGCTTTTTCATTTTCAATGCGGATAACGTTTTGGATAAAGACTATTTCTCGCGTATGAACGACGCTTTTATTTACTACGACAGAAATGCTGTTGTAACGTCTTTCAGAAACACAAAAAACTGGGGTTCAAATCTCATATCAGGTCTTTACGGTCTTTACTTTGTAACCGGATGCCGCCTTGAGTGCCGCGGACGTACTTTTTTGGGATGCGCCACACGTGTTCAGGGAACGGGATATCTTATTAATTCAAAAATAGTAAAAGACGGCTGGCCCTATGTTACTCTCGCAGAAGATTGGGAGTTTACGGCAGACCGTGTTCTTTTAACAAACACTATCCGTATATGTGATGACGCCGTGTTCTATGACGAACAGCCTACGTCATTCCGTATCATGTGGCGTCAGCGTTTACGCTGGTCAAAAGGACATCTTATTGTTTTCTATACAAGAATCAAAGAACTGTTACACGATATATTCAGCAAAAAAACAGTAAACAGAGGTTCCGTTTACGATATTATGGTAAACGTTTTGCCCTCAACTTTATTTGTATTTGCGATACAGATTGTACAGTTTGTTTTGATGATGCTTGCACCCGTGTTTGACCACGGTATGACATACAAAGAAGTGTTCTTTGCAAAGCCCGTTTCCGACTTCTTTTTAAATATGCCTGCATTTTGGGCATATTTTCTGGGCTCAAAGGGATTGGTGTTCAGATGGCTGCGCGCGATGTCGGTTTTCTATATTATAACGCTTCTCGGCGCAATTGTGGTCTTCATAGCAGAGCGCAAGAGAATCAAAGGTATTTCCTTGTGGAGAAAGGTTTTAATCTCGGTTTTATGGCCTTTGTTCCTTTTGATCCAGTTCATAATAGACGTTCAGGCTTTTTGCTCAACAGAAGTTAAATGGGAACCGATTCCTCATAACGATCAGACCTCGTTTGAGAACGTAAACCAAGATGAGCCTGCAGAGCAAGTGGATAAGAGCATTTCATCCGCAGGTCAAACGCAATAGAATAAACAACGCACATAATAACCGGCTCCGCAAAACGGAGTCGGTTTCTGCTTATAATTTATATAATAAGCTTATCGGATGTTCAGAAGCTTTAACTTTAAAAATATATACATATACTTTCCGGAGGTTGGTATGGAAAAAGAAAGAGGTTCCTTTTCTGGAAAAATAGGTTTTGTTTTAGCCGCGGCAGGTTCTGCCGTAGGTCTCGGCAATCTTTGGCGGTTCCCCTATCTTGCCGCTAAATACGGCGGCGGTATTTTTCTTTTGGTTTATCTTATTTTAGCCGTTACGTTCGGCTTTGCACTTATGACTGCCGAAATTGCCATAGGCAGGAAAACAGGTCTCAGCGCCATAGGCGCGTTCGGCAAACTCAAAAAGAAGTTTACTTTTTTAGGTTACCTTGAATCGCTTGTACCGGTTATAATTTTGCCTTATTACTGCGTTATAGGCGGCTGGCTTTTAAAATACACATGGGCGTTTTTAAGCGGCGGCGCTGAAGTTTCTGCGGCTGACGGTTTTTTCGGGAGTTTTATAGCACAGCCCACGGAACCCGCCCTATGGTTTTTTCTTTTTCTTGCTTTGACAGCTCTTGTTGTTCTTTTCGGCGTTGAAAAAGGCATAGAAAAAGTCAGCAGTATATTGATGCCGATACTGGTGATACTGTCGGTCGTAGTAGCCGTATACACCATGCTTATGCCCGGCGCTTACCGCGGCGTTCTTTATTATATTACACCCGATTTGGGCAGATTTTCCGCAACAACCGTACTTGCAGCCATGGGACAGCTTTTTTACTCAATGTCGCTTTCTATGGGAATTATGATAACTTACGGCTCTTATATGAAAAAAGACGTAAATCTTGAGTCGTCTGTTAAACAGATAGAAATATTTGATACCGGCATAGCATTTCTCGCCGGTCTTATGATTATTCCCGCCGTATTCGTTTTCTCGGGCGGAGATGAAGCTGCTCTCGGTCAGGGACCGGGACTTATGTTCGTAACTCTGCCGAAGGTTTTCGGGAGCATGGCGGGCGGCAATATAATCGGCTCGGTATTTTTCATACTCGTGTTTTTTGCGGCGCTTACATCGTCTATTTCTCTTATGGAAACTGTTGTTTCAATAATAATCGACAAGCTGAAATGGAGCAGAAAAGTAACGTGCGTTACTGTTTTCATAGGCAGCATACTGCTCGGCATGCCGTCGTCTTTGGGCTTCGGTATATGGAGTGGTATAAAGCTTCTCGGCATGGATATACTTTCGTTTTTCGACTTTATAAGCAATAGTGTATTAATGCCTATAGTAGCATTTCTTATCTGTATATTTGCCGGATACATGATAAAACCGCAGGCGCTTATAGACGAGGCAGAGCTTTCAGGTAAATTCAAACGCAAAAAGCTCTTTACCGTAATGATTAAATACATAGCGCCTGTTTGCATAATACTTATTCTGGTGTCTTCGGTTTTAAGTGCCCTCGGAATTATAACAATATAGCAAAAAACTGCCGCAAATTCTTGCGGCAGTTTTACGTTGAATAATTATAAAACGCTATTGGCTTTCATCGTTTTGTTTCTTGTTTTCTTTATCGGAATCCTTTTTGCCGTTATTGCCCATATCGCCCTTTTCCTTTGTTTTTTCTTCTTTCGCTTTTTTTCCGGACTTTTGCGGCGCTTCCTTTTGCGTTTCCTTATTTTCTTTTATCTTTTCCTCTTTTGGATTTTGTGCTTTGTTTTCTTCTTTTTGAGTTTTAGCGGAGCTGCCGCTTTGATTATTCTTAGCTTTTTCTTCCTTTTTGCTGTGCGACGCGGAACTTTTCTTATTCTCATCTTCTGCCGTATTTCCGTTTGATTTGGCGGTTTCCGGCGTTTCCGTAATGTTTTCGTTTGATATAGCGGTTTCAGGTGTTTCCGATTTGTTTACGTTTGATTTGGCGGTATTATCTGCTCCGGCTTTTTTGCCGTTTGAAGCCGCGCTCCCTTCCACTCCGCCTGTCTTGCCGTTTGATGTCTTATAATCCTTTTGTTTTTTCGTCTCCGCCGCGCTGTTTTCCTGCGTTTTTCCTGAATTTTCCGTATTATCCGCGGCAGTTTTTTTATCTTTATTTACCGTAGCTTTCTCTGCGGCTTTCTTTTCGTTCTCTCTCTTTGAGGCTTTCTTCCTGTTAACGGATACGCCGTGAGTATTCGCATACTCAACGTCTTCCTTATCCGCCGAATAAACGACTACGTCATAACCCGATTTACTGTATTTTTCACAGTCCTTATTCAGTTTTGTTTCTATTTCCTTAAAGTTATCCGAAACGGCGATTTCAATGCCGTTATTGTCCCCGTTTAAATACCCTTTTTCGATACACTCGTCTATTATTCCCTCAACGCATTTCTCGGGCTTTTTGTCAAAAGAATTTATGCTTTCGGCGTCTGTGTTAAGGCGCGTAACGGAGATTACCCTGTGAAACATATTTATATCAAGGCGCAGGCTCGGGTTTATATCAACGTATATATACTCAACCGGCGTACGGTATGCGTAAACACCGCCGAAATAAAACGTAAATACAAGTAAAAAGCAAGCCGCGATGAGCAATTGCTTTTTGACAGAGGACGTATCCTTTTTTATTTCCTGGCCTATTATATAGTTTTTATTCTTAATCTTTTCAAAGGTGCCGTCGCTTTTGAGTATGACCGCGCGGGCGTCTTTAATATCCGTAACAATCCCCTTCAATCCTCAGCGCCTCCTTTCGCAAAACTCAAGTATCCCGACAGATTTTCGTAATCGCCGTCCAGAATAACGACGGCGGCAATTATATATTTTCTGTGGCGCTCCAAAACCTTCTCCGGAACTGTTACTTTGCCGAGAATAAGCTTTATGGGCAGCGCCTTTTTTTCTTTGATAAAATTAATCAGCACGGGCGAAGATATAATATAGCGTATTACGTCCTGACAATGCCTTTTTGTTTTATACGATTTCGGGGAGAAATCGGGCAAATCGAAAAAAGATATGCCGTATTCCGACAGCTCGTCTTTAAGGAGCGTAATCTCCAGTGCCGAGTCCGTTACAGCGGCGCCCGTATCCTCAACATCAAACGGCACATCTTCGCCGCTGTCGTTTTTCCCGGAAAGCGCGCTGAACGGTATTGTGTTATTATAACGGGATTCTGCGCGCAGATGATCAATAACACGGTTTTTAATAATCTGCGCCGCAAATACAAAAAAGTTGCCCTTTGATATATCGTATTTGTCAATTGCTTCGTTAAAAGCGAGCATGCCGGCAGAAGCCGTGTCGCTTGAGGCAGGGACAAATCCGCCCGCCGTTTTGCTGCACACGGAAATTATATAATTCTGATATTCTTTAATAAGCTCTTCGCGTATATCTTTCTGCTCTTTTGCGGACATCGCCCGCTCGTTTATGTTCATATGTTCATCCTGTAAATATGGAGGGAAGCGCGGCTCCCCTCCATATTATACCTTTATTCTTGTTCTTCTATTATTATCGTGCGGCTGTCTTCGTCCCACGAAACGTCCATATTAAACTGCTCGGACAAAAACCTTATGGGCACCAATGTGCGGTTATTTTTTATTACGGGCGGAGCTTCAACCGTAACTTCTTCGCCGTTTACGGCTGCGACAGTACTGCCTATTGTCATAACAACAACCGTATCGCCTCTTGTTACCGTAATTGTTCTGCTCTCGCCGTCCCAGGAAAGCTCGGCGTCGTATTTTTCGAGAATCGCGCGGACCGGAACAAGAGTACGGTTATTTTCGATTTCGGGTTTTACGCCGTCATATTCCTCAAAATCAACCTCGCAGCCTTTTATAAAAGCGCCTATGGTATAATCGGAAAGCTCGCGCTTTAAAGCGGCTATATCCGCTAAAATTTCTTCGCGTGCCTCGGCGTCGGCGTTTTTAAACAGCTCTTTTTCCGCTTTTATGTATTCTTTAATCTCTTTGTGAATTGATTTAAAGAGCTCTTTCCGGACGCGGAGAATGTCTTTTGTTATGCCGTTGCCCAAAGTATTTTTATTGCCGGATTTGTCTTTAGACTTTTCGCCTTTATCTTGGGATTTCTGACCCTTGTCCTTGGATTTTTCACCTTTATCCTGCGACTTTTCGCCATTTTCTTTGGATTTCTCGCCTTTATCCTGCGACTTTTCGCCCTTGTCCTTGGATTTCTCGCCTTTATCCTGCGACTTTTCGCCCTTGTCCTTGGATTTTTCACCTTTATCCTGCGACTTTTCGCCCTTGTCCTTGGATTTTTCACCTTTATCCTGCGACTTTTCGCCCTTTTCTTTGGATTTCTCGCCTTTGTCCTTTGAAGCTTTCTTGCCGCTTTTTTCTTTTTCTTCGTCCTGCTTTGCGGCTTCCTCTTCCGCTTCTTCCGAAACGGTTTCCTCTTCTGACTCTTCCTCTGCCGCCACAGCTTCTTCGTTTTCTTCTGCCGCTTCGCTAACCACAGCTTCTTCGTTTTCTTCTGCCGCTTCGCTAACCAAAGCTTCTTCGCCGGAAGGCGTTTCGGCGCTTTCATAAGCTTCTTCCGCAAGCGCCGTGCCCGACATAGCAATAATGCCGCAGCTTATCAGTAATGCCAATAACTTTTTCATAAAATTTCACTCCTTTTCCGTTTTCATTATATAATACGTTTGGAATGTGTAAAATTTGGGGGTGCATTTAAAAAATTATATAAAAGAATTTACAATGCCTATTATAAAACCTATCAAAGCGCCGAGATTTACTATGGCATTGAGTTCCTTTTTCATAACCGAAAGACAAAGCTCTTCAAGCTCTGAAACATTCATGGCGTTTATCTTGCTTTCTACAGTTCCGGCAATATCTATGTCGGAAAGAAGCTTTTCAAATACAGGCGGCAAAGCTCTCTTCAAAATGTCATTGAGCATGTCAACCGCCTTTTCTTTATCTGTTTTTGCGCTCAGCTCGCAAATGGGCTTGCGGCAGTATTCAAAGACCATATCTTCAATAGGCGGATAAAGCTTTTCATGGCCTTTTTCCGCAATGTATTTGTTTATTTTTCTTTCAAAGCTTTCAAGAAGTGAATTTAAAATGCCGTCGTTAATGATAAAAGCAAACATGCCGAGAGACTGTTTCTTTTCTTCAATTGTATCGGCCGCGATATCAGTAAGAACTTTTCCGGCATTCATTTTCTCCGCCGCATCAATAAGCTTGTCCGTTATGACATTTGCAGCTTTTGCGCTGATAACCGAAGCGTCACTTTCCGCCGAAACGGATTCTATTATTTCAGCTATGCTCTTTTCGGAATCCGTAAGAGCAATAATCTTTTCCGATACTTTTCTCATATTTTCTTCGGAAAAAAACGTTTTACTGAGGTCGGACGAAGTAAAAAGATTACGGCTGATCGCATTTCCCACGGCTTTTGCCATATCACCCTGCCTTTTTGGGATAAGCCCCGGCGTAAACGGTAACCGCACACCGAAAAGCTTTATTTCCCTGTGCGGACGGAAAAGCATTTTAACCGCTATGTAGTTTGTAAAATAACCTATAACCGAGCCTATAAGAGGTCCCGATAAATATCTTATTAAGTCTGTCATTTTTTTACCACCTTCAATATATACTTGCATTCTAATACAAAACAGCAAAAAATACAATAGTAATATTTATTGAATTTTTCAATGATTTGTGTTATTATTATATTAAGATATTTTTCACAAAGGAGATTGGGTTATGTCCGGACAGACAAAAAAACACAACGGCATTTATGATTTCATGGCAAAAACAGAAAGCATGACGATTGTCCGTGCCATACGCGGCGGACTTTTAAATATTACACCCATCCTTATTTTGGGCGCTTTTGCGCTTATACTCAAAACATTTCCGCTTGAAGTATATCAGAATTTTATCGAAACTTTTGCAAACGGTCTTTTATTATCGTTTTTTGACTTTGTATATGCGGCAACCTTCGGCGTTCTGAGTATTTACATGACAATCTCAATCAGCCGTTCGTATACGCGACTTAAAGAAAACGCGATGTCCTCGACCGCAAGCGTTATTTTCACTTCGCTTCTCGCGTTTTTTATTCTCGCGGGGACTAACCTTGAAACATTCGGCACCGCCAGCGTTGGACCGAAATCAATGTTTCTTGCCATTATAACGGGTATCGGCGCTTCGGCTTTATATCTGCGTATATTTAACATGCTGATTTCACGTCAGCTCCGTTCATATTCAACCGGAGCAGACCGCGAATTCAACCAGATGCTTTCATACGTTATTCCAACGGCACTAACGGCAATTATCTTTGCCGCCTTTAACGCATTTATCGTATATGTTTTCAAAGTTGATTCTTTCAGAGAGCTTCTTGTTTTAGCGTTTGACAAGCTGTTTTCTTTCGGAGAAACAGGCTTTTTAAAAGGCTTTTTCTTTGTATTGCTCTCTTCTGTTCTTTGGTTTTTCGGTATTCACGGAAGCGATACGCTCGAAAGCGTTATGCAGACGTATTTTGTGCCGAACCTTGAGATAAACCAAGCGGCAATTGCCGCAGGCGGCGCTCCCGCAAAGATACTCAGCAAAGTGTTCTTTGACTGCTTTGTTTTAATGGGCGGCTGCGGCTCTGCGATTTGCCTGCTTATAGCAATTATTCTTTTCTCAAGAAACAGGGCGCGCCGCGGTCTCGGCTATACGGCGGCACTGCCTATGATATTTAATATAAATGAGCTTATGGTATTCGGTCTGCCGATAATCTTTAACCCCATAATGCTTATTCCTTTTGTAACCGTTCCTCTTGTTTGCTATTCTATCGCATATATCGCGACTGCCTTGGGGCTTGTGCCCGTAATTACCGGAACGGTTGAATGGACAACGCCCATAATCCTCGGCGGATACCGGGCAACAGGTAGCGCCGCGGGCAGTATACTTCAGATAGTAAACGTAATAGTCGGCGTTTTGATATACCTCCCCTTTATCCGCCTTCTTGACAGGCGAGACGAAGAGAAATACCGCAGAGAATATGATTCGTTCGTAGAATATTTCCGCCAGAATGAGCACGAACTCTTGACAGTAAAACTTATAGAACAAAAAAACATCTACGGCGAATTTGCAAAAGCGCTTTGTGCAGAGCTTAAGCACGATTTGCAGCAAGGTATTGTACTGGCATATCAGCCGCAATACAATTATCAGGGAGAGTGTGTAGGCGCAGAGGCGCTTCTGAGGTGGAAACACCCTGCTTACGGTATACTCTATCCCCCGATAGTTATAAAGCTTGCGGAAGAAGGCGGCTTTTTGCCCGAGCTTGAAGAAGCTGTTCTTGAATGTGCGTTGCGCGACAGACCTGCTCTCTTAAAAAAATTCGGTGAAAACACAAAACTTTCGGTAAACATAACCGGCAGAACAATACAAACAACGCGCTTCCTGCAGTTTTGTCAAAAACTCAGTGCAAAGGACCCATTCGCCGGCAAAAATATATGCCTTGAAGTTACGGAGCAGGTTGCCCTTTCTCTTGATGAGAGCATGACAAAAACATTTAATGCTCTGCGCGATCTCGGTATGTCCCTTGCGATTGACGACTTCTCCATGGGTCAAACATCGCTTCATTATCTCAAAGAAAACCTGTTTGACTTCATAAAGCTTGACGGAACTCTTGTTACGGGAATTTTCGGCGGCAACAACTGCAAAGAAATAATACAGTCGATAACAAGCCTTGCGGAAAGCCTTAATTTAAGCGTTATAGCGGAATACGTTGAAACCGAAGAGCAGAAGGAAGCTTTGCACGAAACAGGCTGCGATATTTATCAGGGCTATCTTTACTCGCCCGCAATATTTTTAGATTAGAAAACATAAAACGCGCCTTTTCAGGCGCGTTTTTATTATCTCTGTTTTTTCGTTAAATCAAAGCTTTTTTCAATGAGCTCTGACACTTCTCCGTCGGAAAGAGTATCGTTTAAAACTACTGAGATCCAGTTTTTTCGATTCATGTGATACGCGGGATAAATGCCGTTTATGTCGCGCAGCTTATCGCCTTCCACGGGGTTTATTTTAAGGTTTATTACATCAACCGTATTTTCGTTTTTGTTTTTCAAAAGGCGGTCCCACTTTATGTTCATAATAAGCGCGAACCATTTGCCGCTGTCGCCGTGACGGAATACACCGCTTTTTTCATGCGGTTTTTCGTTAAACGGAAAATCTGGTTTTACGCCGAATATATCAAAAATCCGTTTTGTAACTCTGTTTGCCTGATCGGATGCAAACAGTACGTTTCTGCAGCATTTTTCCGACATATCTATCAAAAGCTTTTCATATGCGTCGCGGACGGAATTTACATACGCGCCGTCAAACGCTGAGCTTCGAAGCTGTGAATACTCTTCCCCACTCATATTGTCAATAACCCTACCCGATACTTCTCCCGCATCGGAAACCGAGATTTCAGCTTTAAAATCGCCTTTTAAAAAGCAGGTTTTATATTTGTATACGCCGTCTGTTTTTTCAAAACCGCAGTCTTTCAGTTTTTCAAAGATAAATCGTTTGTTTTTAAAGACTCTTTCTTCAACCGTCATTTATTTCTCCCGCCAAAATTCTTTTTTCAAGTTCCTTAGTTTCTTCAAGCAGATTATAAACGCCGTCTTGTGACAAAACGCCTCGCTTTAAAACTCTCGGAAGCCGTCCCGCCTCATCATCTTCATAATCGCGTTTCCACAGTCCGCTTTCGTAATAAGCGGAAAGTGCTTCCGCTTCCGGGCGCAGCTTTTCAAACTCTTCAATTGCTCTTTTAAGGTTTTTCGCGGCGTTTGAAATTCTGTCAAAGCTTTTTTCAAAACGCGATATTCTCTCTTTTTGCGTTTCCTTGTTTTTCATATTTTCAGCCTCTCTTTATGTTCGATTTTATCATAATAATCAAAACATTTCAAGAAAAACCGCGAATGTGATACGGACAATACTTTTAACATATTGAAATATCAAAAAACAAGTGTTATAATAAAACTGTTAAATAAAAGGAGAGGATAAAAATGAAAATAAGTTTAAATGGCAAAATGTGTACTTTTCTCGCGCTTTTGATGTCGGTTTTACTGCTTCTTTGCTCCTGCGGCACGGATACTGAAACTGCGGAGAAAAACAAACCGGGAAAATCACAGGATCAGACAGAAGCGGTCGAAAACGACGCGGCGGAAAAAGATGATCCAAACGTACCTTCGGAATACAAATCCGCACTCAAAAAAGCGGAATCGTACATGAATACCTTGCCTATGTCGAAAAAAGGGCTTTATAAACAGCTGACATCCGAATACGGCGAAAAGTTTTCGGAAGAGGCGGCTCAGTACGCCATAGACAATATTGAAGCCGATTGGAAAGAACAGGCACTAAAATGCGCCGAATCTTACGTTGAAAACATGCATCAGTCAAAGCTTGGGATTTATGATCAGCTGACATCCGAATACGGCGATGAATTCACTGAAGAAGAGGCTCAGTACGCCATAGACAATCTCGAAGCAGACTGGAACGAGGAAGCGCTCGAGAGCGCGAAATCTTACAGAGACAATCTTGATATGTCCCCCTCGGAAATATATGACCAGCTTGTTTCCGAATACGGTGAAAAGTTTACGGAAGAAGAAGCGCAGTATGCAATAGACCATCTCGACGATTAGAATTATCTTTTATTTATACTGTTTTTAAACGGCTGTGAAGCATAAAACTTCAGAGCCGTTTTTACTTGACTTTTCCGGCATATTAATGTATAATTTTCAAGTAATATTATTACATAGGGAGGATTATGTATGGATAAGGCAATGAAAGAAAAATTTGTCGGCATTGTTTCGGATTTTATCGCAATGACCGGCATATACCTTGCCGACGATGTTGAAGCGGCAATTTTAAGGCTCGCGGAAAGCGAAACCGGGGAGTCCGCCAAAACAATGTACGGCTGTATTTTGGACGATTTAAAGCTCGCGAAGGAGCTTCACAGACCGCTTTGTCAGGACACGGGCGTTCTGCAGTTTTTCCTTGATGTAGGAACGGAATTCCCCTACATGAATGAGCTAAAAGACGTTTTATACGAAGCGTCGGCTAAATCCACAATGGAAACGCCGCTTCGTCCGAATGTTGTAGAACCCCTCGGCGAGCACAACACGGGCAACAACGTAGGCTACGACGCACCGTATATAGAAGTTGAACTCGTTCCGAACAGCTCGGATTTGAGACTTCGCATGTATATGGCAGGCGGCGGCTGCTCGCTGCCCGGCAGAAGCAAGGTTTTGATGCCGCTTGAAGGTGTTGAGGGCGTTAAAAAATTTGTTTATGAAACAATTGTTGAATGGGGTATAAACGCTTGTCCCCCGCTATGCATCGGCATAGGTCTCGGCACTTGCGCTCCGACCTCGGGTATGCTTTCAAAGAAAGCGTTGCTCCGTCCTATCGGCACAAGAAACGAAAACCCCGCGGTTGCGGCTCTTGAAGATGAAATAGAAAAAGACTTAAACCACCTCGGTATAGCCCCCTTAGGCTTTGGCGGCGACAACAGCGTATTAAGCGTTAATATCGAATGTGCAGGTCATCACCCCGCAACGCTCGGTGTTGGTATTACAACGGGCTGCTGGGCAACAAGGCGCGGCGAGATGATAATCCACAAGGATCTCTCAACCGAAATTATTTCACACAAGAATTCGATAAGGGGGTAAAGGAAAATGAAAAAAGTACTAACAACACCGATTACATACGATCAGATAAAAGACCTTAAAATAGGCGACACGGTATATCTTACGGGTATGCTCGCAACATGCCGTGACAGCGGTCACAGACGCGTTGTAAAAGACGGAATTTATCCCGAGCATTTTGAGTTTCGCGACGGCGCTATTTTCCATGCAGGCCCAATTGTCGGCAAGGACGAAAACGGAAAACAGTATATGGTATCCATCGGCCCTACAACAAGCCGCCGTATGGAAGCTGCCGAAGCTGATTTTATTGAACAGACAGGCGTTCGCGTTGTTATAGGTAAGGGCGGTATGCTTGACAAAACTGCCGAAGCCTGCAAAAAGTTCGGCGCAATTCACTGTGCTTTTCCCGGCGGCTGCGCCGTTGTTGCGGCACAGAGAGTTGAAGAGATTACAAACGTTGAATGGCTCGATTTCGGCATGCCCGAAGCGCTCTGGATAATGCGCGTTAATGAGTTCGGTCCGCTTGTTGTCTCTATTGATACAAAGGGCAATAACCTTTTTGAAAACAACAAAAAGGTTTACAAAGAAAGACTTTCTGAAGTTTTAGACTAAACGCGAAAGGATTTTGAAAATGAAAAAAGCTACCGGAATTGTAATAGGTATTCTTCTTATACTTTTCGGCGCGGTTTATCTTTTAAACTCGCTCGGAATAGCTGATATTGACCTTACTTTTGAAGGTTGGTGGACGCTGTTTATAATTGTTCCGTGTTTAAACGGTCTTATAACAAGGCCGGAAAAGCTTGGTTATGCGATAGGTCTCGTGTTCGGCGTTCTGCTTCTTTTGGCGGCGCAGGGAATTATAACTTATGATTTTATCGTTACTTTGATTATTCCGGCTCTTGCAATAGGCTTCGGAATAAAGCTTATAGTAACTTCAGCGAAAATGCGCTAAACCCAAAACAAAATAAGGGCGTATCTCACTCTTGCGGAAAACCGCTTGTTGAGACACGCCCTTTTTATTTCTATTTTCTTTTTTCTCTTAAAAAGAAAATATAGCCTATCGCGGCGCCGAGCACGACGGTCGTTGCGAAATCAAAGCCAAGTTCAAATTTAAAACCGCTTTTTGTTATAAACGTGTTATACAGGTAATCTATAAAATACCATAAAGCAGTAAATAAAACGATAAACAAAACATATGCAGTCTTTTTATTCTTAATCATTAAATCAACCCCTTACCGTTTATTTTACTTTTCTTATTTTCTTTTGTCAAGTTTTTATATATTGAAATTTTATTCCGTATACTATATAATTAATTGTAGGTGATAATTATGATTTTTGCAGGTTTTCAAAAACTTACTTTACTTGACGACCCCACGCACGTTTCATGCACGCTTTTTACGCAGGGGTGCACTTTCAAATGCCCTTTCTGCCACAACAGCGAGCTTATTGATATAAACGCTGCGCCGTTTGAGCACATTGAAGAGGACGAGGTTTTATCGTTCTTGAAAAAAAGGCAAGGCATTTTAGACAGCGTAAGCATCACGGGCGGCGAGCCTTTAATGCAGACGGAGCTGCCCGCGTTTCTCCGCAAAGTAAAAGACCTCGGCTTTGATATAAAGCTTGACACAAACGGTCATTTCCCCGAAAGGCTTCGCGAAACTGCCGAAGCGGGACTTATTGACAGAGTTGCTATGGATATAAAGAATTGCCCCGGAAAATATGCGGAAACAATAGGTCTTGAGAATTTTGATTTAGAGCCCATAAAGCAAAGCATAGCTTTTTTAAAGGGCGGCTCTCTCCCATTTGAATTCCGCACAACGGTTGTACGCGAATTTCACACGGCGGAAGATATGAAAGAAATCGCGCAGTGGCTCGAAGGCACAGAAAACTACTTCCTTCAGGGATTTGTAGATTCAGGCAACGTTTTGAAAAGCGGTCTGCACGCAGTTTCAAAAGAAGGTATGGATCGCTTTGCAGAGATTATGAGGCCATATATTCCGAAGGTTGCCCTTCGCGGGGTTTAAGATATGTCTGTTATATGGAACCCGTGGCACGGGTGCACAAAAATCAGCGACGGCTGCAAAAACTGCTATGTCTACCGGCGCGACGAAAAGTATGATTTAGACAGCTCTGTTCCATATAAAACGCAAAGCTTTGATTTGCCGGTAAAGAAAAACCGCAACGGCGCATATAAGATAGAAAGCGGCGAAACGGTTTTTGCGTGCATGACGTCGGACTTTTTTCTGGACGCGGCGGATCCCTGGCGCGGTCGCGCTTGGGGCTATATCAAAGAGCGAAGCGACCTTAACTTTTTCATTATAACAAAGCGCATAAGCCGCTATGAAGTTTGCCTTCCCGAAGACATAGGCGAAGGATATGAAAATGTGACAATATGCTCAACTTGCGAAAATCAAAAAAGAACGGACGAAAGGCTTCCCCTGCTTCTGTCTTTTCCCATAAAGCACAGAATGATTATTCATGAACCCATGCTTGAAAGAATAAATATCGAAAAGTATCTTGAAACAGGTAAAATAGAGCAGGTTACATGCGGCGGCGAATCGGGACCTGCGGCGCGCGATTGTAACTATGACTGGGTTTTATATACGCGTGAGCAGTGCCTCCGCTATAATGTCCCCTTTTATTTCAAGCAAACGGGCGCAAACTTTGTAAAAGACGGCAGGCGCTACAGCGTGCCGCGCAAATTTCAGCATTCGCAGGCGCGAAAGGCCGGAATCAACACTTAACAGAAAATACTCATAGACCGGATATTTGAGTCTTTTATGCCGTCATTTACAGCATACGCAAGTTGTTCCATATTTCTTGTTTCGGCCGCTATGCCCTGCTTTGCAATTTCTTTTGATATTGCCGCGCAAACAGTTTCTGTTTGCGCTTCTTTTTTTTCTGCATTTTCTTTGGAATTATCCGCCAGAATTAAAGCTTCCAAATCATCAGCCAAATTGCCCAAAACGGGCAGCTGACGCAAAGCGCGAAACTGCCATTTATAAAACGGCATATACCTGCGGTTTAGAATAAAAACCGCATCCATTGCGGCTTTTGCAAACTCAAATATGCTTATCTGCGCCGCGCCCGCCTCCCCGTGCAAAAGACATCTTTTATAGTTATACTGCCCCGCCTGCGCCATGGCTATCAGCCGCCCCGCGAGGCGCTTTTTTATAATGTCTTCGGGCATATTTAAAAGCTTTTCGCGGATTTTTGTAACCTCTCCGAAATTGTCTTCAAAAATTTCTCCGTTTGTTGCTTCACATAAAATATAACCCGGTATTAAAAGCCACTGTTGCGCAGGCAGTTCTCCGTTTTCCGTACCAATAGTGTTCAGGAAATACTCGGCCGTTCTGAAAACGCCGTGTCTCGCACCGCCGACGGGATTTTGGGAAAGACGTTTTACGCCGCAAAACTCCTTCGGAAGCGCAGTATATGCGCGTTCTAAAAGAAACGCGCGGCGGCGGTCCACTTTATCTTCACCGGGCAGAAAAATCATAAAACCCGGTTCAAAATCATGGTCGCGCGAGACGTCATCGTCAAACCCCATGCACTCCGAGCCCTGACCGCAAAGACCCACGGCTATATAAGGCAAAACATCGGCAAACTCATCCCGGAGCATCTTTTTTCCGTATTCTTCGTAAAATTTTACCGAAAGCTCAAGACCTTTCATAAATTTCCCTTACCCTTTTTCTAAGTTCTTTTTCGTATAAAAACCGTCCGTAAAAGCCGAAAACGGACGCGCATTTATCGCACATAAAGGCGTATTTACCGTCTCTTATTTTCACCGCGTCAAGAAGCGCCTGCGCTCTGTCAAGGCACACGCCTATCTCTTTTTCGCCCTTTATGCCGTCGCGCGCGTTTATAACGTCCGCGATATTTAAGTGTGTTATAGCATGTTCGGCGCGTCTGTCACCCAAAGCTTCCATAACGGAAATTGCCATATTATAAAGCTCTTCCGCTTTTTCATATTCGCCCAAAGCGAAATACGCCAGTCCCATATTATTATAAAGACTGCCCACTCTGTAATCATTTTTATCGAGGCTTTTTTCATATATTCCGCGCGCGTATCCGTAAAGCTCTATGGCGCGGTGCGGCATATCAAATGCTTTATAAACGGTCGCGGCATTGAGTGCCGCAGTTGCGCCCTCTGTGGTCTCCCAAAAACCGTTTTCCTTTGCAAAGGCCATTCCCTCTTCCGCATACTTTACAGCTTCATCGCGCTCGCCGCGGTTTCTGCAAAGTCCCATAAGCTCATTTAGAATTATTAGCTCAGCTTTTTTGTCTCTGCCGTTTTTTGCCTCTTCAAGCCAGTAAAGCAGAAGCTTTTTCGCGCTTTCGCTGTCATCTTTTGCGAGGTGCTCATCAAATTTACTTAAAACGTCGCGTACCGGAACTGCCCGCACGGGCGGCTCTTTCATAAACCATTCTGTATTAAAAGGACATTGCGGATCCCAATAATCGTAAACTTCCATATTTTCACCTCATAAATATTTTATCACGGTTTTTGCCTTTATTCAACAGAATAAATTTGTTTTTGGTATGGAAATTTATTTATAAATGTGATAAAATGAAATTTAGAGGTGAAAAAAATGATAGTGCAAAAAGTTACGGATTATAAGAATTTCGGGAAATGCCTTGAAATATCAAACGGCATTGTAAAGATTATAGTAACACTTGACATCGGTCCGAGAGTAATAAATTTTTCGTATATAGACGGGAAAAACATATTGTTTGAAGATGTTGACCGCCATTTTGTTTTAAGCCACAACGGCATGAAAGAAAATTTTGGTGACGATAAATGGTATACATACGGCGGACACCGTCTCTGGACAAGTCCGGAAACATTGCCGAGAACGTTTTATCCCGACAACAATCCGATTTCGTATGAAGAAACAGAAAAGGGCGCAATTTTCACTCAGCCGGAGCAAAAATGGAATCAGTGCGTTTTCCAAATTGAGATAGAAATGGAAGACGGCACGCCGGATGTAAAGCTCATTCACAGAATAACAAACAAATCTCCCTGGGAGATAACTTTCGCTCCCTGGTGCGTAACGGTGCTCTCCGCGGGCGGCACGGAAATAGTTCCTCAGCCGACACGTCAGACGCAGCCGGTATCAAACAGGCGTATAGCGCTTTGGCCTTACGCGAAAATGAACAGTCCGCTGATATCTTGGGGCGACAAATATATCTTAATGCGCCAGGATACCACGGAGCGCAACATGTTTAAGTTCGGCATAAACTGCGAAGACGGATATTCCATGTATTTAAACGAAGGACTTTTGTTTATAAAGAGATTTGAGCACGTTTTGGACGGCACCTACCCGGACGGCGGCATGTCTTTTGAAACGTATGAAAACCAGCTGTTTATAGAAATGGAATCACTCGGCGAATATAAACCTCTCGCCCCCGGCGCGACTACGGAGCACACGGAGCAATGGTCGCTCTATAACGACTCTATCCCCTCTTTTGACGAATCGGAAATTGACAAGCTTGTTGAAAAGTATATTAAGTAACTAAAAAACGCGGAGCTTTAGCTTCCGCGTTTTTTTATAAAATAAAACCCAAAACTGTTTTCTGATATTGGGCTAGAGTTGCTCAACCGATTAAACTGCCTCGGGTTTATAAGCATTATGCAGTTTTATTCTTCTTCAGCCTCTTCTTCGGCTTTCTTTTTATTTTGTGCCGCCGTCATCTGCATGGCGGTATACGTTTTTTCCGCGTTAATAGCTTCTTCTTTTTTCTTTTCCAGCTTCTTTTGCTCAGCCGCAAGTTTGCGCTTTTTAGCCGCAAGCTTTTTGTTTACCTCTTTTTGAAGCTCTTTATCGTCGTATGTTAAGAAGTTTGCAAACGCGTCGGGATAAACGAAAGCTTTTTCTCCGATGCTTTTTTTGGTAAAAGCAACTTTTATATATGTATCGCCTTCTTCTGTAACTTTTCCTTTGCCGAAAGTGATATGGGTGACTTTATCTGCTGCCATTTAGCGGCACCTCCCAAAATATATCATATTATATTATATTTTATCATAAAACGTCGAAAAAACAAATAGGTAAATTGCACAAAAGTTTAGTGCCGTTTTATTGCAATAAAGCCTATGAAAGAAGGCGCATGCAAATATCTTTTGTTTCAGCACACATTTTTTGAACTTCGCCCGCAAAGCTTTTCTGCATAATATCGCCTAAAAGATACGCATTTGAAAAGCACGAAAAACACAAGTTAATTATCATAAAAGCCGCATCTTCAACATCTAAACAGGATTTAAAGGTTCCGTTTTCCTTCCCCTGTTTGATTTTCGTTTTAAGAAGCTCAACCGATGTTATTTTCACAAAATGCGTGCTCGTCTTTTTAAAAAACATACCTTCATTTATATTCTCACGCATTATGATTTTTACAAACGCTTTGTTCTTTGCAAAAAACTTAAAGTAGTGCTCTATTATTTTCTCTACCGCTTCCACGCAGTCAAGGTTTTGTTTTAAAAGCGTATCCTCCGCTTCGGCAAGGCGGCGAAACGCCTCGTCAATTACGGCAATATATAAGCTTTCTTTGTTTTCAAAATGTGCGTATATCATGCGCTTATTGACGGCAGCCGTATCCGCAATATCGTTTACGCTCGCGCCGTAAAAACCGCGAAGCGCGAAAGCTTTTTCAGCCGCTTTTAAAATCTTTCCTCTTGTAATGTCTGATTTTCTCATAGAAATTCACCAAAGTAACCAATTAGTTATTTTTGATTATAGCATACGCAAAAGAAATTGTCAAATACGCAAAAACGCCGTGCATTACGCACAGCGTTTTGAAGTTTTTAACCTGCGAGATATAAAAGCATCGGAGCTATTTCATAGCCCGAATAATCTTCGGGAATAGCGATCCAACCCTCTTCTCCGCTTTCGGTTTTAACATAAATATTGTTATTGCCGTCATCATAAAGTAAAGTGAAATATTCTCCCGCTTTCAGGAAATCATAATCTTTGCGGCAGAGCACATAGCCGTCAAAAAGGCGGTTATATTCTTCCTCGCTTTCAAAATATGATTCTGAAGGATCATACTCAATTTTCGGCGTAAGGAATTCTTTTGTGTTTGTTTCATACTTTTCTTCTTTGGCTTCCGTTATAACGCCGTCTTCCAGAGTACACGTTCTTTTTGTCTGCCACATGCCGAGGCTTGACGTTCTTCTCCATATCTCAAAGCTGTTGTCATCTTTTAAAGTGATTTCAGGATTCCATGAATGCGAAAGCGGCAGAAACGTATCGCTCACTTCGCCTTCCGCAAACCTTATAGGCTGCAGGCTTTCACCGTCATATTTCAAAGCGTTCAGGCTTGACCAATCGTTTTCTCCCGTTGTTGCCACGAACATAATAAGGTCTTCGCCGTCAAATTCTGCGGCGGATGCGTAAAACAGTTCGTAACAGCCAAGGGAATCCAAAACGCTTTCCGTGCCGTTTACAGATACGGTTATCTGATCAAAATAATCGTCTTCATCCGAGTTTGTGAGCGCTATGTCTATGTCATAGTCATTATCATTTATAGTATATTTGCCTTTGGCAGAATCAGCGCCGTTTTCTCCGCCTGACAAATCAAATGTTACAAGCTCCGATGACCAACCGTCTTTGGAAGGCTCCGGCGTTTCTGCGGGCTGCTCGGTAACCTTCGGTTTGTTCTTTTGTTTTTTAACTGTTTCGGTGTCCTTCCCACATCCCGCAACAAACAAAAGCGAGATTGCTGCGATAAGACAAATAATTCTTTTAAGCATAAACTTACTCCTTTTCAGAATAATTGTTTTTCGTGTTTTTTAACCAGTGCATACAGCAGAACGCCTAAAACGCCGCACGAAATAACCTCTCCTATGAAAACCGTCAACATAAAAAACGGAATTGTTCCTTCAAGTCCGTATGCGTATCTGAGCACAAACGGCACTATCAATGTGTTTGATACTATCGGCGGTATCGGCGCCAAATACTTTGAACGGCAAAGTTTGTAAGTAAAAACAGCGCCGATAAGCGTTGCAAGGCTTCCGAAAATTACATCAAGCGGCATTGCGCCTATTATAATATTGGAAACAATACACCCTATTGTAAGTCCCGGTACGGCAGCAAACGTAAATGCAGGCAATACCGTTAAAGCCTCTGAAAGCCTTACCTGAATTACATTGTTTCCTGCAAGACCGAAAAGATTCGAAAGCTCTGTTAAAGCTACGTAAAGCGCGGCAATAGCCGCAGCGCGGGTTAACGTTTTAACCCCGAATTTCTCCTTTGACATGTTATTAAGTTCCTCCTTAGTTTTGATTTAGTGAATAACTAAAATATAGTGCAGAACGGACAAACGGAACCCGAAGGCGTACAAAGGTACGGTAAGAGGTGACGTTTGTTCGCAGCAAAAGGCTCAAATTCAAAGGAAACCTGTAAAACAGGTCTTCCTTCCGCATATTTAATCTAATACTTTTTTTATATGCTTTCTATGCTTTTGAGTTGCTTTGCCTTTTGCGGTCTGTGCATATTTAGGAATTCACAAGCGAGGATGGTTTCGAACTCGCTTCGTCTATAATAGCATAAATTGCATGTTTACGCAAGTTTTTTATTAAAAACCTTATTTACGGTTTTCTCTGTGTTTTATATCCGAGCGCTTTATTGCGTAAAAAACGAGCGTTAATATCAAAATATATATGACTGTGAAAAGCAGACCAATTTCTGACAGCATTTCTGATTCACTGTCATTTGATATATAGTCGTGGTACAAAACAAAATCTAAAAATTGTCCTATGATCTTAGAAAAACCATAAACAGTATTTTGAAGTGCAAACCTCTCTGCCGTATCGGAAAAATTTGCATTAAAAAGAGTAAATATAACCGGCGATACAAAAAACAAAAACACGGTTATTATAAAACCTATATAATTATCCGGTATTGCATTTTTATATGACATATAAAACGATACGATATAATAAACAATGGGAAGCAGATTTATTATCATGACAAGACGTTTTTTCATCAAACTCTGTCCTTTCGTTATTTTTATAATTTAAAAGCCTGCTTTAAAAAAGCAGGCTTTTAATAAACGTAAAACTAAAGAATTCTTCTTGCGCAGTATAATGTTCTGTTCATCTCGTCAACCGAAACCGTTCTTCCGGTCTGCGGAGCGTGGATATACTGGTTATTACCGCAGTATATACCTACGTGGCCGCCGCCGCGGAATACAACAAGGTCGCCGGGCTGAAGTTCTTCACGCGATACGGGCGTTCCTACGTTCATCTGTGAATAAGATGTTCTCGGAAGGCTTACGCCGAAATGCGCAAATACATATTTAACAAAACCGCTGCAGTCAAAACCGCTGGGTGTTGAGCCGCCGTATACATACGGAACTCCGATGAATGTTTTCGCGTAATCAACAACGCCCATGTTGCCGCCGGATGCCGACGCGCCGCCACTCGGCTTAGCGGGTGGCTGGTTGCAGGAAACGATATCGCCTCTTACATAACCCGTAACGCCCCAGTATGAAACCTGAAGCCATTCGCCGCTTCTGCCGACAACTATGAGATAGTCGCCGTAGTTTGCAGTTCCCGCAATGTCATAAGACGTATCGGGACCTGTTCTTATATTTATCTTATCACCGGTTGCGTAAACGCACTGCTGTGCTTCGGAAACTGTAGAAGTTCTGGGTTCGGGTTTGTTGCAGGATACGTAGTCTCCCCTGATGTAACCCGTAACGCCCCAGTACATAACCTGAAGCCATTCGCCGCTTCTGCCTACTACGGGCAGTGAATCACCGTACATAACTCTGCCTACAACGCCGTAAGAAGTATCGGGACCGCTTCTGAGATTTACCGTATCACCTGTAGCATAAACATACTGTGTTTCCTGGGGAGCAGTATAAGCAGGCGCTTCTCCGGAAGGTTTTGATACAGATACATAATCTGCATTAACAAAACCGGTAACGCCCCAATATGAAACTTTTATCCAATTGCCTGTTCTGTCCAGAACATCAAGATAATCTCCGTACTGAGCTTTCCCTAAAACCTGATATGAAGTATCGGGGCCGCTTCTTATATTTAAAACGTCTCCTGTGACGTATACGCAATCTGCAAAAACAGCTGTGCAAAGCATAGAAAGCAAAAACATTATAATTAAAAAAGAGCAGATAAGTTTTTGTCGCATCAAAATCCTCCTTTCGACAAATCCAGACTAATTATAGCAGATTTTTCTCATTTTGTCAAACTTTTTTAACATTTTTTCACCAAAAAAAGCCGAACCCCCTGATTTACAAGGGATTCGGCAACTTTGAGAAAAATGTAACAATTTAATAATATTTAATAATTTAAAATGTTACAGAATTCTTCTTGCACAATAAACATCTCTGTTTAAAGGATCGATTGAAACTGTTCTGCCGGTTCTCGGTGCGTGAATATACGTTCCGTTGCCCGCATAAATTCCAACGTGACCTCCGCCTCTGAAAAAGAGAAGGTCTCCGACCTGAAGGCTGTCACAGCTGACCGGTACGCCGACGTTCATCTGATCGTAAGTAACTCTCGGAAGGTTTATTCCGAAGTTTGCGTATACATATTGTACAAACCCGCTGCAGTCAAAGCCGCCCGGTGTTGTTCCCCCGTAAACATACGGTACGCCCAAATAGTTTTTGGCAAAAGCCAAAACGCTTTCGGGTGTATTGCTATTCTCAGTTTTTTCTGTTGTTTCATTTTCTGCGCTTTCAATGTAATCCGCGTAAACATACGCTATTTCATCATTATAAAGTATTTTATACCAGTTGTCCTCTTCTCCGATAACCGAAACTTTGTCTCCTTCGGGAAGTATATCTATAGCCTTATACTCTGTTCCTGCTCCTTGTCTTACGTTTAAAGCGCTGGCGGTCACGATTCCTTTTGTGTCTGCCGTAACCGTCATTGCGGACGCTGCCATACCCACGGACAAAAGCGCCGCAAACATTTTTTTGTTCATTTTTTTCATTCCTTTCTGACATTTGTCGAGTGTCATTATATACCAAATTTTATATTTTGTCAAACTTTTTTAATACTTTTTTAAAATTTATTAACATTTTCCTTTAATTATATTTATGATTTTTCTCAAATATTCCTTATTTTATGCGGCTTTTATGGGTTTTTGCATTTTAAAACATCTTTAATAATTCGACAAATTTTTTAACACTTTTTCGCTTGATTAAATTTAATATTTTTGGTAAAATATCTCCCGAGGTGAACATTTTTGAAACTTATATTAGGTATAGAAACATCGTGCGACGAAACTGCCGCCTCCGTAACCCGTGACGGACGCGAAGTTTTAAGCGATATTATATATTCCCAGGCGGATTTACACAAAATATACGGCGGCGTTGTTCCCGAAATAGCTTCGAGAAAGCACATGGAGGCCATTGTATACGTTGTGCGCGAGGCGCTCGCTAAAGCAAATGTTGCGGCGGATGACCTTGACGCCGTTGCCGTTACAAGCAAGCCCGGTCTTATAGGCGCGCTTTTATGCGGCGTGTCTTTTGCCAAAGGATATTCGTATTCAATAAAAAAGCCTTTGGTGCCCGTAAACCACATAAACGGCCATATATGCGCAAACTATATAGCGTCCCCCACTTTGGAACCGCCTTTTATCTGTCTTGTGGCGTCCGGCGGACACAGCCACGTCGCTCTCGTAAAAGACTATGAAACCTGCGAAATACTCGGCGCAACGCTTGACGACGCCGCGGGCGAAGCATTTGACAAGGTGGCGCGCGTTCTGGGTATCGGTTACCCCGGAGGGCCGGGGCTCAGCCGTCTCGCGGAGGACGGCAACCCAAAAGCTACCCATTTCCCCCGCCCCGTAAACGGTTTTAATTTCAGCTTCAGCGGAGTTAAAACTTCCGTTATAAATTATGTACACAATCTTAAGCAGACCGGCGCGGACATCCCGCGCGCCGATATTGCCGCGTCTTTTCAAGCGGCTGTATGCGACGTTTTAACCGATGTTACAATACGCGCGGCAAAAGAAAGCGGTTTAAAGAAAATTGCCATCGCAGGCGGCGTCGCTTCAAACGCA
The DNA here is from genome assembly GCA_017620205.1 of Clostridia bacterium. GTDB lineage: Bacteria > Bacillota > Clostridia > UMGS1883 > UMGS1540 > UMGS1540. Next base: position 63,504 of record JAFZQX010000007.1, on the reverse strand, counting down.
GCTTTGCGCAGCTCGCTCTCGGATGCGGCAGCAGAAAACGGCTTTGAGTTTTTCCTGCCTCCCCCACGCCTTTGTACGGACAACGGCGCCATGATTTCGTGCGCCGGATATTATGCGTTTATGGCAGGCGAGCGCGCGGAGCTTAATCTAAACGCGAAAGCTACATTAAATATATGAAGGTAATACTATGACTTTATCAAAACTTTCAAACTGCCCCGGTGACGGGGCTTTGCTTTTAATTGCGCAGGACTGCCCGGCGCTTTTAAAACTTAATTTTAAGCATTACATAAAAACGAAGCCCATAGATATTCTGCCTCCGTCCATGCGTGCACACGCGGATTTGCAGATATTATATATAGGAAACAATTTATTCTTAACCTGCCCCGAATGCTTCGATTATTACAAGGAACGGCTTGCGCCGCTTGGCGCCGAGGTTATTTGCGGCACCTCTTCCCTTCAAGGTACGTACCCCTATGACGCGGCATATAATATTTGTGTAGCCGGAAAAACGGCTTTCTGCAACACGAAAACGGCGGACAAAACCGCGCTTTCCATACTCTCGGATAACGGATTTAATATTATCCACGTAAATCAAGGGTACACCAAATGCTCAACCGCGGTTATATCGGAAAGCGCCGTAATTACGGCGGACACGGGTATTTACAAGGCAGCTCACACCGCCGGTTTTGACGTACTTTTAACAGAGCCGGGCGGCGTTACGCTTGAAGGCTTTTCATACGGTTTTTTCGGCGGCTGCTGCGGAAAAATATCAAAAAACAAATTATTTATAAACGGCAGTATAAAAAATCATCCGTCAAGGCATAAAATCATACCGTTCTTGGAAAAACAAAACGTGAAGATTATCGAAGGTGCGGACAAGGCTCCCGCAGACATCGGTTCTCTTATAGTAGTTTAAACAGACAAAAAACGGAGGTATCTTTTGCACAAAATATCTATAACAGGGGATTTGGAAACCTTTTTGCCGAAAATTAAAATCCCCGATAATATAAAGGCCGAAACACGCAAAAACACGGTGTTTTTTTCCTCAGCCGAAAAAAGTGAGCTTGACCGGTTTAAGGAAACTCTGATAAACCCCATAGCAAACACTATCAAAACACATTACAAGCACGAATTGATAAAACGTGAATTCCGCGCTGTCGAGCCGCTTTTTACCGAAAGCGAACTGCTTAGCGCAGCGGATTTTGTTAAAAACCACACTTATACGGACAGCTTTATAAAAGATAAATTGAAAATATTTTTAAAAGACTCCGATTCGCTTTCAATAGACGGTTTTATCAATTTCAGGCTGACTGCGTTCCGCAAAGAAATACAAAATCTCTCCGCCGATATTACCGAGCGCATGCTCGCCGACAGAGAATCCAAAGATTTTTTAAGGCTTTTGAGGGAATTCGTAACACAGCGCGAGCCGTTTTTCGACGTCCTTCACATAGTAGTTACAAGCTGCGGCGGATATTATATTCTTGATGAAAAAGAAAGGGATATAACCAGGGAATGCGCAAACAGCATTGCGTTATCGTTTATGTGTGATGAAATAGGATTTGACGACATCATCTTATATGTGCTTTTATCGTCAGCTCCGCAAAAAACAGTTATTCACGGTGCGCAGCATATAAAATGCCCTCACCTTGCCGAAACAATTAAAGAGGTTTTCGGAACCAGAGTGAAATTTTGTGACGGCTGCGGCGTCTGCTCTCCTTATTTAAAATGAAAAAACAATTATTCTGTAATTTTGTGTACTTTTGATATTGCCAAAATACAAAAACACTGCTATAATATTATAGAATAATTTCAGGAGAGTGATAACAATGAAAAAAACATTAAAACTTCTTCTTATCGCAGCGGCGCTCATGTGTCTTTTAACAGGCTGCTTTAAGCAGGAAACAACAATAAAATTATCATCGCTTGGCAATGCCAAGGTTGAATCTTCCATGATTGGAACCGATCAGGCTTTCGGTTTAATTACCGGCGGTCAGGACCGTGCCGAACTCATGGACGGCCTTGTATCCGAAATAAACAGCGCAATATCGGAGAAAGGTTCAAAAGAGTCTGTTGAGCAGATATCCGAAACAATAAACGGCGAGGAAATGAACGGCGTTAAATACAAAGCCGATTTCAAAAGCCTTGACGAAATGTTTGCAAGCGAAATCTTTAATTATTTCAACTCCAATGTTCCCGCTTCGCTTTCTTCCCAGAAACTTCAGGAAGGACAAAGCGGAATCAGCCTCCGCAGTGTTCAGCATTGGTTCGGTACGGACTACTTTATTGACGGCAGTCTTGATATTTCAGACGAAAGATACCAGCACGAACTCGGTATGTTTTCCGAGGATCCCACGCCGGATCCCACAAACGCAGCGGTTAATATGACATTTAAATTACCGTTTGTTTCCATTGCAAAGGCAAACGGCAAACTGAAACTTTTCCGTCATACCTTTAAGTTTACTGCAACTAAAGATAATCCTTTGGTTCCCTTAAACATCCGTGCATTTGCAATAAGTGTTCCCATGCTTATTGCGGCCCTTATTATACTCGCGCTTCTTATAATGCTCCTTGTTTTCGGCACCAAGATTAAAAAACTCACGAAAAAGATTGCCGAGCTCCAGGCGCCCGCTGTTTTCGAAGGCATTTCGGATGCTTTTGAAAACGCAAAAGATACGGTATCGGATTTTGCGGCAGGCGTTAAGGAAAAAGCCGAAGAAATCGTAGAAGACGTTAAGGAAAAAGCCGAAAACATTACGGAAGACATAAAGGACGCTGCGGAAGATTTTGTAACACCCGGCGCGGAAGAAGAAACAGAAAACACCGACAGCGGTGACAATGAATAATTAATAGAATGAATTTTGAGGCTGTCTGAAACTTTGGGCGGCCTCAAAACATAATTGGAGATGATGATATGTTTATACCAAGGTTTAACGTAACCGCAGGCATAAATTCGGAATCCCCCACTTTGCAAAGCAGCTTTTGCTTAAATGACTCATGCCCGCCTGAAGGCAAGGCTATGAGCAAATATGTTCAGCGCACAATACGCGGAAAAAGCGCGTTTTTTGCAGTTGCGGAAAACGTTGAACCCGTTTTTGATCAAGATTCCCCCGCGCACAAGATCATAGGCATGCTTTCCGAGGATACACATAAAGTAATATCATCGGACCAAAGCAGAATTGAAGATGCCACAAGGGCGTTTCTGACAGACGCAAACGGAGAACTCAGCTCGTATGCATCCGCAAACGGACTTACCGATTACGGCGCATCATGCACTACGCTTTCCATAATAGACGGAAAGGCTACGTTTTTTAACGTAGGAAACGTTTTGGGTTTTTTCTATCATAACAAAACGCTCCGCCAGATGAGCGAAAATAATTCCGAAAGAACGGAAAGCGCTGTTCCCGCAGGCAACATACTCGACAACATACCTGTAATGCGTCAAAAACTGATGCCCACAAAATACGCCGGTTCTCTCTCAAGCGGCGATATTCTGGCTCCGTTTATTTCCGAGACGGTTGATATTGACCGTGACGACGTTTTTCTGCTCTGTTCGGGAGAGCTTTGCGACAAGCTTCCGCAGTCGAGGATATCTTATATTCTCTCCCTCCCGATTTCTGATGACAAAATGGTAAGAAGACTCATAAACGAAGCTTTGGCAAGAGGCGCTGTCGGCGAACTTACAGTTTTACTTATCCGCGACGGCGGCAAGCCGTTTATTCAGAAAAACAAAGTTTCGGCAATTGTAAAAACGGTTATGGGCGTTATCGCCGCGGCGGTTTTATCGGCATTTTTAATGTCTTTTATTCACAGCTGTTCGCACAAGCCCGTAATCATGCAGGAAAATTCGCAGACGGAACCTTCGGAAACGCAGCCGTCAAACGAATTTATGACAGTAGACCCATCTCTTTAGAATATAGTTTCCTATTTATATAATATAAGAAAAAACAGTTGACATTAATGCGAAAAATTGATATACTAAAGGGTGGTTGAAATAGCTTAATTTATTGTTTAAATACAAGGAGGACAAGTTTATGGCAAGAAAAATGAAAACCATGGACGGTAACAACGCCGCTGCTTGGGCGTCATACGCTTTCACAGACGTTGCTGCCATCTATCCCATTACTCCTTCCTCGGTTATGGCTGAGGTTACAGATGAATGGGCAGTAGAAAAGAAAGAAAATATCTTCGGACAGCCTGTAAAGGTTGTAGAGATGCAGTCAGAAGCCGGCGCCGCAGGTGCGGTTCACGGTTCGCTCGCTGCAGGTGCTCTCACAACAACTTACACAGCATCCCAGGGTTTACTTCTTATGATTCCGAATATGTACAAAATGGCAGGCGAACAGCTCCCTTCCGTTATCCACGTAAGTGCGCGCTGTGTTGCTTCCCACGCGCTTAATATCTTCGGCGATCATTCGGACGTTATGGCATGCCGCCAGACAGGCTATGCAATGCTCTGTTCAAACAGCCCGCAGGAAGTTATGGATCTCGGTGCCGTTGCACATCTTGCAGCAATAAAAGGCAAAGTTCCTTTCCTTCATTTCTTTGACGGTTTCAGAACTTCTCACGAAATCGACAAGGTTGAATGCTGGGACTATGAAGATCTTAAAGAAATGGTTGATATGGACGCAGTTACTGCTTTCCGTAACAACGCATTAAATCCTGAGCACCCGGTACTCCGCGGCAGCGCTCAGAACCCCGACATATTCTTCCAGAACAGAGAAGCTTGTAACAAATATTACACAGCTATCCCCGCTGTTGTAGAAGAATACATGAACAAAGTTAATGCCAAAATCGGCACAAACTATTCTCTTGTTAATTACTACGGCGCACCCGACGCAGACAAAGTTATTGTTGCTATGGGCAGCGTTTGTGAAACAATAGAAGAAACAATCGATTACTTAAACGCTAAAGGCGAGAAGCTCGGTCTTATCAAAGTTCATCTTTACCGTCCCTTCCCGACAGAAGCGTTCCTTAAAGCAGTTCCCGCTACATGCAAGAAGATTGCTGTACTTGACAGAACAAAAGAGCCCGGCTCAATAGGCGAACCGCTTTACCTCGACGTTTGCGCTTGCTTCGCAGGCAAAGCAGACGCTCCCGTAATCGTAGGCGGCAGATACGGTCTCGGTTCAAAAGACACTATCCCCGCTGATATCATCGCAACATACAGAAACCTTGACAAAGCAGAACCCATACAGGGCTTCACACTTTCAATCACAGATGATGTAACAGGTCTTTCACTTCCCAGAGAAGAAAATCCCGATACATCCGCTGAAGGCAACACAGCTTGTAAGTTCTGGGGTCTCGGCTCCGACGGTACTGTTGGTGCCAACAAAAACTCCATCAAAATCATCGGTGACCATACCGACCTTTACGCTCAGGCATATTTCGCATATGACTCCAAAAAGAGTGGCGGTATCACGGTATCACACCTCAGATTCGGTAAAAAACCGATCAAATCAACATACCTTATCAACAAGGCAAACTTCGTTGCCTGCCACAACCCCTCATACGTTGATAAATACGATATGGTAGAAGATTTGGTTCCCGGCGGTAAATTCCTCTTAAACTGCGCATGGGATGTTGACGAGCTTTCAAAGAGACTTCCCGCAAAAATGAAGAAATACATCGCTGAAAACAACATCTCTCTCTACACGGTTGACGCTATCGGCATAGCAAAAGAAATCGGCCTCGGAAACAAAACTTCTATAGTTTTACAGTCCGCTTTCTTCAAGCTCGCAAACGTTATCCCGTTTGAAGACGCCGTAGGCTACATGAGAGACGCCGTTGTAAAATCATTCGGCGCTAAAGGCGAAAAGATAGTTAACATGAACCATCAGGCTATCGAAGAAGGTCAGAAGAACATCAAAGAAATCGCTGTTCCCGCTGACTGGAAAGACGCAGTTGACGCTCCCAAGGCTGAACGCGACGTTCCCGAATTTGTTAAAACAATCCTTGAGCCCTGCAACAAGCAGCTCGGTGACAAGGTTCCGGTATCGGCATTTGAAGGTATGGTTGACGGTCATCTCCCCCAGGGTATGGCAGCATACGAAAAGAGAGGCATTGCCGTTGACGTTCCCGAATGGAATCCCGAAAAATGTATCCAGTGTAACCAGTGTTCACTCGTTTGTCCTCACGCTTGTATCCGTCCCGTTGTAATGAACGCAGACGAAGTTTCCGCTGCTCCCGAGGGCATGAAGCACATGCAGATGACAGGCAAGGGCATGGAAGCATACGAATACGGTATCTCCGTAAGCGTTATGGATTGCTCCGGCTGCGGAAACTGTGCTAAGGTTTGTCCCGGTGAACCGGCTCTCACAATGGTTCCGATCGATTCACAGAGAGCTGAGCAGGCAGGCTTTGATTACGGCGTAACGCTCGCTCCGAAGGCTGACGTTTTGGCACAGCCCTTAAACGCTAAAACAAGTCAGTTCCGCAAACCGCTTCTCGAATTCTCGGGCGCTTGCGCAGGCTGCGGCGAAACACCTTACGCAAAACTCATTACACAGATTTGCGGAAGCCGCGCATATATCTCAAACGCAACAGGCTGTTCATCAATCTGGGGCGGCTCCGCACCCTCAACACCGTACACGGTGGACCACAAAGGTCACGGCCCCGCTTGGGCAAACTCACTGTTTGAAGACAACGCGGAACACGGCTTGGGTATGGAAATTGCCGCTAAACAGCTGAGACTCAGACTTTCCGAGCAGATTGACGCACTCGAATGCGCAGAAGTTAAAGAAGCTGCAGCAGAGTGGCACGCAACATACGAAAACGGCGACGAAAATGCCGCAGCTACAGAAAAGCTCGTTGCTGCTCTCGAAAAATGCTCAAGCGCGGAAGCAAAAGAAATTCTTAAATTCAAAGAATACCTCGCTAAGAAATCCGTTTGGATATTCGGCGGCGACGGTTGGGCATACGATATCGGCTTCGGCGGTCTTGACCACGTTCTCGCATCCGGCGAAGATGTAAACGTTATGGTATTCGATACAGAAGTTTACTCCAACACAGGCGGTCAGGCTTCTAAATCAACACCTACGGGCGCTGTTGCACAGTTCGCTGCAGGCGGTAAGCCGATAAAGAAGAAAAACCTCGCCGAAATCGCTATGTCTTACGGTTATGTATATGTAGCTCAGGTTGCTCTCGGCTATAACATGGCTCAGACAGTTAAAGCTATTAAAGAAGCAGAAAGCTATAACGGTCCTTCTCTTATCATCGGTTACGCTCCCTGTATCAACCACGGTATCAAGGGCGGCATGACAGATACTCAGAAGATAATCAAAAACGCAGTTATGGCAGGCTACTGGCATACATTCAGATTTGACCCGAGAAACGCTGCAGAAGGCAAAAATCCGTTTACTATGGATTCCAAAGAGCCCTCAGCTTCTTATAACGAGTTTATTATGAACGAAGTTCGTTACAGCTCACTTGCCCGCAAGTTCCCCGAAAAGGCAAAAGAGCTCTTCGACCTCGCAGAAAAGCAGGCTAAGGAGAAATACGAACATTGGACAAAATACGGTAAACTGTTTGAATAAGTTTTAAATCGCCGGCAGAGCTTCAAATGACCTTTGAGGCTCTGTCGGTTGCCATATTATTTGATTTTAAGGAGGATTTGAAAATGATGAAGTCAACAAAATTATTTGCTGTTTTACTCGCAGTTTTTATGCTCCTGTCTCTTGTGCCTGCGGCTGTTTTTGCCGATGCTTATAAGCTGACTATTGATGAAAACACCGAACACGGCAGCGTGAGTGCAGCAAGCCCCGTCCTTGAAGAAATTGAAAGCGGTACAGAAGTAACCCTCAATGTTGCACCCGAAAGAGGTTACGAAATTGACGAAATTACCGTAACTGACGAAGAAGGCAACGATCTTAAAGAAGAAACGGAGTTTAAAAAAGTTGAAGAGGCTGCAGAAGAAGACCCGGAAGAAGATATAGAGGATAACAACGAAGAAGAAGAAAATGATGACGAAGGTGAAGCAGGCGAAGAAGGCGAGGAAGGCGGCGCCGGTGAAGATTTAACAGAAAAATACACATTTATAATGCCCGAAAAGAATGTAATTGTAAGTGCATCGTTTAAAGAAGTTGAACCGCAAAGCTTTAGTATATCTTTAGAAGAAAATGTAGAAAACGGCTCTGCCAAAACAGATGTTGAAGAGGCTAAAGCCGGAGATACGGTTAAAATAACGCTTACTCCCGAAAACGGCTATAAAACAGATGAAGTTTCCGTAAAAGATACCAACGAAAACGAAGTTGAGCTTTCAAAAGTATCTGCAAATGTTTATACTTTCAAAATGCCGGAAAGCGATGTAACTGTTTATTTTTCATTTAAGGAAAAATCAGATACTCCCTATTCTATCACAATTAATGAGAATATTAAACACGGTAACGTTTCTGTTAAAAAAGCCAAAGCTGTTGCCGATACGAAGGTAGTGCTGGAAGTTGATCCGGATCAGAATTATAAACTTGGCAGCCTCACCGTTACCGATGATGACGATAACAAAATTAAAGTTAAAGAAGATGACGATGACGGCGTAGTTGTTTATTCATTTGTTATGCCCGAAAGCGATGTTACGGTAAGTGCAAAATTTGTTGAAGGCGAAAAATACGATATTAAAATCGACAAGCCGACTCACGGCAGTATCTCAACCGATATGTCTTCAGCACACGAGGATGAAAAGGTTACCATTTCAATCTCTGCAAAAAGCGGTTATACAATTAAGAAAGTTTATGTTTATTATGAAGACGAGGATGAAGAAGAAGTTTCTGTAAAAGTCAGCGGAACAGGAACAACACAGCGAACATTCAAAATGCCTGCGGCAGATGTTACGATAGAAGCCGAATTCAGAGCATCGGAATCAAGCAGTGATTCAAGCAGTAGTTCAAGCACCAAAACAAGTTCCGGTTCAAAAACCTCAGGCAGCACAAAAACAAATTATAACACTAACACAAATTCGAACACTAACAATAACTCAAACGGCAAAAAGGCTCTTCCCTTCAATGACGTAAAAGATGATGATTGGTTTATTGAAGACGTACGTTACGCATACGATAACAATCTCATGAAGGGCGTTACGGACGACACATTCGCACCGTCTGCCGACACAACGCGCGCTATGATAGTTACAATTCTTTACAGAATAGAAGGCGAACCCGAAGTATATACGGCAAATCCCTTCACCGATGTTGCAGAAGACGCATGGTATGCAAACGCCATCAAATGGGCAAGCGGTTTCGGAATAGTAAAAGGTATTACAGATACCGAGTTTGCTCCCGACGCAACAATTACACGTGAGCAGTTTGCGGCAATCCTATACAGATATGCGCAGTATAAAGGCTATGACACGGAAGAAGAAGCTGATATTTCCGGATACGAAGACGAAGCGGAAGTTCAGGAATACGCCGTAAAACCTCTGCGCTGGGCAGTTGCAAAGAGCTTTATAAACGGTATCACTAAAACGTCTCTCGCACCCCGCGGAAACGCATCGCGTGCGCAGGCATCGGCCATCTTGCATAGAATTAAAAATGCTATAAAATAGTCGGGGCTCGACAAAATGCACAGACTTACAAGCAGTTGTTTTTTACAACTGCTTGTTTTTTTTGCTAAAAGTATTGACAAAGGAAAGAATATACTGTATTATATGTAATAGTACAGTTAGTACACTCTAAAAGGAGGCGATGCAATGATAAGTCTTGATTTCCGTGACAGCAGATCTATCTATGAGCAGATTTGCGATAAAGTCAAAAAGCTCATTCTTGAAGGCGCTTTGTCAGAAGGCGACAAAATAATGTCCGTCAGAGAGCTGGCTTCAAGTCTTACCATTAATCCCAACACGATAGTAAAAGCTTACAAGCAGCTTGAAAACGAGGGCTATATCTATTCCGTACAAGGAAAAGGGTATTTTGTGGCAGGAAGAAAAAGCGCGGCAAAGGACGCGGATTTCGGCGCCCTGTTTGATACTGCGCGCGCCACTCTTTCGGAGCTTTGTTTCCTCGGCACGGAAAAAGATACGGTAACCCGTATGGTCGATGATATCTGGAAGGAGATGAAACGATGATAAAAGGCAGAGATATTATAAAAACATTTGACGGATTCACAGCGCTTGACAATTTAAACATAAATATTGAAAAAGGTGCGGTATACGGTCTTGTAGGTCCTAACGGTGCAGGCAAAACAACGCTTATAAAAATTCTTACGGGTATTTACAAGCCTGACGGCGGATCGTTTGAAATTGACGGCAGGCAGGATTTTATCAGCGAGGATATAAAGCAAAAAACGGTGTATATAAGCGACGATTTATACTTCTACCCCACATTCTCCGTAAAGCAGATGGCGTCGTTTTACAAGGACGTTTATAAGGCATGGGATGATGAAACATTTAAACGTCTTGCCTCGCTTTTCGGACTTGACATAAAGCGCAGAGCGTCAAAGCTTTCAAAGGGCATGAAAAAACAAGTTGCGTTCCTTTTGGCGCTTTCCTCAAAACCCGATTTGCTCGTGCTTGACGAGCCGATAGACGGTCTTGACCCCGTTATGAGAAGAAATATCATGAACGTCGTTTTGCAGGAGGTTGAAAAAAGGCAGATGACCGTTTTAATTTCAAGCCACAACCTGCGTGAGCTTGAAGATATCTGCGACCATGTCGGAATTATGCACGATGGGAAAATAGTTATAGAAAAATCTCTTGACGACGTTAAGGGAAATATACATAAGCTTCAGCTTGCCTTTAGCGGCGATACGCCCACAGACTTAAAAGACAAGCTCGAAATACTCAAAGAGGAAAAGTTTGGAAGCGTTTGTCTTTACATTGTGCGCGGAAATTATGATGATATAAAAGATAAGCTTGCGCCGTACAAGCCGCTTATATGCGACATCTTGCCCCTCTCGCTTGAGGAAGTATTTATTTATGAACTGGGAGGTATGGGCTATGAACTCAAAAACGAAATTATTTAGCAAAGGCCTTATAAAAGCCGACCTTAAAAGATTCTGGGTTTCCGGCGTTATATATGCTGGTTTGATATTCCTTACAACTTTCTTCGCTTTATACCTTGATAAGGGCGCGCACATAAGCTTTGACGGCAGAACTTACGCAGGCTCAATGCTCTACTCGTATGCTTTGTTTTCAAATTTTTCAGGCGTTTTATTTGGCGGAATTTTAGCGGCCGCGCTCTTTTCGTTTTTAAAAAGCGAAAGCGCCGTATCGTTTTATCACGGTCTTCCGCAAAGCCGCGGAAAAATATTCAGAAGTAAGCTGCTCTCCGCCGCAGCTCTCCTTATTTTGCCCGTTTTGGCAAACGCGGCGCTTGTAATATTTACAAAAATCTGCGGTTCGGGAGTGCCCGTAAGATACATACATGTTTTAATTTGGGCAGGCATTCAGATAGTTTACAGCTTTATCGCGTTTTCTTTAATAACGCTTATCGCAAGCTTTACGGGTAACATATTTTCGCTTTTGCTTATAGGCGGCGCATGCCTTGTGGCCCCGGGTTTGATACTCGGCTTTTTGGACGAAATGGGCTCTCTCTATCTTTTGGGATATGAGGGAAACCTGATAGAGAAATTAGAGTACATTTATTTAACGCCTTATATAATGGCATCGCGGTATATACTTATTTATATTATATTAGCGGCTCTCTTTTTACTTGCGGCGTTTTTCATTTACAAAGCGCGCCCGCTTGAAAGATGCGGCGAAGCCTTAACATTCAAAACGGCAAAAGTTATATTTATTTACGCGGCGGCTCTGCTCGGCGGCATTATAAGCTATTGGTACTTTTCAATATGGTTTGACAGGAGCATATTCTTTATGCTGCCGTTTGGTATTGTGTCAATCATAATCGCAAACATGATAAACCAAAAAAGCATTACTATAAAAAAAGCGCCGCTGTATACGGGAATATTCATACTTGCCGTACTGCTGATATACGGCTTATTTAAAATCGATTTTACCGGTTTTGAAAAAAGAATGCCGTCTGCCGATAAAATCGAAGGCGTTATGATTTACTCGGATAACCCCTATATAGCAAATCCAAATGACTATATCTCATACCAAGTTAAAGGTTTTGCAACTGAAAAAGAAAACCTGCCGGACTTTTACCTTACAGACAAAAAGGAAATTGAAGATGTTTTAAACTATCACAAGTTCAAAATAGAAGAAGAAAAACGCAACGGCAGTATAGAGCATATATGTATAGAGTATAAGCTTTCGGGCGGAAAAACGCTTTTAAGACGGTACAGCTTTAACAAAAATGCCGATAAAGAGTATTTCGAAGCGATTGCCGGAACGGACACTTTAAAGCGTCAAAGATATGACATTTACAAAAACAGCGAAAAAAATATTGTGTCATTTGAAGTGCACCCCTCATCGAGTGAATTGTATGATTCGCCTTATGTAACTGTATCGCCCGACAGCAAAACCTTTACAGACCTTTATAACGCCCTTCAAAAAGACATTGAAAACCTGTCGTATGACGACGACGCCTCTCTCGGCGTAGGAGGCGCCCGCGCAACAGCAGTAATCGATGTTTCCGGCGACGGTAATATAAATTACGTAAAAATACAGGCTGTTCCGGGTATACTTATAACAGAAGGGTTTACAGAGACAAATAAAATTTTAGACAGGTTTAAATTCAGCGCGGAAGGCTATACGCCCGAATGTATTACAAAGATAGAAACAAACGGCAGTGAAATTACAGACAAGGCTCAGATCCTTGAAATTGCCGGAAAAGTTAAATACTCATTTGAAAACAATTTATCGGGCAATGATTTGTATTATTTCTATTTTGAAAACGGAGACAGCTTTGCCGCAGAATAAACCTTCAAAAACAAAAAAGGCTGTGACTTAAGTCACAGCCTTTTTTAGTTTATTCTTATTCTTCCGTTTCTTCTTTTTCTTCTGTTTCAGCCGCTTCTTCGGGATCGTCCGCAGGCGCCTCTTCCTCTTCTTTTTTGCTCTTATCGATGCTTACGCCGTCAACGTGGATATTGACTTTTGCAACGGGCATACCGGTGAGCTCTTCAACGGCTTTTTTAACCTTCTCCTGAACTTCCCATGCGATATCGGGGATTTTATATCCGTATGTGATTGTAATGTGAATATCGAGAGTAATGTTACCGAGATCGTCAACGGTTACTTTTATGCCTTTTGAAGGGCTTTTTTTACCGCCTAAAAACTCTACGATCCCGCTTGTGATATTGCCACTCATTGAGTGAACGCCGGGAACTTCGCTTGTAGCCATTGTAGCGATTATCGAGATAACCTCATCTGATATTTTAACATTTCCTTTTTCGTTTTCTATAGTCTCTTCAAAAATATTCTCGTCTATTGTTATATCTTTTTTGTCTGCCATTTTCATCTTCCCTTTCTTAAATTCTGTATCTTAATTATAGCAAACATCAAAATAAAATGCAAGCACAAAAAAACACGGTATTTTGAAGATGCATAAACTATGTATACATCCGCAAAATACCGTGTCAAAATCCGGTTATAGCAATTTTCATATAATTGCCGCAAACCTTTTAGGGCGAAGAGAAAATAGCGCAGAACCGACAAACGGAACCCGAAGCTGTATATAGATACAGCGAGAGGCGACGTTTGTTCGCAGCATAAAGCATCAAATCATATTATTTGCGCAAGCAAATTTAACCTTTTAAATAACAAAAATATGTTGTTAACAAAGCTATATTTTATCCTTTTTTTGCTTTATGCGGTCTGTGCATTTTGTCACAGTCCTAAATTAGTCTACTAATGAGATTACTGCCATGGGAGCCGCGTCGCCGCGTCTCGGTGACATTTTTATAATTCTTGTGTAACCGCCGTTTCTTTCAGCAAACTTCGGTGCAACATCAGAAAAAAGCTTATCAACTGCGCTTGACTTTGTCATGTAAGCCAAAGCCTGACGTCTTGTGTGAAGAGTATTTTTCTTACCAAGCGTTATGAGCTTTTCAACGATAGGACGAAGCTCTTTAGCGCGTGTTTCTGTTGTAACCATTTTACCGTTTTCGATAAAAGCGGTAGCCATGCTTCTCAGCATAAGATTGCGATGATCAGTAGGTCTTCCTAATTTTCTCGGCATATACACTCACCTCCAAATAGTATTAATATTACATATCGTCTTCGGAAGGCAAGGATAAACCGAGAGCATGAAGCTTATTGATAACTTCTTCAAGTGATTTTCTGCCAAGGTTTCTTACCTTCATCATATCTTCTTCCGTTCTCTTAATGAGTTCTTCAACAGTGTTTATTGAAGCGCGCTTTAAGCAGTTATAAGAACGAACTGAAAGGTCAAGCTCTTCTATTGTCATTTCAAGAACTTTTTCTTTCTTTGTTTCTTCCTTCTCTACCATGATTTCAGCGTTCATAGCGTTATCTGAAAGCTCAATGAAGAGATTTAAGTGTTCGTTTAATATTTTTGCTGCAAGACTTATCGCTTCGTTAGGCGTTAAAGTTCCGTTTGTCCAAACATCAAGCGTGAGCTTGTCGAAGTCTGTTATCTGACCTACACGGGTATCTTCAACCGTGAAGTTTATCTTCGGAACCGGCGTATAAATAGAATCAACCGGGATAAGACCGATAACAGGCTGGTTAAGCTGCTTGTTGCGTTCAGCCGAAACATAACCTCTGCCTTTGTTTATTGTGATTTCCATATAAAGCTTTGCATCTTCGTTTAAAGTTGCAATATGAAGGGACGGGTTGAATATTTCAACGTCCGCATCAACTTTAATATCTGCTGCGGTTACTTCACAAGCACCGTTAGCTTCGATGAATACGGTTTTGGGGCCGTCTGTGTGAAGCTTTACAACGAGCTGCTTTATATTTAATATAATTTCCGTAACATCCTCTTTCACTCCGGGAATGCTGGAAAATTCGTGAAGAATTCCGTCTATTTTTATAGATGTAACAGCTGCACCGGGCAAAGATGACAGCATAATTCTGCGGAGAGAATTACCAAGTGTTGTACCGTATCCTCTTTCGAGTGGTTCTACAACGTATCTGCCATAGTGTGAATCCTCGTTTACTTCTGTACACTCTATTCTGGGTTTTTCTATTTCTATCACAAAATACCCCCCTGTCAATATATAATTTTATGTTGAGGGTTAACGCATTATTTGGAGTACAACTCGACGATGAGTGTTTCCTGAATATCGAGATCGATGTCTTCACGGTCTGCGAGAGTTACTACCTTACCCTTTGCGTTATCCTTGTCAAGCTCAAGCCACTTCGGAATTGTTTTTCCGTCTGTAGTTTCAAGAACAGCCTTTATCTTCGGCATGCTCTTGCTTTTGTCGGCAATTTCAACAACGTCTCCTGCTTTTACGAGGAAGGACGGAATGTTAACTCTTTTACCGTTTACAAGAAAATGTCCGTGTCTTACAAGCTGGCGTGCTTCTGCTCTTGAAAGCGCAAATCCGAGACGGTAAACAACGTTATCGAGTCTGCTTTCAAGAATCTGGAGCAGGTTTTCACCTGTAACGCCTGCTTTTTTGTTTGCCATTTCATAGTATTTTGCGAACTGGCTTTCGAGTACACCGTAAAATCTTTTTGCTTTCTGTTTTTCTCTGAGCTGCAGTCCGTATTCTGAAAGTTTCTTACGTCCCTGACCGTGCTGACCGGGAGCGTAATTTCTTCTTGTTAATGCACATTTATCTGTGTAGCATCTTGTACCTTTTAAGAAAAGTTTCTGACCTTCTCTGCGGCAAAGTCTGCACACACTGTCAGTATATCTTGCCATATCTTACCTTCACCTCCAAATCAAACTCTTCTGCGTTTGGGCGGGCGGCATCCGTTGTGCGGGATAGGAGTTACATCTTTGATCATGCTAACTTCAAGTCCTGCTGCCTGCAATGCTCTGATTGCAGCTTCTCTGCCTGCACCGGGTCCCTTAACGTAAACTTCAACAGTTTTAAGTCCGTGCTCCATAGCAGCTTTTGCAGCTGTTTCAGCAGCAGTCTGAGCTGCGAAAGGAGTACTCTTTTTAGAACCTCTGAATCCCAAACCGCCTGCACTTGCCCATGAAAGAGCGTTGCCGGCTGTGTCGGTGATTGTAACTATTGTGTTATTGAAAGAGGAACGAATATGAGCTGCGCCGCGTTCAATGTTTTTGCGTTCGCGTCTTCTGTGTCCCGTCTTTTTAACAGTACCTTTAGCCATTTAAATTCCCCTCCTCTTACTTTTTCTTACCTGCAATAGTTCTCTTCGGACCTTTGCGGGTACGAGCGTTTGTCTTTGTGTTCTGACCTCTTACCGGGAGACCTTTTCTGTGTCTTATTCCGCGGTAGCAGCCAATTTCAACCAAACGTTTGATGTCAAGCGCTACGCTTCTGCGCAAATCGCCTTCCACCTTATAGTCTTTATCGATAATCTCTCTGAGTTTACCGACTTCTTCTTCTGTCAGATCTTTTACTCTTGTGTCCGGATTGATTCCCGTTTCTTTGAGAATCTTATCAGCACTACTCCTGCCAATACCGAAAATATAGGTAAGTCCTATTTCAATTCTTTTCTCTCTCGGCAGGTCAATACCGGCTATTCTTGCCATACTGAACTTACACCTCCTAAAATACATTAGTTGTTTTGTATTTTAAAACCTCTAAGCCGTGATAATCACGCAGCCGCACTTAGCGGGACTAAAATATTTAATCAACCCTGTTTCTGTTTGTGCTTCGGATTTTCGCAGATTACCATGATTCTGCCTTTTCTTTTGATGATTTTGCATTTTTCGCAAATGGGTTTTACTGATGGTCTGACTTTCATCTAAAATCATTCCTTTCTTAAAACTGTATGTCCGTAAAATAAATTACTTAGCTCTCCAGGTTATCCTTCCTTTTGTAAGGTCATACGGAGACAACTCAACGGTAACTTTATCACCGGGAAGAATTCTTATAAAATTCATTCTGAGCTTTCCGGAGATATGCGCAAGTATTACATGACCGTTGGGAAGTTCAACCCTAAACATAGCATTGGGCAGTGCTTCAAGCACTGTACCTTCAAGCTCTAATACATCGTCTTTAGCCAAGGCTTATTACCTCCTTATAACTGCGGTTCGCCATCTTCCGCAAACCGTCTTATGCTTCTTCTTATTTCGGCATTCGTAAGTGAAATTCCGTTTGTAAGTTTTTCAAGAATCTCTTCGGACGCAATGCCAACGGGGCGAATATGCTTTAACTTTTTCTTTTTGGGGTTTTCGGCTTTTCGCTCTCTGCCGTTTGCCATATAGCAATATACGCCGTCCGTCTGCAGAACAAGGAATATTCCGTCCTTGTCGCGTCCGGCAGTAGCTAAAACCAAACTGCCCGTAACAATACTCAAGTAATTCACCTCTTAATCTGTAAGCGTCAGAATTTCGGGTTCTCCGTCTGTTATCGCAATAGTATTTTCATAATGCGCAGAAAGTTTCCCGTCTTTTGTTCTTACAGTCCAGCCATCGCTTTCCATGAAAACATCGTAGGTTCCCATATTTATCATGGGCTCTACGGCTATCGTCATGCCGGAGCGCAGCCGCATTCCGTGTCCGGCTCTGCCGAAGTTCGGCACATCCGGATCTTCATGCATCTTCGTTCCTATTCCGTGACCTACAAGCTTTCTGACTACTCCGTAGCCGTTGCTCTCCGCCAAATCCTGTATAGCGCTTCCGATATCTCCTAAACGCTGTCCGTCTTTAGCGAATTTTATGCCTTCAAAGAAGCATTTCTCTGTTACCTCTATGAGGCGTTTTGCCTCATCCGATATACTTCCTACCGCAAAAGTTCTTGCAGCATCGCCGTGAAATCCGTCTTTTAATACGCCGATGTCCACACTGATTATATCACCCTCACAAAGCTTTGTGTTACCGGGTATACCGTGGACAACCACGTCGTTTACAGACGCACACACCGATGCAGGATAACCGTTGTAATTTTTAAATGAAGGCTTACCGCCGTGCTGCAAAATAAAGTCTTCCGCAAAAGCATCGATTTCTTTTGTTGTGATGCCGGGCTTTATAATATCCCGCACCGCGTTTAGCGTCTGTTCCGTGAGTTTTCCCGAAACCCGCATCAAATCAATCTCATGCTTGCTTTTAAGCCATACCATTATGCAGTCACCTCTACGGCTTTTATAATATCTTCAGTAATCTTACCTATGTCGTTTGCACCGTCTATTGTTTTAAGCAAACCTTCTTTTGTATAGAAATCTATAAGCGGTTCTGTCTGCTTATGATATACATCAAGTCTTTTTCTTATTGTTTCCGGCATATCATCCGATCTCTGTGTAAGCTCCGCGCCGCATTTGTCGCAAATCTCACCTTTAGCTGACGGATTAAAAATCATATGGAATGTCGCGCCGCATTTTGCGCATTCTCTCCTGCCGCTGAGTCTTTCTACTATAACTTCATCGGCAAGGTCTATGCTTACTGCGCAGTCTATATCGGCAAAGCCCTTAATAGCTTCTGCCTGTGCAATAGTACGCGGTACGCCGTCTAAGATAAATCCGTTTTTGCAGTCGGGGGCTTTAAGTCTTTCTTTGAGCATTCCGAGAATTACTTCATCGTTTACGAGCTGTCCTTCTTCTATCAGCTTTTTTGCCGACAGACCGAGAGGAGACTCAGCTCTTATTTCTGCTCTGATCATTGCCCCTGTTGAGATCGTAGGTATGTCAAAATGCTTTGACAAAACCTCTGCCTGAGTACCCTTCCCTGCTCCGGGAGGGCCGAGTAATATCATTTTCAATATGCTCACCTACTCCAAAAATCCTTTATAGTGTCTCATAAGCATCTGGCTCTCAAGCTGTTTAACCGTTTCAAGTGCAAAACCAACAACGATGAGGAGCGATGTACCGCCGAGTGCAACACCCGAAAGACCGGGCTGGAATATTGTAGCAACTATCGGGATAATAGCTACAAGCGCTAAGAAGATAGCTCCGATAAATGTAACTTTTGAAAGAATCCTTGCTATAAAATCACTCGTGGGTTTGCCGGGACGGATACCCGGTATAAAACCGCCGTTTTTCTTTAAGTTGTTGGATACTTCTATAGGATTAAACGTGATTGATGTATAGAAGTAAGTAAACGCTATAATGAGGAAGAAGTAAATTACCGCATACCAAGGATTAGACTGTCTGAAAAAGTTAGCCATCCATGCCGCAAATCCCTTTGTTGCATCGGGGTTTACAAGGGCGGAAATCGTTCCCGGGAATGCCATGATACTCATAGCGAAGATGATCGGGATAACGCCTGCCATTATAACCTTAAGCGGGATATGCGTGTTCTGACCGCCGTACATTTTTCTGCCTACTACGCGTTTAGCGTATTGAACGGGAATTCTTCTTTCGGCGTCATTGAATATAACAATGAGACCTATCATAATAATTGCAAACGCAATGATTAAAGCTATTGCAATCCAGTTTGAATGATAGTTTGCCCATACCTGGCGTGCCATTGACGGGATTCTTGCAACGATACCTGCGAAAATGAGCATTGAGATACCGTTACCGATACCCTTTTCGGATATCTGTTCGCCGAGCCACATAAGAAACGCAGTACCTGCCGTAAAACTTGCTGTAATCGTTATAAATGTGAGAAGGCTGGGGTTAACAACAGAACCTGCATTTCTGAGGCCGATGTAAAGGCCTGCAGCCTGGATAAAACCAAGAACAACTGTTACGTAACGGATAATATTGTTTATCTTCTTTCTTCCTTCTTCGCCCTCTTTGCTTAAACGCTCTAAAGCGGGAATAGCAACAGTGAGGAGCTGAATAATAATTGAAGCGTTGATATACGGTGTTATACTCATTGCGAAAATAGTTGCGTTTTCAAAAGCACCGCCCGAGAATGTGTTCATAATTCCGAATATTGAGTTGCTTGATTCAACAAGCTCTTTGAGCTTTGTAGGATCGAGCCACGGAACCGGGATATATGAACCAAATCTGAATACTACAAGAAGAAGTAAGGTGTAAAGCATCTTCTTTCTCAGATCCGGAATTTTCCATGCGTTTCTGAGTACCTGTATCACCTTACATCACCTCTGCCTTTCCGCCTGCAGCTTCTATTTTGCTCTTTGCAGATTCTGAAAATCTTGCAGCTTTTACGGTGAGTTTCTTGTCGAGATCGCCTCTGCCGAGAATTACAACACCGTCCATTATCTTACTGATAACACCTGTTTCTTTAAGAAGTTCGGGTGTTACAACTGTATCGGCATCAAACTTATTAAGATCCGATACATTGATTGACACATACTTCTTTGCAAATATATTTGTAAAGCCACGTTTAGGTAAACGTCTGTAAAGCGGCATCTGACCGCCTTCAAAGCCGGGACGTACGCCGCCGCCTGAACGTGCTTTCTGACCTTTATGACCTCTGCCTGACGTTTTGCCGTTGCCTGTTGCCGCACCTCTGCCTTTTCTGAAAGCTGCGGTAACGCTGCCGGACGCAGGTTTAAGTTCACCTAGTTTCATTGTGCCACACCTCCTTTTTAGTTTATACTTCCTCAACAGAAAGTAAGTGTATTACTTTATTAACCATACCCCTTATCTGAGGAGTATCTTCATGCACTTTTTCATCACGGATTTTATGGAGACCAAGCGCCTTAACTGTTGCTATCTGGTCTTTCTTACTTCCGATGACGCTCTTTTTGAGTGTAATCTTGAGTTTAGCCAATGTAAACCCTCCTTGCCATAAATTAAAGTTCCTCTACGGGAATACCGCGAAGACGTGATACTTCTTCCGCACATTTAAGGTTCTTAAGACCTTCAATTGCTGCGCAAACAACGTTTTTCGGGTTGTTGCTGCGGAGACACTTTGTACGGATATTTTTAATTCCTGCAAGCTCCATTACCGCACGAACGGGACCGCCCGCGATAATACCTGTACCTTCTGCAGCAGGTTTAATTAAAACTGTGCCTGCGCCGAAAATACCTGTGATTTCATGAGGAACTGTGCCATCCTTAATCGGAACGGTTACCATGTTCTTTTTAGCGTCTTCGATGCCTTTTCTGATAGCATCGGAGATTTCAGCCGCTTTACCGAGTCCGCAGCCTACTTTGCCGTTTTCATCGCCTACAACAACGAGTGCCGTGAAGCGCATGTTACGTCCGCCCTTAACAACCTTGGCAACACGATTTATTGCAACAACTTTTTCTTTGATTTCGTTCTCTTCGGAGACAAATCTTTCTGCCATGTTCTACCTCCTCCTTAAAATTCCAATCCGCCTTCGCGAGCGCCTTCGGCAAGCTCTGCAACTCTTCCGTGATAAATATATCCGCCACGGTCGAATACAACCGACTTGATATCTTTATCAAGAGCTTTCTTAGCTATGAGCTTTCCAACCTCGCGTGCAGCTGATTTGTTACCGCCGTAAGTTCCCTTAAGCTCTTTATCAAGGGAAGAAGCGGCTACGAGTGTTACGCCTTTGGAATCGTCAATAATCTGAGCGTAGATGTTGTTAAGACTTCTGAAAACGTTAAGTCTCGGACATTCAGAGGTGCCGTTTATTTTAGCACGGATTCTGTAATGACGTTTTTGTCTTGCTTTGTTACTGTCTTTTCTTTTTATCATTTTTTACTTCCCCCTTTCTTTAAGCTTTAGCCTTACCGGCTTTACCTTCCTTACGACGAATATGTTCTGTAACATATTTAATACCTTTGCCTTTATACGGCTCCGGCGGTCTCTTTTCACGAATTATCGCAGCCACATGACCTACAAGCTGTTTATCCGGACCGCTAACAATAATCTTGTTGGGGTTCGGAACTTCTATGTCAATACCTGCAATGGGTTCCATCTCAACCTGATGAGAATATCCCAGGTTCATAACGAGCTTCTTGCCCTGCATAGCAGCTCTGTAACCTACACCGTTAATTTCAAGTTCCTTTGAGAAACCGTTTGTAACGCCTTCAACCATGTTGTTGAGAAGCGAACGTGTAAGTCCGTGGAGTGATTTATGATTTTTATTTTCAGAGGGGCGCACTACGTTTATAACCCCGTCCTTCATATCAAAAGTCATATCGGGATGAAGCTTCTGAGTTAATGTGCCCTTGGGTCCTTTTACCGTAACCGTATTGTCGTCTGATATTTTGATATCAACGCCTGCGGGAATGGTAATAGGCATTCTTCCTATTCTTGACACTTTAATTCACCACCATTTCTAAAGTTTAAAAAAATTACCAAATAAATGCGAGTACTTCGCCGCCGATGTTCTTAGCTCTTGCTTTTTTGTCTGTCATGATACCCTGAGATGTAGAAATAATAGCAATGCCGAGACCTTTTAATACTCTGGGCAGCTCATCGCGACTTGCATAAACCCTGAGACCGGGTTTTGAAATTCTTTTAAGTCCCGATAATACCTTTTCTTTATTTGCACCGTACTTAAGAGTAATCTTTATGATACCCTGTTTTCCGTCATCGATTATCTGATAACCTTTGATGTAACCTTCTTCAGTAAGAATCTCGGCTATCGCCTTTTTCATGTTTGAAGCGGGAACATCAACAGTTTCGTGTTTTGCGGAATTCGCATTTCTGATACGTGTGAGCATATCAGCAACAGGATCTGTTACATGCATGTTACTACCTCCTTTTCCGTAACTTCGAAAATATTCTCCTTAAAGGAGCTCTTTTTACCAGCTTGCTTTCTTCACGCCGGGGATTTGACCTTTATATGCCAGCTCCCTGAAGCAGATACGGCATATTCCGTATTTTCTGAGGAACGCATGGGGTCTGCCGCATATGTTACACCTGTTATAAGCTCTTGTGCTGAACTTAGGTGTACGCTGCTGTTTTATTACCATTGCTTTTTTAGCCATTTATAATAACCTCCCCTCAATCTCTTGCAAACGGAGCGCCCATAAGTGTTAAGAGCTCGCGGGCTTCTTCGTCGGTCTTGGCAGTAGTTACGAATATGATATCCATACCTCTTACCTTGTCAACCTTATCATACTCTATTTCGGGGAATATCAGCTGTTCTTTAAGTCCCATGGAGTAATTTCCTCTGCCGTCAAAGGAATTTACGTTAATTCCTCTGAAGTCACGTACTCGCGGAAGAGCAACATTGAACAACCTGTCTACAAATTCATACATTTTGTCACTTCTGAGAGTAACTTTGCAGCCTATATTCATGCCCTGTCTTATTTTGAAATTGGCTACGGACTTTTTAGCTTTTGTTACAACGGGCTTCTGACCTGTTATAAGAGCCAAGTCGCCGCAAGCCGCTTCAACAGCTTTAGGATTGTCTTTTGCTTCACCGAGACCTATGTTTATAACAACTTTGTCAAGTTTCGGTATTTGCATAGGACTTTTATATTCAAACTTTTTCATAAGCGCGGGTGCAACCTCGCCTACATATCTATCCTTCAAACCAGACACCGGCAATGCCTCCTTTCAATTATTTGTCGTTAAAGGTTTCGTTGCAGTTTTTGCAAACTCTAACCTTGTCGCCGTTTTCCAGAACTTTTCTTCCGATACGGGTGGGTTTGCCGCATTTTGCGCAAATGTGCATAACCTTTGAAGCGTATATCGGAGCTTCCTGTCTTACAATACCGCCGCTTTCACCCTGTCTGCGAGGTTTTGTATGTTTGGTTGCCATTGCTATACCTTCAACAAGCACCTTTCCTTCGGAAGGAATAACTTCCAGAACTTTGCCTTTTTTATTCTTATCGACACCGCTCATAACCTGAACCATGTCACCCTTTTTTATATGCATCTTCAACCTTTGCACCTCCTTACAGTACTTCCGGAGCCAAGGATATAATCTTCATATAGTCCTTATCACGCAGCTCACGTGCTACGGGTCCGAATATACGAGTACCTCTCGGATTCTTATCGTCTCTTATTAATACAGCTGCATTCTCATCGAATCTAAGGTAGCTGCCGTCAGGTCTTTTAATAGCCCCAACAGTACGAACTACAACAGCTTTAACAACTTCACCTTTTTTAACAACGCCGCCCGGGGTTGCCTTCTTTACAGAAGCAATAATAACGTCCCCAACGCCTGCGTATCTCTTAAGCGAACCGCCCATACAACGAATGCACATAATTTCTTTTGCGCCTGTATTGTCGGCTACTTTAAGAAGCGTCTGTTGCTGTACCACTTACATTCACTCCTTCCAAAAAATTATCTTGCCTTTTCGACAATCTCAACGAGTCTCCATCTTTTATCACGGCTTAAAGGTCTTGTTTCCATAACCTTAACTCTGTCACCTATGCCACATATATTGTTTTCATCGTGAGCTTTGAGTTTGTATGTTCTTTTAACAACCTTACCGTAAAGAGGATGTTTCATATTATACGCTATTGCAACGACAATTGTCTTATCCATTTTGTCGCTTACAACAGTACCGATTCTAACCTTGCGTGCGTTTCTTTCAGCCATTTAAGCTTCCTCCTTTCAATTAAACGGTTTTGCTTTCCGCTATCTGGCGTTCTCTTATAACCGTCTTAATCTTAGCGATTGACTTTTTAACCTCTCCGATTCTCTGGGGGTTATCAAGCTGGTTGGTCGCATGCTGAAAACGCAAGTTAAAAAGCTCTTTCTTCAAATCAAGAACCTGGATTTCGAGTTCTTCGGTTCCTAAATCTCTGATTTCATTAATTTTCATCTGCGTTAACCTCCGTTTCCTCAGATTCGGCGGCTATGACTTTACATTTGATCGGGAGTTTGTGTGCCGCAAGACGCATAGCTTCGCGGGCAACATCTTCTGCAACTCCGCCTATTTCAAACATAACTCTTCCGGGCTTTACAACAGCTACCCAGTATTCGGGAGAACCTTTACCGCTACCCATACGTGTTTCAGCAGGTTTTTCTGTTATAGGCTTATCCGGGAAGATTTTAATCCAAACCT
The DNA here is from genome assembly GCA_017620205.1 of Clostridia bacterium. Classification (GTDB taxonomy): domain Bacteria; phylum Bacillota; class Clostridia; order UMGS1883; family UMGS1540; genus UMGS1540. Next base: position 38,714 of record JAFZQX010000007.1, on the reverse strand, counting down.
GTCCGCCTCTTTTGATATAACGAGTCATAGCGACACGGGCTGCTTCGATCTGGTTGGATGTTATCCAAGCCGGCTCTAAAGCCTGAAGACCGAAATCACCGTAAGTAACTTTATTACCGCGGGTTGCCTGACCTTTAAGTCTGCCTCTCATAACTCTTCTGTATTTTACTCTTTTAGGCATTAACATTTTTTTTGCCTCCCTCCGCTTTAGGGGTATTTTTGCTTTCGGGAAGTACTTCGCCTTTGTAAATCCAAACCTTAACGCCGATTTTGCCGTATGTTGTATCAGCTTCAGCAAAACCGTAATCGATGTCTGCTCTTAAGGTCTGAAGCGGGATAGTACCTTCATGGTAGTGCTCGGAACGCGCGATTTCTGCGCCGCCCAAGCGGCCCGAACAAGTTGTTTTAATACCCTTAACGCCCAGTTTCATAGCTCTCTGCATGCAGGACTTCATAGCACGGCGGAAAGATATTCTCTTTTCGAGCTGTGCTGCGATGTTCTCTGCAACGAGCTGTGCATTTGTATCGGCATTTTTAACCTCTACAATGTTTACGGCAACTTTCTTGCCTGTCATCGCTTCAAGCGAATTTTTAAGTTTTTCTATTTCCACGCCGCTTTTACCGATTACAACACCGGGTTTTGCAGCATGAACAAATACTGTAACTTTGTTTGCGGTTCTTTCGATTTCAATCTTTGCGATACCTGCCGCAAACTGCTGTTTTTTTACATAATTTCTTATCTTGTAGTCTTCTACAAGATTTTCACCGAACGCACGTTCTTCGGCATACCAACGGGAATCCCAGTCTTTAATAATACCGACTCTAAGACCGTGCGGATTTACTTTCTGACCCATTAATTCGCCCCCTTACTGTTTCTCTGAAACCGCCAGTGTGATGTGGCTGGTTCTCTTTCTTATTCTGAAAGCTCTTCCCTGAGCTCTCGGACGTATACGCTTTAAAGTAGGACCTTCATTTGCGTATGCTTCCGAAACATAAAGATTGTCTGCACTTAAACCGAAATTGTTTTCGGCATTAGCAATTGCAGAATTTAAAAGCTTTATAAGAATTTCAGACGCTGCTTTCGGAGTATTCTTTAAAATACCAAGCGCTGTCAAAGCGGGTTTGTTTCGAATCAGGTCTAAAACAATTTTAACTTTTCTGGGTGAAATTCTTGCGTAACGCAATGTGGCCTTAGCCCCTGTTCTTTCACTCATGACTAATCCTCCCTTCACTTAATTCTAAAGTGAATAATAATTATTTATTACCTGTAGTTTTTGCACCGGCATGACCTCTGTATGTTCTTGTAGGTGCAAATTCACCAAGCTTATGACCAACCATATCCTCTGTAACATATACCGGAACATGTTTTCTGCCGTCATGAACAGCTATTGTATGTCCGACCATGTCAGGAAAGATTGTAGAGCTTCTTGACCAGGTCTTAACAACCTGTTTCTTACCACTCTCGTTCATAGCTATTATACGCTTTAAAAGTCTTTCTTCGACGAAAGGTCCTTTTTTAACAGATCTTCCCATAAGATAAATCCTCCTCTCACTACTGATGCCGCAGCATTAATTATTTCTGGTTGCGGCGTTTAACGATGAACTTATTGCTCATCTTGTTCTTCTTACGTGTCTTGAGACCCAAAGCAGGTTTACCCCAAGGAGTTACCGGACTCGGCATACCAACAGGTGATTTACCTTCACCACCGCCGTGCGGGTGGTCATTCGGGTTCATAACAACACCACGAACAGTAGGACGGATACCCATGTGACGTTTTCTGCCGGCTTTACCGATTGAAATGTTTTCATGGTCTATGTTTCCGACCTGGCCTATTGTAGCAAGACAGTTAAGTCTTACCATACGAACTTCGCCCGAAGGAAGTCTTACCTGCGCGTAGTCGCCTTCCTTAGCCATCAGCTGTGCGCTGTTGCCTGCGGAACGTACGAGCTGGCCGCCCTTGCCGGGTGAAAGCTCTATGTTATGAATAAGCGTACCAACGGGGATAGCGCTTATCGGAAGTGTGTTTCCGGGTTTGATATCAGCTTTTGCGCTTGATATTACTACATCGCCGTCTGTAAGACCGAGGGGAGCTATGATATATCTCTTCTCGCCGTCTTCGTACTGTAAAAGCGCGATGTTTGCGCTGCGGTTCGGATCGTATTCGATACCGATTACCGTTGCGGGGATATCGAATTTATTACGTTTAAAATCGATAACTCTGTATTTCTGTTTGTTACCGCCGCCGCGATGACGAACGGTGATTCTGCCGTATGAGTTTCTGCCGGCGTTCTTCTTCAAAGGCTCGAGCAATGAGCGTTCAGGCTCAAATTTCGTGATTTCTTCGAAGGCGGACACTGTCATGAATCTGCGCGCCGGAGAAGTCGGTTTATACTTTTTTATCGCCATTTTGTTCACTCCTCACTTAAATTATATAAGACCCTCAAAGAATTCGATAGTCTTGCTGTCTTCCTTAAGTTTAACAACAGCTTTTTTCCAGTCGGCTCTTTTGCCTTCTGTTCTGCCCATTCTCTTAACTTTACCGAGCATGTTCATTGTTGTAACGCGTTCAACCGAAACGCCGGGGAAAACTTCCTCAATGGCTTTTTTGATTTCGATTTTGTTAGCGTTTTTTGCAACTTCGAATGTGTATTTTCTGTCGGCAAGCTGTTCCATGCTGTTTTCTGAGATTATGGGGCGTATTATAATATCGTGTGCGTTTGCCATTATGCATACACCTCCTCAATTTTCTCAATAGCTTCTTTCGCTACGATGAGCTTGTCATGATTTAAGATATCGTAGACATTCAGCATTCCTACGAAGGAAGCGTCAACACCTTTGATGTTTCTTGCTGAGCAGTATACGTTTTTGTCGTTTTCGCCCGTTACTATAAGAGCTTTAGCATCAACGTTCAAGTTTTTGAGCATGTCTGCAACCTGTTTTGTTTTGATTTCGCTAAAAGCGAGATCTTCCAAAACGATGAGTTCGCCCGATGCTAACTTGTCGCTTAAGGCGCTGCGCATTGCAACCTTTTTAAGCTTCTTATTGAGAGAGTAGCTGTAATCTCTCGGCTTCGGAGCGAAAGCTACGCCGCCGTGGTAGTACTGAACAGCACGTGAGCTACCCTGTCTTGCGCGGCCTGTACCCTTCTGTCTGAAAGGTTTGATACCGCCGCCGGATACTTCGCTTCTTGTTTTAGCGCTCTGAGTACCCTGTCTTTTGTTTGCAAGGTGGTTAACTACTACAGCGTGAAGCGCGGAGCCGTTAACTTTCTGACCGAAAACGCTTTCGCTGAGTTCTATTGTGCCTGCCTTGCTGCCGTCTATTTTATATAAATCTGTTTTTGGCATCTGCTATTTCCTCCTTCCCTTACGCTTTAACCGTATTCTTTACAGTTACATATCCGCCTTTGGGGCCGGGAATTGCGCCTTTAACTAAAAGAAGATTTCTTTCAGCGTCAACACGCACAACGTTTAAGTTCTGAACTGTAACTTTGTCAACACCCATGTGACCTGCGAGCTTCTTGCCCTTCATAACCTTTGAAGGTGTTGAGCAAGCGCCGAGGGAACCGGGGCCTCTGTGGTATTTGGAACCGTGAGCCATGGGACCTCTGTGAGTTCCGAAACGCTTAACGGTACCTGCGTAACCGTGACCTTTTGATGTTCCCGTAACGTCAACCTTATCGTCTTCCGCGAAAACATCAACTTTTATAACGTCACCTAAATTCATTTCAGCTGCATTTGCAAGTTTGAATTCTCTCAAAACTCTTGTAACAGCTGCGCCGGATTTTGCGAAATGACCTTTTTCGGGTTTGTTAACTCTCTTTTCCTTTTTAACGTCAAAGCCGAGCTGAACAGCCTCATATCCGTCATTTTCTTCCGTCTTTTTCTGTACTACGGGGCAGGGACCTGCTTCAATTACTGTAACAGGAATAAGTCTGCCTTCAGGTGAAAAAATCTGAGTCATGCCGATTTTCTTACCTATTATTGCTTTTTCTAACATTTTAATCCTTCCTTTCGGTTATTGGTTGATGGTTTTCCACCAACATTTACCTTGCGTCCTTGCCGACAAGCTTAATCTCAATGCTTACACCGGCAGGAACAACTATGCGTCCAAGCGCTTCAGCTGTTTTAGCTGTGGGAGAAGTTATATCGATGAGTCTCTTATGAGTTCTCATTTCAAACTGCTCTCTGGAATCTTTGTACTTGTGTACCGCACGCAAAATTGTTACAACTTCTTTTTCTGTGGGCAACGGAATAGGTCCTGACACAGAAGAACCTGTTCTTTTTGCCGTTTCAACAATTTTCGCTGCGGACTGATCAAGCAGCGCGTGGTCATACGCCTTTAAGCGTATTCTGATTTTTTGCTTTGCCATAATCTCGCCTCCTAAAAGATTTTTCGCGTCCCCGCACATATAATAATGAAGGGAACTTTATTTACTGACACGCCGACAGACGAGAAAATACTGTACACAGAGCCGTGCGTTTCACGGCTTTTCATGATTAAACCCAGCTTACGCTCAAAGGCATAACTGGGCACACAAGAAGCTGACAGGACTTATAAACCGTAAAAATAAGCTTACAGTTTCCTCTCTATGCATCTTAACGTACAGTGACTGTCGCCCGGTTTCAAGAATCGGACATTCTCCACGGAAAAACCCGGATCAAATCCGGCAACCTCCCGCTTCATCGTATGCCATGTCACAGCACGATACATTATAATACAGTTTTTTTTATATTGCAAGCTTTTTTTGAAAAAAGTTTGAAAAAAACTGAAATTTGGCTAAAAAGTGATGAAAGCCCGCCCGTAAGGCGGGTTTTTGTGCATTTTTACAAGGCGTTTTACTTCTCTTTGTTTGCAAATGCCACAGCGTCCTCGTCTTTTGCAATCGCCACGATCTTGTCGTTTTCGGAAAAGACATATTCGCTGTCGGGCATTGATATGAGATTATCACCGTTTTTAACGGCTATAATGCTGAGTCTGTATTTTTTTCTGACATTTAAATCCGCAATACTTTTACCTATCCACTGCGCAGGCGCCGGGACTTCGAAAACGGAATACTCATCAGTTATCTGGAAAAAGTCCGTTATATTGCTTGCGGAAAACCTTACTGCCGTTTTGTCCGCAGCTTCGCGCGCGGGATACAAAACCTCGTCCGCCCCTATTCTTTGCAGAATCTTCATCTGTCTGTCCTGCTTGGCTTCCGCCGCAACGTAATTTGCGCCGAGTTCTTTAAGTGACGCCGTTATTTCAAGCGAAGACTGAAAATCGCCGCCGACAGTTACAAAACATATATCATAATCGTTTATGCCAAGCGTGCGAAGCACAGCCTCGTTACAGCAGTCACCCGCCTGCGCGTCCGTAAAATACTGCGCAAGTTCTTCTATAAGATCTTCATTTCTGTCTACTATAACAACCTCGTTCCCCATCTCCTGCAGTTTAAAAGCGAGGTGTTTTCCGAATGTGCTCATGCCTAAAACCAAAAATGATTTCATAGTCTGTTCTCCTAACCTATAAGTATTTTTTCTTCGGGCCTGTTTACGGGCGCAAAATCGCATTTTTCAGCAAGCGAGAGCATAAGCGTAACGCCGCCCACCCTGCCGCAGAACATAAGCAAGATAAGTATTATCTTTGACGCGGGCAAAAACGCCGCCGTAACTGTTTTGGCAAGACCTACCGTACCCGCCGCAGAAACAATTTCAAAAAGGATATCACCCGCCCCTGCGCTCTCTTTCGCACACATGAAAAGGAGCGACGCGAATACCGCTGTTGCAAATATAGTTATAACTGCGCCGGCCTGCTCCGCTACGTTATCGTGCAGACGGCGGCTGAAGAGCGTTATGCTCTTCGTATGCCTTGCAGCCGCATACGCGTTTAAGAAAAGCACCGCAAGCGTTGTTGTTTTAATACCGCCCGCAGTAGACGCCGGTGAGCCGCCGACAGCCATCAAAGACGTCATAAGTAAGCTTCCGCTTTTTGAAAGCTTTGTAAGGTCTACCGTGTTAAATCCCGCCGTTCGGGCCGTAACGGATTGGAAAAGCGACGATAATATCTTTGTGCCGCCCTTCATGCCGCCGAGAGAAGCGTTTCTTTCAAATATATAGAAAAGAGCCGCGCCGCCGAATATGAGTATAAACGAAACGCATAAAACTATCTTGGTATGCAAATCGTATTTTTTGAATTTCAGTTTCTTTTTTATTAAATCGTCCCAAACGGGGAAACCTATGCCGCCTATTATAATAAGAAGCATAATTACAACGTTTACCAAAACATCTCCCGCGAAAGGCGTTAATGAAGCGTATTCGCCGCGGACGCCGAAAAGGTCAAAGCCCGCGTTGCAAAAAGCCGAAACGGAATGAAAAATAGCATAGTATATGCCGCGCCCTACGCCCAGCATCGGATAAAACTTTATAAAGAGCAGCACGGCACCCGTGCTTTCAACTATAAGCGTTATAAGAAAAATTCTTTTTATAAGGCGCACCATACCGCCTATCTGACCGTTTCCGGCAGTTTCGGCTATAAGCTGACGCTCCTGCAGGCCTATCCTTCTGCCGAGCGCTATCGAAAACATAGATATAACGCTTATAACGCCGAGGCCGCCTATCTGAACAAGCAAAAGAATTACTGTTTGTCCGAAAAGCGACCAGTGCGAAAACGTATCAAAAACAACAAGGCCGGTAACGCATGACGCGGACGTCGCGGTAAAGAGCGCGTCAAAGAGCGACGTCATGCTTCTGTCTTTTGAAGCTATGGGAAGCGTCAAAAGCAGAGTGCCTACAGCTATAAGTATTAAAAAGCCGAGGATTATAAAACGTTTGTATGTTATCTTTTTCTTTAATTTCATTTTTACACCGTCATATTTTAGTATTATATTTAATTTTATCACATACGGAGAAAAAAGTAAAACATTTATTCAAATTTTTTTAATTGTTTTTTGGGACGATTTGTGATAAAATATTAAATTAATCAATCAATAAGAAAGGCGATGTTTATAAATGAAACACGGTACAATATCGGTAGATACCGAGAATATTTTCCCTGTCATTAAAAAATGGCTCTATTCGGATAAGGACATTTTCCTGCGCGAGCTTGTTTCAAACGGCTGCGACGCGGTAACGAAGTTTAAAAAGCTCGTAGCAATGGGAAACGCGAAAGCAGATGAAAACGAAGAATACTCCATTGAGGTTATACTTGACAAAGAAGATAAAACAATTAAAGTAATTGACAACGGTCTCGGCATGACGGAGAGCGAAGTCATAGACTATATAGCAAGCGTTGCGTTTTCGGGCGCGGAAGAGTTTGTAAAGAAGTATCAGGAAGATGAAAACGAGGACAACAAGATAATAGGTCATTTCGGTCTCGGTTTTTATTCCGCTTTTATGGTTTCCGAACGCGTTGATATAAACACGCTCTCGTTTGAAGACGGCGCGAAAAGCGTTTTCTGGACGTGCGACGGCAGCACGGAATACGAAATAAGCGACGGCACAAAAACTTCGCGAGGAACGGAAGTCATTCTGCACATAGCAGACGACAGCAAAGAGTTTTTAGAAAAAGAAGCTCTCTCCGCTATCCTTCAGAAATACTGTGCTTTCTTCCCTATCCCGATATACTTTTACGAAAAGGGCGAAGAGCGCGGCGACATGATAAACGATACCGACCCGTTATGGCTGCGTAAGCCCGCAGACTGCAAGGAAGAGGAATATAACGAGTTTTACAAGAAAGTATTTCCCGATTTTAACGATCCTCTCTTTTATATACATTTAAACGTGGAGTATCCGTTTAATTTAAAGGGTATACTCTATTTCCCGAAACTGGGGCACGAGTTTCAGCCAAGCGAAGGTCAGATAAAGCTCTTTAACAACCAGGTGTTCGTTGCCGATAACGTCAAAGAGATTATTCCCGAATTTCTTCTCTTGTTAAAAGGCGTTATAGACTGCCCCGATTTGCCTTTAAACGTATCAAGAAGCTTTCTTCAAAACGACGGTTATGCCGCGAAGGTTTCCGCGCACATAACAAAGAAGGTTGCGGATAAGCTTACGTCTTTATACAACACACAGCGCGAAAGCTTTGAAAGCTACTGGGACGATATTGCTCCGTTTGTAAAATACGGCTGTCTTAAAGACCCCAAATTCTATGACAAGATAAAAGACATAATTATTTACAAAACAACGGAAGATAAATATGAAACGCTTCCGGAATACCTTGAAAAAGCCAAAGAAAACGGTCACGAAAACGAGGTATACTATGCTTCCGACGCACTGCAGCAGGCGCAGTATATAGAAATGTTTAAAAGGCAGGGCACGGAAGTTGTAATTATGCCCATGATGATAGACAATGCTTTTATAGCATATATGGAATCGCAGAACGAAGGCGTTAAATTTAAAAGAATAGACTCCGCACTCGCCTCCTCTTTAAAAGACGGCGACGCGGGAGATGAAAAACTGGTTGAGGCATTTAAAGAAGCCATCGGCGATGAAAAACTTAAAATTGAAACATCGCTTTTAAAATCCGATGATGTGCCGGCAGTTCTGCTTATAGGCGAGGACAGCAGAAGACTTCGCGATATGGCGCTTGTTTACGGCTCTATTGGAATGTCACCGGATATGTTCCCGTCCGATGTAACGCTTACTTTAAACCTCTCTAATCCGCTTATCAAAAAGCTTTCTGAAAATCTCGAAAACAAGGATATATGCAATACACTTTGCAAGCAGATATACGACATAGCGCGCCTTACGCAGTCGCCGCTTGATACGGAATCTTTAAGCGCATTCTTAAAACGCTCGGCGGATATTATGAATATAGCGCTCGGCGCTGACGCAAATGAATAATTAATAATTGTGGTGCAAAATGCAAAGCATTTTGTTCTGTATTTTGAAAGGTTTATTATATGTCTAATTTGGATAAAGCAAGAAAACTGATAAATAAAACGGGTGCCGATGCGCTTCTTGTAACATCGCACGAAAACAGATTTTATTTAAGCGGTTTTTACGGAACGGCAGGATACCTGCTGATTACAAAAGAGTCGGCATATCTTATAACCGACAGCCGCTATACACTGCAGGCTAAAGAGCAGGCAAAGGATTTCCATGTTATCACAAAAGCGGAAACGGACTTTTCGCCCATTGCGGAAACAGCGGAAAATATCAAAAGCCTTTTGTATGAAGACACGCGCATGAGCGTTTTTACGTTCTCCGCTTTAAAAGACGCCTTGCCCAAAACAGAACTATTGCCGTGCGGTGAAAAGATTTCTCATCTGCGCAGATCCAAAACCCCCGCCGAAGTCAAAAAAATAAAGGCGGCTCTATCGCTCGCAGAAAGCGCTTTCCTTTATGTTTTACCCAAGCTGCATGAAGGCATGAAAGAATGCGAAGCGGCGGCGGAGATTGAAAACTTTATGCGGCGCGGCGGCGCTTTAAAGCCGTCTTTCGATACCATCTGCGCATCGGGCATGTTTAGCGCGATGCCGCACCATACGGCATCGGACAAAGAAATTCAAAAAGGCGATTTTCTGGTTATGGACTACGGCTGTATTCTGGACGGATACTGCTCGGATATAACAAGAACAGTTGTTATAGGCAAAGCAGATGCGCGCCAAAAAGAAATATACGAAACGGTACTAAAGGCGCAGGCTAAAGCCGAGAAAGAAATAGCGCCGGATAAGCGCGCCGCGGATATTGACAAGACCGCGCGCGATTTGATAGATAGCGCCGGATACGGAAAAAACTTTACGCATTCTTTAGGTCACGGCGTTGGAATCGAGATTCACGAGTTTCCAAACCTTTCCCCTAAAAGCGAAGCTGTTTTAGGGGAGGGCGACATAGTGACAATAGAGCCCGGCATTTATATAGAGGATTTCGGCGGAGTCAGAATTGAGGATATGGCATATATAGGAGAAAACCGCGCAGAAATCTTAACAACTTTAACGAAAGAGCTTATTGAAATATAAATAAATCCAAATTTCTATTGATTATTTTATGAAAATGGTGTATAATAATAAAGTCGTACTAGTCGGGGAGTTAGCGGTGCCCTGTACCTGCAATCCGCTACAGCAGGGGCGAAATCCCTTTTGAGGGCTTTTCTTGTATAGCTTGGCTTTTGTGAGCAGTGATGACGGTCGGGTCCTGCGCAATACGAACCCGTGAACCTCGTCAGGTAGGGAACTAAGCAGCGATAAACGGTTATTTGTGTGTGCCGCGGGGAAACTCGGCAATAGCAAGCTGCAAAAATACCGTATATAAGAAAACTTCGATTCTGGGAATGTACGACTTTTTTTGTTTGAAACGAGGTGAAAGCGCATGGCTTACGAAGCTTTATACAGACAGTGGCGTCCTTTGACGTTTGACGATGTTGTAGGACAGGAACACGTCACAAACACCCTTAAAAACGAAATTGAACAAGGCAGAGTAGGTCACGCTTACCTTTTCTGCGGCTCACGCGGAACGGGAAAAACCTCAACGGCGCGAATACTTTCGCGCGCTATAAATTGCCTGAATCCCAAAGGCGGCAACCCTTGTAACGAATGCGAAAACTGCAGGGGCATTTTAGACGGCTCCATCCCCGATATAACGGAAATTGACGCGGCGTCAAATAACGGCGTTGACAATATACGTTCTCTGCGCGAAGAAGCGCGCTTTGCGGGCTCTATGCTCTCTGATAAGGTTTATATTGTTGACGAGGTGCATATGCTTTCAACCTCGGCTTTTAACGCACTTTTAAAAATACTTGAAGAGCCGCCCGCGCATGTGCATTTTATATTGGCAACAACAGAGTCGCACAAGGTGCCGCAGACGATTCTTTCGCGCTGCCAGAGGTTTGATTTTCACAGAATTACGATAGCGGATACAGAAAAACAGATTAAAAAAATCATAACGCAAACAGGCGACGCCATAGAAGACAGGGCAATACGCCTTATTGCCGAGAAAGCAGACGGCTCAATGCGAGACGCTTTAAGTCTCTTAGACCAGTGCTTGTCTATAGGCTCCGGCGATTTATCTTATGAAGATGTAGCGTCGTTTTTCGGCACGGACTCATCCGACAGCTCGTTTGAGCTTCTTGAAGCAATTGCGGAAGGCAATATAACATCGGCCTTTTCCGTGATAGGCAAAATTGTTGAAAGCGGTAAAAACATACCGTCGTTTGCTGATGGTTTTGTTTCGCTTCTGAGAAATATGCTTTTGTGCAAATACTCTGCAAATCCCGCCTCGTCTTTAAATCTTTCAAAAGACGATACGGAAGCGATAGAAGGTATTGCAGCAAAGTTTTCGGCAGAACGTCTGCTTCAAATTATAAACAGGGCAACAGAAGCGCAAACGCTTTTCCGCACGGGAATAAACCCGCGGCTTACTTTTGAGATGGCAGTCGTTAAAATGGTAAATCCCGCTTTTGACTCGTCTTTTGAAGGGCTTGTTGCAAGAATCAATGCATTGGAAGATAGGTTGGCTTCAGGCAATTTTGCTGTTTCTCAAAGCACTCCGGCTGCGCCTGAGACAAAGGCGCCCGAAAAGAAAGCGCCCGAAAAAACAAAAGTTAACAGCGCCGTTTTTACTAAGATTAAAAACTCATGGAGCGACATACTCGAAACGCTCTTCTCTTCAAACAACATAGCTTCGCACATAGCGCTCCAAAATGTTGAGCTTTCCGAAGATAACGGAAAAATAGCGTTTGTTTATCAGGGCAAAGACGAATATTTAAGCTATAGGCAAACTATTTCCGACGACGCGGACATAATCTCGGCCGCTATCAGCAAGGCAGTCGGCGCATTTCCAGATATTACTGTTAAATATAAAGAAGACGGCGTGGAGAAAAACGATAACTTACTTATTTTATATAAAAAAACGCTACAATCCCCCGGTCCTGAGTCTGTGGGGTAAAGCAGTTTACTGTGTTATAATAAAATCAATAACGAATAAAAAGGAGATAAGAAAATGGCAAAAGGAAAATTCAGCGGCGGCATGCCCGGAAACATGAACAATATGCTGAGGCAGGCGCAGAAGATGCAGCAGGACATGCTTAAAGCTCAGCAGGAACTCGAAGAAAAGGAATATGAAGCGGCTGCAGGCGGCGGCGCGGTAACAGTTAAGGTATCGGGTAAAAAAGAGCTTATTGACGTTGCAATCTCGCCTGATGTTGTAGATCCCGACGATATCGAAATGCTTCAAGACCTTATTATGGCGGCTGTAAACGAAGCTTTGCGCAAAGCTGAAGAAAGCTCTGCGGCAGAACTCGGAAAGCTTACGGGCGGTTTCAGCATTCCCGGCCTGTTTTAATTGAGAGGATATAAAATGAACGAGTATGTACCACCTCTCGCCCGCCTTGTTGATGAGCTTTCAAAAATGCCCGGAATAGGCAGAAAAAGCGCTCACAGGCTCGCGTTTTACTTACTGAGTATATCTGATGACGAAGCTAAAAAGCTTTCTGAAGCGATAATTTCCGCTAAAAAGGATATAGATCTTTGTCCCATATGCCAGAACTATACGGATATTAAACCCTGCTCGATCTGCACAAACGCCAAAAGACAGCAGAATATTATATGCGTTGTGGAATCGCCGAAAGACGTTATCGCAATGGAAAAGACTAATGAGTATAAAGGCGTTTACCATGTACTTCACGGCGCAATTTCGCCTATGGAAGGCATAGGCCCCGATAACATAAAAATAAACGAGCTTGTCCGCCGCGTTTCCGAAAACGATATTTCGGAAGTTATTATGGCGACAAACCCAACTGTTGAAGGCGAAGCTACGGCAATGTACATAGGTAAACTTTTAAAGCCGTTCGGCGTTAAACTATCAAGAATTGCGCACGGCATTCCCGTAGGAGGAGATTTGGAGTTTGCGGACGAAGTAACTCTTGCCCGCGCATTAATAGGAAGACACAACCTTTTTAATGAATAAAAAATTAAAAAACGGAAAAACTTAATAGCGATAATAAAAGTCAGTATATTTTTAATATTAAATATATTGACTTTATTTTTATCTCTTATCGGAAGCTCCGCCTATAAGAGAAAAATATCAGCGGAGCAGAAACGGAGATTTTTTTGTATGGATAACGTAGCTTTGGTACTTGTAATACTCGGAGCGCTCAACTGGGGCTCTATAGGTCTTTTCGGAGTTGACATACTCGGAACCATTTTAGGAGGCCAGCTCTCAATGCTTTCGAGAATTGTTTTTTCAATTGTAGGTCTTGCGGGACTTTGGTCAATAACACTGTTGTTTAAAGAAAAACTACCTATTAAAGACAGATCTTAATTAGAAGCGCTGCGGATGACACACCTCATTCGAAGTACTTTCCAACCCTCCTTCCCCTTTTTAGGGGAAGGTTTTTTTATAAGAAAGTGCGGCGATAAACTTCCTAATAATCTTTAAAATATGCTTAAAATACGTTTCTTTGCGGCAGACCGGGTTTCAGCAATCAGGTGCGAAAGCAAAAAAAACAGAGCCGCGGCAATGCCGCAGCTCTGTAAAATCTTACGATTTAATTATTTTGTGATAACAACCTGTCTTGTAGCGTTAACCCATTCAACATTGTAGCCGAGGTTTTCAGCGATGAATCTAAGCGGAACCATTGTTCTGCTTGCTTCAACGTCGATATAAGCTGCGCTGTCGAGTTTAACTTCTTCGCCGTTTACAGTTGCTATGTCAGAATCAATAACGAGTGTTAATACGTCTTCGCCCTTTGTGATTGTAACTTTTCTAGCATCGTTATCCCATTCAACTTCGAAGCCGAGGTTTTCAGCAACGAATCTGATCGGAAGCATTGTTCTGTCTTTTACGATGATAGGAGCAACATCAGTTGTCTTTACAACGCCCCAAACAGAAGCTTCTTTGCTGTCTATTGTAAGGATGAATTTATCTGTGTCTACTGTGTTGTTATTGTTGTTATTGTTGTTGTTTTCATCCTGCTTGCTGGGAGCGAGTGAAGGACCGTTAAGGCCGCCGGAGCCGCCCTTCTTGGATTTTACAACTTTACCGTTAGAAGCAACGGGTTCACCGGCAACGCCTGCTGCGTTAACAGGTGTAACTACTGCGTAGATTTCTGCACCTTTGAAATCTTTAGAAAGCGTGATTGTGTCGCCTTCGATTGTAACGCCTTCTTCTTCGCCTGTTAAGAGGATATCTTCTTCAGCTTCTTCATCTTCATTTACCATGTAGAATTCAATGATTGTGTTGCCTTCTTTGCAAGCATCGGAATCGCCAACACCGTCATATTTGTAGGAAACTGTAGCGGGTTTACCTGCTGTTACTGTGCCGAGTGTAACTTCTGTTACAACAGGTTTCTGAACTGCAACTGCGCCTGCAGCTTCAGCTGTAACAGCTCTGCCTGCAGCCACGTCTTTGTCACCCTTAGGTGTAACAGCAACGCCAACTACAACGCCGTTTTCATAGTCTTCTACGGAAGGTGTATATGTTTTGCCGTCTGCACTAACTTCACCGGAAAGTGCAGCGGGCTCGCCTTCTTCGGGCTCAGCTGCGTTGTACCATACGATTTCTGAAGCGTCTTCACCGCCGTTTATGGAAGGTGTGAAGGCATAAGATACTGTTATGGGTTCACCAACAGAAGCTTCTTCGGGAGCAATTGCAAAGTTTGCAACTGAAGCTGTAGCTGTTTCGTTAGCTTTGATTGCTTTTGTAGCTGTTTTAGCATCACTTTCAGCGTTTTCATCAGCATCTACTGTAGCTTTAACGGAAACTGTAACTGTTTTGTCGATATCAGCTGCAACAGGTGTGTATGTTGCTTCTGTAGAAACAACGCTGCTGCCTATTTTCCATTCATATGAATATGTGGGTTCGAGGTCCCAGTTATCTTCGAAATCAGCGGGTGTAGCTGTGAGAGCTGAACCAACTTCGCCTGTACCGTTAATTGTTACGCTGCCGATAACAGGTGTCTGATGCTGTTTAGCGATTGTGATTGTACCTGCAGTAAATGTCTCATTAGCTGCGGGAATTTTGTTCTGTTCGCTATCGATACAAACGTTTTTGTGGAAGACAGGTGTGATAGTTGTTGAAACTGAAGTTTCTCCTTCAGGTATTTCACCTAAAAATTCGAACGTTAATACAACAAACGCTTCGTTGTCATAACCGGTATCCCATGCAGCACCAAAATTGAGTTCGATTATAGTGGGTGCTTCTTCATCAATATAAGGATCGCTGCAGTCTTGCTCTTTATAGTTTTTTACGTTCTCCCAACTAACATAATTAAGTACTGTGGGATCAAAAATAAGGTCACAGCCTACGGCATCAGAAGCCGCAGAGGATGTAACGATTACCGGTACTGCTACTAATGTTTTTGTTCCGTTTTCGGCATTACCGAGTGCTGCTGTTACGTTCGGAACTGTGAAATCAAATGTTACATCTGTAGTATCTGCAAATGCAACTGTTGAGAACACAGAAAGAAGCATGAATGCAACAACAAAAATTGAAAGAATTTTTTTGTTCATGATTTTCTTACTCTCCTTGCTTTAATATCTTTAATGTTTTTTATTATTTAAGCCGGGAAAACCCTGAAACAGGTTTTCCCGGATTAAAAACGTCATTAAGCTTTTATTGTACGGTGTTAATTAAGAGATCTTTTACTTTTCTGAGTGCAACTTTCTTAACGTCTGCAAAGTCACCGTTATCGATTACGCCGTCCATAACGCCGTCAGATACGTCTGATGCGAGAAGCTGTTTATCTGTCGGGTGTGCAACCTTATTAAGCGAAATCTTCTTGATAGCAGCCCAGTCACCGTTGTCAAGTCTTGTTCCGGGGTCGCCCTCTATAGGATCTTTACCGTATTCGATTGCATCTGATGCGCCGTCACCGATTTCAACAGCATCTATTATAGCTGCTTTATCAGCTGCGGGAACGATACCTACGAAGTAGTTACGTTTTGCAACGTAGTAGAAATCTTTGCCGTTTACTTTTACGTTCTGTGTTTCAGGATCGATTTCGCCTTCAGCGATTGTAACGATTATGTTGCCCTTTCCGATGAACTTCTTGTAAACGTCTGTAATAGTTTCGCCTTCTTCGTCAGCGATGATTGTAACATCAGCTTCTGTGATTGCGGGGCCAACAACGCCCTTAGCGGGAACGTTTACACTGTGTGTCTTTACAGCGTCTGTACCGTTAGCTGCTGCTTTAACAGTAACAACCTGTGTATCTCCGCCTTCTTCTGCTCTGTTAACAACAACCGGTCTGTCTGTTACTTCTTCACCTGCAACAGTTACAGTATATGTGATGTTGTCTGTATTATCAGGAATTGTGATTGTATAAGCATCGTCACCCTTATCAACATTAACACCGAGATCAGCGGGCAATGCATTGAGCTCTTCGATAGCTTCTGCAGCTGCTGCGCCGTCTGCGGAAATCAATGTGAATGTCTTTGATGCTGTGAAGTCCGGATAATCATCAGAAGTGTTTGTGATTGTAACTGTATATGATGTTTTCTCAAACGGAGCTTCCATTGTGATAGTTCCTGCCGTGATATCAACCGTAGCTTCAACAGGATTGCCGGAAGCGTCTTTAACCGTACCTTCGAGCTGACCTTTCCAGTTATCGTCGCCGCCTGCAGCTTCGAATGTAGGAGCATTGTCTACGAAATCGGAACCGTTTGCAAATGTAACAGTACCGTTTACGCCGTTTTTCTCGTCAAGCGGAATAGCAAGACTTACAGTGTTTGCATCTGTACCTGATACAAATACTACAACATGGGAATAACTTCCTTCGGTATTTTCTCTGAGTTCGAATGTCCATGTCTTTTCAAAGTTATCATCTGTAGCTGTAACCTGATCGATATACTGAACGTCTGCAGCTAAAGCGTCGGGGGTTTCATAGTCGCTAAGCTGAACGTTTTCATTGTTCGTTCTGACAGCCAACATTGTCATTTCTGCTCCTTTTGTGCCGATGGAGCCGGTAACTGATATTGTACCGTTGCTGTATGAACCGTCTTTAACATTTACGGTATTAGCAGCAAAAACAACCGTCTGAGCAAAGCAAATTATCAAGGCAAGAGCCGCAATAACAATCAATGCTCTTTTAAAATTTCTTGATTTTGTCATTTCCTTCTCCTTTCAATCTTCTAAATATGTACTTACTGTGCAGTTTTGAAGATACGAACTGTCCTCCTTTCCGATGTGCTAAATCGAGTAACTGCACTAATTTCTAACAAAGCACGTTTCACCAATCTAACAATACACTCTTATTATAACATTTTTTTTATTTTTTGCAATAGGAAAATGAAAATTTCCATAATTTTTTTATTGAATTGTTAAAATGCCATAATTACAGCCCCGGTTTTTATCTGTTTTTAACAAGCATCATGCGCGATATTCAACACCGCTGCATACAACAAAATTTATTTTGCCGTCAAACGACAAAGGATCACCTGTAAACACGCAAAAATCTGCGTCTTTACCGTCTTCGAGCGTTCCCACCCTGTCTTCCGCGCCAATGGCTTTTGCGGCGTTTATGGTTATTGCATAAAGAGCTTCTTTTCCGGGCACGCCGTGCTTTACCAAAAGCTGTGCCTGCATCAAAAGGTCGCTCTCCGTCACTTCGGGATGGTCAGACATCAGCGCAAAGCTTAATCCCGCTTTGTAAAGCGCCCGCGCCGTTTCATATGATTTATTACAAAGCTCCGGCTTTCCCCTGTCGCCCATAAGCGGGCCGAGTATTACGGCAACGTTCTCTTTTTTGAGTTCATCAGCTATAAGAGCGCCGTCTGTGCAATGTTCTATCGTCATACAGAGCCCGAACTCTTTCGCAATTCTTATTGCAGTGAATATATCGTCCGCCCTGTGAGCATGCGCTTTGACAAGCATTTTCCCGTCAACAACGGGTTTTAAAGCTTCGCATTTCATATCAAAGCTTGTGCCGTCATAATTCTTTGCTTTAAAAAGCGCTTCTCTTATAACAGCAGCCGTCGCCATACGCGTTTTGGGTGCTGAGCCGCCTTTGCCGTGACACTTTTTCGGATTTTCGCCGAATGCAAACTTCATGGCCGCCGAGCTGTTTATAACCATATCGTCAATCCTTTTGCCGGCTGTTTTTAGTACCGCAAACGTGCCGCCTATGGGGTTTGCACTGCCGGGACCCGCCGCAACTGTTGTAACGCCCGACAAAAGCGCTTCGCGAAAGCACCTGTCAAGCGGGTTTATGCCGTCTATAGCGCGAAGGTGCGGCGTTACCGCGTCCGTACTCTCGTTTGCGTCCGCCATGTCATAGCTTTCACTGTCATGGAAAAGGCCTATGTGCGAGTGCGCGTCAACAAAGCCGGGGCAAACCGTTTTGCCTTTTAAATCAAGCGCGTTTTCGCACTCCGGCATATCTTTCATATCGCCTATTCCCGATATTTTACCGTTGTCGGTTAAAATATAACCGTTTTCAAAGTCTTTATCCGCGCAGGTTATTATTCTGCAGTTTTTATACAGTTTCATACTATACCTCCGCTTAAAAAGAGAGCCGCGGAATTTGCCGCAACCGCGCCGTCCGCTACGGCTGTTACTACCTGCCTTAAAGACTTCTTACGTATATCGCCCGCCGCATAAACGCCCGGAAGTGATGTTTTCATATTTTCATCGGTTATTATGTATCCGTTTTCGTCTTTTTTTATTTCTTTGAAAAGTCCGCTTCTCGGCTCGGTTCCTATTGCAACAAACACACCGCGCACAAAAAGCGCCGCGCTTTCGCCGTTTTTGTCTATCTCAATACCGTTTACGGCGCCGTCTTTTTCAACTATCTGCTTTATTTTACTGTTGTAAACGACTTCTATATTAGCTGTTTCGGAAATCTTGTTTTTATAAGACTGCTCCGCGCGGAGATTATCGCGCCTATGTATAATATAAACCTTATTTACTATTTTCGAAAGGAAAAGCGCATCCTCAGCCGCCGTGTTGCCGCCGCCTATTATAGCAACGTCCATACCTTTAAAAAAGGCGCCGTCACAAGTTGCACAGTATGATACGCCGCTGCCCGTGAGGTTTTCTTCATTCGGCAAGCCGAGTTTCCTGGGCGACGCGCCGCAGGCGATTATTACTGTTTTTGCATGAAGCTCACCGTCCGCCGTAAGAAGCGTTTTTATGTCTCCCGAAAGATTTATATTTTTCACTTCATTATATAATATATTTAAGCCGAACCTTTTTGCCTGCTCTTCCATTTTCATCGCGAGGTCAATGCCGGAAATTCCGTTTTCAAAGCCCGGATAGTTTTCAATATTAGAAGTAAGCGACGCCTGTCCGCCTATAAAGCCACTCTCCAAAAGAAGCGCGTCATACCCTCCTCTTGAAAGATAAAGTCCTGCGCACAGTCCCGCCGGGCCGCCGCCTATTATTATACTGTCATAAATTTTCATCACTGTCACCTCGTGTGATTTCTTTGTACTTATCATAACTCAACAGACGGTTTAACGCGTCCAAAAAAGCGTTTGCCGAAAGTCTTCCGGGAAGGCCGAGTTTTTCGGATATTTCTATTCTCTTATTTCTGCTGTCGTTTCCGCCCAAAAGTCCGTCCTCATACAAATCGGTTTTTGTTATGCCGGCGCTTTTTGGCTTATCTTCCGTACAGCCGGCAGAAATCAGGGCGTTTTTAATAATCTCGTCCGTCAAACCCTCAACGCCCAAAAACCCTTCTTTTGAAGGCTTTCGCTTCCGGTGCTCTTTTCCCTTTACGTCGGGAATATAGGCATTTAAAACCTGTCCTTCGGAAACGGCGCCTTTTATATGATTCCGTATCAAAAACCCCGCCCTGTCGGAATCGGTTAAAATTACTATGCCGCACGTCTTTGCAAGCGTTTTTATATATGAAAGCTTTTCTTTATTATTAATAATATCAAATCCGTCCGTTGTGACTATAAGCGCGTCAACAACTCCGGACAGCTTTATTTTATCGTATGTGCCTTCAACTATTATAGCCTGTGAAATCTTCATTTTAATCTCCATTCCGTCGCTTCGCGTCGGCACAAATAGCTATTAAATATTTCTCTTTCAAGCGGTGCAGAGGAATGAAAGAGATTAAAGTGCGCATGTGCGTTTCGGCATATGCCGAAAATTTCGCACGCGCAATCAAATCCGCCGGAGGCTTAACGTGAAAAATTTCCACGTTAAACCACTCTATATCGTTAGAGCTGCGGCACAAAGCCGCAGCTCCATTAAAACTTGCAGGCGCCGTCGCGCCGCCCGCAAAGATTTTCTAAGCAACTGCTTAAAGCGGCGAAAGGGCAAACAAAACCTTAAGGCAGGCTATGCCGGGCACACTTGGTGTGTGCTGCCAAATATACGTTTGCCCTCCGCGTCGCAACTACTCGGTTTCTATAAGGCCGTAGTTTCCGTCGTGCCTCTTATAAACGATGTTATTCTCATCGGTGTTTGAGTTTTTGAAAAGGAAGAACTCGTGTCCCAAAAGGTTCATCTGAAGTATTGCTTCATCCGGACTCATGGGTTTAACTGCATATTTCTTTGTTTTCACGATTTTGAATTCTGTTTCTTCCTCAGCGTCATCAATCTCGGCAGGAGCCGTGAAGGCAGTTTCACGCAGTTTCTTTTCAAGTCTTGTCTTGTTTTTACGAATCTGTCTTTCGATTACGTCAACAACGTTATCGATTGCGGCAAATTCGTCACGGTCTGTTTCCTCCGCGCGATAAATCATTCCACTCTGGAAGATTGTTACCTCAACGGTTTTATCAAGCTTCTGTTCCGAGAAAGTAACTTTTGCTTCCGCGTCGTCCTTGAAAAACTTGGAAAGCTTCTCAATCTTCTTTTCCGTGATGTTTCTGAGTTTGTCCGTGATTTCAACTTTTCTTCCTATGATGTTTACCTTCATTTTACTCTCTCCTTCTATATTAATATTGAAGTGTTTACGTTATTTTTCCGGTTTTGAAAGCCCTACCGTATCCTTTATAATATAGATCGGTCTGCCTTTGCACTCATCGTATATTCTTCCTACATATTCACCCAGAATACCTATACATATAAGTATAAAGCCCTGCAGCAACAGCAATATTGTGTATGGAAGCTTCTCCATTGCCTCCCAGCGGTAAAGATTCACGAAGAAATATATTACCGCGCCAAGACACGTTATACTGCCTAATATATAAGAAAGCTTCAATGGCCGGTTTGAAAAGGATATTATTCCGTCCGAAGCAAGTTTTAGCATTTTCGATAAACTGTACTTAGCTTCTCCCGCAAACCTCTCCTGTCTTATATATTCGACACTCACATGCTTAAATCCTGCAAAACTCATAAGACCTCTTACATAACGGTTATTTTCCCGCATTTTATTGATTTCTTTTACGACTTTCTTGTCTATCAGTCTGAAATCACCTGTATCAAGAGGTATGTCGATACTTGTCATCAGTTTCAAGAAACGGTAAAATATTTTTGCCGTAATAAGTTTAAATGCGCTTTCTCCGCGCCTTTGCGCGCGTTTTCCGTAAACAACCTCATAGCCTTCCCGCCACTTTTCAATCATTTGCGGTATAAGCTCAGGCGGATCCTGCATATCGGCGTCCATTATAACAACGACGTCGCCTTCGCAGAAATCAAGGCCTGCCGTTATAGCCGTTTGATGTCCGAAATTTCTGGAAAAGTTGATAAGCTTCAAATCGCCGTCATTTTCCGCCAAAGAACGCGCCAAAGCCTCTGTCTTATCGCGGCTTCCGTCATTTACAAATATAATTTCGTGAGACATGGAAATGCCCGAGAGTACGTTTTTTATTCGCGTATAACACTCGTTTATCACCTTTTCTTCATTATAAAGAGGAACTACAACAGATATTTTAGTCATGACATTAATCCTTTCTAATAGCTCAGCTTCCATGTTTCAAGCCAAGTCAGTATAGTTTTGACATATAAGCGGCTTACGGGCATTCCCGAAAGCACCGGATAAAACATATAAAAAACCATGCCGCAGATCACCAAAAACTCAAAGACGGCAATTCTGCCCCATCTGTTTTTTTCATATATATATCTTAAAGCAAAAGTCGCCGTCAGTATCACAAAAGGTACGCTTGCGAAATAGTGATATATAAAAGCTGCTCTCGTTATAAGCGCCCAAGGCAAATACTGCGACAAAAACGCCGTGCAAATAAAGAAAAGCTTTTTATTCCGCATTCCGAGGACAACAGCAGCCAATACCGCCGCCGCGCCAAACCACCATATTACGGGATTTCCGAAGCCTACTATGCTTGAAACCACGCCGTCCAAAACTCTGTCCTCCGCCCCGTAATACCAGATGGGCTTAATATCAAACGGCCATGTGAACCATTTTGACTGAAACGGGTGCGTTGCGGTAAGACTTCCGTGATAGGATAACATATACTTTTGATTTTCCCAAAGTATCGCGAGTTTGCTTCTTGTGCCGTCAGCCGAATAGTACGGCATGTATGAAACAAAGTACACCAAAGCGGGTACTACTGTAAAAAACAAAATACACCACAGGCATGTTTTAAACCACGTGCCCCTATCCTCTTTTTCGCGTCTGTACACAGCAGCCGCAAAAAGCACCGCAAGTCCGGGACCGGAGTATACGCATATCCATTTCGTTGCCGCGCCGAGCGCAAACGAAAGTCCGCAAAGCGCCAGAGTGCCAAGAGCCTTTTTATAAGGCAGTTCCCGCACGCTGCTGTCATAATAAATATACATAAAATAGTACATAAGCATTATAAAAAACACGCCGAAAGAGTCTATCGTGGCAATTCTCGTCTGCGTAAAATGCATAAAATCAAACGCCAAAAGCAGTGTTGCGATCAGTGCCGCATTTGAATTTTTAAAGATTCTTTTTGCCAAAACATACATCAGCGGCAGCATAAAAATACCGAAAAGCGTGCCCATAAAGCGCCACCCCAGCGGGTTCATGCCAAACATTTTTATGCCGGCCGCGATCAAAAGCTTCCCCAGCGGCGGATGTGATATCTCATATGGATAAATACCCTTAAGGTTTTCGTACGCCGTTCTTACATGGTATATTTCATCAAAGTATGTTCCGTTTTTAAAAGATATTGCGTCCGGCACAAGATTTTGTTCGTCAAACCAGGGACTGTCACTTTCAAAAGAGGTTATTATCTCCCCTGTTTCAATATCCGTAAAGCCCGCCTCGTAAATATCTATTCCCTTATTAAGCGTACGGAGCCATACGTACTTTGCCTTAAATGCACACGGAATTCTTTGCCATCTGAAGCAATCGTCCGTTTCATATTCGCCTTCGTTTTGGAAATCAACTCCGTCCGTTGACGATAAAATCTCAACACTGCCGTCTCCGAGACCTTTATAATATATAACGCTGCCGATATACTCTTCTTTATCAAAAGTTATGAGCGCCTCATGCGTACCGTCACCGGAATAAGCCGTTTCGGGTGCCGCTTTATCTCCGAGGTTTATAAACGCAACAACCGAATAAAGCGCCGCAATAACCGCTATAAACAAAACGTCTTTCCTTGTGATATGCTTTTCATTTTCTTCTTTAAGCTCGAATGTTTTCTCACATCCCATATAAAGCCGTCTGAAATTATAAACGGCAAAAACGGCGGTGCCGAGAGTAAACAAGCTGCCGGCTTTAAGAAGTATATCATCCGGCGGTATATGAAACACGCCGCCTTGAGCCATGTTATAAAGATAACCCACGTTTATATACTGCGACAGGGCTAAAGCGCCTGCGATATAAAGCGTTTTTCTGTCATATGAGCAGCAATAAGCCGCCGTAAAAAGCAACACCGCGGGGAAAAGATATCTCTCATGCATACCCGAAGAGAATACGTATATAAGCGTAATAAAAACGGCAGCGGTGTAAATTATTTTTCCTTTTCCTTCTCCTTTTAAATACAATCTTCCCGTAAGTAAAATTATTATTACGGTAAATATTATACCCCACTGCGCATATGTCAGGAAAAGGAAAGGCTCGTCCGCAGACGAAAGGTTTGCACCGAGTATTGAGAAAAACCCAAACGCATTAAGCGATGCATACGGATATTCTCCCACCGCAGACAGACCGAGCTCAGTAAGAAACGCGGGGGCGTTAAATCCCGCAAAAGGAAGCGCCGAAACACACGGCACCGCAAGGAATATGCCTATACAGATAAGAAACGTTTTGAAACGGCTTCTATCCTTTTTAACACACTCCAAAAATACAAACAAAAACACGGGCGCAAACATTACGGTCTGAAATTTAACCGCCATGGAAAGTCCTAAAAGCGCCGCGCTTTTATAATACTTTTCTTCCGAAAGCGCCAAAAGCGAAAGCAGCAAAAAGAGCGCAAACACGGAATCTGCCTGCCCCCATACGGCGCTGTTTAATATAACCGCAGGGCAGAAAATATACAGTGCGGCTGTTTTTAAAGAGGCGCTTTCGCTCAAGTGTTTTTTCGCAAGCTTGTAAATAACAAATCCGCCCAAAATATCGCAAATGCACGCAGGAAGCTTTATAAGTACATTAAATATCCTGTCGGGCATTGCAGGAAAAATGTTTTTAAGAAATCCTACGGGCGCCAAAAAATAAAGGTAACCCGGCGGATAGTCGCACCATATACTGTCATAAAAACGCCAAGGCGCAGTTGACGCTACATGCATGCTCCAATATCTGAAGCAGTTCATGTCCGTCTGATAGCCCTGTGCCGAAAACGAAATGACAATCCTTAATAAAAGCGCCGCCAAAAACATGCCCAAAGCGAAGGCACGGCTGCAGTATTTTTCTTTTAAAAAGCGGCAGATACAAGCTGCAAACAGTATATATATCAGCAAAAATACAAATTGTGTAAACATAATCTATCCCCAAAAACTACAGCATGAAAACAAGCGTTTCTATACATACTTTCGGATCCGAAAGACCTGATTTCATGCGGAAATCCGCGTCTTTAATAAGCTCTATGGCACGCCTTAAATAGTTTTCGTCGTTTTTCTTTGCAAACGAAACGCATTTTTTCGCAACAAAAGCGTTCGGGATTTTCAAATATTTCACAGCGTCCGCCTCGCTTCCGTCGCCAAGCAGCACGAGCTTTGCTTTAAAAACCGACATGTATGACGAAGCTATCGCAAAAAGCAGCGCTATAGGCTCGTATCTCATTATTAACAGTTCGGAAAGAGCGCGTACCGCCTCGCTTTTTTTGTGGTTTAAAAGCGCGTCCGTCAGCATATATTCTTTTGTGAAATACTCGCGCGTAACGGATGCGTCAATATCTTCTTTTGATATCTCCTGTCTTTCGCCTATATAGTTTACAAGTTTTTCAAGCTGAAGCGACGCCGTATTCATATCAACGCCGACGGAATCAACAAAGTATTCCGCCGCGTCATTTTTCATTATTTTGCCTTTTTTCGCCGCAAACTTTGCGATCCATGACTTTATCTCGGCCTTTGTTCTCTTTTCAAAATTGACGGACAGCGCCGTTTCCGAAAAAGCTTTATATACCGCGCTGCGTTTGTCAAAATTATTCTCGCATGCCACTACATACAAAAAGTCTGCCGGTTCTGAAAAAGCGGCCCTCCATACGTCTTTGTTTGCGGCTTTTGCCGTGAAAAGGCCCGTTTCTTTTAATATGAGAAGCTTTTTGTCGCCCATCATAGGCGGCGTATTTACCGAAACATCAATATCATCAACCGTTACATCGCCTTCAAGTAAAACGAGATTGAAATCTTCAAAGCCCTCTGCAATCATTTTTTTGACCGCATTCAAAGAATGCGACAAAAGATATGTTTCCTCGCCGTAAAAGTGCATAAAATGCGGAAGATTATTTGTTTTTATTCTGTTTTTCAAAACCTCATAGCTCATTTATGCTGCCCCTTTCAAGGCGGATTTTCTTAATTCTGTTTCTGTCCATTATAAACTTAATATCGCCGTTTGCCTTGGTAGTTGCAAAGTCCATGCCCACGTTTTTTATCGTTTCAACCGTTTCGTCTGCAGGAAATTTCTCACCCGCGCACGAAACCACCGCAAATCCCGCACCCGTGGCTTTTAAAAACTCACTGTCGCTCGATGTTTTTGAACCGTGATGCGATACTTTAAGGATTTTGCATTCCATAAAGCCCTTACTTCCCGCAAGTTTTCTTTCCGCTTCTTTATTTATATCGCCCGTTATGCAAATTCTGTTTGCGCCGTATGTCAGAAAATACACATAGCCGTTATTCTCTTCTTCTCCGTCCTCTGTGTTTACGGCGTCAATCTGTATGCCGCAAAACTTAAGACTCTTGTCTCCGTTTAAATAAAACACTTTCGCGCCGCCGATCTTTGCGGCTTTTTCAATTTCCGCCGTGAGCTCGTTTCTTTCACTGCCGTACGGCAAAACTATGATTTTTATTATACCGTCCTGCAAAAGCGGAACAAAACCCTGCCCGTGATCCATGTGCGGATGCGTTAAAAACGCCACGTCCACTTTTGATATCCCCTCGCTTCTTAAATACGGCAAAACCGTTTTTCTTCCGACATCCCTATCTTTATTGCCGCCCGAGTCAATCATAATAACGGCTTTAGACATTTTAAAAACGGCACAGTCGCCGTTGCCTACACTTACAAACGACAGTTCTGCGTTTGTGCCGAAACACGATACAAGCGCAAAGACCATGAAAAGCGCTGCAGACAGCGTTGAAAGATACAAAGCGCGCCTTCTCTTTTTTATCAGAAAGAAATAAAGTGCCGCGGCAAAAACAATATATGCACATGCCCACAGTGCGTTAAATCCAATTGAAACTACGGCAAAAGGAACGTTTGAAATAAAAATCACTATATAAATAACAACTGTAAGAATTAGTTTTAAAACGCATGTAAGCGCCGCCGCTATGGGTGCAATTTTCGCAAGCGCCAAAAATGCAATTCCCAAACCCATTATAACAGGTATTGCGGGGCAAATCAAAACATTTGCCAAAAGTCCGAGTATCGAAATATAACCGAAATAGTATACGACAACGGGGATAGTTGCCGCCTGCGCCGACACGGCAACTGAAATAAGCGCCGCCAAAGCGCCCGTATACTTTTTGATTTTTTCGTATATAAGCGGCTGAAATATTATAATACCCGCCGATGACAAAACTGAGAGCTCAAACCCCAAATCGTATATAACAGCAGGGTTTATAAGAAGCATAAACATTGCCGCAGCGGAGAGTGATGCACAAGCATCGTTATCCCTTTTAAGCATATAGGCCGTGAAAAAGAGCGTCATCATAAGCGATGCTCTTACGGCGGAGGCACCGAACCCCGCGAAAACCGCAAAAAGCCAAATTACCGCAATATAACAAACGATCGATACTTTGTGTTTCTTAATTCTGAGCACGGAAAAAACGCTCATCGCGAGCATCAATACTATACCGACATGCATGCCGGAAACTGCGGTGATATGCGAAAGAGAGCATATTCTGAAACTGTTTTTAACGGAATCGCTTAAGTTTTTGGTGTTGCCCGTCAGTATTCCGAGCAAGAGCCCCGCCGCATCTCCGTCAAGATATCTATTTATTCTGTCTTCCGTAAAAGACCTTAATTTATAAGCAATATCAAAAGGACTGAAACGTGACATTTTATTTCCGCATATTTCAACTTTATCTGAAGACACCGAACACGATAAAAGCGCACCGTTTAGCTTTGAGGCTCTTTTTATCAAATCGCTCTGTTTGCTAAACTTTGCGGAAAAATCAATAATATCTCCGTATTTTACATCGGGCTCATCGTAAAAATATAATCTTATCTTTATTTTATCATTTGTTTCTTTACCGTCCGATACCGCTTTCTCCGTTTTGACATCCGCATAATACGAGCCTTCGTTTTCGTATACGCCCACAACGCGTCCGGTCACAAAAACTTCATGCCCCTCATAAAATGAAGCCTTTGTATTGATGCCGGCGGTGTAAAACCACATATACAAAAATCCGAAAGCAGCAGCGGCAGTACAGAGTATTACCGCTTCATACTCTTTCCTGAAAATACAATATATAAGAAAAGCGAGTAATATAACGGATATGGCAATTGACGCTTCAACCGTTCTGACGCTTTGAAGCAAAATGCCCGCAGTCAGCGAAAGCACCGCGTACATCAGTTTTCTGTTCACGGAAATATCAGTCCTAACAAAAAAACTGCGACAACCGATTTGGGACGGTATATGTCCCGAACCGACTTGTCACAGTCCCTTTAATTTTCTTTTTTATCTGAATTTACGTTTTCTTGCTGCTTCTGATTTCTTTTTACGTCTAACACTCGGTTTCTCGTAGTGTTCCCTTTTTCTGATTTCAGATAAAACACCTGATTTTGCGCACTGACGTTTGAAACGTCTCAAAGCGCTATCTAAAGACTCGCTGTCTTTTACTCTAATCTCTGACATGTCATTCCCTCCCTCCGGCATTTGGAATGTATAAACATACGCATATATTATAACCCAATCAACATAAAATGTCAAGGAAAAAATGTCAAAGCTTATAATTTTTTGTTTAAAACCTTTTGCGGTGCGGTAATTAAACTATGTCCGCAAGTTCGAAAATAAGCCTTTCTGTCTTCTCCCATCCGAGACACGGATCTGTTATGGATTTTCCGTAGCATCCGCCGCCCACCTCTTGTCTGCCGTCTTCTATATAGCTTTCAATCATAAGACCTTTAAGTATTTTATGGATATCATCGCTGTAGCTTCTGCTCTTTAAAATTTCTTTTGCAATTCTTATCTGCTGGAACGGGTCTTTACCGGAATTTGAATGGTTTGTATCAACAACAACGGCCGGGTTTTTAAGACCGCTTTCAGCGTATTCATCGCAAAGTCTTTGTAAATCCTCATAGTGGTAATTTGTGATGGGCTGTCCGTGTTTATTTACGGAACCGCGGAGTATTGCGTGCGCATACGGATTTCCGCTTGTATGCACCTGCCAACCGCGATATATAAAAGTGTGACCGTGCTGTGCGGCTATAATGGAGTTCATCATAACGTTTATGTCACCACTCGTCGGGTTTTTCATGCCGACAGGTATTTCAAGTCCGCTTGCGGTTAAGCGGTGCTGCTGGTTTTCTACCGATCTTGCGCCTACCGTTACATAACCCAAAACGTCGTCAAGATATTTATAGTTTTCGGGATAGAGCATTTCGTCCGCACAGGCAAATCCCGTTTCGGCCAAAACGCGCATGTGCAGCTCGCGAATAGCTACAATGCCCTTAAAAAGATCCGGCTTTTCGTTGGGGTCGGGCTGGTGAAGCATTCCCTTATAGCCTTCGCCCGTTGTTCTCGGTTTATTCGTAAAAACACGCGGAACTATAAAAATTTTATCCGAAACCTTTTCCTCAATATTTTTAAGGCGCGAAATGTAATCTAGTACGCTGTCCTCATTGTCTGCGGAGCACGGACCTATAATAAGCATAAGTCTGTCCGATTTTCCGCTAAGTATTTTTTTAATCTCCGCAACTCTTTTTTCAACCGTTTTTGTCTGCTCTGCGGAGATGGGATACATCTCCTTAAGCTCTACGGGAAGCGCGAGTTTTTTTTCAAATTCCATATTCATTTTAGATTACCTATTCTTTCTTATCAAAATATCCGCGGCGTTCGGTAGAAAGGCGCATCTTGTCTCTCATACCTTCCCTGTCGCCGTTTTTAATTAAGCTTTTAAGCTCTTCAAATTCTTTTATGAATTTTTCCATTTCCGAAAGGAGCGCATCTTTGTTTAAATCGAAAAGCTCGCTCCACATTTTGTCGTTTATCCTCGCAATTCTGGTTAAATCCCGAAACGAATCGCCCGTGTAATCGGCAAGATGCCTGTTGTCGCTGCACGTCATAAGCGCAACCGCGATGCAGTGCGTAAGCTGTGACACAAAGCCTATCATTTTATCGTGCTCTTCGGGCGATAAAACGGAAATATTCTTAAAGCCGAGTATCTGTCCGAGACGCTTGCACCAAGCTATTCCCTCTTTGGTGTTTTTCTCTGTGGGGACTACTATATAGTTTGCGTCTCTGAAAATTTTATCGTCACATCCGCGTATGCCCGAAACCTCGCGCCCCGCCATGGGGTGCGCCGCGATAAACTCAACGTCTTCGCGAAGCATGTTCTGAATATCGTAAACAATACATGATTTAACGCCCGTAACGTCCGTAATATACGCGCCGGGCTTTAAAAACTTCTGATATTTTTCTATCCAGTTTTTAAAGGCTGTAGGATAAAGCGCGAAGATAACGGCGTCCGCCTCTTTTACGCAGCCCTCGTCCGTCTCGGTATGCCCTTCGTCTATTATTCCGTTTGAAAGGGCGTATTCTACTGTTTCTTTATCGGTGTCAATGCCCGAAACATAATACCCGAGCCGGCGGAGTCCCATAGCGTAACTGCCGCCCATAAGGCCGAGACCCACAATAAGTATTTTACTGTCGCTTATCCATTTCATATTCCCGTCACCTCCGCCCCAAGTTTTTTAAGCCGCGTGAAGAAATCCGGCAGGCTCTTTGAAACCGCCTCCGCGCCTTCTATCTCTCCGCCGTATTTCGTAAGTAAGCATGACAGCGCCATGACTATTCTGTGATCGTTATGCCCCGAAAGCGCTTCTTCCGGCGCTTTAAGTTCCGAGGGGAAAACCGTCATTTCGTTTTCGTAAACTTTGCTTTCTGCGCCAAACTTTAAAAGCTCATCTGCCATTGCGGCGCATCTGTCGCTTTCTTTTATACGCAGTCTTTTCGTGCCCGTAAACTTCGCTCCGCCGCACTCTGCCGCAAGCGCCATGCATACGGGTCCCAAATCCGGACAATCCGATAAATCTATCTCGGCCGCGCCGTTTTTTATCTTTTTAAATAAATTTTTATACACTCTGTCGCCCTGTAAACTTTCGGGGTTTAGCCCCGTAACCTTTACATCCGCGCCGAGCAGGTTTAAAGCGTCAAAAAACGCGGCGTTTGAATAGTCGCCTTCAACCGTAAGCTCTTTTGCCTTATATTCCTGATTTCCTTTTACAGCTATTGTGTTTTCATCCGTAAACTCAGCTTTTACGCCAAACGATGAAAGCGCCGATATTGTCATATCTATATAAGGCCTGCTCTCCACGGGCGGCAAAATACGGATTTCGCTGTTGCCCGATGTCAGCGGCAATGAGAACAGCAGTCCGCTTATAAACTGGCTGCTTATATCGCCGCGCACTTCATATATTCCGCTTTTAAGCCTTCCGCAAACCGTAAGGCCGTTCTTTAAAAGCTCAAATTGCATATTCTGCTCTTTACATATTGTCTCATAAACGGACATGTTTCTGGCATATAGCCTTTCGCTGCCCGTAAATTTTATTTCTTTGTCGGTAAGGAGCGCTATCGGGATAAAAAAGCGAAGCGTACTGCCGCATTCGCGGCAAGGAAGCTCTGCACCCGATGTATTTAAATCTATACCGCGGATTTCCGCATTTTCACCGTCGTATTTTATTTCCGCGCCGAGCGCCTTTAAGCAGTCCATTGTAGCATTCATATCTTCAGACGGCGCAACGCCCGAAATGCTACTTTCTCCCTTTGAAAGCCCCGCGCATATAAGGAGCCTGTGCGCCATACTTTTTGAAGGCGGTGCTTCCGTGCTGCCGCAAAGCTTTGAGGGGTTTATTCTTATCTTCATTTTTTGTCTCCGTATTTTTTGACTAAATAATCCATAGCCTCTAAATAGCCGTCTGCGCCGTGCCCCGTTATTACCGTATCGCACGCGAGGCGCACATAGCTTATCTGCCTGAAATCTTCCCTCTCATCAACCTTTGAAATGTGAACTTCAACGGCGGGTATGGAAACCGCCTTTAAAGCGTCCAAAATCGCTACGCTTGTGTGCGTATACGCCGCGGGGTTTATAACAATACCGTCAACCTTTCCAAAGGCTTCCTGGATTTTATCAACTATATCGCCCTCGTGATTTGACTGGAAACATTCGGTTTCTGCGCCGAGCTTTTCACCGTGCTCTTTAATCATTGTACAGAGTGCTTTATAGTCCGTCTTTCCGTAAATACCGGGCTCGCGTATGCCGAGCATGTTTATGTTTGGGCCGTTTATAATAAGTATTTTCATATATATTCACCGTCGTTAAAAAATTTTTCGATGACTTCCGAAACGGTTTCGTCTATGCCGCCCGAAACCTCTATTTTTGTATTGGCGGCTTTTTCGTATATGTGGTATCTCTCTTTATATAAATTTATTATTTTGTCAGCCGAGTTTGCAAGCGGTCTGTCATCTGTGGGAAGCAAATCACAAAGCGGTCTGTCAAGAAAGAAAAGCATGCCGTTTTGCTTTAAAAGCATTACGTTTTTCTCTCTTAAAACACAGCCGCCGCCGGTTGAAATTACGGCACCTGTTTTTTGTGAATTTTCCGCTGCGGCTTCCGTTTCCAAATCCCTGAAATATTTTTCGCCGTCTTTTGCAAAAATATCGGTTATTTCCCTGCCGCTGTTTTTAACTATTTCTTTGTCAAGATCTATAAACTCACGCCCGAGCTTTTCGGCAATCTTTTTGCCGACAGTCGTTTTTCCGCTGGCGGGCATGCCGCATAAAACAATGTTTTGCTTGTCCTTTAAAATCTTTTCGTAGATCTTGTCCGTCAGGCTTTCGGTATATCTTTTACCTGTGAATTTTTCTGCCGCCAAAACAGCCTGCGCTATAAGCATATAAAGCCCGCCCGCAGCTTTAATTCCTCTTTTTTTAGCATTCAATACGAGGTTTGTCTGAAGCGGGTTAAATATAACGTCAACTACGCCGCTGAGATTTTGAAACTTTTCTATATCGCACGGAATGCCTTCGTTTTTCGGAAACATGCCGCAAGGCGTAGTGTTTATTATAACATCTGCGTCCGCGTGTCTTTCATACGCTTCTTCATATGTCACAGCGCCGTCCTTGCCGCTTCGGCTGAGTTTTATTATCTCTCTTGCGCCGATTGTTGCGGCAACAGCCGCCGCAGTTTTGCTTGTGCCGCCCGTGCCTAAAATTAACACCTTTCTGTTTTTTATTTCTATTCTATTTTTAAGTATAAGAGACCAAAGACCGCCAAAATCCGTATTGTAGCCGCAGAGCTTGCCGTCTTTATTCACAATAGTATTAACAGCGCCTATCTCCTTTGCAGTATCGCTGATTTCGTCAAGGTACGGTATTACGTCCTGCTTGTACGGGATAGTTACGTTTATGCCTTTAAAATCACGCGATGTCATAAACGCGTCAAACTCATCTTTGGGAAGCTCGCGCATCGTATAATCATAATTATCTATCATGGAGTGCACGGTCTTTGAAAAGCTGTGACCGAGGCGCTCTGCGATAAGTCCGTAGTTCATATACTGCCTCCCGAAAGGTAATCCGTGCCAAAGCGAAGCGAAAGCATATCGCATAAAGTCAGCGCCACCGCGCTGTCAACAACAACGCGCGCACGGTGAATTATGGCAGGATCGTGTCTGCCCTCTATTAAAAGCTCCGCGTTTTCGCCTTTTGAAAAATCAACCGTATTTTGCTTTTTGTATATGGACGGCGTGGGTTTCACGGCGCATTTAATAATTATGGGCATGCCGTTTGTAATGCCGCCGTTTATGCCGCCGCTATGATTGGTTTTTGTAATAACCTTTCCGTTTTCCGCTATGAAATCATCATTATCCTCGCTGCCGCGCATATCAGCCGCCGCAAAGCCTGCGCCAAACTCAACGCCCTTTATCGCGGGAATTGAAAAGAGTATGTGCGACAAAACGCTCTCCATTGTGTCAAACCAAGGCTCGCCGACGCCCGCAGGAACACCGCAAACCGCCGTCTCCAGTATGCCGCCTACGCTGTCGCCGTCTGCCGCCGCTTTTTCTATCTCTTTTATCATTTTGTCTTTTGCTGTATCGTCCAAAACCGCGAAATCCAAAGAATTCAGCTTTTCTAAATCACTATTTATATTTTCAAATTTTCTGTCGGAAACTCCCGCACAGCGCATAACGTGCGTGCCTATATAAATGCCTTTTGGGCGCAAAGCGGATATAGCTATAGCTCCCGCCGCAACAAGCGCCGCAGTTATTCTGCCACTGAAATGGCCTCCTCCGCGATAGTCCTCAAATCCGTGATATTTGCAGTTTGCCGTATAATCCGCATGGCCCGGTCTTGCAAGAAAGCGTGTTTTTAAATAGTCGCGGCTTTTTGTGTCCTCATTTGGGATTATAATGCACAAGGGAGTGCCCGTTGTTTTGCCTTCAAATACGCCGCTTAAAATCTGAAACTTGTCCGCTTCCCTTCTCGCCGTACCGGTTTTGCCGGCGGGACGTCTTTTTGTAAGCTGACTTTCTATGAAATCTTCCGAAACTTCAATTCCCGGCGCAAGTCCGTCTATAACGGCGCCGATAGCCTTACCGTGGCTCTCGCCGAAAAGCGTAACCGAAACGCTTTGTCCGAATGTGTTTTTCATTTCTTTTCTCCTTTAATAACGCCCACGCGCGCAATAAGTTCCTCCGCCGTTTGCTCTTTCATTTCGAAACTGCCAATTTCGTTTACGAAAACGGCGCATATTTTGCCGCCGCCCGCTTTTTTATCGTGCGTCATGGCGGAGAGTACACGGTTTTCGTCAAACGAAAGCCTTGTCGGAAGATTTAATTTTTCCAAAACGGGAACAAGCCTTTCGCGCACACTGTCGCTGCACATGGGTATCATACCGAGTGCAACGCATTCGCCGTGGTAAAGCCCCAATTTAAGGCTTTCAATTCCGTGACCTATCGTGTGACCGAAATTGAGTATTCTGCGAAGGCCCGTTTCCTTTTCGTCCTCCATTACAACGTCTTTCTTTATCCTTAAAGACTTTTCTATTATAAGGTCTATGTTTTCCATATAATCGCCCTTTTCGAATAATTCAAAAAGGTCTTTGTCCGATGTGAGTGACATTTTAACAGCTTCGGAGAGTCCGTTTGATATCTGTCTTCCGGGAAGCGTTTTTAAAACATCCGTATCAATCAAAACCTTTTTAGGCTGATAAAAAGCGCCTATGTTATTCTTTATCCCCTCAAAATTTATTGCCGTTTTGCCGCCTATTGACGAGTCCACCTGCGATAAAACAGTTGTAGGGATATTATAAAAATCAACGCCGCGCATATAAACCGATGCCGCAAAGCCCGATAAATCGCCTATTACGCCGCCGCCTACAGCCACAACGCAGTCGCGCCTTGTAAAGCTTTCCGAAAGCATTTTTGAAAGGAGCTTTTGAAGCGTTTCAAAGCTTTTGCTGTCCTCGCCCTCGGAGACGGTTATTATATACGGCTCCGCCGAAGCTTTTGCGACCGTCTCGGCATATTCGCGCGGCACGCCGTCATCTGTTACAATAAGCGTTTTGCGGTTTAAGTTTAAAAGCTCTCCCGCTTTATTTATACTTCCGCGCTCTATAACTATATCGTATGAATTTACACCCAAATCAAGATTTAATATCATTTTCCGTTCCCCAAATCTATTTCCGCGCCGTATCTTCCCACTACTTTAAGTTTTTCGCAAACCTTTGAAAGCTCCCCGAGCATTTCGCGCCCTTTATCCGAACTGTCATCGCCCTCGGCTTCAACATAGAAATAATACTGCCATGCGGCATCTTTAACGGGGCGGCTGCGCAGAGCTTTCATGTTAAACCCGTGCGAGCTTATAACGCTTATTGCCTTTGCAAGTGTTCCCGCCGCGTCATTTACTGTAAACATCAAAACAAACATCTTGCCGCGCTCTTTATTCTCTTTTCTCGAAAAAACGGCAAACTTTGTTGTATTTAATGCGCTCTCGTTTATATCATGATCCAAAACGGCAAGACCGTAAATATCAGCAGTTTCCTTATTTGCTATAGCGGCAACCGTTCTGTCGTTTCTCTTTGCTACTTCATGCGCCGCAGCCGCCGTACTGGTAAATGCCGCCGTTTTAAACCCATGCTCTTTTATATACTCTCCGCATTGCGCTAAAGCCTGCGGATGGCTTATAACTTCTTTTATATCCGAAAGCTTTGCGCCCGGAAGTGATAAAAGGTTTTGCGATATGGGCAGAGTGTACATGCCGGAAACATATAAATCGCCCTGAAACATGATGTCCATAACCTGGCCCACTTCGCCGGCATAGCTGTTTTCTATGGGGATAACAGCGCTTTCGCACTCGCCCTTTTCAACGGCTTCGTATGCCTCGGCAAATGATTTATAAAACACGGCTTCTGCGCCCTTAAAAATGCGCTTTGCGGCAACATGCGCAAACGCGCCTTCTTCTCCGTTTATAGCGATTTTAACGCCGTCCGTCAAAGCGTGCTGATACTGCTTTGAAATGTTCATCATATTTTTGATAAAATCTTTATAGTAAACCTTAAGCGCAGGACCTTCTATCAAAGCGGAGTTACGCTCCAATACACTTTCTTCCTGCTTCGCGTCGTATATAGGCAGACCGTGCTCTTTTTTATACTCGGCAACTTTCTTTGCCGCTTCCATTCTCTTTTCAAAAAGCGCCGCCATTTCTTTGTCAACGCGCCTTATCTCATCGCGCGCATCGTTTAAGGAATTATTCACATATATCATCCCTTTTGAGTTTTTGAGTTTATTTAATTGATTATATCAGTTTTTTTAATACCCGTCAATAAGATAGGCATTAATTTATCGTTTGTTTACATTTTTATAGGTATTGAATTTTATATTTATTTGGTGTAGAATAAACCCATGAAAAACAAAAAGCTTATTTCGATATCATTAATACTCGCAGTTTTGCTGTCGTTTTTTGTTCCGGCGGCGGCTGACGGCACAAATATTATACTGCAGATAGACAATCCGCAGATGACGGTAAACGGCGCAAATATTGCTCTTGACGCGCCGCCGGTTATAAGAAACAGCCGCACGCTTGTGCCCGTTCGCGCCGTAATAGAAAGCATGGGCGGCACGGCAGATTGGGACAGCTCACAAAAAACCGCAGCGCTCGCACTTGACGGCAAAACGGTAAAGCTGACAATTGGCAGCACGGAAGCGTACTTCGGCGCCGCCAAGCAAACGCTTGACGCAGCTCCCGAAATAATAAGCGGCAGAACGATGCTCCCCATCCGCTTTATAGCGGAAAGCTTCGGCTTTGCGGTTTCATGGAACGGGGACACAAGGCAGATTACCATCACAAATACAGGCTGGCACTTCTCGC
The DNA here is from genome assembly GCA_017620205.1 of Clostridia bacterium. Lineage (GTDB taxonomy): Bacteria > Bacillota > Clostridia > UMGS1883 > UMGS1540 > UMGS1540. The sequence continues at coordinate 1,728 of JAFZQX010000007.1, read as the reverse complement.
TTTGCGATATTCCCGCGTTTTCGGGCAGTCCGTATGTTACATACAACAGCAATATCCCGATGTTTTCGGGCGGTCAGATTTCATCCGCTTCGTATGAATACTACGGCGAACTTGATTCCCTCGGCAGATGCACGGGCTGTATAGCCTCTGTCGGGCGCGATATTATGCCGACGGAAGAGCGCGGCGAGATTGGTATGATAAAGCCCAGCGGCTGGCACACGGTAAAATACGACATAGTTGACGGCAAATATCTTTATAACAGATGCCACCTTATAGGTTTTCAGCTGACGGGCGAAAACGCAAACGAAAAAAACCTTATAACGGGCACAAGATATTTAAACAAAGAAGGCATGCTCCCGTTTGAAAACAAAGTAGGAAACTATGTTAGGCGCACGGGCAACCACGTAATGTACCGCGCAATGCCGATATTTGGCGGCAGCAATTCACTCGCCTCCGGCGTTTTGCTTGAAGCGTTTTCTGTTGAAGACAACGGCGCGGGTATATGCTTTTGCGTTTTCTGCTATAACGCACACCCCGGAATTTACATAAACTACGCAAACGGCGACAGCTGCCAAGAAAGCGCGAACGCCGCTGTTACAAGACAGGTAACCTCCGCGTATATTTTAAATACAAACTCAAAGAAATTTCACTATCCCTCCTGCACATCCGCCGCGCTTATCAGCGAGAGAAACAGAAGGGAATCAAACAAAACACGCAACGAACTGATAGCAGAAGGCTATTCGCCCTGCGGCATATGTAAACCTTAAATATGATACACAAAACGGGAACGTCGCAAAGTGTAACGCACTTTTTGATTATATGGAATGGAGGAATAACGATGCCTAACTCGGACAAGAGCCAAAACTTATTTGGAGAACGGAAGACGGAAGAGAAGCCCTTGATAAAATTATCTCCGAGCACACAGGCACTGCTGGACGACATGGACAGAGAGATAGACTGGGAGAGAGCACATCGCATAGCGAAGCTAATGAAAACACCAGACAAATAATCGAGTCAAATGCCGAACAAGGAGGCGTAACTAATGCAGAACGAGACGGAAACAACTTACAATATGCGAAACAAATTAGTGAGATTATTTACGGAGAAGCATCTGCCGTAATCAGAAATTTTGAAGATAGTCGAGCCTATGAGAGGCAAATCAGAGGAAGAGAAGGAACGGATAGCCGAACGCTTGATAAAAGAAGTAGGAAAAATGTAGATACCGAAAAAAACGAGACCAAAAAGGTACTCGGTTTTTTGATGCGCAAAAAGAAATGAAATAAACCGGTTTTCGCTCTGCGCGCGGTTTTAACAAGCCATTGGCGCAGGAAAAATTGTGCAGAACACATTTGCCATGCTGCATATGCAAGCCATAAATTAAAAGCCCCAAGGATTGTTAAAATCTCCCGGGGCTTAATCTTAAAGCGCAATATTTCAATCAATATTACCGATAGCGGTCAAAAAATAAGTTTCCATTGCGGCAGACCTGTTTTGCCGGTGATAAGTGGGTACGCAAAAATTTGCATACCCACTTATTATGTTTAGTTTTTGCTGTTTATTTCAAAATCAGCGTCTTTGCGAAGAGCGACTCTCTTAACGGCAATATAGTCACCGTTGTCAATTAAACCGTCCATAACGCCGTCCGCAACGTCTGCTGAAAGGAGCTGTTTGTCTGTCGGAGCATTAACTTTTCCGAGAGCGATTTTCTTAACAGCAATGTAGTCGCCG
>JAFZQX010000001.1 GCA_017620205.1 Clostridia bacterium | reverse complement strand
TTCTTGCCATCCAGCGTTTTTTGCCGTTAACGTAAATCTGCATGATTCTGTCAACGCCGTCAACGTTAGCTTCGTAAAGGCCGGGATGATCCTGAGAAGGAACAAATCCTGTTACTTCTTTACCGCCTGAAATTAAAGGGCTGTCAACACCCTGCCAAATAACACGGTGACCGTTAAAACCGGAGTCTTCCTTACGGAAGCTTAAAGGTTCGTCCATATAATATGTGCCGCCTGCAATACGAACCTCAATGTCGCCCTGCATGCCTGTGTTTATAGCTCGAACTGCTTCCTGCGCTTTTCCAAGGGTTTTATATGGGTTTGCCTGTGTGCCGTCGCCGTCATCGGAGCCGTTGGGAGATACATAAATAGTTCTCCATGCAGTGTCTGCAGATGCAGCGATGGGCATTATACTTAATATCATAAGGAAAGTCACAAGCAACGCTGTTAATTTTCTAATCTTCATGGTGTGCCAATCCCTTCTTTATAATATATGTAACTTGATTATTAATAAATCTTGATATTACATTTCTGGGACATAAAGCCAAAGTAGCCTTCGTTGAGAATATCGGGAACAAGCTCGTTGAATACCTGCTGTCCGTTTATTGTAACGGAAACTCTGGTATTGTTGCCCTCAATTGATGAAGAGAAGCTTATGGCGTTCTCCTCATTATACTTAAGAGGTGTATAAGCGTCACGCAATTTGGGCAATCTGGAGCCGTTCTTCACCTGATAAAGCGTTGCAAGGTCGTCATTAAATTCTATCTCAAGATGGTCTACAGTTGTGCTCTTTAAAGTATTGTCAATTTCATAGCCCTGGCTTGCAAGCACCATTGTGAAGTTATGCTTAGCCGACTGTGAAAGAGGTGCAAATGTAAAGGAAGCGCCCTTTGTATCTGCGTCATAGCTCGTAGACATTGTTGCGAAAGCGCCTTTCTCTATAACAAGTCCGCCGCCGAAAGCGGGTGATACATGCTTATCGCCGCGTCTCAGTGAGAACCAGTTTTTAGCTTCCGCATAGCCGGAGCTGCCGGAACCTTCATTGCCTGCATATTCTGCTTTTACTGTCCAATATTTATAGCCCTTGTTGCCCTGGCAGAATACAGGAACCGTATAAGGCGTTGAAAGATCAACCTTATCGGGAATGTTTGCAGCTATTACCGCACCGGGTGAAACAGTAAGGGCAAGCGTCTTGTCCGCAAGGCTTGCGCCGGGTGCGAAATAGAATGTCAGTTCTTTGTTTTCGGTGTCAATGTTTACGTCTTTTGCGCCTTCTGTACTTGCAAGTACAATGTCAGCGCTGAATTTTGCATTCTGTGCGTCTGTAAGCAGCGTCTCTGCTGAAGCGAGCAATGTATACTCATCTGCCGAACCGCTTGTGTAACTGTTTTTAAGCGCATCATATCTTTGTGTTATGTCTTTATAGTTGCTTTCGGTCATCATGCCGAAAGTATCATAAAGGCTTGCGTTTGCAAATGATGCGATTGCCGGGTCATTATCGCTTATTACACTTGCGTTTTCAATAAGTTCCTGAGTTTCCGCCATCGTTTCGCTCAGGCTCTTTGTCTTTACGCTTTCCTTAACGTCGTTCATAAGGTTACGCAAAAGAACTGTCTGATTTACGGAAGGTGTTGTGGGGAAGCAGTTATTTGCTTCTTTCAGTTCTGCATAGTATTTCGTCGGGAACTGACCTGCTTCCGATCCGAACTTACCGAGATTAATCATATTCTCGGCTTCCTTCTTATGCATCTTGCCGTAAGTTGTCCTGTAGCCGTAATCGTCTACTCTTATGTATGACACAGCTTCTTCCGGAAGGCCGTCGTCTACGTCTGCCGGAACCCAGGATTTGATGTGTTTATAAGAAGCTTCAAGGCCGGAATTGTTGATTATCGCCCAAGCTTCTCTGGGCGGCTGACCCATCGCAAATACCTTGGGATTCTCGATTGTGTTTAAGGTATAAGCATTGGAGCCGAGGAGCAGCGTGTCGTGTGACGCATAGTTGTTCTGGTATACGCAGTCTCTATGTGAATCGTCATAGGGGCTGAATACATAGTTGCCGTTTTCAACAACGTTGTTGCGCCAAACCGTGCTTGCAGTACCGCTATCCTGGTACAAGCTCATAACGCCCATGATATTGTTGTCCATATAGTTGTATTCATATATAGAACCGGGCTGACGGCTCAGTGTATATATCGGACCGCCGTCATAGAGGAAGTGGTTTGTTGTATCTATATTGTTATATGCGCAGTATACATTTCTTGTATAGCTGTTGTCTGCTGACCAGCCCCAGCCTATTTCCATACCGGAATAACCTATATCGAAAAGCTCATTGTGCGTTACGTTGAGTCCGTCAATATAATATGCCATTATAGCGCAGGAACGCGGTATTTCGCCGCCGATACGCGCCATGTAGTTGTTCGATATCTTTATGTTTTTGGGTACTGCGTTAAACGTATAAGGTTTAAGGTCTGATGTAAGCGCATAAACCTGGGAAAGAGCAAGCGGCGTTGCGCCGAGTGTTCTTATCATTAAGTATCTGTACTTCGTATTATCGTTTACGTTTAAATCTAAAACTTCTCCGTAATACGAACCGTTCTGTGTATGGAGAGTTTTGTATGTTCCGTCCGCAAAACTCATATCGTTTGACAAGAGAACTTCAAAGTCTGCTTTTTCTTCGGGTGAAACTTTATCGTTATCCCAGCAAAGAGCAACCTTGTCAATACTAAACTTCGAATAGAAGTCATACATTACATAGCTCTTCTCGCCGTTTTCGGCGTCTTTGGGGTCTGAATGCCAAGCATAACCCTTGTATGCATATCCGGAAGCCGGAACAAACGACTTGTTTGCGGTTGATCCCGAAATTCTGTTGCCGTTTAATATACCAATGTAGTTAGAGTTATTTGTATATTCGTCACCTATATAAGAGGTGTATATAGCCATTCTTTCATAGTCACGCGTCAAAACCATCTGCGTTTTATTTTCGGGAGGAACTTCGTATGTTGTATTATGTCTTTCATGGCCGATGTTTATTGCAGCGTCACCGATGTCGGAGAAGGAGTTGCCTGTAACCGCACAGTTATATACGCCGCCCTGCATGTTGATACAAACCTCATCAAAGCCGTAGAAATAGTTGTCATAGAAGTTTACGTTGTCACAGAAGAACATGTAAACTCCGCAGCGTCCAACGGCTGCCGTACCGGAAGCCTGACGGACAACCGTACCCTGCTCGCCCCAGTAGCCTTCTGCTACTGCATTTGAAGCAAAGTGTGCAATTGTCATGCCTTTAAAGTCTATGTTCTTTACGCAGTCACCCATGTCATTGCCGTAGATTGTAGCGAAATGGTCCAGTCTGGGCACTACAACAGTAGCCGTTGACATATCCTCGTCTGCTTCGGGCATATAGTAGAGCTTTTTGGTTGCTCTGTTATAGTAGAATTCGCCGGGACTGTCAAGAAGCTCCATAGCGTTTATAATTCTGAAGAATACGCTGCCGTCAGGATACATTGCCTGACCGGAGTAGTTCTCTGCAAGCATTATCTGCCAGAAACCTCTCTGCATGCGGACAATTACCTGATCAGCATTGTCGGGATCCTGCATAATCTCTTCGGGATATGTAATCTGTGTTTTCCAGTTACGTTCCCACTGGAAGAGAATATCTGTGGGGTTCTCCCACATGCCTATATCCTGTTTGGACATCAATATGCCGTCCCATCTGTATGGTGTTTCTGTGTCGTACCAGTTGTAGCTTGCGCCTTCAACGTCGTTGGGATGCTCGTCATACCAGTCCTTGTTATCATATTTTTTAGCTTTTGTAACACCTTTTACAAATTCGTTGCTTCTTGCCATCCAGCGTTTTTTGCCGTTAACGTAAATCTGCATGATTCTGTCAACGCCGTCAACGTTTGCCTCATAAAGACCGGGATGATCCTGAGAAGGAACAAATCCTGTTACTTCTTTACCGCCTGAAATCAAAGGGCGGTCAACACCCTGCCAAATAACACGGTGACCGTTTTTACCGGAGTCTTCCTTACGGAAGCTTAAAGGTTCATCCATATAGTATGTGCCACCTGCAATACGAACCTCAATGTCGCCCTGCATGCCTGTGTTTATAGCTCGAACTGCTTCCTGCGCTTTTCCAAGGGTTTTATATGGGCTTGCCTGTGTGCCGTCGCCGTCATCTGAGCCGTTCGGAGATACATAAATAGTTCTCCATGCAGTGTCTGCAGATGCAGCGATAGGCATTATACCCAAAAGCATAAGGAAAGTAACAAGCAATGCTGTTATTTTTCTAAGCTTCATAGTGTGACAATCCTTTCTTGTTTAAACATGCACCTACCCTGACCATAAAAAGGACAGGGTATGTGCTTTAAACTGCTTAATTACTGTTCAATCTTTTTATACTCTTCGCGAGCAACTTCTGTCATTTCTTTTGCCATTACGTCAACATCGCAAATTCTTGCGAGTTCATCTTTAGCTTCGTTCCATTTAGCTTCGAAATCATCGTCGCTTTCAGCTGTAAACGCTTTCTTGAAAGCATTTTCCCACTGTTCTCTCTGTGCCCAGAACTGAACTACGTCGGGGATATCTGCGTAGCATGCATCCCAAACATATGCCGGCGGGAACAATCTTGTTACAGCGTGTTCGGAATCGGGAGTAACCTTTGTAACTGCCTGATAAGGAGTTAACTTGAAGGTCTTGTTATAGATAACCGGAGCGTATTTTGTCTGTTTTTCGTTTACGGGATTTACATACCATACGCCTGCGTCTACTGCTTCAACGCCGATACCCTTTGTGTCTTTGTTTTCAAGAGCAGCTTTGTCGCCGTCTATAAAACGTTTGTTGAAGCGGTCGTCTGTATATGTACGAACACCGTCTTCTTCTGTGTAGAGTCCGTCTTCGGGAGTGCCCCACCAGAATACTTCTTCAAATTCGTCTGAACATGTAACGTTTACCCAGTTGAGAAGCTGAATCAAGTCGTTTTCATCATTTACTTTTGTGAAGCAGATGGATTTTGTCCATTTATTCTGTGTTTTGCCGGGGAGATATCCGGGATCGTTCGGGATATTTACTGCAAACGGACGGTAGCGATAGCTCTTGCCCTCTGCTTCAAGCTTATTGTTAAGTCCTTCAACACCGCCGGGGATCATGTCGCCGGCGAAAATAGCGTACTGACCGTCGAGAACTTTTTCTGTATAAATATCTGTTGTGTGAAGGAGGCTTTCGCGGTCAAATACATTGTCGCGAAGCATTTTGTTCTGTAATTTTGCGCCTTCGTAAGCTATATCTTCAACAAGCGGAATAACGATTTCTTTTGTATCGTCTTTCCATGCAGATGTGTAATACTGGGGAGAATAACCCATGATGTCGCCGCCGATGTAGTTGAGAGCTTCCCAGTTGTCACCGCCGGAATAGCCGAATGCGTACATGGGCTTGCCGGTGTCGGATTTAAGATTTAAGTCTTTGATTTTGTACATGAAGTCCACATATTCCTCTTTTGTTGTTATCGGAATATCGTGAGCGAGATCCATGCAGGGAGCGCCTTCTTTAGCTACTTCATAGATTTCTTTCCATGTTTTGCACTGGGGATAGATCTTTTTGAGAACATCGTCTCTTATCCAAAGAGCACAGTGTTCGTCTTTTGTGATACCTCTGATGTATTCATCAATCTTTTCAAGTGTTTCATCATCAAGATCGGGGTTTGTAGCCTTTGATGATACCTGATAGTACGGAAGTCCGTAAAGCTTGCCGTCTACGCGGAACATATCGATTGTTTCTTTCGGAACTCTCTTGAGATAGTTGGGAGCATAAGTCTCAAGCATTTCGTCTGTGATTTCCAAAACAAGTTTGTTCTCCGCAAGTTTTGCAAAGTGAGCAGGGCCCTGGCCTGCGCCGCATGCGATAACATTGGGAAGGTTGTTGCCTGCAACAAGCGTTGAAAGCTTGTTATCCCACTGACCGCCGCCGTTGCCGTATATGTTTGCAACTTTAACGAGCGTATTGTCATATACCCATTTGGAAACTACGTTGTCTGCGATTTCGTTGCCGGGAGTGAAATCCAAGCCCTGCGTGTACCAAAGAGTAATATCGAACTCTTCAGCGGGAACGTATTTTCCGTCTACTATTGAACCTGCCTGTCTCTTTTTCTTTCCACAGCCTGTGAATAAACACATAACCATCAAAACTGCCATTAATAATGCGATTAATTTTTTCAAAATTGTCATCCTCCTTTATTTATGTGAACGTAACTCTTTGTTACAAATTCATCCGTGTTTAATTATTCTTTAACTGCGCCGAGCGTTACGCCTTTTACAAAGTATTTCTGTAAGAACGGATATACCATTATAATAGGTAAGCTCGTTGATACTATCATAGCCGCCTTAACAGCTTCGGTTGTTGTCTTTGTGGATGCGTCGGCGCCCTGCGCCTCAAGCACCGCAACCTGACGCTGCTGGTCGCCTTCCTTTATTATCTGCATCATGAGATACTGCAGCGGATAAAGCTTTTTATCTGTTATATAATAAAGTGTTGACGTCCAGTCGTTCCACTGTCCAACGAGGATCCACAGGGAAACCGTTGCGAGAACGGGAAGCGACAGCGGTAAAATTATTTTAAACAGTACCGTTATCTCGTTTGCGCCGTCAATCAAAGCCGATTCCTCAAGCGAGGGGGGAATTTCCTGGATAAACGAGCGAATGATTACCATGCTGTAAAACGCAAAGCTGAAAGGCAGTACGTATACCCAAAAGTTATCTATAAGTCCCAGATATCTGTAAAGTATGTATATCGGGATAACGCCCGCCTGCAAATACATGGGAATTACAAAAAACGTTGTAAAAGCTTTACGTCCTTTAAGTCTTTTACGGGTTAAAGCGTATGCAGCTGCAAACATTACTATGTTTGAAATTACCATGTTTAAGAACGCTCTTGATACCGTGATCATAAAAGCTCTGCCGTAGCCGTAACCTTTGTTGAACAAAAGCTCTTTGTAGTTTTCCGTAGTAAACTTACGTGGGAAAATCGTTATGCCGCCCTTTGCGGAATCCATGCCTTCGTTAAACGATATCGCAACCTGGTTTAAAAATGGATAAAGGCATAATACGCAAAGTATTAACAAAAGAACAATTACTATAGTGTCGAATATGCGGTCGCCGCGTGTTTTTTTCATTTTATCATACCGTCCTTCTTACCAAATACCTATATCGGCTATCTTCTTGGATATCCAATTTGCCGTAAATACCAAAATCAATGAAACAAGGCCCTGGAAAGCGCCGAGAGCCGTTGCCAGCGAGTATTGACCGCCCTTGATACCCTTTCGGAAAGCGATTGTTCCGATTGTGTTTGTCGCATCCTCTATGTAAGGATTCTGGAAACCGTAAACCTGTTCGAAGTTTACCGTTACAAGCTGACCGATATTCATAATCAGTATGATTATTGCTGTTGTCCTTATGGCGGGAAGCGTTATGTGCCAAATCTTTTTGATTCTGCCGCAGCCGTCAATGTCCGCCGCTTCGTAAAGCGACTGGTCAACACCGCAGATAGCGGCAAGATATATTACCGACGACCAGCCTATTGTCTTCCAAAGACCCGAGAAGAACAGAATGCTCAAGAAGTTTTTACTCTCCATGAATATGTTCTTTGCTTCATAGCCCTTGCCAAACATCGCGTAAATCTTTGCCATAATGCTGTTATACGGACCTGCGAGCGCGAAGATCGAATACGCAAAGCCGATAACCGAGATCCACGACAGAAAGTGCGGAAGATAGCTTATCGTCTGCACGGTCTTTTTAAACCACTTACTGCGTACCTCATTTATTAAGATAGCAAGCAGTATCGGGAAAATAAATTGACCAAAGATCGTTACGGAGCTGTAAATAAACGTGTTAATGATTGCCGTTCTGAAGCCCGGGATTGTGAAAATGCTTTTGAAATTCTCCAGTCCCACCCACGGGCTGCCGGCAAAGCCTTTCAAAACATCATAATCCTTAAATGCTATGGCAATACCCGCCAGCGGCAAATAGTTGAAGACCAAAACAAAAAGCAGCGCCGGCAGCAGAAGTATGTACATGTACATATCCTTTCGTATGTATGCCCCTAATGATTGTTTTTTTTGTACAGTATCAATCTGTTTTTTCATTGACTTTTCCTTCCTTACATCTCTTTCGCTGAGAATTCATTTTCTCTAATACCATTTTAGCATGGTTTCCGACAAAAAGCAATTTTTAAAAACGTGGAAAAGTTTTTAATTTTGTGGATTTGTTCACCAACAAAGTATTGACAACAATACTTATAAATAATATAATGAATATACGTAATAAAGGGGGTTTTTTTATGTATTCCGTCCTTCTGGTCGATGATTGCGCTACCGATTTGGAAGGTCTTGTATCAAATGTCAATTGGTCTGCTCTCGGCTGTGAAATCGTCGGAACCGCCCAAAACGGCGAAGAAGGTTTTAACAAGGCGGCGGAGCTGAATCCGCAGATTGTTATTACAGACGTATCAATGCCCAAAACAGACGGCATCGCAATGACAAAGCAAATACAGGAAATCCTTCCGGATACAAATTTCATATATATAAGTTGCTTTGACGAGTTCACATACGTAAAGAGCGCTATGGATAACAACGTATCCGCATACGTATTGAAACCTATTAAAATAGAAGAAATTGAAAAAGCAATCGCCAAAATAACGGGGCTGCTTGCCAAGAGCCTTGAAACACAGAAACGTACAAGGAGAACGGCTTCAACACTTGAAAACTTTCTTTCCGACATGCTTTTCGGCTCCGAATTGGATCAGGAATACGCTATGCTGCTCGGCATCCCGTTTAACGATAAATACCGCGTAGGCCTTATTAAATTCCGCGACAACTGCGGTCTGAAAACCGACCGTATGTATTCCGAGCTCGCGGAAATAAAGTCTTTGTGTATTGCAGGCTCCGGTTCCGAATATAACTATTTTTTAGAATTCGGCGTAGATTCTTTGGTGCTTCTTGTTCATGAGGATTCCAAGAATGAAACGGATTTTGTTTCCTATTTAAATATGATATGCCGTCAGGCACCCTCACCGGACAAAATCACCTGTGAGTATCAAGCCGAAGCAGTTCCCTTCATCTCGATTCACAAGGTGTTTGATATGCTGAGTTCCGGTTCAAAAAGCAAAAATGAGCTTGCCGATAACTCCGTAATGTTAAACGAGCTCAACACGCTGCTCGTTTCGGGAACTCACGAGGAAATTTCCGATTTTGCGGACAGATATCTGCCGCAAAACGAGGATATCAACCGTTTAAAAACAATCAGCGTGCAGATAGTAAATACAGTTACATTCATTTTAAGCGAACACAACACAAGCTTTTCCGAAATCTTTGACGATGAATTTGTTATATGGAACAAGCTTTTTAACTTCCGTTCCATAGTAAACATACGTCAGCTTATTACAAATCTTTTGCTCTCCGCGAGAGAATGTCTTGCGGAAAAGAGTGTTAAGCTTGATAAATATGAAGGAATTGCCTCAGACATAAAATCTTTTATTGACCGCAACTTCGCCTCTCCTACCATTGTTGAAGATGTTGCGCAGTCGGTGCACCTGAGCGTCAACCACACTAATTCCATATTCAAGAAAGTTACTGGCCAGACGCTTTTTAACTACACCGTGTCGCGCAGAATGGAAAGCGCAAAGGTTTTAATGCATGACAAGGCTCTTTCCATATCCGATATTGCGATAGCGGTAGGCTATGTAAACAGCGCGCATTTTGCAACTGTTTTCAAAAAGAACACGGGAATGGCTCCCTCACAGTACAGAAACAGCCTTTGAGGTGATACGTGCATATGAGAACATTGAATAAACCAAAGCTTTTTTCCATTAAATCGGGCCTGCTCATGTTTTCGTTGGTGCCTACATTTGTATTGGTTGTAGTCATAGCCTTAACTTTATCGTACAACCAGTGGCACAAAGCCCTTGCTCAAGCGGAAGAAAAGTTTTCAAAGGCGGTTTCCGAAATTGACTCCGCTTTGGATCAGGCGGTTAATTTCAGCGTAAAAACCGTAACAAATTCATATCTTATAGATCTTTTTGAGCAAGAAGATGACGGAATGTCGTCAAACTACGAAACCTTCCGTATCCTCAGTATGTCGCTGTCAAATTATCATGATTTAAACTCCACAGGTTTTTCAAAGTTTGCCATTTTCCATGATAACCACTCTATATACCGCAGCACTTTTTCCGGTTATATTGACGATCTCGATCCCGAGTTTGCCGAATATTTAAAAAAGCACGGCGCGCAGGATATGATATGGGACGAGGACGACGATTATATATACTTCTATAAAAACGCTCAGGCGAAAAACCATACCGTTCTTACAAGGTACACAATAGACAAGAGAATCATAAACGATTCCATCGAGAAATTCAACGTGCTTTCAAACGAACGCTCCGGTTTTAAAAACACCGTGTCTTTCAGATATATGACCGATACGGGCGAAAACTGCTTTGAAAAACAGCTTTTAAACGGCAGGTTTATGTATCTGACCGTGCCTTGGGAGCTGAAAGCATATATTTATTCGATAAATTTCGGCATTTTTATGGTGGCATACCTGCTTATTGCCGCTTTATTTATTCTGTTTTCAAATATATTTGCCGACAAGTTCAAAAAACGGCTTACGGGCTTCGTAGACAAGCTTTCGGACAACAAAACTCTTGACCCGTCTCTGTCTCTCCCCTTCGAAAACGACAGCGTTCTTACGCCTATCTACAGCAAAATTGCAAATCTTGTCTCGGAAATAAACGAGTTGAACAGGGAAAATGCGGAAATCACACAGGAAAAGAATCTCATAGAGCTTAAATATGTTCAGTCGCAGTTTAATCCGCACCTTCTCTATAACAGCCTTTCTGTTTTAAAGTGGGAATGTGAAAAATACGATAAATCCCTTGCAAAAGCCATAGACTCCATGGCGGATTATTACAGAGCCTGCATAAGCGAATACAACGAGATTGTTACTCTGGAGGGTGAAATTGAGCTTGTCAAAAAATACTTAAGTCTTGTGGGCTTTGTACACAAGCGTGTATATCCTCTTATTGTAAGGATTGACCCCGAGCTTATGAATATGCAGATCCCGAAGCACATTCTGCAGCCATTTGTTGAAAACAGTGTTCTGCACGGCATTCAGCAGAAGATGGAAGGATATATAAAGATTACGGGAAACGTAGAAGACGGTTATACCGTTCTAAGGATAATCGACAACGGCGCGGGAATACCGCCGGAAAGAATAAAAGAAATTAAAGAAAGCAATTACTTCTCAAAATACAAAAGCTACGGAATCAAAAACACCTTCGAGCGCATCAGGCTTTTCTACGGCGAAGACAGCGAGCTTTTAATAGAAAGCAACGAGGGTACGCAGATAACAATAAAATTCAAAGCCAAGTAAACGGGACTGTAATTAAACGCACAGACCGAATAAAACAAAACGGCCAATCCGGGGTCTTACCGGATTGGCCGCTTTGTTTTGAAAAAAACATAGGGATAGTATGAAAAAAGTAATTGTCAAATTTTAATAAAGAAGAGCTGACTTTTTATCTGCGAGTCTCTTTATGCTTAAATAATAACACAGTATTTTCAAATAATCAAGTTTCAATAACGTGGAAAAGTTTTTGATTTTGTGGATTTAACAATTTTTTACTGCTGTTTTTGCCCGCATTAGGTAAAACAGGATTATTTTTTGCATTCTTTTTCTCTTTCACGCAGAAAAAAACGGTCAGTCCTGCAAAAGCAGGGCTGACCGTTAATTTTTTTATTCAAACATCCACACTTACCGTAAAGGTGCTGTTTTAGATTTAGGATTCTGTATATCTGTTTACGCTTTCGTAATACTCCGCAGCTATCTCAGAATCGCTCATAATGCCGCCAACTACGCGAACGTTGCCGAGAGAGAATTCTGTCGGCCAGAAAATAATATCTTTCGGCGACTGTTCACCCGCGAATGCGAGTTTTACGGATGTAACATTGCCGGTCGGACGTGTTACCACCTTAGAACCTTTGAGCTCACCGTTTACGTAAATCTTCATCGTCTTTGTATCGTCTACGTATTCGGGGTTTGTTATAACATAATGCGCCCATTTGCCTGCAGCTTCATCTGTTATATCTGCGTATACCGGGCTCCATCTTCCCGTTAAGTTGAATTTGCCTGTTGTTGTCATTTCCTGACCGAGGTAGAACAAATGCTCTGGATTTTCTTCGCCGTCATCATCATATGTTACGTTATAGTCAAGCAAAGTATAGTAGCAACCGGATCTGTTCTCCGGAACGTATTTAGCCCAGAAGCTTATAGTGTTTGCGCCCTCTTCAAGTGCTTTTTCTTCGATTAAAGTATAAAAGTTTCTGTCATTGCATGCGGGGTCGTTTATTGTTCTGTGCAGATATGACGTTAAACCGCCTTCCGCGTTTTGGAATGTTTCTTTTGTAAGGCTTAATGCATTCCACATTCCCGCCTTGGATGACATTTTAACAACCGTTGATGAATCCAGAACGCCGCTGTTTGTAATGCTGCCTATAGATTCCGTTGCCTCCAACGGGTCTGTTTCGGTATCTTCAACATAGGTTGACATATCAAGGTCCATAACCACATCGCCGTCATTATACGGAGCCTGTACTTTCTCTATTGTCAGCGTCGCATCTAATGTAAGGTCTGAATAACCCGGTTTTTTGATTGTAGCCGTTATGGGATATGTGCCGATTTCCTTTGCTCCCGAAAATGCCTCGCCGTCTACTGTATATGTTGTTGTAACGTCCTGCGTTGCGTCTGAGTCTGCCGCAACGTTTATCATATGATTCTTAGCGTCATATGTAACAGTCTCATCTGAGAACGTATAACCTGCTATGGGTTTTAAATACTTATTTTTGCTTCCGGAATACTCTGCAGCTATCTCGGAATCGCTCATAACGCCGCCTGTTACACGAACATCGCCGAGTGAGAAGTCTGTCGGCCAGTAAATAATATTTGTCGGTCCCTGTTCGCCTGCAAATGCGATTTTTACAGCTGTAACATTGCCGCTCGGCTGTGTTACCACCTTAGAACCTCTTAAAACGCCGTTTACATAAACCTTCATTGTCTTTGAACCGTTTTCGTATTCGGGGTTTGTTATAACATAATGTGCCCATTTGCCTGCTGCTTCATCTGTTATGTCTGCGTATACCGGGCTCCATCTGCCGGTTAAGGTGAATTTACCCGTTGTTGTCATTTCCTGACCGAGGCTGAACAAGTGTTCGGGATCTGCTTCGCCGTCATACGTTACATTATAGTCAAGCAATGTATAGTAGCAGCCGGATCTGTTCTCCGGAACGTATTTAGCCCAGAAGCTTATAGTGTTTGCACCCTCTTCAAGAGTTTTTTCTTCGATTAAAGTATAGAAGTTTCTGTCATTGCATGCGGGATCGTTTATTGTTCTGTGCAGATATGATGTTTCCCCGCCTTCCGCGTTTTGGAATGCTTCCTTTGTAAGGCTTAGTGCATTCCACATTCCCGCCTTGGATGACATTTTAACAACCGTTGAAGAATTCAGAGTACCGCTGTTTGCAATGCCGCCTATGGATGTTGATACCGTTTTGGGGTCTGTCTCTGTATCTTTAACATAGGTTGACATATCAAGGTCTACGAGCACATCGCCGTCATGATACGGAGCCGGGATTTCCTCAATTGTCAGGGTTGCATTTAATGTAAGGTCGTTATAACCTGTCTTTTTGATTGTTGCCGTTACGGGATATGTGCCAACATCTTTTGCGCCCGTAAATGATGCGCCGTTAACTTTATATGTTGTTGTAACGCCCTGCGTTGCGTTTGAACCTGCCGCAACGTTTATCATATGACTATTTCCGTCATATGTAACAGTTGAATCTGCGAATGTATAGCCCTTTATTGTTGCCTTGTTAATTGTAAGCGTTGCGCTGAGTGTCAGGTCTTTATAACCCGACTTTTTAAGTGTAGCCGTTACGTTATATGTGCCGGGCTGTGCAGCGCCGCTAAACGATGCACCGTTACATGTATAAGTTGTTGTTACGCCGCTTGTAGCGTTTGAGCCTGCCGCAACGTTTATCATATGGTTTGCGCCGTCATATGTAACAGTTGAATTCGAGAATGTATAGCCCGTGATATTCTGAAGAACCGGTGTGCCCGAGCCTTCGGTATATCTGTTTATGCCGCCATAATATTCATCTGTCACCTCAGATGCGCTCAAAGCGCCCTGATAAATTTTAAAGTCGCCTATCTTACCCGAGGCTGCTATCGCTTCGCGTGTTCTCCATGGGCCGTTTGCTTTGCCGTCGGCATCTGTGCCGAATGCGCCTACGGATTTTGAGAAGAACGATATTGTCGCTCTGTTTATAGTTGCGCCGTCGGGAATATCAAGCGTTACCGTCTTTTTGAGAGCGCCGTTTACATAAACATTCATCGTCT
>JAFZQX010000028.1 GCA_017620205.1 Clostridia bacterium | reverse complement strand
GTTTTCGGTCACCGAGCAGGAAAGGTTTGCAAAGCAATGCTTTATCCCACCTTCTCCGCCAACTTTAATTAATCCCTCAGCATTGAGGTTTTGATATATTTACGCAAATGCACTCAAAGTGCTTCGAACCCTGAGAGGGCTGCGAGCGCAAATAAAACAGTTCGGTGAACTGTTTTTAGCGAGCAGGTGCGAAGGCGGGTACTGAAAACGAAGTTTTCGGTCGCCAAGCAGGAAAGATTTGCAAAGCAAAGCTTTATCCCACCTTCTCCGCCAATTTTAATTAATCCCTCGCATTGAGGTTATAATATATTATATATCAATTCGGAGAAATACCCAAGAGGCCGAAGGGGCTCCCCTGCTAAGGGAGTAGGTCGGGTAACCGGCGCGAGAGTTCAAATCTCTCTTTCTCCGCCACGTCGGAACAAGTTACGCTTGTTCCGATTTTTTTATTGCTTTAATCGTTTATCAGTTTTATGATGTTCTGTTAATCTATTATTACTATTTGATTGTTATTGTAAGCGTTACATTTTCATTTGCGAGAAGTCCTGTAACTTCATTTTCGGGAAGATTTACTTTTCCAAGCCTTGTATATTCCCAGGTATTTGAGCCGTAAAACATCACGATTTGATTTGATGAGTATAGAACAATATCCCCGTTCTGTGTTGTGATCCTTGTATCATTTGACGGATATGTTCTTCCGAGTGAGCCGACCTGCTCAAATCCGCCGTACTTTGACATCTGCACGGTAATAGGGCTTTGCTCTGCTTGATGTTTAATCTCTGTCACGCTTTCGTTATCTTCCCATGTAACAGGTATTGTCTGTCCATTGATTTTAATAATCATTTCTTTTTCCTTTGGCTCGGTATCGTTATTATCAGCTTCAAGCCCGATTTTATCAAGCCATTCCTGCACTTCGCTTTCGGATGCGCCTGCCGAAAAACGTCTGCTTTCAAGCCAGGTAACAGAATTGTCTGTAAGTGCTTTCAAATTATTTGCACTGCTGCCGAGAGGGCTCCCGCCCGATGTACACATTGTAGTAAGTGTTTTCCCTGAAAAATCATAGCTTTCAAGGAAAGTATAAATTATTTTCGGTGCCTGTCCCCACCATATCGGATGAGCGATAATAACGGTGTCGTACCCGTCCATATTCTGAACACCGCCGCTGATTTTCGGTCTTGCCAAGCTGTCGTTTTGCTCCTTCGTTGATCTGGAATTTGAATCGCTGTAATTCAAATCATCATCGGTGTATGGTTCCTCAGGGACGATCTCATAAAAATCGGCACCGAGATATTTTGCCGCATATTCTGCAAGCGGTTTTGTATGACCAGTTGCGGAAAAGCAAGCAACAAGTATTTTTGTTTGCGGTATGGCTTTCGATTCCGTAAGCGGTTTTAATGTTTTCAAATCCCATAAAAATGCTTTGAACGTATCGGAATTTGTCTTTTGAGCTGTAACATCCGCGTTTATCGTTCCTTCGCCTTTTACCATAGATACGCTTGTTATTTTTCCGTCCTTGTACGATACCGTAAATAATGTACTGTTTTCCGGCGCATTGTGGACTGTAACGGTATTACCCGAAACGGTCATCGTGGCATCTGCCGCAAATGCCGTCATTCCGAAAACAGACACTATCAAAAGCATAGTAACAAATATAAATAATCTTCTCATATTTTTCCTCCTATTCCGTAACGGTAATTGTTTGAGTGCTTTCGTCCCATTCAACCTTAAATCCGAGATTTTCGGCTACAAACCGTATCGGAAGCATTGTTCTTCCGTCAATGATGATCGGCTCTGTATCCATTGTATATTCGATTGTGTTTACGAATGCGGTATTACTGCCGATAGTCATAAAAATCACTTTGTCGCCCTTTGCAAAAACGGCAGTCTTTGTTTCAGCTTCCCAAGCCACGCTGCCGCCGAGTCCTTCCACAACAGCACGAAGGGGTAAAAGCGTCCTGCCATTTTGAATGATCGGAGCCGTATCAAGCTCACTTTCCGTACCGTTAATGGATATGACGGTACTTCCAATCTTTAAAATTGCTGTATTACCGCCACTTTGTGCCGAACAGCCTGACGGGAAAACAGCGAGCATAATAACGGCTGTCAGCAATGCCAATGTTCTTTTAATTCTCATTTTATGTCCTCCGCTTTTATAAGTTTTTACCCATTTCATACGCACGCTCGACCGCATCCGTATGATTTTGGGCGTCATTGGGATCATCGATCTCGCCGCCTGTTACAAGACCGCAAAGCTCTGCTTTTTCAAAACAGTCAACCCAGCCGCCAAGTCCCGAATATGCCTTTTCAAAAACAAAATCCCCGTCCTCTGCCGCCGTTGCAAGCATATATACTTTTCTGAATTTATAATCGGTAGGATAAAGCGGATTCAGCCTGTCAAGAAGCGTTTTCATTTGTCCGCTCATTTCATAATAGTATATCGGAGTTGCAAAGACAATAATATCTGCATTTTTTACCTTTTCCATAATTTCTGGCACATCGTCTTTTATAACGCACTTTCCGGTTTTCTGGCAGGAAAGACAGCCAATACAATACTTTATTTCTTTTTGTTTTAAGCTGATAAATTCACCTTCGTTTCCTGCTTCCTTTACACCTTTTTCACATTCTCTTGCGAGAAATTCGGAGTTGCTTCCGCCTCGCAGACTTGTGGAAATAATCAACACTTTGCTCATAGCTTTACCCTCACTTTAAGTTTTCTTTGAAAAATTGTTCCATTTTATCAAACGGAATGATATTCACATTATCGTACAAATCTGTATGGACAGCACCGGGAATGATCATCAGTTCTTTGTTGTCTGCAAATTTGCTGTCCTTTACCATGTTTTCATAGGCGTCTCGGCTGAAATAGCAGGAATGTGCCTTTTCGCCATGTATCATCAAAACAGCGCTTCGTATCTCATTCGAGTATTTCAAAATCGGTTGATTCATAAAGGACATACAACCTATAACATTCCAGCCGTCATTTGAATTTAACGAGCGTTTATGATATGCTCGACCTTTATAGTATTCGCTGTAATCTTTTACAAAAAACGGCGCGTCTTCTGGAACCGGAAGCGGCAGACATCCGCCTGCTCTGTTATAGCTCCCGTTCCGGTAATTCTCTGTTCTCTGTGCGTTTAATGCCGCTTTATTTTCATAACGCTTTTCTTCCGAATCCTCTGAATCAAAATAACCGTTGGCGTTTACCCTCGTCATGTCATACATGGTTGAAGCAACCGTCGCTTTTATCCTTATATCGAGCGCCGCTGCATTGAGTGCCATACCGCCCCAGCCGCAAATCCCGATAACGCCTATTTTTTCAGGATCAACATTATCCTGAACAGACAGGAAATCCACCGCCGCCTGAAAGTCCTCTGTGTTGATATCGGGTGACGCCATATAGCGCGGCTCGCCTCCGCTTTCGCCTGTAAAAGACGGGTCAAAAGCAATCGTTAAAAATCCTCTTTCCGCCATTTCCTGCGCATAGAGTCCCGAACACTGCTCCTTTACTGCTCCGAAAGGACCGCTTACCGCTATTGCCGCAAGTTTACCTTTTGCGTCTTTTGGAATATACATATCGGCGGCAAGCGTTATGCCGTAACGGTTATGAAATGTTACCTTTTTGTGTTCAACCTTTTCGCTTTTCGTGAAAGTTTTATCCCATTCATTTGTTAAATAGGGTTTTGTCATAGGATGACCTCCTTTAATACTCGTTCTTTTTGATTTTGTTTGTTAAAAAATCCAGACAATCGATTTGCTTTTGTTTTTTTCTTGTTTCAAGCAATACCGTTCTGCGGTATGCGGAAAGCTCACATAACATTTTTTCGTAATTACCGTCATTGTAACACAATAAACATTCTTCCGTTAACTCCGTACTGCAGCCTGCGTCTTTCAGATTTTGCAGAAACAATGCTTTTTTGTCTAACGCACTTGGCATTGGCTTTCTCAATCCCTTCGTTTGATTTTACAAGTAAAGCATAACACAGGATTTGTGAAATTACAAATATTTATATTTTATATCGTGATATGATTGACAGGAATATCATATTGTATTATAATGGATTCAGACAGGAGTGTTGATTTATGGAAATAAGAGTTTTAAGATACTTTATTGAAATCGCAAGAGAAGGCAGTATGACTGCGGCGGCGGAGGTGCTTCATGTTTCACAGTCTGCTCTTTCCAAACAAATGAAAGAGCTTGAAGCTGAACTCGGCAAAAAGCTGTTCCGCAGAGGCAGCCGCAGTGTTTCGCTTACTGACGAGGGAATACTGCTAAGAAGGCGTGCCGAAGATATTTTGGATATGGTAGATAAAACCACTGATGAATTCAAGGCGATTGACGACTTGCAGGGCGGAGATGTTTATCTCGGCTGTGCAGAATCGTATCTCATTTCTTCTGTAGCACGAAAAATCAAAAATTTCAAAACCCGCTATCCGCTGTTTCGTTATCACATCATAAGCGGCGACAGAACCGTAGTGCTTGACCGGTTAGACCGAGGGCTTCTTGATTTTGGTGTTGTTGTTGAAATGCCAAATCTTGACCGCTACCAATATCTTGAGTTGCCCGGTGCCGATACATGGGGTGTTTTAATGCCAAAGGAACACCCGTTAGCAAAAAACAAAACAATTCATGCAGAAGATCTATACGGAGAAGAACTTATTTGTTCGGAACAGTCGATAGAAGTTGATATTCCACGCTGGTGCGGTAAAAAGGTTGACAAACTAAGGTTTACAGGCAGTACGAATCTCGCCTATAACGGCAGTGTTTTCGTTAAAGAAGGCTTGGGACTTATGCTTACGTTTGAACACATAATTCAGCCGAGCATAGAAAACGGGCTCGTTTTTCGCCCTCTTGAGCCGAAGCTGGAAAATAAAATGTATTTGATTTGGAAAAAATATCAGGTCTTTACGCCGATTGCACAGCGGCTGCTCGATGAATTTTTGGAATGATTATACTCCCGGAACACGGTTGCCCCATTGCAAATTTAACGGTATACTTCTCGCAAAGTTCAGTTGTCATACGGGTTTTAGCAATATTGTGCATAAGGATGGCAGATCTCTTTCTCCGCCAAAAAACGCTGATGTTTAAAACATCAGCGTTTTTTACTTATTCACTGTTACCTATTCACTCTTCACTAAAACCAAAAGTGTATTTAAACAATCCTATTCTCCATCAATCGGCTCACCCTCGTATTGCGCCATGGCCATATCTATTGCTTTTTTTGCCTCTAACCCTTCTGATTTGAAATCCGTTAAAATATAATAAGAAAGAAGACCGCCATAATATATTCTGGTTACTCCATTCGAGCCCAGGAACAGTATTGTCGCAACTACAAGCACAACACCCAAAACTGCTTCAAGATTTTGTGTCATAATGAATAAAATGAAAACCAGGAGCGTTGTAATGATACTTGGCAAACTCAATGACCGTTTAACATCGACATTTTGTATATCACTGTATTTTATTGTTGTTTTTTCCTTATTTTTCACCTTAATAAATCCCGAACCCTGATATAATTCCATTACTTCATCTTTAAAAACAATATCTGTTTGAATTATCTTATATGGTAGTTTCAAAAAGTATTTTCTACCTGAATAATGCATAACAAGCACATTCTTGTCAATATCGCCCAATAACATATTGACAAAAACTTATCCGAACTATTTACTCATAATCAAGCCGGATGATGTATTTAACAAAAGCTACTAAACAAAACAGGCTGCGGAATTGCCGCAGCCTGTTTTGGTTTGGAAGGAGATATTAATGAAAAAAACTAATTGCACTTGCTTTTGCTTTGTACGGGTTCATTATACTGTTTCAAAATTAAAATAAGATTAGAAAATAAAAAAACTTTTATTCCACTTCTCTGACGCCCTCAACAAGTACTATATCCTCCCCTATTTTTCTTATGTTTTCCCACAGTATTTCGTATTCGCTTTCTTTTCCGAAAACGCCGAGCTTTTTACCTCTTTGCGGCACTATAAGCGCTTTTACGTAGCCGTTTGCCTCGTCTATAACGGCGTCTGTCACAAAACCGAGCCGCGCACCGCTGGAAATATTAACCACTTCCTTTTGTCTGAAATCCGAAATTTTCTGCATAAAAAAACACCCCAATTTAATATATGAAGTGTTTTTCTTTATTAAACCCAATAATCAGTATTTTGTCATAATTTTCTTCATGGCAAAAGAGGCGATGTCAATATCGTCTTTTGTATTAAAAGGTCCAACGGAAAAGCGGAGCGAACCCTCCTTTTCCACGCCAAGCGTTTTTGCGGCTAAATACGCGCAGTGAAAACCCGCCCTTGTCGCAATACCGAAATCGCGATCAAGATAAAAAGCTGCGGCGGCGGGCGCAATTCCTTCAAGCTTTACACATACAATACCAGTGTTTTTACCGCCGTTTCTGCCGAGTACTTCTATTCCTTTTATATTCTTAAGGCTGTCGCAAAGTCGGCCGGATAAATACTTTTCGCGCTCCGAGATTTCCGCAAAGCGATTTTTAACATATTTTATGCTTTTTGAAAGACACGCTATACCCAAAACGTTAGGAGTTCCACTTTCCAAAAGATCGGGCATTTCAGAAGGCTGAATAAGGCTTTCGCTAAGGCTGCCCGTGCCGCCCTGCATAAGCGGCGCAGGATTTATGCCGTCCGCAACATATATACCTCCCGTACCGGGAGGTCCCAAAAGGCCTTTATGCCCGGGAAAGCACAAAATATCTATATTCTGCTTTTTAACGTCTATGGGGACGCACCCCGCGGACTGTGCCGCGTCAACGAGAAACAGAATGTTTCTTTTTTTCAGTTCCATGCCTATTGCTTCTATATCGTTTACCCTGCCCGTCACGTTTGACGCATGTATAAGCGCGACCATTTTGGTTTCGCCCCCCAGATGTGGCTCTATCTCCTTAAAAGAAACCTCTCCGTTTTTATCCGCTTTGACGATTCTCACGTCCACGCCTTGCCTGCGGAGATTTTCCGCAGGTCTTAGTATACTGTTATGCTCCATTGACGAGATAACGAGCTTATCGCCCGCGCGAAGCGCGCCGTAAAGTCCTTGGTTTAAAGCCGCGGTTGTATTCTGCGTAAAGGCAATACGTTCGGGATTGTCAATGCCGAAAAAATCCGCCGTGGCCTCTCTTGCGGCAAAAACGGTTTCGTTTGCGTATCTGCTCTTTTTATGACTGCTTCTGCCCGTGTTTACACAATAGTATCTAAGGCACCTCTCCGCTTCCTTTAAAACCGCCAATGGCTTTGGATATGACGTTGCGGCGTTGTCAAGGTATATTGTTCTATTCACGGTATACACCCTTTATATAAACGCCTGCTCCTTCCGCCGCCGCACGCACATCATCCAAGTACTCTTCGTCTATTTTAAGCGCGTGTCCGCATGACGGTATACCCGGATTTTTCGTTGTCTGAACGCTTTTAGATTTTATGCCTCTCTGCTCAAGAATTTTCTTGACACGAAGCGATGACGTAACGCTTCGAAACAGTACTATCATAGTCTTCACCCCATGCCATTATATTCCCCGTTTCGCGCAATTGTTACACGTTTCGCCAAAAATGCGTGCCGAAAGGCAATCAATAAAATTTGACTTTATCCGAAAAAGATGTTATAATTAATTAATAAAAACCATAATGGGGGTCTATATGAAACCTTATAAAAAACCTCTGTACGATGTGAAAAAGATATATACAATAAAAGATATATTGGAAAACTCGAAAAAAGAGTTTCCGGACAGCACGGCGTTTTTGACGAAGGTTGCCGGTCAGTACATGCCTATTACTTTTAATCAGTATTATGATGACTGCATGGCGCTCGGAACGGCTTTAGTCAACATGGGCCTTAAAGATAAGCGCATTGCCGTTATCGGTGAAAGCCGCTACGAATGGGTTTTAACCTATATGACGGTTGTTTGCGGCGCAGGCGTTATAGTGCCGCTGGATCGCGAAATGCCCGCGGACGAGATCGCGCCGCTTATAGAGCTCGCAGAACTTGAAGCTATAGTTTATTCCCCCAAAAGCGCGGCAATTGCGGAAGCCTCTGAAATCAAACACAAGTTTAACATGGAAACAGATATTCCTGCTCTTATCAAAGAAGGCCGCGAACTCATAGAAAAAGGCGATACGTCTTTTATGGATATTAAACCCGATCCTGACGTTTTGAGCATTTTGCTCTTTACATCGGGTACCACAACATCTTCGAAAGCCGTTATGCTTTCCCAGAAAAATATTGTTTCCAACGTTATGGGCATGTGCCAAATGGTTTATGTTGACGAAAACGACACTCTGCTTTCCGTTTTGCCCCTGCACCATACATACGAATGTACATGCGGCTTTTTAGCGCCGGTATACCGCGGATGCACGGTGGCTTTCTGCGAAGGTCTTCGCCATATTTCAAAAAACCTTCAGGAATGCCATGCTACCATTATGCTCTGCGTTCCGCTTCTTGCCGAAAACATGTATAAGCGTATATGGCAGTCGGCTAAAAAGAAGGGCAAGGAAGCAGATCTTAAAAAAGGTATAAAACTCAGCAATTTCCTCTTAAAGCTGCATATAGATGTACGCAAAAAGCTGTTTTCCGATGTTCACGAGAGTCTCGGCGGAAAGCTCACGAGAGTTGTTTCAGGCGCCGCTGCTATCGACCCCGAAATCGCCAAAGGTCTGCGCGATTTGGGAATTGTGCTCATTCAGGGCTACGGGCTTACGGAGTGCTCTCCTATATGTACGGTAAACCGCTTTAATCAGTATAAAGATGACGCGGCAGGCCTTCCGATGCCCGGAGTTAAGGTCTCTATAGACAGTCCTTCAGAAGACGGTGTCGGCGAAATAGTAGTCTCGGGCGACAACGTAATGCTCGGATACTATAAAAATGAGCCTGCAACCCGTGCCGTGCTTGAAAACGGTGTTTTCAAAACGGGCGATTTGGGATTTTTAGATGACGACGGATTTTTACATATTACAGGCAGACAGAAAAATGTTATAGTTACCAAAAACGGCAAGAATATCTTCCCCGAAGAGCTTGAAACTTATCTTTCAAGAAGTCCTCTCGTTTCCGAATGCATGGTTTACGGCATAGATACGGAAGACAATGATATGATAATAGCCGTTCAGGTTCTTCCCGATATGACGGAATTAGAAAAGCTTCTCGGCAAGCAGCCGGAGTCTTCGGAGATTCAGTCGCTTATCGAAGAAGAAGTTGAAAAGGTAAATCACAACATGCAGCACTTTAAACGCATAAGCCGTGTTATTATCCGCCGTGATGAATTTGCAAAAACAACAACCAAGAAAATAAAAAGACACGTTGAGCTCAGCAAAGGTGACGCTCTGTCTCAATAGTTTGGAGAAAGTTATGAATAAGAACATATTTATTTCCGCCAAAGCGGTAGTTGAAGGCGATGTTACCATAGGCGAAGGCAGCGGAGTTTGGCACTTCGCCTCCGTTCGCGGCGACCTCGCGCCCATTGTGATCGGGAAAAATACAAATATACAGGAAAACTGTACGCTTCATGTTGACACCGGCGTGCCACTTACGCTCGGCGACGGTATAACATGCGGTCACGGCGCCATTCTTCACGGCTGCGAAATCGGAGACAACAGCCTTATAGGTATGGGCGCAATAGTATTAAACGGCGCCAAGATAGGCAAAAACTGCATAGTCGGAGCAGGCGCTCTCGTTACGGGCGGCACAGTTGTGCCCGACGGCTCTCTCGTTTTAGGCTCTCCCGCCAAAGTAAAACGCGAGCTTACCGAAGATGAAATAAAAGCAAACAAGAATAATGCGGACGAGTATGTAAAACTCGCCATGAAACGTATTTAAGCGGCATAGTATGCCGCTTTTTGCTTTTAAATAAAAAAACAATTTTGATATGGAGGTATTTATAATGAAAAAACTTTTAATTTTATTGCTTTGCCTTGCTTTATCATTGGCTTTCTTGGGGATTCCCGTTTCAGCCGACGGCAACTGCCCAATAAACTACAGCTGTTACATAACGCATGATGACGCGGGCGCTCCTACAATCCATTTTGATTTTATAAACACATCCGGTTTCAAGATTGTATACGCAGAGTATTCTGCAGCGCTCTATAACAGGGACTTCCAGCCTGCTATGGACGAAAGCGGAAAATCACACATTTGCAGAGTTAAAATTACAAATCTTTCCGTAGACGGCGGATGCACAACGGGAAAAGTATCAACAAGCCTTTCGGCTTTCCCGTCTGCCGCGCATGTCGGCTCAATAAACAGCCTTAAAGTTCAGTTTGAGAACGGAACTGAATGGAAAATGCAGGGCACGCCGGAGTCTAAAGCAGACTTTACATGCAAAAACGCAAGCGAAAACGGCTTTTATTATGTGGATGACGGAGATCTGCATCTTTGCGACTCGTCCCAATACTCGCAGGCAAGAGAATGGTATTATTGGGACGACGCTTCCATGAGTTGGGTGCAGTTTGGCAACGGGCTTGAAGAAACTCTCCCCTCAAAAGGCTGCGAGATTAACATCAAGATCGTTATAAACTGTGATCCGAATAATTACTGCGTTAAAACTATATATACCAAATCGGCTTCAATAGCCGCAACCTGCACCCAAAACAGCGAAACGCTTTACTCTACGGCAGGGCCTTTGGTCTTCCATACAAAAGACCTCACTCCCCCGTTTGAAGTTGCGCTTTGGGACTTTTTCGAAAGCGAATCGGTAGTATGGTATGTATGGAGCGATTTAACAAAGAAATGGCAGCCGTTTTCAAACGAGCGCGGTCCCGTTGTTACTGTATACGACAAATCAAGTCTGTGTCTGAAAACAGTATATAACGGCGACGATACCAATTACAGAATCTATATTATCTATTTTATTTAGAAAGCTCATTAAGCGCGATTTACCATAATGGAAAAATTTTCTTATAAAATATGCAAAAATATGTTGAAGTATACAAAATATTGTGGTATTATATAATTATAACAATATATAAGGGGGTATCACCTTGATTAAAAGAGGATTTTCAGCACTACTCAGCATTATTGTATGCCTTACGCTTTGCTCAAATGTTTTTGCTGCAAACAAGTTTTCAGACGTAACACAGCAAGACTATCCCTGGGCCGTAAACGAAATTGAAGAAATGGCGGGAAAAGGCATTATTAAAGGCTACTCCGATTCCATATTCGGACCTGCCGATGAAATCACAAAAATACAGGCATTGCTTCTCTGCTCCCGTATACTGGGCTTTGCCGACAATAATAACACCGGCTTTATAGACGCGGCTTACGAAGCTTACACCGACGTTTTGGACAAATACGATACGCCTTATAAAAAAGAAGTTGCTTACCTTATTTATAAGGGAGTTTTAAACCCGAAAGAACTTACCGCTTATATAGGCGAAGACAATGCGGACATTCCTTTAAAGAGATATGAAGCGGCAACGCTTATGACAAAGGTAATGGACGCAGAAGATAAAATAGAAGATTTCCTCGGTAAATCTGTTTTCACAGACGCAAGCGAAATCCCCGCAGCAGCAAAGCCCTATGTTAATTACGTAAACAGCATCGGTCTTATGCTCGGCATGAACAAAACAAACGAAGTTAACGAATTTGCTCCGAACGTAAACGTTACGCGTGCTCAGATGGCAGTTCTGCTCTACCGCATGATGAGCATAATGAACATGACATACTCTTTCGGCACCGCGGAATCTGTTGATACAAAAACAAAGACAATTATGTTTACCGATGAAGACGGAACAACTACGGGCGTTTCCATACTTGCAAACACCGATGTAAAAATAAGCGTTGACGGTTATTCCTCAACTCTCGATAAAATCAAACCGCAGTCACGTCTTTTAGTAATCAAGAAAGACGGCGTGCTTTACGCTGTTGAAGCCGTAACGGTTATTGCAGACGAAGATATAGTGGGTGTTATTAATTCAAAATCATCGTCTTCAACATCAGGAAACACAATAAAAATACGCGATATTGACAGCGACGAAGTTGTGGAATACAAAGTTTCAAAAGATGTATCCGTAACATTTGACGGCGCACCCTCAATGTTTACGGCTCTCAAAACAGGATATCTCGCAACCCTCAGCATCAAAGGCGGCGAAGTTATTTCAATAGCGGCAGTCGCAAGAGAAACTACGGCTGTCGGCACGGTAAGCGATATTGTGCTTTCTCCCGAACTTAAGCTTATAATCACAAACTCAAACGGAGAAACAGAAGAATACACATACGCAAGCGGCGCTACCGCTGTTAAAAACGGCAGCGAGACAGACGTAAGAAGCATTATGGTTGGCGATAAAGTTACGCTCTCTCTCGTATACAACCGCATTTCAAAAGTAAACGCTACAAGCTCTAAATACGATGTTACGGGCACTATCGACTCGATACTTATCGCGACAATGCCGAAAATTACGGTTGTCGAAGGCGGAAATGCAAAAACCGTTAATATCTCACGCGACGCCGTATACAGCATAGACGGCAAAGAAGACTCAACAATTTACGATTTAAGACTCGGTGCAACGATAACACTTTCTGTTCAGGGCGAAACGGCAGTTAAAATCACTTCAACCGCACCGACAACATCGTCGGTACTCACCGGTACTATCGACACAATCAACACATCCTACGGATTCCTGGTACTTAACATAACAGACCCCGTAACGCAGGAAGTTTCACAGATTCAAGTGTTCTTAAAGAAAACAGGTCTTAAAATACTTGACAGCACCAATAACAACAAGGAAGTTCAGCAGAATGCTTTGAAAGCGGGCATGAACGTATCCGTTACAGGCAAGATGAACACAGGCGCGTTTGAAACTTCAGCAGTAATAATACTCCCGTAAACTAACACAATAATGTGTTTTCACAGAAAGCGGAAGTCATAAGACTTCTGCTTTCTGTTTGTTATTTTTTTTCAAAGGAAAGATTTTATGAAGATTTTTGATATTCACATGCACGTTTTTCCCGACGCGGTCGCGGAAAAAGCGGTAACAAACCTCGGAAACTATTATAAAGTTAAAATGGCTTCAAAAGGCACTTGGGAGGACTTTAACAAAAGTCTCGCAAAGTCGCCCGAAATCAAAAAATGCCTTATTCATTCAACCGCAACTGCTCCGCATCAGGTTCAAAACGTAAACAATTTTGTAGCAAGCCTTAAAGACGATAAGCGCATTTACGGTTTCGGCTCTATTCATCCCGACTATGACGATATTGAAAACGAAGTTGAAAGAATGATATCGCTCGGTCTGCGCGGCATTAAAATACATTCAGATTTTCAGGAGTTTGCGGTAGACTGCAAAAAGGCATGCAAAATATATGAGGTTGCCGAAGGCAGACTCCCCATTCTTTTCCACGCGGGAGACGAAAACGTTGACACATCAAGTCCCAAAAGGCTGCGCCATGTTCACGATATGTTCCCGAAGCTCAAAATGATAGCGGCGCATCTCGGAGGCTACAGCGCATGGGACGACAGCGAAAAGTATTTGGTAGGAACAGACGTTTATTTTGACACGTCAAGCACACTTCAGGCGATAGACCCCGGGCAGGCTATAAGGATAATCCGTAATCACGGTATAGAAAAGTGCATTTTCGGCACGGACTACCCCATGCATTATCAGGATCAGGTTATAGAAAAGTTCTTGGAGCTCGGTTTCACCGACGAAGAGCTTCACAAACTTCTCTGGAAAAATGCTCATGACTTTTTGGGGATTGAAGAATGAAAAAGATACTCGACCTTTACCTCGCTTTTTTCAAAATAGGTATTACGACGTTTGGCGGCGGATATGCTATGCTGCCCGTTATACAGCGCGAAATCGTTGAAAAACGCGGATATGTTACGGACGAAGAGGTTATGGACTATTACGCGGTAGGTCAATGCACGCCCGGCGTTATAGCGGTAAACACCGCAACGTTTGTCGGGCACAAAGTTGGTAAAACACCCGGCGCCATAGCCGCAACGCTCGGCGTTATATCGCCTCCGCTTATTATAATTACCGTAATCGCGGCTTTTATAAAAAACTATGCGGAACTCCCCGCAGTGCGTCACGCGTTCGCGGGAATCAAAACAGCGGTTTGCGCGCTTATATTCTGCGCGGTTATTAAGCTTTTTAAAAGCGGCGTAAAGGATTTGCCCGGCGTTTTGATCTTTTTGGCGGTGCTCGCCGTAGGGCTTTTTACAAATCTCTCCCCCGTTTGGTTTGTTTTAGCCGCCGCGATTGCCGGCATATGCATTAAATGCTTTAAAAGGTGATGTATTTGAGTAACTTACTTGTTTTATTCTGGGAGTTTTTTAAAACGGGTCTTTTCGCCGTAGGCGGCGGAATGGCAACTCTCCCCTTTTTATATAATATGGCGGATAGATACGACTGGATAACAAAGGAAAGCATAACTGACATGATAGCAGTATCCGAGTCGACACCCGGCCCTATAGGCGTTAATATGGCGACCTACGCGGGCTTTAATGCTTGCGGCGTTTTGGGCGGGATTGCGGCAACGTTCGGTCTTGTACTTCCATCTCTTATTATAATACTTATAATTGCAAAATTCTTTGAAAAGTTTGACGATAATTTTTACGTAAATTCCGCTTTTTACGGAATAAGACCCGCCGCAACGGCGCTTATACTCCTCGCGGCGATAAACGTTTTTACGCTGTGCGTTTTCGGAAGCGACACCGGCGGTTTATCCGTAAATTGGCTGATGCTTGCGCTTATATCGGTATTTACGGCGCTCATATATAAAATAAAGCTGCATCCGATAGTATATATAGCTATCGCCGCAGTTTTGGGAATTGTACTTAAACTATAAAAGCGGCTGTCCATACAGCCGCTTTTTATTAGTCTATATCATATATAATCTTTTCCGGTTTTTCGTCAAGTACCGACGGGTTTTCAAGATACGTATGCAGAAGTTTTAATGCCGACGCAAAGTAGTATCCGTCGCATATACGTTCATCTGTTGTAACCGTAAAATCAACATATTTTTTCTTTTGAAGATTACCGTCTCTGTCTTCTTCCTCTTCCGTTCTGTATCCGCCGTAGGAAATAAACACGGGGCAGTTTCCGAAATCATACAAATGGTGATATATCGGCGGTATGCCGAGAGAACCCATAGATGTTAAAACAACCGAGCCGTGAAACGGACTTATGTTTAAAAGGCACTTCGGCAAAAGACCGAAATAATCAATAAACCTCAAAAGCGAAATTGTAATGCTGAGAGCAAGATTCGGAATAAGATTAAAAATCTTTATTGTCTTTTCAAAGTTTGTATCGCTTACCGCTTCGCCCTTTGCCTCTTTTATATTTTCGCTGAAAGCCTTATAAACGTCTGTGCTTGTGGCGTCGGGACTGAAAATAATCTTAACCTCGGTTTCGGGCGCGTCAAGCTCCATTTTCGTTTTAACCGTCATTATCGTTTCAATATCATATCTCGCGAAAATCTTTTGTCCGGAAATAAAGCGGTTTATGGCAGGTCTTTGTGAAACGGTTCTGATATACGCCGCGACAAGCACATGCAGAAAGCTGAAATTATCATAGCCCTGTCTGCGTTTTTCGCGGATATAATCACGTATCGCGTCCGCTTCAACATAGTCCTTAATAAGATTCTGCGAGCCGACTCTCGATTTCATTATATGCGGAATCAACTTGTTTATCGGCGGCATTGAACGTATTCTGTATCCGTCGCTTCTGTCACCGAACCTTCTCTTTCTTTTCACTTAAACCAACCCTTTTACAAAGATTATTCAAAGCTTATGCCGTCCATATTGTCAAGAACAAACCGGATAAACGTTTTAACACCTATCTGAAGCGAATCTTCGTCAATATCAAAATTTGTTTCATGAACGCCGTTTACAAAGCCTTTTTCGTCGTTTCTTACGCCAAGCCTTAACATACAGCCGGGTTTGCGCATTGCAAAGTATGAAAAGTCTTCTCCGCCCATAGTTCTTATCTTCGGGAAAACTTTATTCTCTCCGACAATCTTGGATGCGGCTTCGTGCATTTTCTGCGTCATTATTTCGTTGTTATATACGTTGGGGTAATATTTTTTCTGCGTATATTTAAATCTTCCGCTGCTCTCTTTTGCAACGGCTTTGCCGATTTCCTTTATTCTGCGTATTGCTTTATCGGCAACTTCGTCTGTATAAGTTCTGAGCGTACAGTACATACTGCAATAGTTGGAAATTATATTATTTGCCTCACCGCCGTGGATTGCACCAACGTTAAAAATACGCACATCCGTTGCGGAAAATTCCTTTGCGAACATAAATTCTATAGCAGTATAGGCTTTAACCGCCATCATATTAGCGTCAACGCCGCGCTGCTGAAACGCAACGTGCGAGCTCTTTCCGAAAAATTCAAGCAGAAAGCCGTTGCTTATAGCGCCCTGTTCCGCCGCTTTAAGACCTATCTCACCCACTTCATATTTAGGGTCGCAGTGAAGCGCTATTATGCAGTCTATATCATCCATAACGCCGTCTTCAGCCATAAGTTTTGCTCCCGACGGCTCATACTCTTCCGCAGCCTGGAAAATAAACTTCACGCGGCAGTTTATTTTGTCGCGCATTTTATTTAGTTCTCTGCACGTTGTAAGCGCAACGGCACAGTGCGCGTCGTGACCGCAGGCATGCATCTGCCCATTTATTTTTGATTTATAAGACACTTTATTGCTCTCACATATAGGCAAAGCGTCAATATCGGCACGGATGCCTATGGTAAAATTCTTTTTGTCTTCGTTTATTGTCGCAACAATGCTGCTTTTACCGTATTTCTCGGTATAAGA
This sequence comes from Clostridia bacterium, assembly GCA_017620205.1. Classification (GTDB taxonomy): domain Bacteria; phylum Bacillota; class Clostridia; order UMGS1883; family UMGS1540; genus UMGS1540. Next base: position 27,977 of record JAFZQX010000028.1, on the reverse strand, counting down.
AACTCCCATTTTATCAAGCTCTTCTCTTAAAAGATTAAGCGTTCTGGGAAGCTCAAACCCTACTTCGGGATACATATGTAATTTACGCCTTATTTCTACTGCATATTCCTGCATGAATTACACCCCTTTTAGAAATTAAATAACATTATTATTTTATCACATATACTCTTAATTGTAAATAATCAAATTTACTATATCATTTTGTTGTTTTTTGTGATATAATCTAAAATCAGAAAACAGAAAGGAAACATATTATGCTTGATTTTTTATATTACACACCAACAAAAGTCTTTTTCGGTAAAGACAAACACAAAGACGTCGGCAAAATTATAAAAGAATTCGGTTATGACAATATAATGATGCAGTACGGTAAAAGCAGCATCAAAAAAAGCGGCGTTTATGACGAGGTTATAAAATCAATTAGCGAAAACGGAATTACGGTGACGGAAATAGGAGGAGTTGAGCCAAACCCGAAGGTAAGCCTCGTGCGCGAAGCCGTAAAAATCGCGAAAGAAAAGAAAGTTCAGATGATTTTAGCCGTAGGCGGCGGAAGCGTTATAGATTCTTCAAAAGCAACCGCCACGGGCGCCATGACGGATATTGATATATGGGAATTTTCGCAGAAAAAAGCTGTTCCCGAAAAAACTCTCCCCGTCGGCTGTATTTTAACGCACGCCGCGGCCGGCAGCGAAATGAGCTCATCTACGGTGCTTACAAATACGGAATGCGACATGAAACGCGGATTTAACACGGATTTAAACAGATGTATTTTCGCTATATGCAACCCCGAGCTGACATATACTGTAGGAAAATATCAGACAGCCTGCGGAATTGTTGACATTATGGCGCACACAATGGAGAGATATTTTACGGTTCATCCGCCGACGGATCTGACGGACAGAATAGCGGAAAGTCTTTTGGTATCCGTTGTATCCGCCGCAAAAGTGCTTATGAATGATATGCAAAACTATGAAGCGAGAGCAACCATCATGTGGGCATCAAGTCTTTCGCACAACGGTTTAACCGGCTGCGGACGCGAAAACGCGCTGCCCGTTCACCAGCTTGAGCACGCTTTAAGCGGCAAGTTTGATTCCGTTGCACACGGCGCAGGCCTCGCGGTGCTCTTCCCCGCCTGGGCAAGATATGTATATGAAAAGGATATTCCCCGCTTCGCGCAGTTTGCAAGACGCGTATGGGGCGTTACGGAAGCCGATGATAAAGCGGCGGCGAAAAGCGGCATAGAAAAGATGGCGGAATTTTTCAAGGAAATCGGAATGCCCGAAAATCTGCGTGATTTCGGCATAAAAGAAAACTGCTCGGACGAACTCTCGTATCTTTGCACTTTCTCTAAAACAAGAACAGTTCACAGTTACGTTGAAATGGACTATGAAGTTATTAAAGAAATATTTGACAGCTGTTACTAAACAAAAAAGTGTGAGAATTCTTCTCACACTTTTTTGTTTTCGCTTTTCCCGGCGTGACAAAAATGGCACGTCCCCATGTCACATAACTATTCAATAGCCGATAAAATAATAGACAAGCTCCGCGACGGGTACGACAAGGTAAGAGGACTTTTCGGAATAGAGAACCCGACAGAGGATTAAGATACTTTGAGAGAGCTTTGGGGACAAGACAGCCGGGAGTTGATACGGGGACGAGGTATGCAAACTCTGACTTGACATCAGACGGCGAAATGCAGTATAATAAAGACGGTAACAATACAGAACAGCCCCGTGTAATGTGGACGGTTGAGGAAGGGCTTTTAGACAACAACGAAGTAGCGGCTTTCTATTCTAAATTATCTGAATTAAAGAATAATAAGTATCAGACCTTTCAGCGTTCACAAGACGGAGAGTATATTTTTGAAGTAGGTAAAGACGGTATAAACAACAAGCTTGTTTATACTGACGGCGCCTATGATTATCCAGAAATTACAAAAGTCATTTCTATTGATTGCGACAACAACACACTGTTGAGCGAATTTAAGGAGTGGATTTATGATGCAGAGCGAAGTGCCCAGCCGATACAAGTACCGCTATCAGTTATTGAAGCTGTGCAGGGAAAAGGGACTGTCTCAACCAGCGGCTTTGAAGATAGTCGAGCCTTTGATAGACAAATCAGAGGAAGAGAAGGAACGGATAGCCGAACGTTTGATAATGGAAATCGAGAAAATGTAGAAACCGAGAAAACCGAGACCGAACAAGGTACTCGGTTTTTTGATGCGCTAAATCCCGACATACGCTATTCCAAAGAAACCCTCTCTCCCGAAGAAGCGGAGAGGATAAACGAGAGGAACTCACAGCTTTATGAGAGTTTAAGGGACAAAAACTTTTCTTCATTAAGTTCGCAAATAATATTAATACGCATAAGCAAAATGCGTCAATTCGTATTATCTTTTTTGCGGTCTGTGCATTTTCTCGAGCCGCAATCAAGGCAAAGAGAAAACAGTGCAGAACGGACAAACGGAACCCGAAGGGGTTACCCGAAGACGTACAAAGGTACGTCGAGAGGTGACGTTTGTTCGTAGCAAAAAGGATTAAATTCAAAAAAGGAACCTGCAAAACAGGTTCCTTTCTTATTTAGTTTAATAATTATTCTTTTTCCTTTTTGCGGTCTGTGCATTTTCTCGAGCCGCAACTATACGCTACGGAAACCGCGTCCTATTATTTCGTTGCTTGTTGTAATTATTGTAAATGCCTTCGGGTCTATTTCTCTTATTTCCTTACGCAGTTTAATTGCCTCAACACGTCTGCAAACGGTATGAAGCATTGTTTTTTCCTCGTTTGTGTATTCCCCTATTACCTTGCTTGACGTAACGCCGTGATGAAGCGTATTCATTATATAATCCTTTATCTCATCCGCCTTTGACGTTATAACAATAAAGTATTTACATGTGTTAAAGTTCTCTATTACGCTGTCAACTATAAATGCTTTCATAAAAAGACCCAAAAGCGAATAAAGCCCCGTTTTAACACCGAAAAACCAAAAAGAGCTCAAAGCGACCGCAAAGTCTGTCACAAGCAGCGCCTGACCTACGTTTACGGATGTAAACTTTTTAAGTATAAGCGCAACTATATCCGTGCCGCCCGATGACGCTTCGCGGCTGAATATAAGAGCAGAGCCGACAGAAGTTAAAATCATCGCATAAATAAGCTCCAAAAAGATTTGATCGGTCAACGGCGCGTTTAGTTTAACTGTCTTTTCAAAAAGAATTGTGAAAAGAGAATAGAGCATGCTGCAGTAAACAGTTTTAAATCCCGTATCCCTTCCCAAAATGCAGAAGCCTACCAAAAGCAGGAGAATATTCAGTATCCAGATCCATATGCCCGCGCTTATGGGTGTTACCGAAGCTAAAACAACGCCGACACCCGTTACGCCGCCCGTTACAAAATTATTCTGGATTTTAAAAAAATAGACGCCCGCCGCGAGCAGGAAACACCCCATCGTCATTAAAATATAATCTTTTAATATTTTATACTTTTTCACTTACTGCTCCTTTTGTAATTCTTTCATTACCGCATCAAATACTTCACCTATTTTATCTCTGAAAACGAGGTTTGCATGGCTGTCAAAGTCTGTTTCCGTTTTGTTTATGATAACTATATATTTGCCTCTGAAATATCTTACAAACGAGGCCGCGGGATAAACCGCGAGCGACGTGCCGCCGACTATCAGCATATCTGCATTCGCAATAGTCTCAGCCGCCTTTTCGGGAACGCCTTCATAAAGCGGCTCCTCGTATAAAACAACTTTCGGCTTCATAACGGCGCCGCACTTTGAGCACATAGGCACCTTGTCACTTTTTATTTCATCAATTATCTTTTCAAAATCGCCTTTTATGCCGCACTTTGCGCAGTAGAATTCTTCTACCGTGCCGTGAAGCTCTATAACGTTTTTACTGCCCGCCCTTTGGTGAAGTCCGTCAATGTTCTGCGTTATAACGGCGGAGAGCTTCCCCATCTCCTCAAGCTTTGCCAGCGCTTTATGCGCGGCGTTAGGCTCTACCTCAATTATAAAATACTTTTTGAAAAAGTCATAAAATACGTCTGTTTTATTGAAAAAGAACGTGTGGCTTAAAATCTCCTCGGGCGATACGCCGTATTCGTGTACGGTATTATAAAGCCCGTCACGGCTTCTGTAATCTTTAACACCGCTTTCTGTTGAAACGCCCGCGCCTCCGAAAAACACAATCCTGCCGCATTCGCGTATCATATCGGCAAGTTCTTTTATATTATCCATAAAAAAACACCCCTTTAAGAAATCATTTCTTTTACGGCGCATATTTTATCCGCAATGCACAGTATCATGCTCTCGCGGCATGAGGGCGGCTTAATATTAAGCGGAAACATATGTCGCTCTATCATATTTTTTTCTATACTGCCCAAATCAAAATCACGCTCCGCGTTACGGAGAGCGCGTTTTGCGTGAATAAAGCCGTGCCATTTATGGCTTTTGTCTTTTTCATGCCAATCATACAAAAAATAGTCATGCAGAAGCGCGCCGCGGATAAGCGCTTTTTTATTCACTTTTATATGCAAACGTTCGGATATTCCGAGACAAGTGTCCGCAACCGAAAGCGAATGATTATAAACGCTTATATTTCCGTGCTGCATGTGTCCCTTAGCAATCTGCATACCTTCTGATTTGATTATATCTTCACCGTAACTGTGTATTAAACGGTCATATTCTTTCTTCAAATTAAACACCTTCTATATTTTAACAGGCGACACGGTTATATCGGGCTTACCTCCGCTTATAATCGAGCGTATGCCGGAAGCTCTGAGTTCAAGCTCAAAAATACTGTCTTTCGTTTTATAAAGCGCGGGCTTTGTTATAAGGGGCAGCGGACAATTATCTTTAATTTCTTTTAAATATGCCGTGCCCGTATCATTTAAAGCAAGTATGCGAAGGTATGAAGGCTCCAAATCCTTCGGGAGATTGTTTTTTATTAATATGTTCATTAAAACGCGCTTTATCCTTGACATTGCAAAACGCTTTGCTTTTGCCGTATCAAGCAATTCTTTAAGGCTTCCTGCGCTGATTGACATAATTCTCTCCGCAAGACCGTCAGATGTGTCCGGAATATCTTTTATACTTTCTTTTATTTTCAAAGAATACAGAATAAGCTTTTCATAGTCTTCCAAAAACACAGGCTTTTCGTCCGGCAAGCCGGGAACAAATGGCAAAACGTCTTCCCCGTTCTGTAAAGCACGCCGTATATAAGAAGCGCTCGCAAAGCAGCCGTCCGTTTCTTCCGCGTCATGATACACGCCGCGCCTTTTTACGGCATACGCCTCTCCCTCAAAACCTGTCTGCTCCATTGCCGCTATGTATTCGCACGCTAAAATGTTATTCGGACTTTTTAGTATTTCCGCGCTTTGAGGCGAGAATTCTCTTAAGGCGTTTGCTCTTGCCGCCGCGAAAGACGCGCCGTCTTTTAAGCTCTTTTTAAGGCTTTCTTTAAACGCGCAGCTTTCGTGCCTTATAACCTTTGAAGTTTCTTTTAACGCACCTATATCGTCACACTCCGCGCCGAAGGCCACAGAGGATACGCCCGCAGCTTTTAAAAGAGCTATGCCGCCTTTTGCGAAACCGCCGGCGGATTTTAAAGCAAAATATGAAGGCAATTCAAAAACTATATCCGCGCCGCCCAAAACCGCCATTTCGGCGCGTGCGTGTTTTGAGAAAACAGCCGGCTCGCCGCGCTGGCAGAAGCTGCCACTCATAACAGCTATCACGCAGTCTGCGCCGCTTTTCTTTTTTGCCGCTTCCAGATTATATTTATGACCGTTATGAAACGGGTTGTATTCCGCAACAATACCTACCGCCTTCAAAATTTTCACCTCAACATTTAGTTTACCATAATTATTAAAATCACGCAACTTTTTTGTTCTAAATTTTTATTTCATTAATAAGATTTACTATGAAATGAGTGAGCTGAATGTATGTGTTATCACAATCCCCCAAAGGCGAAGAATATCTCGATTATCTGCCGTGCGGAGTTTTAAACGCTTTTCTCTCGCTGCCTTATAAAACAAAGCAGGCGGTATGCGAAATAAGGCTAAGGCGCGGCGGCGCGGCGGCCGTCACTTGGGACAAGGTGTCATACCTAAAGCCCGACGGTACCTTATCTGATTCCCCCTTGGGCGCCGTAACCGTCTTAGCCTACGAATTTAAAACTATGATAGACAAAATGTGTCAAAGCTCCGTATACGCGGCGCAAAACGATTTGTGCCGCGGTTTTATTACTCTACCCGGCGGACACAGAGTAGGCGTATGCGGCAAAACAGCACTAAAAGGCGGCGAAATCGTTTCGCTTTCCGATATATCCGCCGTAAACATAAGAATTTCAAGGGAAATAAAGGGCGCGGCAGATAAAATAACAGATTATATCCTGGACGGAAAACGCTTATATAACACGCTTATCATATCCCCTCCCGCCTGCGGCAAAACAACGCTTCTGCGCGACGCCGCAAGACTGCTCGGCGGCGGCCTTTATAACTTTAAAGTCGGGATAGTGGACGAGCGCGGCGAAATAGCAGCCGCCACATGCGGCGAGCCGCAAAACGACATAGGCGCCCTGAGCGTTGTATATTCAAACTGTCCGAAGAATGTGGGAATGGAGATGCTTTTGCGGTCTATGGGACCTGATATTATTATTACAGACGAGATAGGCACAAGCGAGGACGAAGAAGCCGCAAAACACATAATAAACGCAGGTGTGAAGCTTCTTTGCAGCGCACATGGGTATGACCTGAATGATTTAAAAAGGCGTGATATACTCTCATCTCTTTTAAGCGCGCACGTTTTTGAAAGAACTATAGTTTTAAGCCGCAGAAACGGCGCGGGAACTATTGAAAAAATATATTGAGGTATTTTTTATGATTATAAAACTTTTAGGCGGCGGGATGCTGCTTTGCGCATCAACTGCGGCGGGCATTTTAAAGGCGCATGAGCTTACACGCAGAGTAAAAGTGCTCTGTGCTCTTCAGGACGGTTTGATTCTGTTTGAAAACGAAATCAGATACCGCTTATCCCCTATGCGGGAGGCGCTCGTCTCAGCCGCTTCCGCCGACATAAGCGGCGTATTTGCCTCAGCCGCCGATAACTTAAATAAAACGGGCGCCGTATCCGCCATGAAACAGGCGGTATGGACAAGCACGCTGGGTGACGGGGAAAAAGAAGCTCTTCTTTCTTTTGCCTCGGGGCTTTCGGCGGAGGACGCAGATGGACAGATAAAAAACGCCGCACTCTGCCGTGAAAGAATAAGTAAAACACTGAAATCGGCAGAAGACAGACGCGCGCGTCTTTATAAGCTATACTGCATATCGGGCGGCATTTCGGGCGCGGCACTGCTGCTGCTTATCATTTAAAGAAAGGGAAAAACAATGAGCGTTGATTTGATATTTAAAATAGCAGCGGTCGGTATAATCGTAGCGGTTTTAAACCAGCTTTTGATAAAATCCGGGCGGGACGAGCAGGCAATGCTTACAACGCTTGCGGGACTCATAGTTGTTTTGGGCGTAATAGTGCGCGAAGTCAGCCGCCTTTTTGACACGATAAAATCTGTTTTCGGATTGTGAGGTATATATGGACATTTTTAAAATAGTTGTATTTGCTCTTCCTTCATGTCTGTTATGCATATTACTCAGGCAATACAGACCCGATTACTCTTTTGCCGTATCCATTGTTTCGGGTATCATTATCCTTTTATACGCTTTACCGGCTTTGTCAAACGTTTTTAAGAGCATAGACTCTTTTGTGCGTAAAGCAAACGTAAACACCGTTTATATAAAAACGGCAGTAAAAATCATGGGGCTTTCATATATAACGCAGTTTTCTTCGGAAATGTGCCGTGACGCAGGTGAAAACGCGCTTGCCTCATGCATAGAGGTCTGCGGAAAAATAATAATGCTCGCTTTAAGCCTTCCGATAGCCGAAGCGCTGTTTAAGCTGACAGAAGGAATAATACCATGAAGAAAGCCGCCGTTTTATTTCTGATTATTCTAATAACAACGCCCGTGCGTGCGGACGACTATAACAAACTCGATTCATTCGGCATAACGGAGGCGGGCTTTACTTTTTCAGACGCGGTAAATTCCATGACAGACGGTCATCAGATAGTGAAAGCAAATGAGATGTGGCCAAAAATTTATGAGATTGCGGTATCAGAAATAAATACAAACCTCAGCGCCGTGTCCGTTATATTCGCCCTTTCGTTTCTGCTCGCCGTTTTCAGCACTTCCAGGCATAGATTCAAAGGCGGTGAAAACGCGGCGTTTTTATCGGTTTACATGATAATAACAGGAATTATAACGTCCGCTTTCGGAGAAATATCAAAGCTCGGCATATCACTTATTCAAAACACTGTTCTCTTTTTAAACTCTGTGATACCGATACTCGGCACGGCAATCGCAGGCAGCGCGGGCGCAGGGGTATTTGCCTCTCTTTCGCCGCAGATACTTATTTTTTCAAGCCTATGCGGCAATTTGATAAAAAGCATAGGGATGCCAGCCGTTTATTTTTCTTTTGGTTTAAGTCTTATAGGCAACTTGTCGCCGCACTATTCTACGGCATCGCTTGCAAAAGTGATCCGAAGTACGGCATTATGGATAGTTTCCGGAGCAGTTACTATATTCAGCGCGGTGGTATCGGTCAGCGGCATGAGCTGCTCCTCACTAAACGCAGCCGCGCTCAAAAGTGCCAAGTTTGCCGTAAGCGGTCTTGTGCCGGTCCTCGGCTCTCTTATGACAGACAGCATAGAAGCCGTTGCAGGAGGCGCTGTAGTAATCAAAAACATAATCGGTTCAGCGGGCATTTTGTTTATATTCTTCTCCGTGCTCTTCCCCGTTATTAAAATAGCCTCTGTTATATTCATATACAAAATATCTTCAGCTCTTATAGGTACTTTCGGAGATAAGCGAATCACGTCCGTGCTCGACAATATGGCAGGCGTTTTGTCCGCGATAACGGGTTTTATTATAGCGTGCTCCGTATCTTGCATAATATCACTTTCGGTTTTGCTTGGCGCTTCAAATTTAGGAGGTGCTCTGTGAGTGCGTGAAATAACACTTAGAGTTATGGCAGTTTTAATGATTGCATTTTTAGGAGAAAGCGTCTTACCCGAAGGCAATATGAAGAAATACACGTCCGTTTTATTATCGGCAATAGTCTGTCTCAGCATGGTTTCAGCCATATGCGGCAATCTGCGGTTTGACATTCCGGATTTTGCGGATGAAATTGAAACAGAGATAAACGATACCTTCAGAGAAGATGTTTTAGCCGATTACAAAAAAAGGGCGGAAGATATGATAGAAGAAAACTGCGGTGCAAAACCCGAAATAACAGTTGATGAAAGCGGCAGAATAACACACGTTTTATTCTGCGGCAAGCCTGATAATATATCATTTTTAATGGATCAGATGGGAGTTGCGGAAAATGAAATTGAATTTTCGACTAAATGACATATTTAAAGGAAAAAACAAGAATATTACCGTAATTTACGTAATAGTTATTATTGGAGTGCTTTTTCTTTGCATAGGCAGTTTTACGCCGCAGAAAAGTGCTCCCAAATCAGGTGATACGGCAAATATAAACGAAAACCTTGAAAAAAGGATTTCGGATATTCTGTCAAAAATCAGCGGTGTAGGTGATGTACATGTTATGATAACATATAAAAGCAGCGCTATGAAAGCTACTGCAAAAAACAAGACTTTAGAAACAAGCGGGGATATAAGCAAATTAAGCGAAGAAAATGTGATCCTCGGCAGCGGCAGCAGTTCATCACCGTTTATTATCCGCGAGGATATGCCGAAAATTCAAGGCGTTGTCGTTGTTGCCGAAGGCGCAGAAAACGCCGCTGTAAAAAAGGAAATAACGGATGCCGTAAGAGCTCTAACGGGTGCATCGGCTGCCAACATAGGTGTTTTTCCGAGATAAAGGAGGTAAAATGATAGTTATTAAAAGAAACCGTATAATAGTAATATGCCTGGCCGTTTTATTTGCTACGGCAGGTTATCTTAATTTTTCATACAAAAGCGAAGACAAAGCCGAAACAGCACGTGAAACGGTCGGAGAGATCCATTTAGTAGAAAACACACCGGAAGATTATTTTGAAAGCGCAAAGCTCGAAAGAGAGATAAGCCGCGCCGAGGTTCAGGAAACGCTCGCAAATATTATTGAAGACGAAAACAGCGAAACACAGTCAAAAATAATGGCCGAAGAAGAAAAGATTAAGGTCGCGAAACAGAGTGATGACGAAATAAAACTTGAAAACATAATAAAAGCCAAAGGCTACGAGGACGCCGTTTTGTTTATATCGGACGGCAAAGCGGACGCCGTTATAAAATCTCAGAATATGACAAGCGAAGAAGCGACCGCCATCGCGGGGATTATAACGGAGCAAACGGGAATACCGGTATCGGAAATTACGGTGACCGGCAGAGAATAATGAGATGAACAAAGCATCTTCGGCGCTCGCCAACAGCGGGCAGAGAAGGCCAAACGCACTGTTTACGCCCATGTGCGTTTCCGAAGCAAGGCTGATGAAAATTTCGCACGGGCATAAAATTAATGTTTTTACTTTATAGGAAATGCGTAATTCCCTATAAAGTAAAAAAACGGGTGCACATTTTGTGCACCCGTTTTTTAATGCAGTGTTTTATTTAAGAGATGTCCATTTCTCGTGACCGCTTGATTTCTTTGTGTAATCATGACTGTTTGTAGCTTCCTGAACGGGAATGTAGTACCAAACCGTCGGGTCGGAGTTATCAGAGAACGTTCTCATGCCTGTGAGGAGATCTTCTATCTCATCGGGGATACGCTGGAGCACTCTGTTTGTAAGTGTCATAGCCTCGGCACGCGTAATCTCTTTGTCGGGACGGAATGTCTTGTCTTCGTAACCTTTAACCCAACCGAGGATAGCCGCGCGGTTTATATAGCTTTCAGCCCAGTGACCGCTGATATCGGTAAAGTCGCTTGTGCCGTATGCAACGCTTGAGTCAAATCTTGCGCAGATCGTAGCGTATTCCGCACGTGTTATGGGAGCGTTAGGAGCAAACTCTGTTGCGGATCTGCCCTTTATTATACCTGCTTTTGCCATTGTTGAAACAGCTTCGTTATACCACTGGTCAGAGGATACGTCTTCAAAAACGTTTTCCGTTGTATGGTTTGCATTTCTTACTTCTTCTTTGAGCAGACGGTAGAATATCATTGTAACCTCTGCACGTGTTATATTATTTCCGGGACGTACCGTTCCGTCTTCATAACCTATAACGTATGCCGTATGGTCGCTTCCGTCAAGCATCGGAGGAATGGGCGTCTGTTCCCAACCGGCATAAACCGTTGTGTCCTCATTAATTGTAATTTCAGCTACCTTTGTTGAGCCCTCTGCGTCCGTATACCAGCCTTTGAATGTAAAGCCGTCACGCGATGCTGTCTTTTTAAGCTCAACCTTTGTGCCCTTTTCATACTCTTCTATAGGATCATATACAGAGCCTCCGTTTGCGTCATACGTAAGAGTTACCTTGCTGCCTGTTTTGCCGGGGTCATCGGGATCCTCTCCGGGATCGTCAGGATCTTTTGTGGGTGGAGTTGTGGTAGAGCCGTCAAACGCCGTGTATGTGTTTGTAAATTTAATGCCGTTTGAGGGGTTGTCTTCTCCTCCCTGTGTATTTTCGTAGCATGTCACGGTAACTTCGCCGTCATCGTCTTTTGAAGGAACTATATACCATTCAGTGCTGTCATATTCCCAATCGCCCAAATCAACAGGTGATTTTTCAAATACCATAAAGCCCTTAGCGAGGCCTTCAAATGTTTCTTCGTCTACGGGAGTGATAATTACTGCGCCTTCGTAGCTGCCTTTGCCGTTTGTCTTTATAGTATCAAGATTTATATGGAGATTTTCCTGCGGCACGTCATAGTTTGAAATACCGAACGCAAATTCCGTTGACGGAGCCTTTTTGTCGCCGCCCTGAACAACTACCTTTGTAAGCGGAATACTAATTGTATATTCGTTTGTTTCCTTATCCTTATCCTTATCTTTGTCTTTATCCTTATCTTTATCGGTGGTGCCGTCGCCCGTATATATATTTGTAAATTCAATCGTTTTAACGGGCTGAAGTTCAACAGCCACGGCGCCTTCCGACAATTCTTCTTTATAAATCTCGTAGTCTACGCCGCCTGCCGCGTTATAATTCGGGATGATTCTGTATTTTGTATCGTCAAATTCCCAATCCGCGTCGCCGTCGTTATCTTCCTGCAGCATGAAGCCGTTGCCCATGCCTTCAAAAACAACTTCATTTTTGGGGATAAGTCTTATCGTGCCTTTATATTTGCCTTCGCCTTTTGTAGGAATATTAAAGCCGTCCGTCTCGAGGTCCGCCAAAACGTTTTCCGAAACGCCGCTCATTACGAGATTAAATTCTTTATCGGGAGCCGTAACGCCGTCATTTTCAACTTCTACGTGTTTTATAAAGTCAATGTCAAGTTCAAGCTCCGAGGGGTCTGTCTCTTTTGTTTCGCCTGCGTATTTGTTTTCAAAGTAAAGAGCGCGGTAACGTGTTATGTGGCTTTGATAATCGGGCTCTTCGTCATTTGACAAATTGTAGTATGCCAAACGGATAGCGGCCGGGGATGCTGTTGTGCCTTCCACCATATAGGGAAGCACCAGCCACTCTGTGGTGTCGTATGTCCAGCCGTCTTCGCCGCCGTTTTTCTCTGTAACCTTAAAGCCTTCTGTTAAGTTGTAGAAATCGCTCTCTGTAGCTATAGCAAGCTTTATTGTGTCGTTAAACGTGCCTTCGCCGTCTGTTTCAACGGTGTTGCCGACAACGGTTATACCGCTGTCGTCTGCGAAAAAGTCTGAAAGCTCAAACTCAAACGTAGCTTCGCCGGGGTTTGCGCCGTTTTCCGCAGTAACCGTTTTATAAACGGGAATTTCAAGAACGCCGAAAATCGCCGCTGCCGAAGCCGTTGCGGGAATCAGCGTTAAAACAAGCATTAAGCAAAGTAATAACGCCAGCGCTTTAAAGTGTAATGTTTTTTTCATATTTTTTACCCTCCAATGTTTTAAAATTTTGTGTCCTTATTTTTATTATACTGTCTTTTAGGGTTAAAGTCAATATTGCAAATGTCGATTTTTGCGGTTTGTATTTGGTTATTTTGTCTTTTTAAAGATTTCTTTTAAAAACTGTCCCGTATACGATTTTTTAACCTTTGCGACCTCTTCGGGCGTGCCGCAGGCAACTATTGTGCCGCCCCGATCTCCCCCGTCGGGTCCTAAATCGATTATATAATCCGCCGTTTTTATAACGTCTAAATTATGTTCTATAACGATAACAGTATTTCCACCCTCTATAAGGCGCTGTAAAACGTTTATAAGGTTATGAACGTCCGCCGTGTGAAGTCCCGTTGTAGGCTCGTCAAGGATATAAACGGTTCTGCCCGTAGGCCTTTTTGAAAGCTCTGTCGCAAGCTTTACCCTCTGCGCTTCGCCGCCCGATAAAAGCGTTGACGGCTGGCCTATTTTTACGTATCCGAGGCCTACATCACAAAGCGTTTGAAGCTTACGCCTTATTTTCGGCTGGTTTTCAAAAAACTTAAGGCCTTCTTCTATCGTCATATCGAGAACTTCGTAAATATTCTTGCCCTTGTATTTAACCTCAAGCGTTTCCCTGTTGTATCTATGACCCTTGCAGACGTCGCAGGGAACGTAAACGTCGGCCAAAAAGTTCATCTCGATTTTAATAATGCCGTCGCCCGAACACGCTTCGCATCTGCCGCCTTTTACGTTAAAGCTGAAACGGCTTGCCGTATATCCGCGCATTTTAGCCTCGTTAGAAGTTGCGAAAACCTCGCGTATATCGGTAAACACGCCCGTGTATGTTGCAGGGTTTGAACGCGGCGTTCTGCCTATCGGGCTCTGGCTTATATCTATTACCTTGTCAAGATTTTCGAGTCCCTCAACCCCGTCGCACTCGCCCGGAACGCACTGCGCGCCGTTTAATTTAACTGCAAGCTCTTTATAAAGCACTTCGTTTATAAGAGACGATTTACCGCTTCCCGAAACGCCCGTTATGCAAACAAACTTTCCGAGAGGGATAGAAACATCTATATTTTTAAGGTTATTCTGCTTTGCGCCGCAAATTTTAATAAAATTGCCGTTTCCCTCGCGGCGCTCACACGGCACGGGTATCTTCTTTTTTCCCGAAAGATACTGTCCCGTAATACTTTTTTTGCATTTTAAAACGTCCTCTACCGTACCGCTTACAACGACCTCGCCGCCGTTTATGCCCGCGCCGGGTCCGATATCAACAACGTGGTCCGCTTCGAGAATTGTCTCCTCGTCGTGCTCAACGACAATAAGCGTATTTCCGAGATCGCGCAGATCTTTAAGCGTTTTGAGTAGCTTTTTGTTGTCCTTTTGGTGAAGGCCTATCGACGGTTCGTCAAGGATATAGAGCACACCCACCAAACCGCTTCCTATCTGCGTTGCAAGGCGTATTCTCTGCGCCTCGCCGCCCGAGAGCGTTGCGGCGCTTCTCGAAAGCGTTAAATAGTCAAGTCCTACGGATTTTAAAAAGCCTACTCTCGCGTTTATCTCTTTTAAAATCTGCTGTGCTATTATTGCCTCTTTATCAGACAGCTTTAAGTTTTCAAAAAACTCCGAAAGCTCCGCAACCGAGTAATTTGTAAGATCCGCGATATTAACACCGCCGATGGTAACCGCAAGTATTTCAGGGCGCAGACGCGCGCCTTTGCAGTCCGGGCAGCGGCTGTCTGACATATATCTTTCAATATCGCCTCTTGACCACTCCGAAGTGGTCTCTTTATATCTTCTCTGAAGGCATGGGATTATGCCCTCATAAGTTGTGTTATAATAGCCGCTGCCGTAGTCTCTTATATATTCAACCTTTATTTTTTCGTCTCCCGACCCGTAAAGGATAATATCCACAATCTTTTTGTCAAGCTCGCGCACGGGGGTGTTAAGGTCAAAGCCGTAGCGTCTGCCGAGAGCTTCAAAATACATTCTCGCCATTGTAAACTCATTCGGCTTAACGCTCCAGCCCGGCCCCTTAAAAGCACCCTCAAATATGCTTTTTGAGTCGTCCGGCAAAACCTTCTTAGGGTCTATATCCATCAAAACGCCGAGACCCGTACACGTAGGGCACGCGCCGAACGGACTGTTAAACGAAAACGAGCGCGGCGAAAGTTCTTCAAGGCTTATGCCGCAGTCATGGCAGGCAAAATTCTGGGAATATATGACTTCCTCATCGCCAAACAAAACGGACACAAGTCCGCCTGCAAGCTTTAAAGCAGTTTCAAGCGAATCCGTAACTCTCTGCTGTATGCCCTCTTTTATAATAATTCTGTCAACTACAATTTCTATATTGTGTTTTTTCGTCTTTTCAAGCGAAATTTCTTCCTCTAAAAGGCGCATTTCGCCGTTTACGCGGCATCTTACAAAGCCGCCCTTTTTCGCTCTTTCGAAAATCTGTTTGTGCTCGCCCTTTTTGCCGCGGACAACGGGCGCCATGATCTGAACGCGCGTACCCTCATCGCGCGAGAGGACGCTGTCAACGATCTGGTCGATCGTCTGCTTTTTTATCTCCTTGCCGCATTTATGGCAGTGCGGCACGCCGCATCTTGCGTATAAAAGCCTTAAATAATCGTAAATCTCCGTAACCGTGCCGACAGTTGAACGCGGGTTTTTGCCCGTTGTTTTCTGGTCTATTGATATAGCGGGCGATAAACCGCCTATATAGTCTACATCGGGCTTTTCCATCTGCCCCAAAAACTGTCTCGCGTATGCCGAAAGGCTTTCTATATATCTTCTCTGCCCCTCCGCGTAAATCGTATCAAACGCCAAAGAGGTTTTTCCGCTGCCCGAAAGCCCCGTTAAAACGACAAATTTATCGCGCGGTATCTCAACGTTTAAATTTTTTAAATTGTTCTCTCTTGCGCCTTTAATTACAATCTTGTCTTTCATTCCATACCTCTTTCAAGAAGCGTTATCTTGTCACGCAGCTTTGCCGCGTCCTCAAAGCGGAGCTCGCGCGACGCGCGCAGCATCTCCTCGCGAAGCCTTAAGATAAGCTCGTCAGTCTCTTCCTGCGTTTCGGGATTTTCGTCGGGCTTTGTGGTCGCTTCAATTACGTTTCTTACCGACTTTTTGATGGTCTTCGGAACTATGCCGTGTTTTTCGTTAAACTCAGTCTGAAGCTTGCGGCGGCGCTCCGTCTCTTTAATTGCTCTGTCCATTGAGCCGGTTATCGTATCGGCATACATTATTACCTTGCCCTCCGCGTTTCTCGCGGCGCGGCCTATCGTCTGAATAAGAGAAGTTTCGCTTCGGAGAAAGCCTTCTTTATCGGCGTCTAAAATCGCGACAAGCGAAACCTCAGGCAAATCAAGACCTTCGCGCAGTAAGTTTATGCCGACCAACACGTCAAAAATACCGAGCCTTAAATCTCTTATTATTTCCATACGCTCAATTGTCGCAACATCGTGATGCATATATTTAACGGCAACGCCCGCTTCGCGCAGGTATTCAGTCAGATCCTCCGCCATTTTGATGGTAAGAGTAGTTACCAAAACGCGCTCTTTTTTCGCGGCGCGCTCATTTATCTCGCCCAAAAGATCGTCTATCTGACCTTTTATGGGACGGACTATTATTTCGGGGTCTAAAAGACCCGTAGGTCTTATTACCTGCTCAACAATTTGCGTGCTTCTCTCTCTTTCGTATTCCGCAGGCGTTGCGGAAATATAAATAGCCTGATTTATTCTTTCGTTAAATTCTTCGAAATTCAGCGGTCTGTTATCGTATGCCGAGGGCAGCCGGAAGCCGTATGTGACAAGCGAATCCTTCCTCGCCCTGTCGCCCGCATACATTGCGCGAACCTGCGGAATCGTAACATGGCTCTCGTCCACAACGAGCAGAAAATCGTCGGGAAAATAGTCCATAAGCGTATAGGGCGCGCTGCCCGCAGGGCGCTCGTTTATATATCTCGAATAATTCTCAATGCCGCTGCAAAAGCCCACTTCCTTCATCATTTCAATATCGTAATTGGTGCGGCTTATAATGCGCTGCATTTCAAGTATTTTATTCTCTTTTTCAAACCACGCCGCGCGCTCTTCAAGCTCTTTTCTTATGTTTTCAATGGCTCTCTCCATTTTTGCCGCCGTTGTAACATAGTGCGACGCGGGGTATATAGCAACGTGCGAACGGTTTCCGACAATCTCGCCCGTTAAAACGTCTATCTCGCAGATCCTCTCAATAGTATCTCCGAAAAACTCAACTCTTATAGCGTGTTTATCCTGCGATGACGGGAAAATTTCCAAAACATCGCCGCGGACGCGGAACCTGCCGCGCTCAAACGCTATATCGTTTCGCTCATACTGAACTTCGACAAGCTTTTTTATAACCTCTTCGCGGTCTATTTCCATCTCGGTGCGAAGCGAAATTACGAGCTTTGCATAGTCAACGGGGTCACCCAAGCTGTATATGCACGAAACGCTTGAAACAACTATAACATCGCGCCTTTCAAAAAGCGCGGACGTTGCGCTGTGACGCAGTTTATCTATTTCATCATTTATAGACGCGTCCTTTTCGATAAACGTATCTGTCTGCGGAATATACGCCTCGGGCTGATAATAATCGTAGTAGGAAACAAAATACTCAACGGCGTTATCCGGAAAAAACTCCTTAAGCTCGGAGCAAAGCTGTGCCGCAAGCGTTTTGTTGTGCGCCAAAACGAGCGTAGGCTTCTGCACTTTCGCTATTACGTTTGCAACCGTAAACGTTTTGCCGGATCCCGTAACGCCCAAAAGCGTCTGCTCGCGGTCTCCCCTTAAAACGCCTTCCGAAAGCTTCTCTATTGCCTGCGGCTGATCGCCGGCAGGCTTATATTCCGACTTTAAATCAAACAACATATCAGTTTTCCTTTATTTTATCAAAAGCGGCCCGGATGTCGCCGAGCATGTAAAGCGAGCCGAACGCAACTATTGCACTTTTTTCATCAGCTTCGCTAAATGCTTTTTTAACCGCTTCATCAATACTCTTTGAAGTATAAATATTCTTATTATATTTCTTTGCGCACTCCGAAAGCTCCTCAGCTTTAAGCGTTCTGGGAGACGGAACCGTGCATGAAATAAACTTATCCGCCATAGGCGCTATTTCGGCAAGCGCGTTTTCATATTCCTTATCGCGGAGCATGCCCATAACAAAGATAAGGCGCATACCCGGAAGATAAGTTTGGATTGCATTTTTAAGCGCCAATATACCCTCTAAATTGTGCGCGCCGTCTATTATAAAGAGTGGCTCTTTCCCTATAACTTCAAACCTTCCACTCCATACTACGTTTTCTATGCCGTCTTTTACGGCTTTTCCTGAGACTTTCACGCCCGCTTCTCTTAAAAGCTTCACTGTGCAGAGGGCAGTCGCGATATTTTTTATCATGTGCCCGCCTTTAAGATGAGTTTTATATTTTACGCCGTCGTATAAAAACTCTGTGCCGTCCAAATCCGCACTTAAAACTTGGGGCTCTTTCGCGTTTTCAAAGGGAACGCCGCGCTCCCGGCATATCTCTTCAATTTTAGCCTGCGCTTCGGGGTTTTGCGAAGGATATACAGCCGCCCTGCTCCCCTTTTTTATTATGCCGCATTTTTCATAAGCTATATCTGAGAGCGTATTTCCGAGATACTCCGTATGGTCAAACGAAATTGAGGTTATAACCGATACAAGCGGTGCGTCAATCGCGTTTGTCGCGTCAAGTCTGCCGCCGAGACCGACCTCCAAAACGACATAGTCGCACTTTTGCTCTTTAAAATAGCACATACCGATAGCCGTAACTATTTCAAACTCCGTAGGGTGCGCAAAACCGTCCGCGACTATTTCTTCGCACGTTTTTTTGACAGTTTCCGTAATGCGCGCCAAATCGTCTCTTTCTATATTTTTACCGTTTACGCGCATCCTCTCGCAAAAGTCATAAATAAAGGGGGACGTGTATAGTCCTACCCTGTAGCCTTCACTTATTAAAATCTCGGAAAGGGTACTGCAAACAGTACCCTTTCCGTTAGTTCCGGCTACATGAATGAATTTTAAATCCTTCTGCGGATTATGGAGGCGCATGAGTAGTCTTTTAATGTTTTCAAGGCCTAATTTCGTGCCTATTTTTGAAACACTGTGTATAAAATCAAGCGCTTCATCATAATTCATTTTTTTTCACCTACATATTATTAAGGCTTTCACAAACCTTTTGATACATTTCTTTGTATTTTTCGTATTTTGCCTTCTCTTCATCGATAAGCTTCTGCGGAGCTTTAGCTAAAAAGCCCTGATTTGAAAGCTTGCCTTCGCTTCGCTTAATCTCGCCTTCAAGGTTTTTCTTTTCCTTTAAAAGTCTTTCCGTTTCTTTTTCTTTGTCAACGAGTTCATCGAGTGGCAGTAAAAGTTCCGCGCCGGGTGCGATAACGGAAATTGCGTTTTCTTCGGGTTTTACGCTTGTAATTTCAACTTCCGAAGCAGACGCAAGCTTTTGGAAGAAGCTTATGCCCTTTTGGAAAAGCTCTGCGTTTTCCGTAACCACGATAAGTCTTGATTTCTTTGACGGCGGAATATTTCTCTCTGCTCTTATGTTACGAAGACCGCGGATAGCTTCGCAGATAACGCTCATATCGTTTTCTTCTTCGGTGAATACGAGCTTATCCGAGTATTCGGGCCATTTTGAAATTACAATGCTCTCTTCACCCGTGGGAAGCGCGCAGAAAATTTCTTCCGTTACAAAAGGCATAAACGGATGCAAAAGCTTTAAGATGCCCTGCAAAACGTATGAAAGCGTTTTTTCCGCATCAACTCTTGTTTCACAGTTTTCATCGTAAAGACGCGGTTTTACAAGCTCGATATACCAATCGCAGAAAACGTCCCATGTAAAATCATATATCTTTGAAACCGCAATACCAACGTCAAATTTTTCAAGGTTTTCGGTTACTTCTTTGACAACGTTATTGTATTTTGAAAGTATCCATTTATCTTCAAGCTGCGGATTTTGGGGCAGTTCTATTTTATCTAAATTCAAATTCATCAAAACAAATCTTGCCGCGTTCCAGAGCTTGTTTGCAAAGTTTCTCGACGCTTCAACTCTTTCGGGATAGTATCTCATATCGTTTCCGGGTGAGTTGCCTGTAGCTAAGGTAAAGCGGAGCGCGTCCGCGCCGTACTGCTCTATAACCTCCAAGGGGTCTACGCCGTTGCCGAGAGATTTTGACATCTTTCTGCCCTGGCTGTCGCGCACGAGGCCGTGAATAAACACGTGCTTAAACGGCTCTTTGCCTACGTGCTCCATACCCGAGAATATCATTCTCGCAACCCAGAAGAAGATTATATCGTAGCCCGTAACTAAAACGCTTGTCGGGTAATAATATTCGAGATCCTCCGTCTTGTCGGGCCAGCCGAGTGTTGAAAACGGCCAGAGAGCCGATGAGAACCACGTATCGAGAACGTCGTTATCCTGCTTCATTTTGCCGCCGCACTTGGGACAAACAGTTAAGTCTTCTTTTGAAACTACCATCTCGCCGCAGTCTTCGCAGTAGAAAGCGGGAATTCTGTGTCCCCACCAGAGCTGACGCGAAATACACCAATCGTGTATATTTGCCATCCAGTTTAAATATATCTTTGAGAAACGCTCGGGAACGAACTTAATTGTGCCGTTCTTAACAACTTCAACCGCGGGTTCGGCAAGCGGGCCCATTTTAACAAACCACTGGTCTGAAATAATAGGCTCAACCGTTGTTTTGCAGCGGTAGCAGCCGCCGACGTTATGAACGTGTTCCTCAACCTTAATGAGAAGGCCCTCTTTTTCAAGGTCTTCTACCATTACTTTTCTTGCTTCGTATCTGTCAAGACCGCTGTATTTTCCGAAGCCTTTTGCTATCGTGGCGTCATCATTTAGCATCTTGATCTGCTCTAAATCATGACGGAGGCCCACTTCAAAGTCGTTCGGGTCATGCGCGGGCGTGATCTTAACGCAGCCCGTTCCAAACTCTTTGTCAACATATTCGTCCGCAATAACGGGAATTTCTCTGCCTACAAGCGGGAGAATAAGCGTTTTGCCGACGAGTTCTTTATATCTTTCGTCTTCGGGGTTTACGGCAACTGCCGTATCACCGAGAAGCGTTTCGGGACGTGTTGTAGCAATAGTTACATAACCGTCCTCGCCCTTAATGGGATATTTAATATGCCAGAAATGTCCCTGCTGTTCGCCGTATTCAACTTCGGCGTCCGAGAGTGCCGTTGCGCAGGAGGGACACCAGTTTATAATTCTGTGGCCTTTATAGATTAGACCTTTTTCGTAAAGCTTTACGAAAACTTCGCGTACCGCTTTTGAGCAGCCTTCGTCCATTGTAAAGCGTTCTCTGTCCCAATCGCAGGAAGAGCCGAGTTTTTTTAGCTGGTTTATAATTCTGTCACCGAACTTATTTTTCCAGTCCCAAACTCTTTCAAGGAACTTGTCGCGGCCCAAGTCATAGCGCGTTAAGCCTTCGTTTACGCGGAGGTTTTCCTCAACCTTTATCTGCGTTGCGATACCCGCGTGGTCCGTACCCGGTACCCAAAGCGCGCTGTAGCCCTGCATTCTTTTAAAGCGGACAAGAATGTCCTGCAGCGTTTCGTCAAGGGCGTGGCCCATGTGAAGCTGACCTGTTACGTTCGGGGGCGGGATAACTATTGAAAACGGTTTTTTGTTTTTATCGGGTGTAGCCTTAAAGTAACCGTTTGAAACCCATTTTTCGTATAATCTGTCCTCTATATCGGACGGATTATATGTCTTTTCCAAATTTGTATTCAAGAAAATCACCTACTAAACTATCTAATATATTAAACGGAAAGTTCTTCCGTCAAAACGATATCGTCTTTATTGGCTTCCAGAACGGGGTTTACGAATTCCGCGAGGAATTCCGCCGTCTGTTCGGGCGCACGGCCTACGTAATCTCTCGGGTTCATAATGCCCTGAAGCTCCCGGAGGGTTAAGCCGAAATCTTTGTCCGCCGCAATTCTCTCTAAGAGATCGTTTTCTCCGCCCTGCTCCTTGACGACTGCGCCCGCCGCCATTGAGTGCACACGTATCTTTTCGTGAAGCGCCTGTCTGTCGCCGCCGCGGAGCACCGCGTTCATCATTATATTCTCGGTTGCCATAAACGGAAGCTCGCGCATGATGCGCGCCGTAATAACCTTATCGTATACGACAAGTCCGCTTGTTACGTTTAAGTAAATAGAAAGTATAGCGTCAACCGCCAAAAAGCTTTCGGGAACACAGAGGCGTTTGTTTGCGGAATCGTCAAGCGTTCTTTCAAACCACTGCGTTGAAGCTGTTATAGCGGGGTTTAAAGCGGAAGAGATGACATATCTTGCGAGCGAGCAAATTCTTTCGCTTCGCATCGGGTTTCTCTTATACGCCATAGCCGATGAGCCAATTTGTTTTTTCTCAAACGGCTCTTCTATTTCTTTTAAGTTCTGTAAAAGTCTTAAATCGTTTCCGAACTTATATGCCGACTGTGCGATTGCGCTTAAAACGTTTAAAACGCGGCTGTCAAATTTTCTCGGATACGTCTGTCCCGATACGGGGAAAACCTTGTCAAAGCCCATCTTTTCGGCAATAAGCTTATCAAGCTTTTTAACCTTTTCATGGTCGCCATGGAAAAGCTCCAAAAAGCTTGCCTGCGTACCCGTTGTGCCCTTTGAGCCGAGAAGCTTTACGGTGCTTATTACAAAGTCAAGCTCTTCTAAATCCATTAAAAGCTCCTGAATCCAGAGGCATGCGCGCTTTCCTACCGTTGTAAGCTGCGCGGGCTGAAAATGTGTAAAGCCCATTGTCGGCAGTTCTTTATATTTGTCCGCAAACTTAGAGAGGCTTGCTATAACGCTTATAAGCTTCTTTCTTATAAGCAGAAGGCCTTCGTGCATAATAATGAGGTCAGTGTTATCGCCGACGTAGCAGCTTGTAGCGCCAAGGTGGATAATCGGTTTTGCCTTTGGGCACTGCATGCCGTATGCATAAACGTGGCTCATAACATCGTGGCGAACCTCTTTTTCGCGCGCCTTCGCAACGTCATAATTTATATCGTCCGCGTTTGCTTTAAGTTCGTCTATCTGCTCCTGAGTTACGGGCAGACCGAGCTCATGCTCCGCCTCCGCAAGCGCGATCCAAAGCTTTCTCCATGTTTTGAATTTCTTATCGGGAGAAAAGAGATATTTCATTTCATGGCTTGCGTAGCGCGAACTTAAAGGGCTTTCATACGTATCGTTCATTTTGATAATTCCTTTCGGTTTAGAGTGTAGGAAGTATTTCGGAGAGCAGTTTGTTTACTGCCGCGGGGTTTGCCTTGCCTTTTGAAGCACGCATTATCTGACCTGTCAAGAAGCCCATAGCCTGCTTCTTGCCCACTTTAAAGTCCGAAACTGCCTGCGGATTTGCCGCAATAACTTCTTCAACTATTTTCTTTATAGCGCCTTCGTCCGTTATCTGTACAAGGCCTTTTTCCTCAACTATAACGGAAGGCTTTTTGTTTTCTTCAAACATAACGGGAAGAACTTTTTTAGCTATCGTGCCGCTTATTGTACCTTTTCCGATAAGCGCGATAAGCTCTGCTAAAGCCGCGCCGTCAAACGGGATATCGTCGGCTTCCATATTTCTTTCATTAAGCTCTTTTGAAATATCGCCCAAAATCCAGTTTGCGCTTTCTTTCGCGCCCGCGCCGTTTTCTATACTGCTGTCAAAGAGATTTGCAAGGCCCGTATTGCCGCTTAAAAGTCCCGCGTCGTAATCGGAGAGGCCGAGTTCGCCCGTGTATCTTGCAAATTTTTCTTTCGGAAGCTCAGGCAGAGTCTTTCTGATTTCCTCAACCCATTCGTCCGAGATTATAACGGGCATTAAATCGGGTTCGGGGAAGTATCTGTAGTCCTGTGCTTCTTCTTTTGTTCTCATTATGGTTGAAACGCCTTTAACGTCGTCCCAACGTCTTGTTTCCTGTTCTATAACGCCGCCTGCGTCAAGCACGGCTTTCTGTCTCTTTTCTTCGTACTGCATAGCTCTGTATGCCGCAGAGAAAGAGTTTACGTTTTTGTGTTCGCTTCTTATGCCGAATTCCTTCTGTCCTTCGGGACGGATTGAAAGGTTTATATCGCAGCGGAGCGAGCCTTCCTGCATTTTGCAGTCCGAAACGCCGACGCACTTGAGGATTGCGCGAACGCTCTCTAAAAACGCCAAAGCTTCTTCGGGAGAGCTCATATCGGGCTCCGAAACGATTTCTATAAGCGGAACGCCGCCGCGGTTATAGTCAACGCGCGAATAGTCGCCAAACTCCGCGTGCATAAGCTTACCTGCGTCTTCTTCTATATGAATACGCGTTAAACCTATATTTTTAGTTCCGTTTTTCGTTTCTATCGGCACATAGCCGTTTTTGCATATAGGCAGGTCAAACTGTGAAATCTGATATGCCTTGGGAAGGTCGGGATAGAAATAGTTCTTTCTGTCCTGCTTTGAGAAGTGCGATATCTCACAGTTCATGGCAAGACCCGCTTTGATGCAGTATTCAACAACCTTTTTGTTAAGTACCGGTAAAACGCCCGGCAGACCTATACAAACGGGACAGCAGCGTGTGTTTTCCTCGCCGCCGAATTCGTTTGCACAGCTGCAGTAGATTTTAGTATTTGTCGCAAGTTCTGCGTGTATTTCAAGACCTATGACGGTTTCGTATTTCATTAGTTTGCACCTCCCAGCTGGGGTTTTGTTTTTGTATAAGCGCTGTTTTTCTCAAGAGCATATCCCGCGCGGATAATATCGCCGTCGTGCATAGCTTTGCCTATAAGCTGAACGCCTATCGGCAAACCGTTTTTGTCGAGTGCAAACGGGAACGACATACCCGGGAGACCCGCGATGTTTAAAGAAACTGTACAAATATCAGCCGCGTACATCTGAACGGGGTCTGCGCTCTTTTCGCCAAACTTCCAAGCCGTGTCGGGAGCTGTCGGCGCCAAAAGCAAATCATATTTTTCAAACGCTTTGCCGAAGTCTTCGCGGATAAGCGTTCTTACCTGCTGTGCCTTTTTATAATAAGCATCGTAATAGCCGGAGCTTAAAACGAAAGTTCCGAGCATTATTCGTCTTTTAACTTCCTTGCCGAAGCCTTCGCTTCTTGTCTTAAAGTAAACGTCCTCAAGGTCCTTGCAGTCTTTAGCGCGGAAACCGAAACGGATACCGTCGTATCTTGCGAGGTTTGAGCTTGCCTCAGCGGAAGAGATCATGTAGTAAGCCGCGAGAGCATAAGGCGTCATGGGAAGCGAACACTGCTCAACCTCCGCGCCCATGCTTTCATAAAGCTTTGCGGCAGAGAGCACAGCATTTCTCACTTCTTCGCTTATGCCTTCGCCCATGTATTCTTTCGGAATACCGATTTTCATGCCTTTTATGTCGGCATTTAAATACTGAGTAAAATCTTCATCGGGCACGTTTAAAGAGGTTGAGTCTTTTACGTCATGTCCCGTTATCTGATTTAAAAGCAATGCGCAGTCTTCTACATCCTTTGTAAACGGACCTATCTGGTCAAGAGATGACGCGAACGCCACAAGACCGAAACGCGAAACTCTGCCGTATGTAGGCTTAAAGCCTACAACGCCGCAGAAGGACGCGGGCTGACGGATAGAACCGCCCGTATCGCTGCCGAGAGCGATAATTGCTTCGTCGGCAGACACAACAGCCGCGCTGCCGCCCGAAGAGCCGCCCGGCACACAGCCGAGGTTATATGGGTTTTTAGTCTTTTTAAAGTATGAATTCTCAGTTGAAGAACCCATAGCGAATTCGTCCATGTTTGTTTTGCCGATAATGACAAGGTCCGAAATCTTTTCGGAAACCGTTGCGTTATACGGCGGCACAAAGTTATAGAGCATGTGCGAAGCGCACGTTGTCTTTATATCCTTTGTGCAGATATTATCTTTAACGGCAATCGGAATACCCGCGAGAGGCGAAAGACGCTCCCCTGCTGCGCGCTTTGTATCAATTTCTTTTGCTTTTGCCATAGCTTCGTCATGAAGCACCGTTATATAGCCCTCAACGTCGCCCTCAACTTCATCAATACGTTTAAACTGATTTTCGCATATTTCGGCAGAGGACACTTCTTTTTTAGCCAGCTTGTCCGCGAGTTCGTGCGCGGTAAGCTCATATAAATTACTCATTCTTCTTCCTCCTATTCAACTGTTTTCGGCACGAGGAAGCAGCCTTCGTCCGCTTCTGCCGCGTTTCTCAAGATTTCGGATGTGGGATAAGACTCACGCGCAACGTCTTCACGGAAAACGTTTGAGTCCGCGCCAACATGCATTGTAGGAGAAATATCGGAAACATCAAGCTCATTGAGTTTGTGTGCAAAATCCAGAATACCACTCATTTCACCGGTAAGTCTCTCCTTTTCTTCATCGGAAAGATTAAGCCTTGCAAGCTTTGCAAGATGTTCAATTTCCTTAATTGTAATGCTCATAGGAACCTCCAATTACACTAAACTATAATAAACTTATTCTATTAAATCATAAGTACAAACCCGCTTGTCGGGTTTGTTTCACACAGATTCAATAAACGCATAAATTGAAACCCCAAAGAGTTTCAAAACATGTTTGCGTTTATTATATAACAAACAAAAGACAATATCAAGTTAAATTTACAAAAAATCGTATTTTTTTTAGGAAAAACTGTTGACAAAATCAGCTTTTTATGCTAAACTATCAAAGTCGCTTATAAATGCGCCATTAGCTCAGTTGGTAGAGCAACTGACTCTTAATCAGTGGGTCCCGGGTTCGAGTCCCTGATGGCGCACCAAAAAAACAGCTACCCGATTCGGGTAGCTGTTTTTTTTGCGTGCGGTTACCCATCTGGGACTCGCACCCCGAGGGGGCACGAACCGTTAAGAAAAACAGTCCGGGGGACTGTTTTTTAGGTGAGTGGTGCGCAGGCGGGTGCTGAAAGCCTCGGCTTTCGGTCGCCAAGCAGTGCAGATTGCGAAGCAAGATGCGTCCCTGATGGCGCGTGCGCTTTCTCACTATCGTTCGACGGGCTCAAACTTCGCATGCTCGTTTTCGCCTCGCAGGGACTCTCGGGCTACAAAACAGTCCGCAGGACTATTTTGCCAAGCGCCCTCGTCTGATGGCGCACCATTTCCAAAGTCTTATAAACCGCATAACCACGCGGTTTATAGGGCTTTTTATTTTTCCTCAAAAACTGCTTTTGTCCATTATTGTCCATTATTTTGACCATTGTTTGTCAGTGCGAAAATGATGCATTATATATTTAAGAAAAGTGTTTTCATCGCATAACCCCCTGACCCCCATCTTGGGGGCATGGAGGTACACTTTTTTGAAACAAGCAATTTGCTTGTTATAAGAAAAGGCGTTGAATTTTTCTGAAATATATAATATAATCAGGAGGGTAAATCATTATATGAAAGATGGCCAATTTAATAATTATGATGTATTCCATGCATTTTTAGTGCAGGGCGCCGACTATGACGGTTATTTTGAAATGCCAAAAGTAAAAACAAGCGATAAACTGCCGTGCAAAGTCGTTACATTTTCAAAGGCAATGTCAAAAGCGTTCAGCGACTATGACTGTTGGGTTGTATTTTACGAGCATGACAAATACTTTGAAAGATTATGGAATAACCCAAAACAGTATTTGAATAAGCTGAAAAAATTCAAGGGTGTTATTTCTCCGGACTTCAGTTTATACAGAAACATGCCTCTTCCCATGCAGATATGGAATACATACAGAGGCAGAGCATTAGCTGTTTGGCTTCAGCGCAGCGGCATAGAGGTTATTCCAAATGTAAGATTTAACGATGAACGCACCTATGAATTTTGCTTTAACGGCATAGAAAAAAACAAAACCGTTTCCGTCGGCACACACGGCTGTATCAAAAGCAATATTGACAGAAACTTCTTC
>JAFZQX010000027.1 GCA_017620205.1 Clostridia bacterium | reverse complement strand
TTCTGCGTGGTTTTTGGTGGTACTTAAACTTTAACACAAAAAGTTTCTGTTCGCTACTTTTTTAGCCGACATATTTTTATATGAGTTTACTCGTATGAAAATATGCCGGAATGTAACACATCTATTGTAAACCTACAAAAATTTGAAGATAACGGATTTTATTAAAAATTGTGAAAGGCAGTGAAAAGCAGAATGAAACAAAGATTGGCCGCGTTTTTAATACTTTTTTCGGTTGTTTTTTCCGGGCACGCATATGCGGCACTGAAAATTGAAGCTCCGAACGCAATACTCATAGACGCCGATACGGGGCTTACGCTTTATGAGAAAGACGCAGATAAAAAAGTATATCCCGCCAGCACAACCAAAATAGTTACGGCAATCATAGCTCTTGAGAACGAAAACGGCGACGAAGTCTTAACGGCGAGCGACGCGGCCGTAAACGGCATAGATTATGACAGCAGTAAAATATATCTTAAAGTCGGCGAACAGATGTCTTATAAAGATTTAATATATGCGCTCATGGTCGAATCCGCAAACGACGCGGCGGTTGTACTTGCCGAGCATATAAGCGGCAGCGAAGAAGCTTTTGTTGAGCTTATGAACCAAAAGGTTCAGGAAATCGGCGCGGAAAACACGCACTTTACAAACGTTCACGGGCTTCATGACGAAGAGCACTACACAACGGCTGCAGACATGGCAAAAATAGCGCGTTATGCTATGAACGTTCCCGGTTTTGCGGAAATTGCAGCCACTAAAAAATATACTATTCCTCCGACAAACATGACGGAGAGCGAAAGAACGCTTACAAACAGGAACGAGCTTTTAAATTCCTCAAAAAAATACTATTACGAACCCGCAACAGGTATAAAAACGGGACACACCTCAAAAGCGGGATACTGCCTCGTATCATCCGCCGAAAAAGACGGCAAACACCTTATAGCGGCGGTTTTCGGAGACAAGGAAACCGAGACGGATACATATTCCTTTGTAGACAGCAAAAAGCTTTTGAGCTACGGCATAAACGACCTCGAAAGTAAAACACTCGCGAAAAAGGGCGATATCGTAGGCGAAGCGCCTATAAAAAATTCGTACGCCGATAAGGCAATACTCCAGACAGCGGGCGAAATCAAGGCGATCCTTCCCGAAGGCGCGGACGAAAATTCCGTTCAGACAAATACTGTTTTGAAAGAAAACTTAAAAGCCCCCATTAAAGCGGGATCGGTTTTGGGATATATTGAGTATTCTTATAAAGGACAAACGCTCGGTAAGACAAACCTTTTGGCGGTGTCAGACTATAAGAAAATTCCTCTTGCGTTTATATTCAAACCGATTTATAAGCTTTTTAAATCGAAAACGCTTTACATAATTCTCGGCATTCTTGTTCTTTTGTATATAATTCTCTACCGCATATCGGAGAGCCAAAAACGCCGCAAAAGAAGAAAGAGAAGGCGCGAAGAGCTGCACAAAAGACAGGGGTAAAACCAACTGCGAAGCAATAAACCACAAGTTATATTCAGTAATTGATACGGAGCGATATTTCCGGCAAGCCGAAAGCGATATTCTGTGCTTCGCACAGAGAGATTAAGGAGAAGATAAAAATTGCAGCACGTTTTAAGTCACATGCGTCGCGCTGTTGACGATTATAATATGATTGAAGAAGGCGACAGGATCGCCGTCGGCGTATCGGGCGGCAAGGACAGCATAACGCTCGCCCTGGGACTTTGCGCGCTCAAAAGATTTTATCCGAAAAAGTTTGAAGTGGTATTGATTCTTCTGGATATGGGATATGAAGGCGCCGATTTTTCCGGGCTTCAAAACTTTTTCAGCGAAAAAGGCGAAACATTAAACATTGTAAAAACAGACATTAAAAAAATAGTTTTTGATATAAGAAAAGAGACAAATCCGTGCTCGCTCTGCGCAAAACTCCGCCGCGGCGCTTTGCATAACGCCGCCATAGATTTCGGCTGCAACAAGGTAGCGCTGGGACATCATACGGACGATGCCGTAGAAACCTTTATGATGTCGCTCTTTTTTGAAGGCAGGGTAAACTGCTTTTCGCCCGTCACGTTCCTTGACAGAAAAAAGCTGTATATGATAAGACCGCTTCTCTATATGACGGAAGCGGACGTTAAAGGCTTTATAAACCGCAGCGGCAGCCCCATATATAAAAATCCGTGTATTGCGGACGGCAATACGAAAAGACAGTATATAAAAGATCTTTTGGCGGAGCTCTCAAAAGAAAACCACGGTCTTCGCGAAAGAATTTTTACTGCAGTAAAAGGTCTCGACAATTGGAAAATCTAAGGGCTCGACAAAATGCACAGACCGCAAAAGGCAACGGAAGA
This sequence comes from Clostridia bacterium, assembly GCA_017620205.1. GTDB lineage: Bacteria > Bacillota > Clostridia > UMGS1883 > UMGS1540 > UMGS1540. The sequence continues at coordinate 1,711 of JAFZQX010000027.1, read as the reverse complement.
ATATACAATTTGGTTTTATTGTTTGATTTGTTAATATACATGACGAAAGAACCTGCAAGGGAGCAGGTTCTTTTGAATTGTGCCTTTTGCTACGAACAAACGTCACCTCTCGACGGGAGGCTGACAGAAGTCGAGTCCGAACCGCCTATCAGCGGCTATTTTCGTCTCTTTTCTCCTTGTCGTCCTTGCCTTGCGCCAGCAAGGCTGCGTCCTCAGCAAATAAAATCGACTGAAATTATCTCGCTGATAGGTGCGTAGCAGTTTTTGCCGAGCAGATTTTTGTCAAGACAAGGAAAAAACCCCAGAAAATACGAGGTATTTTCAAGGCTTTTGCCGCAGTATTGGCGTAAATCTGCCGTCTAAAACCGGTTTGTACCCGGCTCCTGTCAGCCTTGTACGCCTTCGGATTCCGTTTGTCCGTTCTGCACTATTTTCTCTTTGCCCCGTGCGGAGCTGTCCTTTAGAACAAACAAGACAAGAACTGGTCTAAAGATATTCCGCCTAAAATATTTTCATACCAGACAGCGCCGATGGCTTTTTCCGCGGCGCTTTTTTCATGGTTTGTGTTTATCAGCGATTTCAGCAGCTCCTCTGTGCCGTGAGATGAGAAAAAGTCGCCGTAAAGCTCACAGCCTTTTATTTTCCCGTCCGAGATTTCGAGGAAAACTTCCAGGCCGCCCTTTTCAAAACGCGCTTTTTTGCGGAACGTGTATTTCGGAGAATATCCGAAGTTCCACTCAAATGTTGAATATTTTTCTTTAACGGATTTTTCAATCTCTGCAATATCCGTGTCCGTCAGCTTGTAATCTTTCACATCGGGATTTCTTTTTATATATTCTTCAAAACCATTCATAAACGTCAGAACGTCGGTATCGGCAAACTCCGCCAAATTCGCAACGCGGCTTTTAACGGACTTTATCCCCTTTGACGCTATCTTCGTTTCGTCCGGCTTTAACGCCGCGACAAGGTGCGATATATCCGCGTTTATCATAATTGTGCCGTGGTGCATTAAGCGGTCGTGATATTTATACTGCGCGTTGCCCGAGAATTTTCTGCCGCCTGCCAGAATGTCGTTTCTGCCCGAAAGCGTAGTTTCAATTCCCAGCGTTTTTATATATTCGCGCAGCTCGGAAGTAAAGCCTACATAGTCACCGAACTCGCCGCCGTTTACTATATATGTAAAGTTTAAATTGTTAAGGTCGTGAAAAACCGCGCCGCCGCCACTCATTCTGCGGACAACGGGAATATCGTTTGCTGTTACGAAATCATAGTCTATCTCCGCCATGGTGTTTTGGTTTCTTCCTACTATAATAGACGAGCTGTTGCGCCACAGCATGCAAATCTCTTCTTTGAACTGTGTTGTGAGATATTCCTCCGCCGCGAGGTTAAAATACGGGCTTGTGCTCCCCGTTTCAACGTATAACATAAAATCCTATCCTTTATATATGCTTTATCTTTAATGATAATATCAAAAGAAAGCGCTTTTGTCAAGAAAATGTAACATAAAACATGAAAAAACCTCTTGACATATGAGAGGGGCGGTGGTATACTCTATAATGTTGTGCCGCAGAAAAAAGTTAAAAAAGTTGTTGACATCGATAGGGCGCTGTGGTATAATGAAAGTCCACCGACAAAAAACGGTGGGAATTGGACTTTGAAAATTAGATAGCGTAAAAGGGCTCAAAGAATAGTCTTTGAGTAAATTAAAAGA
>JAFZQX010000026.1 GCA_017620205.1 Clostridia bacterium | reverse complement strand
TTTTTGTTTTTGTGCCTTTTTGTTACGTCCAAATGTCACCTCTCGGCGTACCCCCGTACGCCTTCGGGATCCATTTGAACGTTCTGCAACATTTTTCCTGCGCAAAATTATTCCATGCGGCTTCGCCGCATATCGGAATTTTTAAATACCGTCAATAAAATCTTTCCGCCAAAAGGCTCTTTTTTTATGCAATAAAAAAAGCGATGACCGGAAAAGGTTGGTAGCGAAGCGGAGGCGTTATGCCTGCGTTTACAAAGGCATAGCCGTAGCAAGCGTGCCTTTTTGCGAAAAAGGAGCAGCGACGGAGCAATTCCGTCGGTGCTTAAGCCGGAAAAGGTTGGTAGCGACAGCAAAGCGTCGCGAACGCGTTTACAAGTGAGCAGATTTGCCGAGCGTGACCTTTTTCGGAAAAGGAGGGGCAGTAAAGCGGTGACTGACTTTTTCATATAATGAAAAAGTCGGAACAAGCGATGCTTGCCCCGACGTAGTGGAGCGGGCGACGAGGCTCGAACTCGCTACCTCCACCTTGGCAAGGTGGCGCTCTACCGGATGAGCTACGCCCGCATAACGTATGTTATTGTAACACAAATATTTTGTTTTGTAAATACCATTTTTAAAATTATTAAAAAATTCCTGCGTTTTGTTTCCAAAACGCAGGAATTTTAACCTTAATTATTCATTATTAATTATATCTCCACTTCGCCGGTAAAGATAACCTGCGCGTCGCCGGTCATATAAACGGCTTCGTCTGTGTAGTTTATGGTAAGGTCGCCGCCTTTGAGGATAACTCTTATATCCTCACCCTTACGGCAATATCCGTTAAGACAAGCAGCAACTGCAACTGCGCAAGCGCCCGTGCCGCATGCAAACGTTTCGCCCGTGCCGCGCTCCCAAACTCTCATTTCAAGAGTGTGCTCGTCTATAACGCGAACAAATTCCGCATTTACGCGCTCGGGGAAAAGCGGATCGTTTTCAAACTCGGGACCTACTTTTTCTATCTCAAGTCCGTCAACATCGTCCATAAACGTGATGCAGTGAGGGTTACCCATAGAAACGCATGTTATGTTATAGTCTTTATCGCCGATCCGGACGCTTCTGTCTATAACTTCCTCTCCCGAAAGTCTTACGGGGATATCCGCGGGGGATAAAATTGCGGCGCCCATATTAACCTTAGCCGTCATAACCTTTCCGTCATGGATAAATACGCTTACTTCCTTAATACCGCTTGCTGTTTCTATTGTAATAATATCTTTATTTACAAAATTATTGTCATAGAGATACTTTGCAACACAGCGTATTGCGTTTCCGCACATTTTGCCTTCGCTGCCGTCTTTGTTGAACATTATCATTTTAGCGTCTGCCTTATCGCTGCTGCAAATAAGTATAATTCCGTCGCCGCCGATACCGAGACGTCTGTCAGAAAGACGGACGCTTAAACCTTCGGGGTTGTCAATCTTTTGATGATAGCAGTCAAAAAAGATATAGTCGTTGCCGCAGCCGCACATCTTGATAAAGTCAAGACACATCTTATTCTCTCTCATCTCGTTTATATTTACGAGCTCTGTTGAGATTTCGGAGTATTTACTCTTTATGGAGTCCGCAACGGCGTGAGCCGTATCGATTGATGTAAGACACGGTATGTTTCTTTCAACCGCTTTACATCTTATTTTAACGCTGTCTCTTGAAGGAATTCTGCCCTTAGCGGACGTTGAGATAACATAGTTTATCTTGCCGCTGGATAAAAGCGTTAAAGCGTTGTCTTCGCCCTCGTGTATCTTCTGAACTGTTTTAAACGGGATTCCGCCTCGCGCAAGAACCGCACCCGTGCCTGCAGTCGCATAGATGTTAAAGCCGAGGTCGTAAAACTTCTTGCCGATATCGTAAATTTCTTTCTTATCCGTATCACGTACGCTTATAAACACGCCGCCGTGCTTTTTAAGGTCGTAGCCTGCCGCCAAAAGTCCTTTGCAGAGCGCTTCTTCAATGCTGCCCGCAAGGCCTAAAACCTCGCCTGTTGATTTCATTTCGGGGCCCAGGTGGCTGTCAACGTTTGAAAGCTTTTCAAACGAGAACACCGGAACTTTAACCGCTACATACGGGGGCTTTCTGTAAAGACCCGTGCCGAAGCCCATATCTTTAAGTTTTTCGCCGAGCATTGCGCGCGTTGCGAGATCTACCATCGGAACGCCCGTAACCTTGCTGATATAGGGAACCGTTCTTGAAGAACGCGGATTTACTTCTATAACATAAAGCTCGTTTTCATAAATAAGGTACTGAATATTAACAAGACCGAGTACATTCAGACCAACGGAGAGCTGCTTTGTGCACTCTATGATTTTATCCTTCATAGCGTCCGCAACGTTTATATCGGGGTATACTGCTATCGAGTCACCGGAGTGAATGCCGGCTCTTTCAATATGCTCCATGATACCCGGGATGAGGATGTCGTCTCCGTCACAGATAGCGTCAACCTCAAGTTCCGTACCCATTAAGTATTTATCTATAAGCACAGGGTTTGTGATATTCTGCGCCAGAATTATCTGCATGTATTCTTTAATATCATCCTCGTTAAAGGCAATTATCATATTCTGACCGCCCAAAACGTATGAAGGACGCATCAAAACGGGATAGCCAACTTTATCGGCAACTTCAAGCGCTTCGTCCGTTGTCATAACGGTAAAGCCCTTCGGACGTTTAATCTGGAGCTTTTCAAGAAGCTCGTCAAAACGCTCTCTGTCCTCAGCCGCGTCAATACTGTCGGCAGATGTGCCTAATATATTGCAGCCGAGACTGTCAAGAAAGTTTGTAAGCTTTATTGCCGTGCCGCCGCCGAACGCCACAACAACGCCCCACGGTTTTTCTGTTTTTATAACGTTTTCAACGTCTTCGGGAGTTAAAGGCTCAAAGTAAAGTCTGTCAGCCGTGTCAAAGTCTGTTGAAACGGTTTCGGGGTTGTTGTTTACAATTACAACCTCATAGCCCTTTTCTTTAAGCGCCCAAACGCAGTGAACGGAAGCATAGTCAAATTCTATACCCTGTCCTATTCTTATGGGACCCGCGCCGAAAACTATAACCTTTTTCTTGCCCGTTTTATTGTTTTCTATAAATTCTTCCGCTTCGTTTTCATCGTCGTATGTAGAATAGAAATACGGCGTTTCAGCGGAGAACTCAGCGGCGCAGGTATCAACCATTTTATAAACCGCGCTGCGTTTTGATTTAATCTCCTGTTTTGAAAGCTTTTCTATATCCTTGTCCTGGAAGCCGCATCTCTTTGCTTCAAGATAAAGCCCGTCCGTAAGCGTTTCCGTTTCAAGGCGTTTTTCCATATCTGCGATATTTGCGAGCTTATACAAGAACCAGTTGTCTATCATTGTAATTTCGTTTATCGTCTCGCACGGGATACCGCGGCGGATAGCTTCGTAAACCGCAAAAAGTCTTTCGTGGTCGCAAACATGGAGAAGCTCTGTAAGCTCTTCTATGGATTTGCTGTCGTGCGCGGGAGTTCTTAAAGTGCTTCTGCTTATCTCCGCGCCGCGAACGGCTTTCATTATAGCCGCTTCAAACGTGGTTTCAATTGCCATAACCTCGCCCGTAGCTTTCATCTGCGTGCCTAGGTTTTTCTTAGCATATACAAATTTATCAAAAGGCCATTTCGGGAGTTTTACAACAATATAGTCAATAGCGGGCTCAAAGCACGCGTATGTTTTGCCCGTTACGGCGTTTAAAATTTCGTCAAGCGTGTAGCCTATGGCTATTTTGCTTGCAACTTTTGCTATCGGGTAGCCCGTAGCCTTTGAAGCTAAAGCCGATGAGCGCGAAACTCTCGGGTTTACCTCGATTACCGCGTATTCAAAGCTATCGGGTTTTAAAGCGAACTGGCAGTTACATCCGCCTTCAATTTTGAGTGCCGATATAATCTGGAGTGCCGCGGTTCTGAGCATCTGATATTCTTTATCCGAAAGCGTTACGGCGGGTGCGACAACTATAGAATCGCCCGTGTGAACGCCTACGGGGTCAAAGTTTTCCATGCTGCAGACGGTTATAACGTTGTCTTTGCTGTCACGGATAACTTCAAATTCTATTTCTTTCCAACCCGAAATACATTTTTCAACAAGCACCTGATGTATGGGCGAAACGGCAAGACCGTTTGAGCAGATCTCGCGCATTTCTTCGAGATTGTTTACGATACCGCCGCCCGTGCCGCCGAGTGTAAACGCGGGGCGGATAATAACGGGATAGCCAATTTCGTCCGCAAAGTTTATGGCAGACTGCAAATCGTTTACAACCTTTGAAGGGATAATGGGCTGACCTATTTCGTCCATGGTGTCTTTAAATCTCTGTCTGTCCTCTGCTCTGTCAATCGTTTCAGGGTTTGCGCCGAGAAGCTTTACGCCGTGGCTTTCAAGAAAGCCTTCCTTTGCAAGCTGCATAGAAAGCGTAAGGCCTGTCTGACCGCCGAGAGTTGAGAGCAGACTGTCGGGTTTTTCCTTTTCTATAATACGCTTAACGGTTGTAAGCGTTAAAGGCTCAATATAAATCTTGTCCGCCATTTTGTTGTCGGTCATGATCGTAGCGGGGTTTGAGTTTACAAGCACAACCTCAAGGCCGTCTTCGCGAAGTGCACGGCAAGCCTGTGTGCCTGCATAGTCAAATTCGGCAGCCTGACCTATAACAATAGGGCCTGAGCCTATTACCATTACTTTTTTAATATCGTCTCTTAAAGGCATTAACGGCAACCTCCTTTAACCATTTTTAAGAATTCATCGAATAAAAAGCTTGTGTCATGCGGACCTGCGGAAGCTTCGGGGTGAAACTGTACTGAGAAAGCAGGTCTGTCTATATAGTCAACGCCTTCGCAAGTGCCGTCGTTTCCGTTTACAAAGCTCTCTTTAGCGTAAGAGGGCAGTGTTTCTCCGACAACCGCGTAGCCGTGGTTCTGGCTTGTTACGAAAACCTTGCCTGTTTTCTTATATAATGCAGGCTGGTTTGCGCCTCTGTGACCGTATTTTATCTTTTTGGTCTCGGCGCCGTTTGCAAGCGCCAAAAGCTGATGACCGAGGCATATGCCCATAATCGGCAATCGTTTTTCAACGAGTTTTTTAAGCTCTTTTATAATCTCCGTGTTTTCAGCCGGGTCTCCGGGGCCGTTTGATAAAACAAGACCTTCGGGGTTTTCGGCCAAAATTTCTTCAGCTGTACAGCCGGCAGACGCTACAAATACTTTGCAGCCTCTTTTTATAAGCTCGCGCTCGATATTGCCTTTAACGCCGAAGTCCCAAACTATAATCTTTGTGCCTTCGCCGCCTATCTCGCGGATGCCGGTGCCTTCCGTAACGCTTTTAACCGCGTTTACTATTTTATAGTCTTTAAGATCTTTAGGCATTTTATTATCAAAAGAAATTTTAGCGTTCATAACGCCGTTTTCCCTTACTATCCTTGTAAGCGCTCTTGTATCAACGCCGCATATGGCGGGGATTTTATTCTCTATAAGAAAATCGCGCAGTTTGCCTTTGCACCGGAAGTTTGACGGATGCTCGCACACCTCTCTTACAACATAACCCGAAAGGAAAGGCTTTCTGCTTTCAAAGTCTTCCGGTATCATGCCGTAATTTCCTATAAGCGGAAACGTCTGCAAAACAATCTGACCGTAATAACTCGGATCCGTCAGTGTTTCTATGTAGCCTGTCATGGCAGTTGTGAAAACAAGCTCTCCGACGCACTCGCTTTCGTATCCTACGGATTTTCCTTCAAATATTTTTCCGTTTTCCAAAATAATATAAGCTTTTTTATCCAAAGTATCACCCCATTTCTAAATATTTTACCACAACAAATACACCTTTGCAACAAGAAAATTCGGGTTTATTGATTTTTATGAAATATTACCGATAGCATTTAATAAATATACAGTATTTTGTATATTTATTGTGTTTTATGCATAAATCTATAAATATTTGCACTTTTATGCAAAAATACCCTTTGTTTTAAGCTGGTCGTAACCGGTCTGGCGGAGAGCTTCGTAAAGGATAATCGCAACAGAGTTTGAAAGGTTTAAGCTCCTCGCTTCGTCTATCATCGGTATTCTTATCGCGCAGTCGAGATTTGCCTTTATAAAATCCTCGGGAAGTCCCTTTGTTTCTTTGCCGAAAAAAATAAAGTCGCCGTCGCGAAATTCAACATCGCTGTGTATTTTGGCAGCCTTTGTAGAAGCCAAAAATATCCTCGGGTTTTTATGCTGAGCGAAAAAATCGTCTAAGCTTTCATAATATTTAACGCCCAAAAGGTGCCAATAGTCAAGTCCGGCTCTTTTAAGCTTTTTATCGTCAATTTCAAAACCCATAGGTTTTATTATATGAAGCTTTGCGCCCGTAACCGCGCACGTTCTTGCAATATTTCCCGTGTTCTGCGGTATTTCGGGTTCATGCAGTACAATGTTAAACATATAATCCTCCGGTTATTCCAAAAATAGGGCTGCAGCTTTCGCTGCAGCCCCTTTTTGTTTTAGTATTAATCAACCAACGCCGTAATTTGCTTTTACAATTACAACTGTCTTGATTTTACCTGCGTTGTAGAAGAGAAGTACCTGAGATGCTTCGTAAACATCGCCTTCAACATCTTTAAGTGAACGTATTTCGTCAAACTGTACGTCCGAAGAAGCAATGTCGTCTTCCTTGCTCTGCGTAAAGTCAATTACAAAGTATTTTGTGTTTGCATCCATTGTAAAGAGCTGTTTGTCGTTATCATCAATTCCGCATGTGTCAGTTGCAACAGTGCTTGTAAGCGTTATTGAATTTGTATTGTTTTCGCTTTCTTTCGCAAGAACAGTACCGTAAACAAGCTTGCAAACAGAAGCTGTTGCGCTGCGCGAGTCTGCGTCATACTGAACCGTACGCTGTGCTTTTGCGGCATCTGCAGAATCAACAGCATCAAGTGCGTTCATTCCCTTGTTTCCGCTGAAGAGTACAGGCAAACCGCCTTCGCCCTTTTCAAGAACCATCTCAATCTTGTCAACCTTACCGTCATCAAGAGTATATCTCATGATTTCACCGGCAGTTACATTTCCGAAAAGAATGTCTGCTTCGCTGCGGAGGTTTGAAATATCATTACCGTTTTTGAGGTTCCAGCCAACGAGCTTATCCTCAAGTTCGGATGAGCTTGAAGAAGATGCCTGAGTTACTGCTTTTGTTATCGCTATATCGGAATTATAAGTAAATCCGGTAGAGTCTTTTCCTGCGTAAACAAGTACGTATGCAGCAACGTTTGTTGCATTAAAGTTATAACCTTCAACTCTGTAGAACTGCGAATTTGAGAAGTATGAGTATGAAGAAACTCTGTACTTTTCTCTATCGCTCATATCCTCAGGAATAACCAAAACCTTTGTCTGGGAGTTTACACCCATTATGTTTTTATCGCCTTCGCCCTGGAATACGTTACCGCTTACATATTTATATCTGCCGTCCCATGTATCGCCTTCATAACGGGCGTCGCTGTTATTGGGGTATATGAGATCTACCTTAAGGTCATCTGTTGCTTCGTTAACATTGGGAAGGTTTGTATCGATCGTGTCGATTTCACCCTTTGAGTTTAAGGTGTATCTAATAAGCTGGTTATAATCGGTAATGGTGAGATTCTTTGTCCAGGAATCCTTTTTCTCAAGCTTTGTATCGTTTATAATGCTTGCGGAATTCCTTAAAGCATCCATGATGTCGGCTGCGTCAGAATACGAAGTGCCGTCAATTTTAACTTTGGACGCCATTTGATATCCGAGCTGGCCCGTCTTGCCTGCAAGACCGTAAAGGCTTGCTTCGCATTTAGCGTCAATCGAGCTTTCCTTACCTACTTTGATAAGATAACCAATGTTTATATTTGTTCCTTCAACAGTTGAAAGCTTTTCTGCAGCGGCAATATTGCCGAAAACATCTGTATATACGTTCGCGCTTGTGTTTCTTGTGAATGAAGGTTTGTCGTCGCCTGTGTAATTATCAAGATTGTACGCGATTTTGTATTCTTTTTTATTTATTGTGATAGTGCCGTCGCTTGCAACCTCTGTGATAGTACCCGAAACTTTGTTTTTGGTAACAGTCATATCAAACACTTCGCCGTCTTTGGAACGGTAAAGGTTTATAACGTCATATTTTGCAAGATTGTAGCTGTCGCCGGGCTGAACGGTTGTTCCCTTGTTGTTTATCTTTATAACCGTGCCGTTATCGGGAACTAAAATATCTCCGCCGCCGTAAAGTGTGTAAATCTTTTTAAGCTTTGATGCGGAATCCGTGCCCGCGCTGCTTACTGCGAATACTTCACAGTTGTTTATAAACGCAACATCGGGTTTTGAATCGCCGTCATTTGAAACGAATACGAGGGTACCCGCTTTGATATCGAATTCGTCAGCCGAAACTTCGTCCATCGTTCCGAGATATCTGCCGTTATAAATTACAACCATGCTTTTGTCGAAATTGATTGTTGTAGCTTTCGTAGCTGAATCGGACGACCAGTATTTTATACTGCTTGAGGTTATACTTGAAATATCCTCGGGCTTAATCGTTTTAACTTCGTTATTCTTTGTCTTTTTAATACTTGTGATATCTTTAAAGTCAGATACGGAGTCATCATCGTCAACGTTTGCTTCGATTTCGTAACCGAGCAGCGCATAAGTATCCGTGCCGTCCGGAACTCTGTATTTCAAAACTTCTTCACCGTCGTCAACGTTTATGAAGCGTTCTTTGTTGCTTGAGTTTGCTTTTGAAAGGCTCGTCTGGTAGCAGCTTACTACAATACCTTTCATATCTTTTGACTTAAGGAAAGTTTCCTGAGCTGTTTTACCGGAGGAAGATGTTGATGTTTTACCGGTTGAGCTTGTTGTTGTGTTTGCAACTTCAACATCAAGAGCGTTATATATAATAACCGCAACGTTGCCTCTTGAAGCTTCGTCCTCATAGTTGTTTATAGCCGTGTTCGTGAGGAGCTTAAGTTCGCCTGCGAGCGTAACGTAGCCGGAATACCAGGGTGCTCCCTCAACTGTGCGGCGTGTTGCAACATTACCGTAACCGAGTGCGCAAACTACCATTTTGATAGCTTCACTGTATTTTACGGGGTTATCCGGTCTGAAAGTTCCGTCTTCATAGCCGAGAACTATGCCCTTGTCAACAGCAAGTTTAATGTATTTTTTAGCCCAATGGTCATTGCCGTCAACATCCGAAAAACCGGAAGGAGCGTCCGAAGCGAATTCACCCAGACCTAAAAATACAGCTATAACCTTAGCAAATTCCGCACGTGTTATTGTGTTATCGGGTCTGTATGTTCCGTCTTCATAGCCGTTTATTATGCCAACGGATACGAGTTTGTTAACTGCTTTGCCGACTGCCGTGTTGGGATCAATATCCGAAAGTGTTACTGTACCCGGATTTGAGGCAGCTGCATCTTGTGTTTCTTCTGCCGATACTGATATTGCCATTGTGAAAACAAGTGCCAATGCCAGGAAAAGCGACAGGAATCTTTTTGTGTTTTTCATATTATTGCCCTCCATATATTCTCATATATACACGTGTATTATAACACCGCATATACATAATAGTCAATAAGATATAAAAAATATCATATATTTTTAATATTTCTGTATTTTAATTTAAAAAATGCCACGATAGCGAATATCACAAGCAAAACCGATAGCAGGGACGAAACTCTTACAGGTCCGAGCATCAAGCTGTCGGTTCTGAGCGTTTCTATAAACGCTCTGCCCGTGCCGTACCAAATAAGATACAGGCAGGCTGTTTTTCCTTCGAAATAATTTTTCTTTCTGTTAAAATATATTAGTAAAAATCCGATTAAAAGCCAAAGGCTTTCGTATAAAAACGTAGGGTGCGCGCATACTCCGTTTACTACCATGCGCCACGGCAGATCTGTAGGTCTTCCGTATGCCTCGCCGTTTACGAAGTTGCCCCACCTTCCTATCATCTGTCCGAGCATAAAGCCTATTGCTGCCAAATCAAGATGCAGGGGTATTGACAGCTTATGCCGCTTACAGTAAATAATAACCACTGCCGCCGCGCCTATAACGGCGCCGTAAATCGCGATGCCGCCCTCCCATATTTTCAGCATGTCCCAGAAGCTGTCATACTCTTTAAACGTAAACAAAACATAATATATACGCGCGCATATAATCGATATGGGAATGCAGTATAAAAGCATATTATAAACATGGTCTATATCGCCGCCAAGCCTTTTATACTCACGGAAGCCCACAATACATGCGACAATAATCCCCGTGAGTATTAAAAGTGCATACCACCTTATACCGCCCGTCGGCGTAGGCAGGTGTATTGCTATGGGGTCAATATTAAATTTCAGTCCCAAACCGGGAAACTCTACTATATTCATTTAAAACGCCCCTTTATTTATTTTCTCCGTTTGGGTATACGGCGGAAAGCACGCTGTGTTTAAGACCTTTTTGCAAAATATCCATTATGTCTTCATAAGTTACTTCAAGAATACGACCGCCGCGCTGAAGATAGTCGCCTCCCAAAAGATAATCGGAAGCGAAAGCCACCGCCATGGCGTCAGTATCGTTAAGGCTTTTAACAAACTTTCCGTAAAGCGCGCGTTTGATTATTTCAAGTTCTTCCCTGTCAAATCCGTTTTCTTTTATTTCTTTTATCCTTGCCAGAACGCGGCCATATACCTCTTTGGGGTTTTTACCTTCTCCCGATATTTCAACAAGCGCATACTGCTTTCCGATGCTGTAATCCGCGCCCATACCGAAAATCAGGCCTTCGTCATAGAGCTCGTTATAAAGCTTGCTGCTTTTCCCGAAAACAAGTTCGCATAAAACGGAGTATTTTGCAAGCGCCGCCGTAACGTCTTCGCAAGGGGTCTCTTTAAACCCTATCATAAACAGCGGATTTGCAACATCCATATAAAGCTCGGAGTATTCCCTTGAAACCGTCTCCGGCTCATGGGGCAGAATGGTTGTGGCTTTTTCAAAAGGTGTTTCCGGTATTTCTTTATCAACTATCTCCATTACCGTTTGCGGATCGGCGTTTCCCACAACGCACAAAAGCATGTTGCGGGGGTGGTAGTATGACTTATAACAGGTATAAAGCGTTTCTTTTGTGATTTTCGCAATTTCTTCACACGTTCCGGCTATATCTATGTTTATCGGATGCTCACAGTACATGTCTTCCAGCATGCCGAAAAACACGCGCCAGTCGGGACTGTCGTCATACATTTTAATTTCCTGGCCGATAATACCCTGCTCTTTTTCTACGTTTTCGTCCGTATAATAAGGGTGCGACACGTAGGAAAGCAGATGTGAAAGACACTCCTCATAGTTTTGCGACGTTGAAAAGAGATACGCTGTCATATCAAAATTTGTAAAAGCGTTTGCGTTTGCGCCGTAGACGGCAAACTTATCAAAAGCGTTTCCGCCGTCCTCCTGCTCAAACATTTTATGTTCAAGAAAATGCGCAACGCCGTCGGGAATTGTAACCTCTTTGCCCGATACTTTAAAATGCCTGTCAATCGAGCCGAAGTCCGTGCAAAGCAAAGCGTATGTTTTTGTAAAACCTTTTTTCGGGATTATTACGGTGCGAAGACCGCAGGCGGCAGTTTCAGTATAAACAGTTTCGCCTATTTTGTCATAATTCTTTTTATTCATCGATGCCCGCACCTCCTCCGCAAAGGAAATATGTTGTCTTCAATTTAATAAGACGTGAAAGCTTTATGATTTGTTCCCTTTTTACTTTACCGTATTTTTCCGCAAGCTCCGGAAGCGTTGTAATTTCGTCATCAAGCGCCACTCCGTTATAATATCCCGCCACAAGGTCTATATCGTCCGCAGCGCTCACGGCGTTATTTATAAGACCTTTTTTAACATTTTCAAATTCTTCATCGGTAAAATTGCCGTTTTGTATATCGGTAAGCTGATCGAGAATCGCTTTAGTTGTTTTTTCGTAATTTTCAAAATCTATTCCCGCCTGTGCCAGAATAATGCCCTTATTCTTATCGTACGAAGATGAAGCATAGTAGCAAAGACTCATCTTTTCACGGACAATATTGAAAAGCTTTGAGCTGACGCCGCCGCCGAACAGTCCGTTTAGTACGGATTCGCCCGTATCGTCGCCGGAAACGCCCACATCCGTTGTAAACGCCATCACAAGCTTGCCCTGCGTTATATCGCTCTTTTCTTTTACTTCCTCCGCCACTGCGCTTGCCTTAAGTATATCTCCGTCACTTATTTTGCCGCTGCCGAACTTATTTTGAATATTCTGCACTTCCCTGATAAGTGCTTCTTCGTCAAAGCTTCCCACAGCCGTAACCGTTACAGCAGTATTTTTAATTATATATTTATAATGCTCATAAAGGCTTTCGGGCGAAACCGTTTTCAGCACCTCAAGGTCTCCCACGCCCGTCGCGCCGTAAGGATCGTCACCGCATGTTATTTCAAGACATTTTAAAAGTGCATACTGTCTCTTATCGTTTATAACTCCCGCTATGTCGGACGCCAGCACGCCGCGCTCGCGCTCAAATATTTCGCTGTCAAACGCATTGTTTTTCACAAGCGGTTTGAAAATAATTTCCGAAATCAGCTCAAAAACCTTTGTTAAAAGGTTTTCTCCGCAGTATTTATCGCAAAGCGCGTCAATTTCAATCTTCGGGCAAAGATTAAAGCGCACTTTCACGTTGGCTGCCGAAATTGAGCTGCCGTAAAGCTTTTTAAGCGCTATGTTTATGTCTTTTTTTGTCGGATACTTTTCGCAGCCCGACAAAAGAACTTTTAAAAGCAAAGAATTTTTTGTTGCATATTCTTTGCCCCGGAGCGTAGCAAAGCTCAGCGCCACCTTGAAGTTTTTAAATTTACTGTCGGGTACGGATAAAAGGCCTATGTTACCTATCTTCTTTATTTTCATTTTCCATGTCCTTTCCGCAAAGAAGCTTATATAAATCCGAGACGGCGTTTGGCTTTCCTATATACGCAACGCCTTTACAGGTGTTTTCCATTTTCCATTCGTTTGAAAGCATCTGATAAACAGCTTCGTCAATCGTAAACGTTTTTGTAACAGCCATCGAAATGCCGTTGTTTGTAAAAAATTCAAGGTTTCTTATCTCATGTCCCGGTATGGGATGAATTAAAATGGCGGGCAGCCCCTTTGCCAGGCTTTCACTCATTGAAAGGCCGCCCGGCTTTGTTATAATAAAATCGGATGCGTCCATCATAACGTCTACGTTATCTACATATCCGTATGCAAACGTTTTATGCGCTATTTCCATTTTGCCTATTTTCTTCTTCGCCGCCGCGTTCTTGCCGCAGACGCAAAGAATCTGAAAATCAAGCTCAAGTCCGTCAATAGCCGCTATCATCTTAGGCATATTTCCGAAACCCATACTGCCCATCATAAACATAATGGTCGGTTTATCTTCTATGCCGAGTATTTTCCGGGCTTCATCTTTGGGTATTTTTTTAGTGAATTTTTCCGCGACGGGAATGCCGACGGGAAAGACCTTGTCTTTCGGCAAACCCTTTTTATCACACTGATGTCCCAAAAGATGACTTGCGGTGATATAGTAATCCATTTTCGTTTCTTCCCAGAAAGGATGGATCGTAAAATCCGTAATTATTCCGACATTTACTATATTATCAAGCGTTTTGCAAACGTGCGTCATAACGGTCGCACAGAAGATATGCGTTGAAATAACCACATCGGGTTTCATTTCCTCGATATACTTTGTCATTTTAGACGCTGCTACGGCATTGTTTATTGAGGAAAAAAACGAAACTCTGCTCTCTTTATTCTTTTTGTTTTCAAGCATTTCATAAAACGTGCCGTATGTTTTCGGAAGATAATGCGTTGTCAGAAGATATCCCTTTTCAAGAGAATCGCTCAAAAAGGGACTTATATATTTATAGGCGTCAAGCAGGATACACTCGGCGCCCTGTTTTTCGAAATATTCTGAAATTGCCATGCCTGTTTGCTTGTGACCCTGTCCCGTTGAAACGGTTAGTATCAAAACTTTCATTGTTTGGCTTCCTTTCATTTAAAACAATATATTATGGCTGTAACAAAAAAGCCTTATGTTTCATAGTATGTAACTGAACTGCGGTGCAGTAAAAAATATAGAACGGAGTATGTATTTATGAACTTTTTCAAAGGTAACGACAATTGGTGCTGGATTATTATTCTTATCATTTTATTTTTCAGCTGCTGCGATAACGGCAATTCGTCAAACGACTGCGGCTGTGGCTGCTGATTTTGAAAGGAGACAAGATTATGTGTTGTAACAACAATCTTTGCGGCATTGTTAAAAGCGACTGTTTCTGGATTATAGTAATTCTTCTGGTGCTTTGGAACGGCTGCGGAAACGGCGGCTGCGGAAACACATCTTCCGGCTGCGGATGCGGCTGCGATTGATCCGTGAGCTTAAAGGGCTGTGGCAGACAATTCTGTCACAGCCAGACCGCTGACAAACTCGGCCTAACGCAAGAGAAACGTAATTTTAGTCAATTAAAAAATAATAATAGCTTTATATTTTAAAAACCGATCCCAAGAGATTATCGAAATCTCTTGGGTTCGCTTGCTTTCCGCGAATTCAAACTCTACCGTACCTATGTACGCCGACGAATTTGAATTCGCGAAATATCCCGTCGTTTCTCAGCGTCTGCTCAAATATTCTCAATTTCCAAAGAAAGCTTATCAAAAGCTCTTCTGCGGTGTGAGATTTTATTCTTTTCTTCCTGCGGTATTTCCGCAAAGGTTTTGTCAAAGCCAACGGGGACAAATATGGGGTCGTAACCAAATCCGCCCGTGCCCTGCGGCGCATAGAGCAAATTTCCGTTTGTCTCGCCGCGGCAGACTATTTCTCTGCCGTCGGGCATACAGAGCGCGGCGGCACATACAAAGCGCGCGCGTCTGTCCTCTTTCCCGTCCATTTCCGAAAGGAGTTTTTTTACTCTGTCTTCGTCTGTGGCGTTTTCGCCCGCGTATCGCGCGGAGTAAATTCCCGGGCGCATTGAAAGCGCGAAAACCTCAAGACCCGAATCGTCCGCCATTGCGGGTACGCCGAGTTCTTTGCAAACGGCTCTTGCCTTTATAAGCGCGTTTTCCTCAAACGTTTTTCCGTTTTCTTCAATATCGTCATGAAAACCGGCTTCGTCCATAGTAATTATATCCGCGCCTTTTATTATCTCTTTAAGTTCTTTTACTTTTCCTTTATTTTTTGTAGCCAGTATAAATCTCATTTTTCATATCCTATCTCGTTTAAATCGTACGGCGTTATCTGATATACGCAGTAGTTAAGCCAGTTAATAAACAAAAGTGTTGAATGCGCGCGCCAAGTAAGCGCGGGTGCGTATTTCGGATTGTCGTTTTTATAGTAGTTTACGGGCACATCTATATCGAGGCCGCGCTCCTTATCCCTTAAATATTCAAGATGAAGCGTTCCGGCGTCGTATTCAGAGTGTCCCATAACAAATATCCTTTTGCCGTCCTTTGAAGCGGCTAAATATACGCCCGCCTCCTCCGAAGACGCTATAATTTCAAGCTCCGGCACCGCCTTTATATCCTCCGCGTGCACGCCCGTATTGCGCGAATGCGGCGCGTAGAAATAATCGTCAAAGCCGCGCACAAGCTTGTTTTTCTTTTTATTTACTTTGTGCTTGAATATGCCGAACTTCTTTTCGGGAAGCGGATATTTATCTATGCCGTAGTGATAGTAAAGCCCCGCCTGCGCACCCCAGCAGATATGGAAGGTTGACGTTACGTTTTTCTTGCTCCATTCCATTACATCGCAAAGCTCTTCCCAATAGTCAACCTCTTCATACTTCATCATCTCAACGGGCGCGCCCGTGATTATTAGTCCGTCAAACTTTTCATTTTTAACATCGTCAAACGTTCTGTAAAACGACGTCAAATGCTCCTGCGGAGTATTCTTTGACGCGTGCGACTTTGTATGCAGAAGCACAATATCTATCTGCAGAGGCGAATTTGAAAGCGCGCGGAGTATTTGTGTTTCCGTAACTATTTTTGTAGGCATCAGATTAAAAAGAGCGATTTTTAAGGGACGTATGTCATGATGCATAGCTCTTTTCTCCGTCATAACAAAAATATTTTCACTGCGCAGCTCTCTCGCCGCCGGCAGTTTGTCTGCAATTTTAATAGGCATAGTGTTTCACCTCATTTTTATGCTAATTCGAACATTCCCATGTATAACTTGTAGTATCTTCCCTTTTGGGCAATCAAGTCATCATGGTCGCCGCGCTCTATTATCTTTCCGTTTTCAAGCACCATTATGGCATTTGAGTTTCGTACCGTCGAAAGCCTGTGCGCTATAACGAAAACGGTCCTGCCTTCCATAAGCGTATCCATTCCCTTTTCTATAAGCGCCTCCGTTCTCGTATCAATAGAGCTTGTAGCTTCGTCAAGGATAAGTACGGGCGCGTTTGCTATAGCCGCGCGCGCAATAGATAAAAGCTGGCGCTGACCCTGACTTAAATTTGCGCCGTCGCCCGTTAAAACGGTATCGTAGCCTTCGGGCAGATGCGAAATAAAGAAATGTGCGTTTGCAAGGCGTGCGGCACGCTCTACGTCTTCATCCGTCGCGTCCGCCCTGCCGTATCTTATGTTATCGCGCACGGTGCCCGTAAATAGATGCGTGTCCTGCAAAACCATGGACATAGAACGTCTTAAATCGTCCTTCTTAATATCACAAAGCTCAATTCCGTCATACGTTATAGTGCCCGCGTCAATATCATAAAACCTGTTTAAAAGATTTGTTATCGTTGTTTTGCCCGCGCCGGTTGAGCCTACGAAAGCTATTTTTTGTCCCGGCTTTGCATAAAGGCTTATATCGTTTAAAACTGTCTTGTTCTTTTCGTAGCCAAACGTTACGTTATTAAGCTTTACATCGCCCATAACGCTCACATATTCATAGCCGCCCTCACTCGGTACTTTCCAAGCCCATTTTCCCGTAAATTCATCTGTTTCCGTGATTTTATCGCCGTCAAGTCTTGCGTTTACAAGCGTTACATTGCCTTCGTCAATTTCGGGGTCTTCATCAAGCACCGCGAAAACTCTCTCCGCGCCCGCAAGCGACGCCATGATAGAATTTATCTGCATCGAGATCTGCGTTATCGGCTGTGAAAACGTGCGCGTAAACTGCAGGAAAGACACTATCGTTCCGAGGTCGTGTATAAAGCCTTTAAGGTAAAAATACGCGCCCGCGGTAGCTGTTAAAGCATAGTGTATATACGAAAGGTTGCCCATTATAGGCATTAAAACGTTTGCCGTTGTATGCGCGGATGCAGCCGCGTCACGATAGTTTGCGTTAAGCTTTTCAAATTCTTCTTTAACTTCGTCCTCGCGGCAGAAAACTTTTACAACCTTCTGCCCCTCAACCGTTTCTTCAACAAAGCCGTTTACAGCACCCACAGCTTCCTGCTGTTTGCGGAAAAAGCCAACGCCCTTGCGGCTTACCGTGCTTACGACAAAAAGCATAATGGCGAGCATTCCCAAAACGAGAAGCGTTAAGATAGGGCTTAAAATTATCATAAGTATAAATACGCTGACTATTGTAAACGAAGACGATATAAAGTTCGGAATACTTTGCGAGAGCATTTCGCGCATTGTATCAACGTCGTTTGTAAAGCGGCTCATAAGCTCGCCGTGCGTATGCGTATCAAAATACTTTACGGGAAGCGTCATAAGCTTTGTAAAGAGCTGACAGCGTATCCTTTTAAGAGTGTTTGTTGTTATATAAAGCATAAGCCTGCTGTAAATATACGTAGCCGCCGCGCCCATTATATATACGCCGCCCATTTTAAAAAGCATTTTTACAAGGGGCCTCAGATTGCCGTCTTTAATAGGAATAATGCAGTCGTTTACGAGCGATCTTAAAAAGTAAGTTCCGAGTACGCCGCCGGCGGAGCTTAAAAGTATGCATATGCACGCAAGAATGAGGAGGAATTTGTAATCCCAAAGATATGAGAAAATACGGAGTATCGTATCTTTGAAGTTTTTCGGTTTCGCTGTTTTCATCTGATGCGGTCCCGGCATATTACTGCTCCCCCTTTCTCTGCGACTGATATATTTCGCGGTAAATAGCGTTTTCTCCGAGCAGCTCATCGTGCGTTCCGACGCCGTTTATTTTACCCTCGTCGAGAACTACAATTTTATCCGCGTCAATAACGGAGGCTATTCTCTGCGCTATAACAATAGTTGTAACATGGTCAAGCTCTTCGCGGAAGGTTTTTCTGATTTCGCTGTCCGTTGCGGTATCAACGGCGCTTGTGCTGTCGTCAAGAATTATTATTTTCGGGTTTTTAAGAAGCGCGCGGGCAATACAAAGCCTTTGCTTCTGACCGCCGGATACGTTTACGCCGCCCTGTCCGAGCTCCGTATCGTAGCCCTCGGGGAATGACATGATAAAGTCATGCGCCTGTGCTTTTTTTGCAGCCTTTATTATTTCTTCTTCGGTTGCACTTTCGTTGCCCCATTTGAGGTTATCGCGAATAGTACCCGTAAAAAGAACGTTTTTCTGCAAAACCATCGCAACGTTTTCGCGGAGCTCTTCGAGCTTGTAGTCGCGCACATCGTGACCGCCGACCAAAACCTTACCGTCCGTTACATCGTAAAGGCGCGGGATAAGCTGAACAAGAGTTGTCTTGGCAGAGCCCGTAGCGCCTACGATGCCTATTTTGTCGCCCGATCCTATTTTTAGATTTATATCACTTAAAACCTTATTTTCTTTATTTTTCGAATATGAAAACGAAACGTTATTAAATTCTATTGACCCGTCCGAAACCTTAAGTTCAGATGAAGGGTTATCGCGTATATCGGGAATTTCATCAAAAACTTCGCATATTCTCGCAATAGACGCTCTTGTCATAACAATGCTTACAAACACAAAAGAGAGCATCATAAGCGACATAAGAATTTGAGACACATACGTAATAACGCCCGTCAAAGCGCCAACTTCCATTCTGCCCGCTATTATGCTTCTGCCGCCGAACCAGCAGATAGCGATAGTCGTAGCGTAAATAGTAAGCTGCATTATGGGACCGTTTGTAATAATAAGCTTTTCGGCTTTAACCTGTGCCGCGCGCACACCGTCCGCCGCTTTTTCAAATTCTTCCGCCTCATAATCGCCTTTTACAAATGTTTTAACAACGCGGATAGCTATAAGCGTTTCCTGAATACGCCTGTTCATATAGTCAAACTTTTCAAACATTTTAGCAAAGCGCGGATATGCCATTTTAGCTATTATAAAAAGCGCCGTGCCGAGTACCGGTATCGCAAAAAGGAATATGGACGCAAGCTGCGAATTTAAACGAAACGCCATTATGGTCGCCGTTATGAGCATCAGGGGCGAGCGTATGCAAGAGCGTATTATCATCATAAACGCCTGCTGAACGGAGTTTACGTCCGTTGTCATACGTGTAACCAAAGAAGCGGTTGAAAACTTATCAACATTCGCAAACGAAAAGTCCTGTATCTTTTCGTAAAGCTTTTTGCGGACTCCGTATGCAAGACCTGCCGAAGCCCTTGCCGCAAACGCGCCCGAAAGCGCGCCGCAAAAGAGCGACAGTATCGCCATCAAAACCATAAGCGCTCCGCGCTGTAATATAAAACTGTAGTCGCCGCGATTTATGCCGATATCTATTATCTGCGCCATGAGATACGGGATAAAAACCTCAAGTATTACTTCAAGCGCAATAGTAGCAGGCGCCAAAACCGCGTATATTCCGTAGCCTTTAAGGCACGGTGAAAACTTCTTTATCAAAGTAAGCCCTCCGATTATCTTATCTGTCCGTCGCCGTAGATTATATATTTTGTAGTCGTTAAAGCGCGCAGTCCCATAGGTCCTCTTGCGTGAAGCTTCTGCGTGCTGATACCTATCTCCGCGCCGAAGCCGAACTCGCCGCCGTCAGTAAAGCGCGTTGAAGCGTTTACGTATACTGCCGCGCTGTCAATCTTCTGCAAGAATTTCTGCGCCGCGCTGTAGTTTTCCGTAATAATAGCCTCGGAGTGACCGGTGCTGTATTTATTTATATGTTCTATAGCATCGTCAATTCCGTCCGCTACATAACATGAAATTTTAAGGTCTAAATATTCACGCCCGAAATCCTCTTCGGTAGCCGCGGGCACGTCTATTATTTCGCGCGTTCTTTCACACCCCACAACCGAAACGCCCGCGCCTTTAAGCGCCTCATAAGCTTTGGGCAAAAATGAAGCCGCTATGTCTTTGTCAACCACAAGGCTCTCCGCCGCGTTGCATACGCCGGGGCGCTGTGTTTTTGCGTTTATAAGTATCGGTATAGCCTTTTCAAAGTCACCGCTTTTTTCAACATAAATATGGCAGTTGCCCGTTCCCGTTTCTATAACGGGAATCGTAGCGTTTTGAACAACGCTTTTTATAAGTCCTGCTCCGCCGCGCGGAATTAAAACGTCTACCAAGCCATTTAAGCGCATAAGCTCTGTCGCGCTCTCTCTTGAAGTGTCGGTGACCAGGGCTATAACGTCCTCGGGGAAATACGGCTTTACTGCCGCGCGCAAAACTTTTATTACCGCGGTATTTGAATTAATCGCCTCTTTGCCGCCGCGAAGAATTACGGCGTTGCCCGTTTTAACGCAGAGCGCAGCGGCGTCCGCCGTTACATTCGGGCGCGCCTCGTAAATTATAGCTATAACGCCCATTGAAACGCGCATCTGACCGATTGTAAGACCGTTCGGGCGCTTCTGCATCCCGAGTACCTCGCCGAGACAGTCGGGCAGTTTTTTAACGTCGTCAATAGCATCAGCCATGCCCATTATACGCTCTTCGGTTAACGTAAGTCTGTCATAGAGCGCGTCGCTCATACCATTTTCTCTTGCCGCCGCCAGATCCTTTTCGTTTTCTTCAAGGATATAACCTGCGTTTTGGCGCAAAGCCTCCGCCATATCGGAGAGCGCCAGGTGGCGTTTTTTATAATCGCTGTTATTTATTGTTTTTGCAGCTTCTGCGCTTTTTTCAGCAAGCGCGCGTACATTACTCATTTTAATCTCCATTCCGCCGCTCCGCGTCGGCACAAATAGTTATTAAATATATCTCTTTCGTGCGGAGCAAGGAATGAAAGAGATTACATGGCGCATGTGCGTTTCGGCTTTAGCCGGAAATTTCGCACGCGCATAAGTTCCGCCGGAGGCTTAACTTGAAAGTTCCTTTCAAGTTATTTGCTCCCTTCAAAAATAGTGCCTTCAACTTTACCGTCGAATATATCATATAAAATCCCCGGGTTTTCACCGTTTGTAACTATAGTATGTATGCCGTGCGCCCCGGCTATCTCCGCGGCGTGGATTTTCGTCATCATACCGCCCGTACCGAAGCGCGTATGAGAGCCGCCCGCCATTGCGCGGATATCATCGTTTATTTCATGCACAATGCGGATTAAAGACGCCGTGTCGTTTTCATTCGGATCGCTGTCAAAAAGGCCGTCAATGTCTGATAAAATCACAAGCACATCGGCGCCTGTAACGGACGCCACCATAGCGGAGAGCGAATCGTTATCGCCAAACTCAATTTCTTCAACGGACACGGTATCGTTTTCGTTTATTATGGGAATAACGTCCATTTCCATAAGACGGTTTATGGCGTTTTTCGCGTTTTCCTGACGAACGGGGTTATCAACAACATCCTTTGTAACAAGTACCTGACCTACCGTGTAGCCGTATTCGGAAAACAGTCTGCCGTAAATATTCATAAGCTCGCACTGACCGACAGCGGCTGTCGCCTGCTTGCCTATTGTGTCATGCGGTCTTTCGGAAAGCCCGAGTTTTGCAACGCCCGCGCCTATTGCGCCCGAAGATACCAAAAGTATATCCTTGCCCTGGTTTTTAAGGTTTGCCAAAACTCTTGTAAGCTTTTCTATCCTCCGCAGATTAAGTTTTCCGTTAGGATAAGAAAGCGTTGATGTTCCGACCTTTACTATTATTTTTTTCGCATTTTGTATTTCATTTATTATCTCCATTTAAGTTACACGCCTTTCTCATATATGTGTCTTTTTCAAGCTCAAAGTCGACCGGTATTTTTACAATCATCTGCGGATGCGGCGCGGATTTTATATCCTCTCCCGCTTCGTCTGTCATGCTCTTTATTTTAAATTCTTTGTAATCTCCCACGGGCGGCATAAATTCTACCGTATCTCCCGCGAAAAATCTGTTTCTCTGCTCAATTGTCGCAATGCCGCTTTCTTTGTCGTAATCTCTGACAATACCGACAAGCTCACATTGTCTCACATAGGAACTGTATGTATAAATCTGCTCGGGCCGGCCGAAGTAAAAGCCTTCGGAATATTCGCGGTGCGATACCTTGCAGACCTCCGAGAGAAGCTTTTCGTCAAACTCTTTTCCGGCGTAGTAATCGTCTATCGCCTGCCTGTATGCTTTAACTACAGTCGCAACATAAAAATCACTTTTAACTCTGCCCTCGATTTTAAGGCTGTGCACGCCGCTTTTATCAAGCTCCGCTATATGGCGAATCATGCACAAATCTTTTGAGTTAAATATAAAAGTGCCTTTATCGTTTTCAAATACGGGCAGATATTCGCCCGGTCTTTTTTCTTCCATCAGATAGTATTTCCATCTGCACGGCTGCGCGCATTCGCCGCGATTACTGTCGCGGTTTGCAAGGTAGTTACTTAAGAGACATCTTCCCGAATACGAAACGCACATCGCGCCGTGAACGAAAGCTTCAATTTCGCAGTCATCCGGAAGCTTTTCGCGTATCTCTTTAATTTCCGCAAGCGACAGCTCTCTTGCAAGAACTATTCTTGTCGCGCCGAGCTCGCGCCACATAAGTGCGCTTTCAAAATTAGTTACGTTTGCCTGTGTGCTTACATGTATATGAAGGTGCGGCGCGCTCCGCTTAATAACCGAAAAAGCGCCGAGATCCGCAACTATTACACCGTCACAGCCCGCCACTTCCAGAAACTTAGCATATTCTGCAAGTCTTTCGGTTTCATTGTTTCTCGGTGCGATATTAACTGCGGCATAAACCTTTTTGCCGCGCTCATGCGCAAACTCTATTCCTTCACGGAGCTCGTCGTTTGTGAAATTTTCCGCCGCAGTGCGCAGTGAAAACTCCTCGCCGCCCACATATACGGCGTCTGCTCCGAAAAGTATTGCTTTTTTAAGTTTTACAAGGCTTCCGGCAGGTGCCAAAAGTTCAAGCATTTTTAAGTTCTTCCTTCCTCTTATATGAAATCGCAACGCCGTCGCCTATAGGCAAAACGGTAGTTAAAAGATATGGGTTTTTTGAAATTTCTTCGAGGTATTTGCGAAGTCTTTTTATAATAGTTACCTTTCTTCTTACCGCAATACCCTCCATGGCGGTCATGCCGTTATACAAAACGTTATCCGATACCAATATGCCGCCTTCGTTTAAAAGGCGCAAAAGGGACGGCAAAAAGTTTAGATACTGTCCTTTCGCAGCGTCAAGAAAAATCATATCGAATGTTTCGCTTAGTTTAGGCAAAATATCACTTGCCTCGCCGAAAAGCGGTTTAATACGCTTTATCTTTGACTTTTCTATATTCTGAAGCGAAATGTTAAAGTTTTTTTCGTATCTTTCTATAGTTGTGACAGAGCACCCTTCCATAGCCATCGAAATTGCGGAATACGCGCTGCCCGTTCCTATTTCAAGCACGCTCTTGGCGTTTGAAATATGGATTAAAACGCGCAAAAGCTGCTCCGTTTCGGGCTCCGCTATTGAAACATATGTGTCTTCCTCTGCCGATTTTTCCTCAATTTCGCGCAAAAGTCCTTCCCTTTTGGGGAGCAGGGCGCGCAGATATTTTGTTACATAATCATGGTTTATATTTCTGTCCAATTTTATCAACCTTATCTGTTTATTCCCGATTGCAGATGCTCGTCATAAGTCTCCGAAAACGTCTGCGTGCCGTCGCCGTTTGATACAAAGAAATAATAGTTTGTCTTCGCGGGATAAAGCGCCGCTTCTATGCAGGCGCGCCCCGGTGACGCAATGGGTCCCGGAGGCAGTCCCTTATATTTATATGTATTATACGGAGAATCTATTTTTATATCCTCGTCCGACAGCACTTCTTTTATTTCGGGCAGAACATACTGCACCGTAGCGCAGGACTGAAGATACGGGTATTCATCGCTGTGCAGTCTGTTATGGAAAACGGACGAAACAAGCTCGCGCTCATCCGGAACCGCCGCTTCTTTTTCTATAATCGAAGCAAGCGTTATAATCTCATGCGTTGTCATGCCCAGCTCTTCTGCGCGCGCTTTGTCTTCATCCGTAAAAACAGAATCAAACTCGCGCAGCATCATATCAACTATTTCTCTTGTTTCCATTTTCGGTGACAGCGTATATGTCTCCGGGAAAAGGTATCCTTCAAGATAGCCGTCTTTTACGGGCGGCAGAAAATCATAATCGTATTTCCCGTTTGCGGCCTTTATAAAATCGTCCGCGCTCTTTATTCCCTTTTCCTCCATAAGCTCCGCCATTTCGCGGATATTATAGCCTTCGGGAATAGTTACGCTTATATCGTCTTCCGCCGCTACTATTCTTTTAAGTTCTTCACATGCGGCTTTGTAGCCCATATTTTTATGAAGCGTATGGTTTCCTGCTTTAAAATCCTTTGCATCGTTTCTTGCGAAAAACGCAAACAGGCGTTTACTGTCGATTACGCCGTTTTTCTTAAGCGCCGTATAAATATCGCCCGTGCTCATACCGCTTTCGATATTTATCATTACTTCCTTGCCGGGAGAGCCGACATAGTCATGGACGAAATACGCCGCTATGGCTATAATTATCGCAAGCAGTATAATAAGTGCTGCCGGTTTTTTCGATTTTGCTTTAGTGTTTTTCATTGTTTATCACCTTACTCGCATAGCATACTCATCTTTACTTTCTTTGCGGTATCTTTGCCTTTTAAAGCTGCCGCAATTTCGAAACCGAACGAAAGCGCCACGCCCGCGCCGCGTGCGGTTATTATATTGCCGTCGCAAACTACCGGCTTGCCCGTGCATTTAGCGCCTATAAGCTTTGCTTCGTAGCCCGTGTAGCACGTGGCTTTCCTGCCTTTTAAATATCCGCGTTCACCTAAAATATACGGTGCCGCGCAGATAGCGCCTATTAAAAGATCGTTTTTATACGCAAATTCCAGAATGTCCGCTACCTCTTTGCTTGCCGCAAGGTTATCGGCGCCCGGCATACCGCCCGGCAATACTGCGCCCCGGAGCTTGGTGAGATCAACCTCGCCCGGCAGAATATCTGCCTGAACTTTTACGCCGTGCGCACCCGAAACGGTTTTGCCCGTAACGCCTACGGTTAAAACTTCAATTCCGCTTCTTTTCAAGATATCGAGAGGCGCCAAAGCCTCAATTTCTTCAAATCCGTCAGCAAGAAAAATATATACCATAATATCGTGTCCTTTCTAATCCCAAATGGGCATGTTTATATAGTTTTCGACGTTTCTTTTAAGATTAATATTGCCGTACACCATGGCGCAGGGTTTAAGCTTTGCAGAAGTTACTCTGAGCATTTGTGTCATATCGTATGCGCCGCGAAGGTAAAAGCGCTCCGCACCGCTGTCCGCAATATAAGACATCATTTCACAAAAACCGTGCCCGTTTTTATATGCAATTTCTTCGGCACGAAATACGCCGTCTTTTATGCTGTAAAACATATATCCGTTTTCCGTACTAAACGCATCGCCGCCGTATACTTTCATAAAGCTTTTTGTCAAATCAAAATTGCTTTTATCACGCGCCTCATAAAAATCTCTGCCCATGCAAAACGCATTGTAAATTTCCAAAAAGTTTTCTTTCTCTTTATAATCCGTTTTATACTGCAAAAGGTCTTTTATGTCACCCTCTAAAACGGTTAAATGCGACTTTAAAGAAAACCCGAGCCTTTCGTAAAAATCACAGCGAAACGGAATAAGATACGGCACCTCACCGCGCCCCGCCGCTTCTTCTATGGCTTTTTTTATCATGTCCGAAGCGATGCCGCGGTTTCTGTATAAAGGGCTTGTGCAAACGCCGCCGAAATATGCGGCTTTAACCTTTTCACCGTTTACGTAAAGCGTTTTCGGTATGCTCATCATAAAAGACGCTATTTCTCCGTTTTCATAAACGCAAAGCGACAATTCCTTTTTATAAATTGTTTTAAAGAAAAGGTCTAAATAGCTGTCGCTGTCGCCAAAGCATGTTTTCCAAAGCTTTTTTATTTTTCCGGTGTCTTCATCGCGCGGTATTTTAATATTCATACTTTTCCTCTATATCTCACGCGCCGTAATCTTTTTAACCAAGCGGCACGGGTGATATGACATTTTCGCAGTTCTTAATCCTTCAATGCCCATATCCTCTTCGCGGTTTACGTATTTAACGTCCGCAAAACGGTTTTGGAGAAACATGCTGCTTATCGCGACAAAGCCGCCGCGGTAAGATGTGTCCGCTTTTTCAAGATGTATAACCGCCGTATCGGGCGAGAGCATTTCGCCGACTGTCGCGGCTATCACCTTGCCGCCTATATAAATTGCCGCGCCGGCAACTTTAAGCTCTTTAAAGTTATCAAAAAGTTTATGTATCGAGATTATCTCATCGTCCCTGCCCTCTTTATTTTCAACAAGAGAGAGGCAAAACTCCTTAACCTCTTTTATATTATCTTCCGTAATATCTCTGTATTCAAAGTCATAACTTGCTTTAAAGCCGTTTAAAAAGTTTCGCTTCGCGTGCAGTTTTTTGCCCGGTAGATTTATCATTTTATCTACTTCATAAACATATTCCGCAGAGCTTCTGCTCTCTTCAAAGCGGAATTTCCCTTTGAAGTTTTTCTCCAAAAAATCCGCCTGTTTCTCCGAAAGCTGTGTAAAATTAAGTTTACAGCCTTTCGATTGCGCATAATCCGAAACCGAGTTTAAAACGGATACTAAATCTCCTTCGCCCTCGGGAAAAATAAAAAACGGCACATCGCTTTGAAAACTGCTTTTTTCTATAAAAAAGCCGTCTTTTATGCAGTACTCTATGTTATAGCCTTCCTGCCATATAAACATATTCGTAAAGCTTTGGTGCGCACCGAAAATATTTCCGGGCTTTAAATATTTTAATATTATATCCCTGTCCGAAATATCTACTTTTTTAAATTTCATAAGCCGATTCTTTCTATTATCTCGTTTGTTATATCTTCAATACTTCTGACGCTGTCTTTCGCACATATTATTCTTTCCCAGCCGAATTTTTCCGCAACGTAAACCGCGTTTTCGTATGCGCGACGGAGATACTCCGCGTCCTTTTCGTGTATATCCTTTTCCGCTTCGCCCGTTATTTTATTTGCCCTCTCACGCATAAGCTCGCGTGCAAAGTGCGGCGGCATATCGAGAAATATAACTTTATCGGGCTTGGGAAGAGCTAATTTTTCATACTCAAAATCGTATATCCAGTGAAGATATTTATCCTTCTCTGCGGTATCTTTTATTTTTGCCGCCTGGTGTATCATATTGCTTGTAACGTATCTGTCGGCAACCAAAGTACCGCCGTCTGCGAGAAAGCCGCCCCAATCTTTTTTGAAAGAAGCGTATCTGTCAACCGCGTAAAAAGCGGACGCCGCATAGGGCGAAACGTCTTCGGGCTTTTCTCCGAACTCGCCTGCGAGATACATTTTAACAAGCGCGGAGGACGGACTGTCATAATCGGGAAAAGATATTTTTCTCGTATCGTATTTTGTTTTTAAATATTCAAAAACGCGTTCGCTCTGCGTAGCTTTGCCGCTGGCGTCAACGCCTTCAAAAACTATAAGCATATAATCTCCATTCCGCCTTTTATTAAGGCTAAACAGTTATTATTTTCCCGCGAAAATTTTTCTCTTTTCCGCCGCCTTGCCGCAAGTCATTTTGCCTTCGGGACACGCGCCGAACGCGCACGGCGGGCCGGCTTTGCTGAAAAGTGTGGGCGCCACGGCCGCTACCTCTTTATACATAAGATAAGCCATATCTCTTATCTCCCACTGCGCTCTTTCACACAGACGGTGCTTAAAGAAATTTAGAAGGCTTCTCGCGTTAAAAGTTGCAACAAGCTTTGTTTCGCAGGCGTTCGGGAGCACATATCTTGCGTCCTCAATAGCTTTCTTTTCAGCAAGGCGCGCGGCTTCCTTTTCTTCCTTGCCCTGTGCCAAAAAGTCTTTTTTGTGTCTTTCTTTTAAAATCTCCGCAAGCTTATCGTATTTTTCCTGCGCCTGCTTCATGGATTCAAGGTAAAGAGCGAGTGCCGTTTCATCCTTCGCAATTTCGGGCGGCGTTACAAATTCAAAGCTGCCCTCCGTTACGTATCTTTGACTTTTTACGCTGTAGCTTGCTATTCTGTGCCTTGTAAGCTGCGCTAAAAGCGACCGGCTTACACCCTCTATACCAAATGTAAACGTTACATGCTCTATTGGGCTTTCATGCCCTAAATCGGAAAGCATTTTTATAAAACGAGAAACGTCCTCGTCATCGCCCTTTTTATAAATCTCGTCAACGCCCATGTGCGAATAACAAAGCTTTGCCGCCGCCGCCACAAGCCTTTCGGGGTTTGGCGTATGTTCAATAAGCGTAACTTTAAGCATTTTTTCTGTCTCCTTTAAATAAAACGGTTATCATAAACTGCGGTAAAACCATCATTCTGAAAAATCTTGACGGCTGCTTTAAAAGTCTGTAAAACCATTCAAGATGCATTTTTATAAATATATCGGGAGCGCGCTTGGCTTCACCCGCCAAAACGTCCGCGCTGCCGCCCGCGCCTATCATAAGGCAGGGGGAAAACTTTTTCTTGTTTTCCATAATCCACATTTCCTGCTTCGGCGCACCGAGGCAAACCAAAACAATGCCCGGTTTCTTTTCTTTAATTTCGTCTATTATAAACTGCGTATCCTTGTGATAGCCGTGCTGATAGCCGCAAACCTTCGCGCCGAAGTCGTGCTCGATATTCTCCGCCGCCTTTTTGGCAATACCGTCTTTACCGCCGTAGATGTAAACGGGAATGTCATTTTCACCCGCGTATTTAAGCATATTGCATGTCAAATCATATCCCGCAACACGCTCCGGAACAGGTTTTTTAAGGATTTTAGCGGCATATACAACGCCGATGCCGTCAGGCACTACCATATCGGCACTGTTTAAAACGTTTTTATATTCTTCGCTTTTATAAGCTTTCATGATTATTTCGGGGTTCGGCGTAAACACCGCGCCGCCCGTTTTTATATATTCTTTTGCGCGCTCTGCGGCGCTTTGCATGTTAACTCTGTCAACATTTACGCCCAAAACACATACTGTATCTCTCATTTATCTGTTCCCTTCATATAATTACTCAGTTGTATATAATACCACAAATTATCATTAAAGTCAACCTTTTGCCCAACTCCTTCCTATTTTATGTGAAAAATTTTTAAACAAAAATCATTGACTTTTACACTATCTGTGTATATAATTAGAAATAGCGGTTAAATTTACGCATAATATTTTTATATTATAAAAGATAAAGGAGAATGAGACATGGAATTTAAAGTATTTCAAAAGGAACTCGAACTTCAGTCAAGAGGCTGGATTCCGACATTCCACGACGTATCAAAGGAAATCATAGAAATCGTTGAGGCTTCCGGTGTAAAGAACGGTACCGTTTGTATCGCTTCCCACCACACAACCTGCTCCGTTATGGTTCAGGAATGCTCGCACGATATCGACTCTTTCGACCTTGAATTTCTCCAGCATGACCTCCTCGATATCATGAGAAAAATGATTCCCGATTTCGCAGAAGAACATCAGTACCGTCATCCCGGCCCGATCCACGCTCAGTTCGGCAGATACGTAAACGAACCCGGCGACTTCACAAGCATGAACACAGACGGTCACCTTCGTTCCGTATTCTTCGGCAGAAGCGAAACAATGACAATTAAAGACGGCGTTTTAGACGGCGGCGAATTCGCTCACGTTTACTTCATCGACTGGGATCACGTTCGCGCAAGACACAGACAGCTCAATGTTACCGTTATGGGTACAACTGAGGATGTAGGCGACAGAAAGTGGAATAACGGCGAAGTTATCAACACTCTCCGTAAGTACACGGACGAAGAAAAGGCTGAAGACGTACATTACACACTCCAGCAGCAGAGATAACGGCTCGATAAAATGCGCAGACCGCATAAAGCAAATACAGAGTTATATTTAGAGTCTTTATAGCTGTTCGTTAATTACTTAAAGAAAGCTTCGCAAAAAATGCGAAGCTTTTTATTTTGTTGCTTTATGCTATGAACAAATGTCACCTCTCGACGTACCTTTGTACGCCTTCGGGTTCCATTTGTCCATTCTGCACTATTTTCTCTTTGCCTTTCTTTCGCCTCGATAAAATGCGCAGACCGCATAAAGCAAATACAGAGTTATATTTAGAGTCTTTATAGCTGTTCGTTAATTACTTAAAGAAAGCTTCGCAAAAAATGCGAAGCTTTTTATTTTGTTG